>CAWHEK010000024.1:0-357323 GCA_963828325.1 uncultured Acidobacteriaceae bacterium
GAGCGTATGCGCTAAATATAGCGCAAAGGCTAATCCGATCATGGACGGATGGCAAAGGACATCTGTGCGGCGACGGGTGAGCGCATCAGGAAGCTGCGCCGGGCCAAGGGCTGGCGGCAGATTGACCTTGCCGAGCATTCAGGCGTCCACGAGGTCCACATCTCTGACTTGGAACGCGGGACCCGCGAGCCGGGCTTGCGGACACTCAGGAAAGTCGCAACTGCTCTCGGAACAAATCTCTCGGACTTGCTGAAGGGACTCTGAGCCGACTCAGGTCCGGCAACAAATCCATTTGTCGGAAATAGTCGCCTGCGAATCTCGAAACACGAAAAAGAGAATCGCGCTTTCATTGCGATTGCGCGGGGTGATTCTTGCGCCATTCATCCGCCCGCTCCTGTACGCGGGACAGCTCGGCTTGAGTCAAATGTGAGGCGACTTTGTCTCGCCTCTTTACAGCCTCTTTTCGATATTTGGGTGCGGCCGGTCCCGAAGCAGCAAGGTTCAACCAGAAATAGGCTTCCGCGTAGTCCTGACGATACCCCTGCAAGCCGTCTTCGTACACCCAACCGATGATGTATTGCGAATTGGGATCTCCGTCCTCTGCTGCTCTGAAAAGCCAGAAAATCTCGTGCGCGTCATCTTTTGGAACACCCAGTCCTTTGGCGTAGCACACGGAAAGGAGGCGCTCGGCATTTGCGTCCTCTTGTTCAGCACCCTTCTTGATCCAAACGAAAGCCTGTGCGTCATCTTTTGGAACACCCCAACCGAATTGATACAGTACGCCAATTCTGTATTGCGAATCATGGTTGCCTTGCTCCGCTGCCTTTCGATACCAGATCGCGGCTTGAGCATAGTCCCGCCGCACCCCTTGGCCGAAGTAATACATATCGCCAAGCTCGTGCTGCGCCTCTGCATCTCCAACATTCGCTTTGGCGAGCACGGCCAGGTCAATACCTTTGTTCTGGGCTGTCGCCGGAGAGGTGGCCTGTGCCTGCGACACGGAAACGCACAACACGAGCGCCAGGACTGCGCACAGACAATAGAATCGCGTTCTCATGTTTCTACCTCGCTCCGGCTGCTCAGCCCCTAGCCTCACCACCGGCTACTTCGAGCCAGGGACGAAGCCTGCTTCCATCCTCCAATTGCGCGAATGGCGAGAGGCAGCGACCGCGTAAAGACCCTCTCGGAATGACAGGAGTACCGGAGCCTATATTCTCAGCCAGCTCTAGTCGTCAAAGGATGACGCGATTGAGGCATGAAGCTGCAACTTTAATGTGACCCGTCGGCTGTGTACGCATCGGCTGCCCGATTCGATCATGGCAACGAATGCCCGTCGATATTCGCATCCGGTTTGGCCGCGCCATTCGTCGCATCCGCGAGGAACAGGGAATCAATCAGGAAGAGGCGGCGGAGCGGTGCGGCCTGCACAGGACGAACTGCAGTGGAATCGAGCGCGGCGTGCGGAATGTTTCGCTGGTGAATATTGAACGGATCAGCAAGGGCCTGAAAACAACTCTGCCGGGCCTGTTTGAGCGCGTCTGAAGGCCGCGCCCTGCCGCGAAAATTGGATTTGGAAAGTCCCACTATAAGGGCAAAGTAGGGGCATTTTGGCACGAAAACACCCGCCCGTCACCCCCTCCGCCCGGAGTCACCCTCCGCAGCGACGCCAAAGGTCCGAGGGGATTTCGCTGGCCCGGATGGGCCGGGGCGCTTCGATCGGATCGGGAATCCCCCAGGCCCGCTCCTGGTTCTCAAGCCTCCTAATGTTGATGCCGTACAACAGGAGCAGCTTGTTGAGCGTTACTGATTGCGGCTTGTGCTGCCCGCTTTCGAGATAAGCGATAGTCGAGTCCGAGATGCCAGTCAGCCTCTCCACCTCGCGCTGACTCAGCAGCGCGCGCTGGCGGAGGGCGCGCAGACGGTAGGGGGAGTAGGGATGGATCATAGCTCGCTCATTCATTGAGTTGGAATCTTCATGGTTCTGTTCCCAGCGTGCAAACGAGCGAGGGCTTCAGCTCTTCTGTTTCGCCGGCGCTTCGGCTTGAATTTAGCAGGTCTCATGGTTGAAGGGTGGATGAGGGATTTCAGGACTTCCTCACCCGCTGGCGCTTGCCCCCGGTGCGTGGCCGGTCCCAGTAGGGACTCTTGCACTTCCCGCAGCGCAGCGGCCTGCCGGTTCCCCGGTAACACCAGTCGCCCCCGCAACGCTCGCAATGTTTGATTTCCATGTGAAGAGTATGCACTGAAAGTATGCACCTTTGGTGTACACCTTTTGTAGCGTTGCCGCGATTTGAGCGGGGAAGGGAGAAAACACGGCAAAGCCGCCTCACCCCGCTCTGCCGGACAAGTCGCCTGATCCGGTCAGCGGCCACTCTCCGGTCTCGCCACGCGCCAGCATCGCGGCCAGGATCAGCACTGTACGGGACGGACGCCGCGCCCCGGTAAGCCATCCATCCGCAGCCTGACGGGATACTCCCAAGCTCGCCGCGATCGCGCACCACGGCTCGCGCTGATGACGAGCGCGCATGTAATCCACAAGCTGTGAGTAAGTGAGCATGACAGAGCGATGCGGAAAGCGTACCGCACCCAAGCACATGCCGCAACAATGTTGACGCCAGCCAGGGAATCGTATGTCGATCATGAGTGCGCGGCCCGGGCAAGCAGATGGCTCAGCGTGCCCCGGATGGACTGTGTACCAAAATGTGTACCACGGAATGCGTGAATTGTGACCAGCGAGAGTTAGCAGGTTTTCCGGGCAAGCGAAAAGCCCCCTGATTTAGAGGGCTTTAGCGTGTCTTGACTGGTAGCGCTACCGGGAATCGAACCCGGGTTTTAAGATTGAGAATCTCACGTCCTAACCCCTAGACGATAGCGCCACGCGTGGTTCGGAGTCAGCCCGCGGACGCGAGCCACTTCCTTACTTTAACAAAAATCTGACCTCAATCCAATGGCGCGATTAGCCCGAAACCGCCTCAGATCCCAAGCTTCCGCACTTCATCGTTATAGTATTTACGGTACAGAATGTCCCACTCTTGCGAACCTTCCTGGATGATCTTCCGCTGGTTGGCGATCTTCTGCCGCGCCATCATGTCGATCTTCGCCTCCTCCATCAACAGAAGCTCCAGCTCCTTCCGCGCCTCCTGACGGATCGTGTTCCGATCCTCCAGGAATCCCACCTGGTCCACCTCAGCCAGAGTGTCCGCCACGGTGTGCGCCAGCTTGTTCAGCTTGTCGCGGCTGATCCTCATAGCACCGCCTTGTATTTCTTGGTCAGCTCGCCCTTTACCTTTTTGAACATCTCGGCGTATTGCGCACCGCTCTTGCGCATCTCCTCTGAATAGGCGTCCAGAATCACGCGCACTTCTTCGTTGATGCGGTCTTCCAGCGCAAGCTCTTCGAGCAGCGCCGCATTCACGCGCTCTTCCGTCACCTTCAAGTCGCTGGTGGTGATCATCTTGGCGTCGATCAGGTGCTTGACCGTACGGCGGGTGAGGTACCCGATGTAGTCGCGGGAAAAAATCATGGGTTAAGTGTCAGGATACCGCACCCCGCCCGCGCCTGTACACCCGGCAGCAGCTTCACCCTTGAGAAAAACCGCGGGCGCAGGGCCTCTTGTCTCCTGAATAATCCCGTCCGAGTCATCGGTCCTTTAGGCCAGGGTCTCTTTGAGCCCTACAGGTCAGCCCTCCCGCAGCACCGTAAAGTACGGCTGATTGGAAAGCGTCTCATTGAAAGCTGGCTCCAGCCGCGTCTCCCCGCTCTTCCCTGCAAGATCAAAATAGTACTCGAGCCAAAAACCTGACCGCGTGTAATCCGCCGGAATCGTCGCCGTAAAGTTCCCTCCATCTCCTTGCATCTCGACCCGCTTCCACCGCTCCGCCTGGTCCACATGCCGGTAATGGAGACGAATCGAGACCACCTCATCCGGAACCAGAGCTGTCACCGCCAGCGCCAGCGGGGCACCGGCATCAAAACTCACGGGCGGCTTGTGTGCACACGCCAGGACGGGCCGTCCTGGCCTGCCCATAGCCTCTCCAGTCGCGCGACGGGTGTTTTCGCTCGACACGTCCGACTGCCCGGCGCTCTTTACGCGCGCTGTCAACGCTTCAATATCTTTGTCGATCGCACTCAGCCGGTCGCTCCAGTGTCCGCGCCGCATTGCCGTGCTTCCGTAGGAAACGTCGCTCCGGTAAACTGCCGCGGCTGCCTTGGCCATGTCCGCCCATGCCTCCCGAGCCATCCCATACTCGTCGATCGCCTTCCGGCCCGCCTTTGTCTCCTCCGATTGCTCAAAGACTGAATACAACACTCCGCCGCGCAGCTTCGATGCGAAAAACCATCCCAGCCCAATCTGGATCTCCACATCCGCTTCAATCCTGCGAAACGCCGCGCTGCGCCGCGAAATTGTCAAACGCCGTGCCTGGTCCAATGCCGCCGTTGCTGTCGTCGCGGAATCCTCCATCCGCTGCGCCATCTCGATCGGCGAATATTTGGGATTCCATGTCCCTCCCATCACATCCGTCGCGTGCTCGTCGACAGTCGCGAACAGTTGCGGATCGAGCGGGCTCACTGTCCCAAAGTATTTCGGCTCCGGCGTATCGCTGTATGGCTCCAGCTCCCCGCTCGCTCGAACCATTGGCATGTTCGTGTACATCTCTGGCCAAAACGAGTGATTCGATGCCGACGGCAGATGCGCCGAAGTCAGCAGCGGCAAAATCCGGCTGGCATTGGCCACAGCCGTCTCCACCGCGACTGCCCCAGCCCCAAACCCCTTGCGCAACCACCTGCGCCACGGCTCCGCATTCGCATCGGGATCATAGAGCCGCCGGCCCCACACTCTGTAGTAAAGCTCGAATTTTTCCCAGTCGTTCTTCGGATTCAGGCTCGCGTCGCTATATGCGCATCGTCCTCCTGCGTGTCCCGATCCTTCCCTTCCCTTGAACGTCAGCGGCTCCATCAAATCCAGACCCACCGCGCCGCAAAAATGCGCCGTCCTTCCATATGCCGCCGCCATCTCCGGATCGGCGCTCAGCAAATGCCGCTGCGTGCCCGGCCAAAGTCGAAACAGCACTTTGTATTTGCTTCCTGCATTCAAAAAATCCGCATATCCATACCGCGTGAACGACCGCGAGCCCGAGCTCAGGCTGAACGGCCCGGCTTCGGCCTCGACATTCGTTTTCGGAATTTCCAGCGCGCGAATGTCCGCTTGCTGGTAACCCAGGCTCTGATGCTCGGCGGAATATTTGGCTCCCAACTTCACCGGCATTCCCGTTGCGTTGGCAATGTCGATCATCTTTTCGTCCACGCCCTTGGCGTGCATGTCGATCTCTATCTTGCGTCCGCATCCCTCAATCGCCTCAAATAACGTCTTCCAGAAGTCGTAACTCCCTTCCGGAATCCCGCTCTCGCCGTGCACGCGTAGCGTCAGCCCTTCAATTTCAGGGCACTGCTTCAGCAGCATCGCCAGCCCGTCGCGGCAATACGCCGCGTGCGTCTCCTTCGTCAGCCCTTCGATGCTGTGGTATGCGTTCGGGCTGTCGGTCCACTGGTAGGCGTGCGTCCAGATTCCCAGTTGGAAGTGCAGCCCACGCGCCGCCGTCTGCGCCGCAATAAACTTCAGCGCGTCCAGATTCATCTGCCGTTCGTGATCGCTCAGCTCAACCGGCGCCGGCAGAACTGTTCCATCTGGCGCAGCCCGCTGCATCACGCGCACGGCGTAACCCGGAACGTTCAATAGATACGGATACGGGAAATGCAGGTAATCGCTGGTCACGCCTCTAGGAAAGTCGTACTCCAGCCCGAACGCGAGGCAGAACCGGTTGAACCGGCACGCTGCCTGCAAATCCAGGTACCCCAGCCAGAAATCTTTGTCGTAAAGCCACGGCTTGTCCTCGACCTCGCTGCAAAAATAACGGCCAACGCTACGTACTTCGTTGGCCGGTCGCTCAACAACTTGCTGAGCCAAGTGAAGCGCCGTTCTCCAGTCGGTGCCAAAACGCACCCGCTCCGCCAGTTCCAGTAGCCCATACACATACCCGAGAACATCGCTGCCCGAAACAATCGTCGCCTGCGCTCCGGCGTACCGGATCGGAGTCAACGCAAAACTTTCTCGTTCGCCCTGCCACACCGGCGATCGTGGCGCGTTGGCGGCCGGCGTCAGTCCGGCGGACGTCGCTTCCTCTGAATTCACCAGCACATAGAATGCCGCGCCAAGAAGTTTCTCGCCGCCCTTAACGACCCGGCACAATGCACCTTTCGCTGCCAGCGCCGCGCGAAGTTGTTCCGCCGCCCAGGCTACCGGCGGCGATCCAGCTACAGGATCGCGGGAATCGATCTTGATCAAACAGCCGCGGCCCGACTGCGCCATCGCGCCGCGAGCCACTGTCGCCGCCGAAGCCCCTCCCGCCAGCTTGATGAATTCTCTTCGCTTCATCTTTAAACTCGCCCCACTCCCTCCGCCTGCGTCTAAACTCCGCTAGCCCCGCTAACACCGCTAACTCCGCAGCATTTCTGTTCGCTGTTCCCCGCCTTTAGCTCCGGTGCGGGCACGTCTTCGCGTTGATGCATTCCTCGGCGATGCGGAGCCGCTCCACTGGCCTGCCACCCACGAGATGCTCCTTCACAATCTCATCCGCATCTTCCGGCTGCACGTTGCCGTACCACACAGCCTCGGGGTACACCACCACTGTCGGCCCGTGCTCACATTGATCCAGGCACAGGGACTTGTTGATCCTCACTCTCCCGGCAAGGCCCGCATCCCTGGTTAGTTGGCTGAGCCGCGTGTGCAACTCGCTCTTTCCCTCCGCGGTGCACGAGGGCCGGGGTGCGTCGGCGGGGCGGACATTATGGCAAACAAAGACGTGGTGCTCGAACTTGGGCAAGCGGCATCCTCCTCAATCTATTCAAGAGTAACAACTCCGCCTCTCCCATCAGTCGCCCATGACAATCGCGATCCCACCGGGTGAACCCACGGCACATCCCGGCAAAAAAGTTTTCCTGATCCTTCCCGCCCGCATCTGCGAAAATGGAAGTTTGACAATGAGCGCCGATAACCTCCTCTCGCTGAAAGACGACATGGTGGCCTTTATTGAGGGTCATGGTCTCCATCGCCTCCCCGGTTATGTCACGGACGACATTCCATCCGTCCTCTGGGAGGGTCGCGGCAATCCGGACGCGTGGAAAGACTTTGTGGAGATGGCCAAACACGTGGGCGCTCCCTTCGTAACCTTCAGCGAAATGACGCTGGACCGCGAGGAGCTCGACGCGCTCATTGAGGAAGCCGGCGAGATGAACTTCCCCGACGAGGAAGCGGCGGAACTGGTCGAAGCCAAGTGGCTCCGCAAATACTCCGGCATGCTGGGCTATATTCAGTTGGGCTTCATCTACGGCGGCATCGTCTTCCTCCACGAAACCACTACGGAGTGGTACGAGCGCTACCAGTCGCTCCTCGAAAATATCGAGAGCTTCCACGACATCGTCATCGACGACGCTCATTCCCACGACGACGAGGATGAGTAAGTCCCTGTGGCCAACGCCGCCAACGTCGTAGCCGACGCCACCGGGATCCCGAACCGTACAACGCAAACTCGCGCGCTGCCGCCGCAGCGCTGGCTCCTCTCCAAGCCTCATCCTGATCAGTCCGCTTCGCTGGCCCGTGAAGCGCGCCTGCCCCTTGTCCTGGCCGAGTTGCTCATCGCGCGCGGCATCACCTCGGCTGCTGAGGCTTTCTGCTTCCTCAACCCCGAGGCCGCCCACCTGCACGATCCCTTTCTCATGCTTGGCATGTCCACTGCCGTTGATCGTCTCGAACGCGCCATCGCTGCAGGCGAGCCCATCCTTCTCTATGGCGACTATGACGTGGATGGCACTGTCGCCGTAGTCCTTCTCAAAACAGCAATCGAAATGCTGGGCGGTCAAGTCCGCTTTCACGTCCCCCATCGCCTGCGCGATGGCTACGGCATGCAATCCAGCGTGCTTGAAGCGGCTCACGCCGAAGGCGTCCGCGTAGTCGTCACAGTCGATACAGGCATGCGCGCATTCGCTGAAGCTGAAACCGCGCGCCGTCTCGGCCTCGACCTCATCATCACCGACCACCACTTGACTGCCGCAAACGACGCGCTTCCCGCCGCCCTCGCCATCCTGAACCCGAATCAACCCGGGTGCGCCTATCCGGAAAAAAGTCTTTGTGGTGCCGCCATCGCGCTCAAGCTCGCGCAGGCTTTGCTTGAGAAGTCCGATCGAGTTCGCCGGGATCCTGCCCGCCTGCGCGAAAAGACTCTGCCTAGCTTTCTCAAAATGGCGGCTATCGCAACCGTCGCTGACGCCGTTCCCCTCCACGGCGAAAATCGCACCATCGCCGCCCTCGGCCTGCGCGAGCTCCGCCGCCCCATCGGCGCTGGCCTCCGCGCCTTGTTTGCCGCCGCCGCACTCGACCCCGCCACAAAGCCGATCACCGGATTCGATGTCGCATTTCGGCTCGCACCGCGCATCAACGCCGCTGGCCGCATGGACGTCGCCTCTGAGATCATCGAACTTTTCACCACGCGCGACTCCCATCGCGCCGTCGATCTCGCCACAAAACTCGAGCGCCTCAATCAGGAGCGTCGCGAAGTCGAGGCTGCTGCGCTCGCCGTCATCGAAACCCGCCTCTGCTCTGACGCCGATTGCATCTCGGACCGCCTCCTTGTTATCGATGGCGACGGTTGGCATCGCGGCGTCATCGGCATTCTCGCCTCGCGCGTCGTCGAGCGCACCGCCAAGCCCGCGCTCGTGATCAGCGTCGAAAATGGAATCGCCCACGGCTCCGGCCGCTCCGTCGACGGATTCCCGCTTCTCGCTGCCATCGAATCCTGCGCCGACCTGTTCACCCGCTTCGGCGGCCACGCCTTCGCTGTTGGCTTCGCTCTCCCCGCTGAAAAACTTCCCGACCTCAAGCGCCGACTGCGCGACTACGCCAATGTGCACCTCGCCGCGCGCGAGCCTGAGCGCCTCCTGCGCATTCACGCAGAATTGCCGCTCGACCGCATCACTCCCGTTCTCGCCGGATGGCTGCGCAAACTCGAGCCGCTCGGCCACGGCAATCCCGAGCCTATCTTCATCTCCCACTCCGCGCGTCTCGTCGCACCTCCACGCATCATGAAGGCCAAACACCTCTCTCTCCAGCTCACGCAGGATTCGCCCGCACAGCACGTTGCGTCCAGCTCCCTGCCAACGTCAGCTGTGCCCACAGCTTCCATTCGCGCCATCGGCTGGAACCTCGCCCAGCGCGCCTTCGAGCTTCGCCTCGCCGAAGGCAGCCTCATCGACCTCGCTTACCGCATCCGCGAAAACGACCACCCCGACTTCGGCGGCCTCGAGATCGAAATTGTCGGACTGAAAGCATCAGAATCTTCATCCGCTTAGCGTAGAACCCGACAACTCCCGCCGCTCTGCCTGAAAACTTTCTTACAAACTCAAAAGGCCCTCCTTGTTCTCGGAGGACCTTTTACATTCACTTCGAATCCGTTGCACCCCAGGATTCCAAGTTCAGAGACTCATCCTACTTCCACAAACTCGCCAACCCGCCTGCAGAAAAGGCCCCGGTTCGGGGCCTTTTCGCTAGCTTGTTAACTCGCTGGCTCGCCGTTCTTATCCCACCACTTCAATCCCCATCGATCGCGCCGTTCCCTTGATGCTCTTGACCGCCGCATCGATCGATGCCGCATTCAAGTCCGGCATTTTCTGCGTGGCGATCTCACGCACCTGCTTCTCGGTCACTTTGCCCTTCTTTTCCTTGTTAGGCGTGCCCGATCCCTTCTCGATCCCTGCCGCCTTCTTCAAGAGCACCGCGGCCGGCGGAGTCTTGGTGATAAAGCTGAAAGTGCGGTCGCCATACACCGTGATGACGACCGGAATGATCAGCCCGGCCATCTCCTTGTTCTGCGTCTTCGCGTTGAACTGCTTGCAGAACTCCATAATATTGACCTGCGCCTGGCCCAGCGCAGGGCCGACTGGAGGCGCTGGTGTCGCTTTGCCGGCTTCGATCTGCAACTTCACGTAGCCGTTAATCTTCTTCGGAGGTGCCATTGTTTGTTCCTTCGCAACCGGCTGCTAGCTCCTAGCTTCTAGCTATTAGCTGGTTCATCTTTTTAAAAATTTGGGTACTGAAGATCCAGCGTTCGCTTCAAACCAGTGTCTGCTAGGTCGACGCCCTGGCTAGAAGCTTGAAGCTAGTAGCTGGAAACTGCAGTTACTCAATCTTTTCCACTTTGCCGAACTCCAGTTCGACCGGCGTTGACCGCCCGAAAATCGTCACCATCACCTTCAAAGTCTCGCGATCCTCGTTGACCTCGTCTACCACGCCGTTAAAGTTTGCGAACGGCCCATCCGTAATGCGCACCTGTTCGCTCTTCTCAAACTTGATCTTCATCCGCGGCTTGTCTTTGGTCGTCTCCGAGCGGAAGAGAATCGAGCTCACTTCTTCCTCGCTCAGCGCCACGGGCTTGTCGCCCGTGCCCAGGAACCCCGTCACTTTCGGCGTGTCCTTCAGCACGTGCCACAACTCATTGTCCAGTTCCATCTCTACCAGCACATAGCCGGGCAAAAACACCCGCTCCACCGTGCGCTTTTTGCCGTTTACGATCTCCGTCACCGGCTCGGTGGGAATCATCACACGGCCCACGCGCTCCTTCAATCCAAATGCCTGCACGCGGCTCTCGATCGACTCGCGCACCTTGCGCTCAAACCCCGAGTAAGCGTGCAAAATGTACCACCGGAAATTCTCGTTCTTCACCGGCTGCGGCTCTGCTGCAGTCGCGGCCGCGGCGGGCTCTGCCACCGACTCTGGCGCGCCGGCCTCTGCCGCTGGCGCCTTTGTATCCGCCGCTTGTGCCGTCTCAGCTTCCGCTGTCTCTGGCGCCGCTGCTTCCACCTGTGCCTCCGCCGAACCCGTCTCTGCGGACTCTATCTCTGCGGATTGCTCTAAGTCTTCCTTCATGCCACTCTCGATTCCGTGCCGCCGGTTCTACTGCAATCCACCACCGAGCCGGCCCAGCAGCCCATACACCGCAACTTTGAATATGCCGTCCACCACAAAAAAGTACAGCGCGAACAGGAAGGTCGTCACAATCACCACCCCTGTCGTCACTCTTACTTCCTTCCAACCCGGCCAAACGACCTTGCGCATTTCCGCGCGCACATCGCGAAGAAAAGTCGTCAATTCCGTCCACTTGCTCAATGCGCCCCCGCCAAACTCCTGGAGCGCACCCGGCTCTTGCCGTTTCTTTGACCGTTCCTCGCCCTTTTCTAATGCTGTCTTCGTCGCCATGCTGTGCTTCCTGTTCCAGGGTTCAGGTTTTTCAATTCCCTGTTCCCTATTCCCTGCTTCCTGTATCTCTGGCAGGGGCGGTCGGATTCGAACCGACAAGTCCGGTTTTGGAGACCGGCAGTTTAGCCGTTGAGCTTACGCCCCTGTAAAACCAGCCATCAGCTCCTAGCTTCTCGCTTTGCTGCGCTAGAACTCACATTTCAACTTCCAGACAATGGAGCTAATAGCTAGCAGCTAGAAGCTGCTTTACTTCGACTCTTTGTGCACCTGGTGCTTGCGGCAGCGCTTGCAGAACTTCTTCAACTCAAGACGACCCGTAACGGTCTTCTTGTTCTTCGTTGTCGAGTAGTTCCGCTCCTTGCACTCGGTGCATTCCATCGTAATGATTTCCCGCATATCCCAATCCTTTTCGTCTGCCGTCTTTCGTGAATCGTGATCCTTTACGATTCACGACCCACGGTTCACTTGATGATTTCGCTGATCGTTCCCGCGCCCACGGTCCTGCCGCCTTCGCGAATCGCGAAGCGCAGTCCCTTCTCCATGGCCACCGGCGTAATCAGTTCGATTTGCAATTCCACATTGTCGCCCGGCATCACCATCTCCACGCCCGCCGGCAACTCCGCCACTCCCGTCACGTCCGTCGTGCGGAAGTAGAACTGCGGCCGGTAGCCCTTGAAGAACGGCGTATGGCGACCACCCTCTTCTTTGCTCAACACGTACACCGAGCTCTTGAAGTTGGTGTGCGGCGTAATCGACGCCGGCTTGGCCAGCACCATTCCGCGCTCCACGTCTTCCTTCGGCGTGCCACGCAGCAGGATGCCGGCGTTGTCGCCCGCCAGGCCCTCGTCCAGCTGCTTCTTGAACATTTCGACGCCCGTGCACACCGTCGTCCGCGTCTCGCGGAAGCCAACGATCTCCACGTTCTCGCCCACCTTCACCTTGCCGCGCTCGATGCGGCCCGTAACCACGGTGCCGCGTCCGGAGATCGAGAAGATATCTTCGATCGGCATCAGGAACGGCAGCTCGATATCGCGCTTCGGCTGCGGCACGTTCTTGTCCACCGCCTCCATCAGCTCGTCGATCTTCGCCTCCCACTGCGCTTCCCCGTTCAACGCGCCCAGCGCCGAACCGCGAACCACCGGCACGTCGTCGCCCGGGAACTGGTACTTGGTCAGCAACTCGCGCACTTCCATCTCGACCAGGTCGATCAGCTCGCCGTCTTCGACCGCGTCGCACTTGTTCAGAAAAACCACGATGTACGGCACGCCCACCTGGCGAGCCAGCAACACGTGCTCCTTGGTCTGCGGCATCGGTCCATCGGTCGCCGCTACTACCAGAATCGCGCCATCCATCTGCGCCGCGCCGGTAATCATGTTCTTGATGTAGTCGGCGTGACCCGGGCAATCGACGTGCGCATAGTGACGGTTCGGCGTCTCGTACTCAACGTGCGCGGTCGCGATCGTGATGCCGCGCTCCCGCTCCTCGGGCGCGTTGTCGATTGAATCAAAGGACCGATACACGTTCTTCGGGTTGTGCTTCTGCAATACCTTGGTGATGGCCGCCGTCAACGTCGTCTTGCCGTGATCGATGTGACCGATCGTCCCCACGTTTACGTGCGGCTTGCTGCGATCAAACTTTTCCTTCGCCATAAAAAGCCTCAAATCCCTTTCGTGGCTCGTACTGCTTGTTGCTCCTCGGGGCGCCGGCTATCCGGCACCAGCCCCAAAACCTTACTTGCTCAGTAGTACGCGTACACCTTCAAGTACCTCTGCCGCAACTCAAGCGGCACCGCTTCCACCAGCCGCAAATACCGTTCGCGCGTCAATGCCTGGTCTGAAACCGGCAATCCCTTGTACAGACCGATCGCTTCCTTGCCCAGCAGCCCGCGCTCCAGAATCCCTTCATAATCCCTGACCCGCAACTTCGACTTTTTCACGCGGTTCAGGAAGACTTCCACGTCGCGCGCGTCGAACGCCGCATCGATCAACTCGTGCAGCTTGGCATAACCCTGCTCATCCGTGACCGCAATCGCTGCCTGCTCAAACATTCTTCTTTTCCCTTTGGACCAGCTTTTCAACCCAGCCACAACTTTGGAGCGGGAGACGGGGATCGAACCCGCGACCAACAGCTTGGAAGGCTGTGACTCTACCACTGAGTTACTCCCGCCCACAAACAGCGGTCAGGGGTCAGGTTTCAGGGTTCAGTTTGGTCTTGCCTTCCTTCGCCGTCGATTCGTACCCATCCCGGCGCCAACTGATCCCTGGTCCCCGTTCCCTGATCCCTGTACTTCTGGAGCTGATGACCGGGTTTGAACCGGTGACCTCTCCCTTACCAAGGGAGTGCTCTACCAACTGAGCTACATCAGCCCTCTTAACTTGAGCTGCCCTTCCGTATCTTCTCCGCGTGCCTGGCCAAAACCGTTCTGAGCACCAGCACGCCAATCACAATCAGTGGAACCAGCTTCAACTCCACCGGCCTGCCAAACACGGGCACCGAACCATCGCCCATCGTCAGCCAAACCAAAACCGCCAAAACCGCAAACATTCCCAGCGCCATCCAAAACTTCCGGTCTAAATCCGATTCGGCGCTCTTCACTATTCACAAACCACGGACTGCAGATTTCTGTTCCCTAATTCCTGGTCCCTAATCCCTGCTTTTCTGGTGCACAGGGGAGGATTCGAACCTCCGTAGCTCGCAAGGAGCGGCAGATTTACAGTCTGCTGCCATTAACCGCTCGGCCACCTGTGCCCAACTCAACTTCAGGGTTGCCCATCCTTTTTCACTCGCGGAAGCGAACAAAAAAGGGTGGAAAACCAAACCACCCGCGCTCAATCTCAACCCCGCCAACCCATCTTCCGCGCACGCCGCAACCTCCGGATATCCTCCGGAACTTCGCGATCCTTCGCCTGAAGTGGATTCTCCGAGGAGTTGAGTACCGGCATCCTAAAAACCGCATCGCCGGTCAACTCTTGCCGCTCCGTCTCCGTCCTGGTTTCCTTCTTGTGGAGCTGGCGAAGGGATTTGAACCCCCGACCCTCTGATTACAAATCAGATGCTCTACCAGCTGAGCTACGCCAGCTCTCTGAACCACCCGGAAACCCTTCCGGAGGCCGATTGTTCGCGGACACACTCCAGCTTTCCGCGTACACGGCACAGAACACAAGGTTAGCACACCGCAGCACCGCGAGCAAACGCGCGAGCGGCTCGAAAAACGCGCCTGGAAATCGGAAAAAACAACGCATTCCTGCTCACCCCTCCCGACACCCTCGGCCAGCGCAGAACAGGGTGCCAAAGTAACAAACCCACCAGAGTTGTATTGCAGAGCCATTACGCCCCGGCGGAAGATTATCCAGGTATCCTGCAGCTCTTTTCCCGATCCCGATTTTCTAAGGAGAGGCTTCAATGGGCAAGGCAATTTGCGCGATTCTATTTGTGGCGTTTTGCCCGTTCCTTATCGCACAGCAGGCGCCGTTCTTTATCGCCCAGCAGACGTCGTATCTCAGCTCGCAGCAGGGCCTTAACAACGACTCCATCATGAGGATGGTCAGCGCTCAGCTCTCCGACGACGTCATCGTCACCACCATCAACGCCTCGCCAGGCGCCTATGACACTTCGCCTGACAGCCTCATCGCGCTCAAGCAGGCCGGCGTCAGCGACAAAGTGATCGCCGCCATCGCTGCCAAATCCGCTCCTGCCTCAACCGATTCCGCCGCGGCTTCGGCTCCCGATGCGTCCGCGCCCTCTGCGCCTCTTCCTTCGGGCGTCGACAATATAGGCGCTTACTATAAAGACAGCGGCGGTAATTGGCAGCCGCTTCCCTCTGAAGTTGTCATCTTCCAATCGGGCGGACTGATCAAGCACTTCGCTTCCGCCGGACTCATGAAGCAAGACCTGAACGGGCTCGTGGGAGGCATGCGCAGCCGGCTGGTTGTCAGCACCCCGCTTACGTTGATCCTTCACGTGCCCGAGGGGCGCGCCGCCAGCGACTACGAGCTCATTCGCCTCCATGTCGCCGGCAACAATCGCCAATTCCAATCCGTCGCTGGCGGACTCAACCAGACCTCCGGCTCCATCCGCGACGAGGTGGATTTCACCAGCACCAAAATCGGCCCGTCCGCCTATCAGGTCGTTCTCGGCAACGACTTGGGCGAAGGCGAGTTCGGTTTTCTCGAGCCGCAGGATATGGCCACATCCAAAACCCCGGCCAGCTCCGGCAAAATCTTCACCTTCGCCATCGTCTACTAGGACCGCAGGCGCCAGTGCCAAGGCGGCAGGTGCCTGCTGGCTCCGCCGTCGCGTATCCAAAAGAGACCTTGCGTAATCGGCCCACTCGTTAGATCATTCTGGTGCCTCTTCAACCAGGATTTTTCGCGCGCCCAATTGAAAGGAGACGCTTCATGCGCAAGAGCCTCATTGCAGTTCTGATGCTGGGTTTCGGTGCCTTGCTCGCGGCACAACAGGCGATGAACAACGACGCGGTCATTAAGCTGGTCAAGGCCGGCCTGTCAGACGACCTGATCGTCACGACCATCAACAATTCGCCTGCAGCCTACGACACCTCCGCCGACGCCATCATCGCCCTCAAGAGCGCAGGCGCCAGCGACAAAGTGATCGCCGCGATCATTGCCCGGGCGGCAGCTCCCGCAACGCCTCCGCCCGCCGCAGCCGCGCCAGCCGGCACCGGCCGCCCTGCTGGAATCGATGACGTCGGTGTCTACTTCAGGGATAGGAATGGGGCTTGGCAAATGCTCGAGCCCGAGATCGTCAATTTCAAGACCGGCGGCGTGATGAAAAGCATGTTCTCTGACGGGATCGTCAAACCCGACGTCAACGGACACATTCCAGGCAAGAACGCCAAGAATGTTCTCACGTTCCCTGTCATCCTCGCGGTCTTTGTTCCCGAGGGCGTCGACATCGCCGAGTATCAGCTGCTGCGCCTCCGCGAAAATAGCAACAATCGCGAGTTCCGCTCCGTGACCGGAGGGGTCGTCCACTCCTCTGGTGGCGCAACCCGCGACAATGTGGAGTTCACATCGCGGAAAATCGCGCCCCGCGTCTACCAGATCACTCTGGACCAGGAGCTCGGCAAAGGCGAATACGGACTTCTACCCCCCGGCTCCTACACCAGCTCCAACATGGCCAGCGGCGGCAAAATCTACTCAATCAGCATTCCCGAGTAGCCAATGACACCGATTCCCGGCGTGGGGAGAGATCGCCTATGAAACGTTTCGCTCCGTTTTTCGTTCTGGTTCTCGCTTCCTTAGCGGCCGCGCCGCTCGAAGCCGCGACCAGCCAGCATCCGCCAATCAACACCATCGTCGTCAACCATTTCACCAATGGCAACGGGATGGCTCAATCCCAGGACTTCATCCAGTTTTTTGCCGACTACGTTTCCCAGCAGTTGACGAAAGGAAATGTCGCCGCTCAGGTCGTCGATCAAGGAACCTCTGTTCCCGATTCTGTCGCCGCGAACTCGCTGGTGATCGACGGCAAGTTCCTCTCCCACGAAAACGCCGGCCTCGTCAAACCCGGCAAGCTGATCGTCGAAATCAGCATCTACCGGCTCAGCGATCATGCGCTGGTTAGAACCTTGACCCCGGCAACCCGCTTTCCGCCCAACGGCGACCATAAAGACCGGGTCTACGCGTATTACACGGGAACCGCAGCCGGGGACGCGATTTCGGATTCACTCAGAAACATCGACTTGTCGAGCGTTCCCCCCGCGGCCCCCGGCTCCAGTCCCGCAGCTTCCGCCTCGGCACCCGCCGCTCCCAGCTCCGGTCCAGCAGCGCCCAGCCCCGGGCCCGCGCCGTCATCCGATGCCGCGCCCGCAGGTAACTCCGCAGCCACAGGTTCTGATGCCTTCGCTTCCGTCCAGTTATCTTCCGATCCCTCTGGCGCCGACATCACCATCGACGGCAACTATGTCGGCAACACGCCCACTCTCATCAAGCTCAGGCCCGGCACCCACTCCATCCAAATGACACTTGCTGGATACGCCCCCTGGGAGCGAACCGTCGAAACCGCGGCCGGCGAATCGCGCAACTTTGCCGCCACGCTCCAAAAGACCGGCCCGTAAACCCGCGCATACTTCGTCTCGTCCTTGCTTGGGCGAGACATTGCGCCGCCCAATCCTTCGATCGCCGCTGGGACCGAAGGACGGGCCCGCGCCAGCCCCGCTGACCTGCTAGCGCGGCTAACCCCGCCAACCTCTCTCTGTTACGCTCATTCCTGACGCTTGCTGCATCACATCTCCATGAGCCGACGTACCCGCAAAACGCTTCTCATCGTCGCCGCGGTCCTGCTGGTGCTGGCCCTCGCCATTTTCCTGCGCTCCAAGGCCCCGCCCGAGGCCGCGCGCCTGCTCCCGGAGTCCGACGGCATCATTTACTTCAACCTCAAGGCCATCCGCACCCTCGCGCATAATAACTTCAAGGCGCCAGATCGCGTCCCCGAGTATCAGCAGTTTATTGACGCCATCGGCATCGACCCCGAGCGCGACCTCGATCAGGTTGCCATCGCCATCCATCGCATGCCCGATCCCAATGGCCCAAACGGCCCTGTCGCCTATTCCATGGTCCTCGTCGGCAGAATCACCGGCCCGCGCTTCAACGCGTGGCTCGACGCCCACGCCACCTCGCGCGAAACCTACGTTGGCCACACGATCTACAACATTACCTCGCAGGACCGCACCGTCCGCGTCGTCCAAATCGGCTATGACGTAGTTGCCATCTCCAACACCCCCACCCCTGAGCAGATCCACTCCATCATCGACCGCCATCGCGCTGCAGCCCTGCCCTTTTCCGGTTCCTCGCTTCTCGAGCGCCACTATCACGACGTGCCTCTGCTCTCTCTCGTCTGGGGTGTTGGCCAAATCGGTCTTCCCTTCTCAGAGAGCGGCTCCATCCACATCTTTGGCTTCGCATTACCCCTCGAAGAAGACTCCACCATCATTGCCAGCATCGCCCCCGCTCTTCCCGTTCCCGGCGCCCTCGCCGCGCTCCGTATTAAGGTTGAAGAGATTGCCCCCACCCAGGACAAAGCCGTCAGCCAGGCTGCCGACCTCAACTCGCTCCTCGCTCTCCTTCGCGGGCTCTCCATCGAGCAACACCCCAACGCCGCAAACTCCGTATTTCAGGAACTGCTCAAGAACGCCGAGATCACCCAGCATGGTGAACGCGTCGTCGTCACCGCCACCGTCGCAGCCGGCACCCTCGCCCATCTCTAGATTCCCTTCCGTAGGGATAATCGAGACTAGCCCCGGGGTGAAACCGAGGGAAGCGCCAAGGCTCAAAAGCCCGCCCCGCAGGGCCAAGCGACCAAGCATTCCCTCAAAGTCGCCAACCGGTTCGTGTTTCGCTACCGGCTACAGGCAGCCTGCTCACTCCCTGCCCCATCCGCCCCCTGCCGATGTAGCATGGAACCTGTCCGGAGACCCATGCGAATTCGTGTTGTAAATTCCTGTTCCGTTCTTCTCTTCGTCACCGCCCTCACCGTCTTTGGATCGCGTGTCGTCCCCGCCCAAAGCCCCACCTTCCCGGGTCAGCCAGCGGCCCCTAAAATCGACGGCCCCTGGATGAACCCCAAGCTCTTACCGGAAGACCGCGCCGATCTCGTTCTCAAGCAGCTCACCCTCGATGAAAAGATCGCGCTCCTCCACGGCAACGGCATGGCTCACACTGCCAATTGGCAGACGCCGCTTACCGATCTTGCAAACGGCGGCGCCGGATATGTCCAGGGCGTCAGTCGCCTCGGCATTCCCGGCCTGGTCATGTCCGACGCCGCTTACGGCGTGCGCGACAGCGGCGCCAATGGCCGGTATTCCACCGCCCTGCCTTCCAGCCTCGGGGCCGCTTCAAGTTGGGACACTGAATCCGCCTGCGCCTACGGCGCCGTGATTGGCAGCGAGCTTCGCGCTCAGGGATTCAACATGACTCTCGGTGGCGGCGTAGACCTCGCCCGCGAGCCCCGGGACGGCCGCACCTTCGAGTACGCCGGCGAAGATCCGCTCCTCGCCGGAACCATCGTCGGCAATCTCATGAAGTGCGAGCAGGCGCAGCATGTCGTCGGCGACATCAAGCACTACGCCATGAACGATCAGGAATCCGGTCGCAACTTCGTGAACGCAGTTATCTCCAAACGCGGCATGCAGGAATCCGATCTGCTCGCCTTCCACATCGGTATCTCTATCGCCAATCCCGCTGCCGTTATGTGCTCTTACAACCGCGTCAACGGCGACTACGCCTGCGAAAACTCCTACCTGCTTCATGACGTGCTCAAAGGCCAATGGGGCTTCAAAGGCTTTGTTGACTCTGACTGGGGCGGAACTCATTCCACCGAGAAAGCCTCCGCCGCCGGCCTCGACCAGGAACAGCCCATGGGCAATTACTTTGGCGCAAAACTCAAGGATGCGGTGGACGCCGGCCGCGTGCCCATGTCTGAAATTGACGATCATGCGCGGCGCGTTCTTTATGCGGAGTTTCTCTCCGGCATCGTCGACGATCCGCCGCAAAAAAGCGTGGTCGATGTGCAGAAGGATTTGGACATCGCCCAGCACGTTGAAGAAAACAGCATTGTGCTGCTCAAGAACCGCGGCTCCGTGCTGCCCATTCTTCCGTCGCGCGTTCACTCCATCGCCATCATCGGTGGCCATGCCGACGTCGGCATGATCTCTGGCGGCGGCTCAGCACAGGTTGACCCTCCTGGCGGCAACGCGATTATGCCTCCAGGCAGGGGCAGGACTATTTGGCAGGAGCATATCTGGTTCCCCACTTCCCCGCTCGCTGCCCTGCGCGACAAACTCCCGCACACAAAGATCACTTTCGACCCCGGCACTGACTTGAGCTCTGCCGCAAAGCTCGCCCGCAGCTCCGATCTCGTGATCGTCTTCGCGTACCAATGGGAATCGGAAGGCATGGACCTCCCTAATCTTTCGCTTCCCGACAATCAGGACGCATTGATCGAGCAGGTGGCCGCCGCCAATCCTCACACCATCGTCGTGCTCGAAACCGGAACCGCCGTCACCATGCCCTGGCTCGATAAGGTCTCCGGCGTCGTCGAAGCCTGGTTCGCGGGCAGCTCAGGACACAAAGCCCTCGCCAACATCCTCGTCGGCGACGTCGATCCGTCTGGCAAGCTCGCCATCAGTTTTCCTAAGAGCGAGCAGGATCTGCCCCATCCGGTCATTCCGCCGTTGCCGCCGCATATTCGTGCGCACGGAGCAGATCCCGTGAATCCCGGTTCGCCGGTATCAAACTACGCCGTCCACTACGACGAAGGCGCCGAAGTCGGCTACAAGTGGTACGCAACCGAGCACAAAACGCCGCTCTTCCCGTTTGGCTTTGGCTTGTCCTACACCACGTTCGCCTACTCCGGACTGAGCGTAGACTCTGCCGCCAAAACAGCGCGCTTTACCGTGCGCAATACCGGCACGCGCGCCGGCACTGAAGTCGCACAGGTTTACGCAACTCTTCCCCATGGCTCCGACGAACCCTGGCAGCGCCTCGCCGGATTCGCGCGCATCTCCCTCGCTCCCGGCAAATCCCAATCCGTCACCGTCTCGATCGATCCGCGCGTGCTCCAAACCTTCAACGAATCTGATGAGACCTGGAATCTCGCGGCAGGCGCCTACAAAATCCTCGTCGGCCCCTCCTCGACGAATACGCCCCTCACTGGCCGCCTTATGATCCAATGAGCCGATCGTGCACTATCCACCGAATTGTCGTCCGGAGCGACGGGAGCTCGCTTTGCGCGCGTAGAGAGTCGAGGGACCTGCGGTTGCTATTGGCCAGGTGCCAAAAGGTGCAGGCTGCTCGCTATTGGCGACCGTCCACGAGCCAGGGGCTGCCCTCATTTGTTCGCTATCGAACAGAAATCGATTCTCCTCTGCCCATAAAGTGGTTCGAGCGGAAAGCGAGGAAGAACTTTTCATGCCCATTCCGGTAAAACCGTGCGACGGCTCTTTTAGCGAGGAGACCATCAGCCTGCTGCTGGCCAATGTCGACCGGGCCCAATGGCGTCTCCATCCATGCGTCCGTTGTGGGCAGCAGGTTGGCGCACGCCTCGACAAGAAAGGCCGCTGGTCTCCCGAGGAACACTGGCCTTCAGTCCCACCGCGCCCGCCTCGCGATCGGACCGAGTCTAAGCGGTGATTCCGGTATCGAATTCCGTGTAATTGTCGAGATGCTGTTTAATCATGGTTTTGCATCCGCAGGCCGCTTTCGTCAGTCTGGCAACGGTGAACCCCGCTGCCCCTCCGCCGCATCTGTAAGAATGTCGTTGGGTCTTTCAAGGTCGATCCGCACGCCCCGCAATTCAAAACCAGAGAGGTCTCATGAATCATCCGCAACGTCTCCTCACCGCTTCGGCCGTCCTCGGCCTTGCAGTCCTCGCTTCCACTCTCATCGCTTCCGCTGCCACCAATCCCGCAGCCGTCGCCGACTCCTCCACCAAGCACACCGTTCTCACCGGCCAGGACGCATTCACTGACGCGGCCCATGAGTCTCCGGGGACGCGCCGTCATCTCACCGTCGCCGATTTGCCCGAGCCCATGCCGGAGCAATCGGTCGACAACCACGCGACCGTGGTTCCCCGTCCCGCCAACGCATGGCCCATCGCCCCCAAAGGTTTCAAGGTTGAGCTCTACGCCACCGATCTCGACAATCCGCGCCTCATCCGCTTCGCCCCCAACGGCGATCTCTTCCTTGCGGAAAGCGAAACCGGCAAAATCAAAATCTTCCGCGGCGTCGACGCCGACGGCAAGCCGAAGCAGGTCTCCGTCTTCGCCACCGGTCTCCGTCAGCCCTTCGGCATCGCCTTCTATCCGCTTGGGGCAAACCCGAAGTGGATCTACATCGGCGACACGGACGCTATCGTTCGCTTCCCCTATCACGACGGCGATCTCAAAGCGACCGGACCCATGCAGCAGCTTGCCGATCTTCCCGGCGGTGGACGCCTGGCCGGCGGTGGCCACTGGACCCGCGACCTTCGCTTCTCGCTCGATGGCACAAAGCTCTTCGCCTCCGTCGGCTCGCACTCCAACGTCGACGATGCCGACACGCATCCTGAGGAATTTCATCGCGCCAATGTGCTCGAATTCACTCCCGACGGCAAATTCGTCGAAGTCTACGCTTGGGGCATTCGCAACTGCGTCGGAGAAGCCATCAATCCCACGACCGGCCAGCTCTGGTGCTCCACCAACGAGCGCGACGCCATCGGCAACAACCTCGTTCCCGACTACATCACGCATGTGCAGGAACACGGCTTCTACGGCTGGCCATGGTTCTATATGGGCGGCCCGAACGGGGGCCACTGGGATCCGCGGCTCGTGGGCAAGCACCGTGAGCTCAAGTCCAAGGTCATCACGCCCGACATTCTTCTCCAGCCTCACTTTGCTTCACTGGAGATGACCTTTTACGAGGGATCGCAGTTTCCGGCCGAGTTCAAAGGCGATGCTTTCGCGGCCGAGCATGGCTCGTGGAATCGCGCCAACCGTGCCGGCTACGAAGTGGTTCGGCTTCCGATGAAGAACGGTCACGCCACCGGCGAATATGAAGACTTCCTCACCGGCTTCACGGTCGGCGACGCAGATGGCGATGTCTGGGGCCGCCCCGTCGGCGTAGCAGTCGCTCCTGATGGCTCGCTCTTCGTTTCTGACGACGGCTCCAAATCTATCTGGCACGTCATCTACACCGGCAAATAAAACCTGCGCGCAAAAAGAAAAGGCCCCACTTCGGGGCCTTTTCGCTGACTTGCTGATTCGCTGACTAACCAGCTTGCTGCTTTTCTAACTCCGCTGGATCGGGCGCACGACTTCCCGCGCCGCCGCGACCCTCGCCACGGCGACCAGGCGAGGCATTGCGAATCCGCCCGGTCTTCGGACTTCTCGCTCTTTGTTATTTCTTGAGCGCCGCCAGCACTTCTCCCGCATCTGCGTCCTCAAGGCACGGAGTGGTCTCGATGGGCAGAAATTCTGTCCATTCCGCGAACCACGCGTAGAGAGCCTTAGGATCGGTGGTCTCCACAACCGCAAATCCGTTGCCGCTCATTCCATGCCAGCGCCCAATCAGCTTCACGCTCGGCGGCGGCATACCGCCGGTTTTCATGAACCTTTCGGTGGCGCCGTGATAGGTGGCCTGGGGCAAAGTCCAGCTCACAATGAATTTCAAATGTCCTCCTGGTCTTTGGGGGAAGGATTTGGTTGCTGTCGTACGGAAGTCGTGTGCCCCTGGTCTCGCTTCTGAGACCAGGGATCGCTCTCTATCCATTCGCCTCGGCATGGGGTGCCCCATCCTAATTGTTCGCCGTTGCGAGCAATTAGAGTGGGAGAACACGAACTCCGCGGACTCCGCTAATTCCGCAGCTTCTACTTGTACTCGCCGTTCCCCTTCAGAAGCTCGTCGCGATGTTGGCTGTAATCAACGTAGGAATCGAATGCCGGGCTGATCAGCGGATTATCGTGCCCAGAAGCCCTGATCGCAGCACGAACTGTATCGATACCTTCCGCCTGCGGTGTCACGTAGACAATCGCAAACAATCCAGGCGCGTCAGTGTGGATTGCCTCGGTGTCCACTTCGTATTCCAGAATCGTCCCGTCAGCGAGCATCTTTTCCAGGATCGGCACAACCACGCCCTTGCTCAGCGTTTCCACAGCGTCGTCGTCCGCATTCGGCTTCAGTTGATACATCGCCACGTTCACATACGCGCCCGTGTACGGTCCCGGCTTCCAGTTGTAATAGTGGCTCACGAGTACCAGGTCCCAGTGCTTGGTCGGATTCAAGGAGTGCGGCGAATTCGACGGGTCCACCCCCCTCAACTTGTCCAGCACCTTCAATAACCCCGCCAGCGAAGTCGACGACCACCAGGTGTCGTGCGACTCGCCGTCCGGCGTGTGCACCATATTCACATCGTAGCCGTAGCCCACAAGTGTTCCATCGCTGAGTGCGGCGTCGAAGATCGTCTTGTCAAAAGCATTGATCTTCGCCACGTCTCCCCAATGCTCCGGCGGAATCTGCCAGTTCGCCACATACGAGTACATGGCCGGTTTCTCTTTGACCTCTGTCGCCTGCGCGCCCGAGGGAATGGCGCTCAACGCGAACACCGCGACCCCGCACAGACCTGCGAAGACACTACACACTCTTGTGTTCATCTGCTTTCTCCTGTCTTGATTTAGTCAGCGACGGCCCGGGGAATGACTGACCACGGCAAGTCTACAGCAGTCACAACGAATCGCCCCAGTGAATTCTTAGCGCCTATTGGACGATTGCGGTTTCGACTCCGTGCTTTGCCTCACGCCAGGCTGGGGACTCCTGCGGCTTCGGGGAGGGCGGCGACACTTGGCTGATCAACAATGACACCCAGCAATCCAAAGAATTCGACGGCGGGGACAGGGCGTCCATAGAGCCAGCCCTGGCCGTAAATCTTCAGGTTGTCAGTGGAGAAGTAGTCGGCCTGGCTGGGCGACTCGATGCCTTCGACCACCACGGCAAGATTCAGGTTTCGTGCCATGGCGATGATCTGCGGAAGGATTGCGACCGTCACCGCGTCCGTTCCAATGGCCCGCGTGAAAGCCTTGTCGATCTTGATGGAATCGACGGAGAGGTACAAGAGATAGGAAAGGTTTGAATAACCGGTTCCGAAATCGTCAATGGAAATGCCGAACCCCATGCGGCGCAGCGAACGGATCGACTCCAGCGCGTCTTCCTGATCTGCGGCGGATGTTTCTGTCACCTCTAAGGTGAGGCTGCTTGGCCTCACATGGGCCTCCAGGACGGCCGCTTCAATCATGGGCAGAAACCGGGGATCGATCAGGTCCGCGGCTGCGACATTGATGTTCAGCCGGAAGTCGGGCAGCTTGTTGAGCACTTCGCGGAACTCCTTCAACGCGCGCCGCAAAACCAGATTGGTAAGCGAACCGATGAAACCATGCTGCTCCGCTGTCCTGATGAATTCGCTCGGGCTGACGGAAACACCGTCGGGCCTGGTCCAGCGCGCCAGCGCCTCGGCGCCTACAATTTTTCCACTCGCCAGGTTGACGATTGGTTGATAAGCAAGGTGAACTTGCTCGTGCGCGACTGCACGCTTAAACTGCTGATCGATTGAAATGCTGCGGCGGTGATAGCCGCATAGCATAGTCCCGATGAAAATTCCGGCGATCCCGCACACGATGGTCGTGCTGCCGATCACAGCAAATTCCCCGCGCCTTGCGTCGTCAACGCCCACCGACGCCACGACGCAGCGTGACATAAGCGGCGAACATTCGCTGGCCACGATCGTGCCTCCCCTTAGCGCCACATCACTGGTCGCTCGGTCAGAAGTCGGTTGGGGCGAAACTTTATTTGATGTTGTCTGGGTTCCTGCCTGATACGGACCGATTGCCAGTTGAATCGGCATCTGGCTGTCGGGTTCCGGCAAATGCGAACCAAAGACTACGAAAGCATTGCCCAGTTGAATCCCCGTCCGTTTCAGGTTTTGATCTTCTACTGGAGCGAGATTGCTATAGATTACTGTTCCATCCGCCTGAACTCGCCCCGCTTTGAAGTTACCGAACGGTCGCGCAGGACGGCCTGCAGTTGTGGAGCACTCAATCCTTCCCCGTTGAATCCGTCCCGCGGCCTTCAAATAGTTTGAGAGAAAAACCAGTTCTCTCAGATTGCTCAGCTCCTCCGCGGAACAAGCCGGATCGGCGGAGTGCTGCATGCTATCCAGAACAGAGCGCGCCTCCTTCAGCGAGGCATCATCTTGAGCCGCCACTCGTTCCATGTAGGTTTTCAGATGATTCTCGGCCAGCGGAATTGCCAGCACACATCCCAGCAGGAGGCCGGTTATGGCTCCGAGTGCTGCCGTCATCGTCACGGTTACACGAGCGGCGAGGATGTTTTGCTGCGGTTCCTGCATAAGCACCTGGCTGTGCAGGATCAGGAATTGTTGTAAGGAGAATCGATGGTCTCCAATGTCGTCTTCCTCAGGAAAGCATCGCCTTGCACGCTGCTGAACCCCTTACATGATTCCCTGACCCGGTCTAGCCTGTGTCGCGGCCTGCGATGGAGTGTGAGGACGCCACGTTATAGAGGTACTTCGATTTACAAAGGCCAACAATGGCGGATTCAGGTTAGACCGGGGCCTGTTGGTACCCGCCCTATGGGTTACTCTTGCCTGGATACAGAGGCCGTGCGATTACTCATTTATATTCAATAGTTTACAGAATGGCAGACCGGCCTACTGTTCACTGTTCACTGATCACTGTCCTCAAAAATCTCCTCGATCCTCAGCCCAAACAAACGCGCCAGCTTGAACGCCAGCGGCAGACTCGGATCGAACTTCCCCGTCTCGATCGCGTTGACGGATTGCCGCGACACCTCCAGCCGCTGAGCCAGATCCCCCTGCGACCAGTCCCTCTCCGCGCGCAAAACCTTCAGCCGGTTCTTCATCGGTACCTCAGCTTCAGCACCAGCCTGGCGACACAAGTAATGAGCCAGAATATCGGGAAGACAAACATGAGCTTCAGACCCTTCGCCAGCTCGAACTCCGCCAGAGATCCCCAGAATGTGATGACGGTCAGCGTCGCCCCAATCCCCCACAGCATCGCTTGGACCCAGAGGTCGCGCTGAAACTCGTCCTGCTCCTCTTTCAGGTAAAGGCCGAAGATGACGATAAATCCGACACCCAGGAGCGCGACCAAAATGGCGGGAAGGTAGACCAATCCGCCTCTCAAATGGCCATAGCCGAATCCCCAAAACGCCATTGCGATATTCGCCACAAGCAACGGCATCATGAAAAAGAGGATGCGGTCTTCCATGTGATCCCTTGCCGGATTCTTGATTCGATCACACATAAGCGGTCTCCTTTCGAATCGAGCCTATTGCACCATTGGCGCTCAGTACCTCCACAGGCGGCAGGAAATCTCCCTCGTCTTGAAAGGGCACGACGAAGCGTCGCTCTTCGGGACAATTGGACTTGCAGTGCATGACTGGTCTCCTTTACATATTGACAAGTAAACATTACATTCGATCTGCGAGCCTGTCAAGTGTCGTTGACAGATTCGGCCGAAAAGGCATTGCAAATTTGGGCGATTTGGGCTCAAAAAGGGGTGTTTCGTGCACCAATTTCGATGAAATTCGATGAAATCGATTGAAATTTGTTGCCCACTTTTTCATGAATTCGCTGATGCTAAAAGAGTTAAGTGCATTTTTGCGCTCTCAGGTGTGAAAAAATCACCCTCTCTGCAGCTTTCAGCCCTCAGCCGTCAGTTTTCAGGTCGGCTTCGCGATATGAGTGCTCTCTGGCAGACGAGACGAAGCAGGTGAGACAAAAAGGCGGTGAGTTCGCGGGGTGAGCGGAGCCAGGTGAAGTCGGCCGAGATTCGGAATCGTCAGCATGGAACTATTGTGCGCCCAAAGGGCGAAATGATCGGCAAACTTCGAGAGGCAGGGACCAAGGGACCAAGTGACTAAGGGACCAACGACTTACGAGAGGGGCGCAGATTTATTTTGGCCTGGAGGGCTTGACAAGGAAAAAGGGGGTACGGACCGGGGTATACCGGAGAACCGGGACCAAGGAATGAGGGCGGGGACGGCTGCGGCGGGGCGAAACGGAAAGCAGCGAGCAAGGGCCTTCCTGCTACTCTCAATCCGTGGGATTTCAGGACTTCCTCGGCAACATAGCCACGGTCACGCACCTGCGCGAAAGCATTCGCACCGGCCGGTTTCCGCACTCCATGATCCTGGCCGGCCCTCGCGGCTCGGGCAAATACACGCTGGCTCTGATGCTGGCCCAGGCAGTCAATTGCCTCAACCCCACCGAGTCCGATGGCCTGCCCGACTTTTGCGGCGTCTGCTCGAATTGCGTGAGAATCGCCGCTTCGGCGAATCTCGAAACCCTCGTCGAAGAAGCCGTCGAGGCGCGCGACGACCTGCGCGAAACCGACAAGCGCGAGACGCGCATTCTTATCCAAACGCACCCCGACGTGCTGGTCGTTCCGCCCGACCCGCCGCAGCTGATGATCAAGCTCGGCCAGGTGCGGCAGGCCATTCACGTCGCTTTCTACCGCCCGCCGGCGGAGGCCAAGCGCGCGTTCACCATCTTCACGTCATCGGCGTTCATGAAAGAGGCCGCAAACAGCCTGCTCAAACTGCTCGAGGAGCCGCCGGACCACACATCTCTAATCCTGCTCACGGAGAATCCGCAGGAGCTGCTGCCGACTATTCGCTCTCGTGCCGTGATTCACCGGCTGGGCGCGCTGCCGGCCGCCGAACTTGAAGCGCTGCTCGCGCGCCGCCGGCCTGAGCTCAAACCGCAGGACCGTTCTCTTGTCGCACGTTTGGCCATGGGCGCCGTGGGCCGCGCTCTGGCCTTCGACCTCGGGGTTTATCTGGCCAGCCGCGAAGACGCGCTGGTCATTTTGCGCACCGCGCTTCGCGAGCCTGACTTCTCCGCGCTCTTCCACGCCACCGAAAGCTATCGCGCCGGAGC
Source organism: uncultured Acidobacteriaceae bacterium (assembly GCA_963828325.1). Classification (GTDB taxonomy): domain Bacteria; phylum Acidobacteriota; class Terriglobia; order Terriglobales; family Acidobacteriaceae; genus Telmatobacter. The sequence continues at coordinate 28,775 of CAWHEK010000024.1, forward strand.
CGACGGCCAGGAGAAGACCGTGAATCTGCTCCGCGCGCTTTCCAGCCTGGTTGAAGACCTGCTGCTGATCGTGGCCGGCACTCCATCGCTGATCCGGAACATCGACATCGCCGCCGAGCTGACCCGATTGGCTGAGGGACTGACGGTGGACTGGATCGACTCCGCCGCTCGAGCGCTGGTGCAGGTGGAACAGGGAATGCGCCGCAACCTATTGCGTTCGCTCTCGCTTGACGCGATGGCTGTAGGCCTGGCCGCGAGCGGGGTGTGAAGAATAGCGATCAAATGACTGTGAGGAAACGGCGCGATTGTCGGCGGTTCAGTGTTCGCCGACCACCGATCCCTGTGTAGTCTTCACCGATGACTGACCGCTTTTCCCTGTCCGCTGTTCACTCTCTGCGGTTTGCTGCTTCCGCTTGACGGTCCATCGGAATGGCCCCAGAATAAAAGAGCAACCTCCAATCGCACGCGGGCATCTTTTCGAGTAACGAGTTCTCCCATCGAGTCACAAGGGACCACGGGAAAGGTCTATCCCGGCAACGAAGGAGTGTCTTCTGTGGCGCTTGGGCCGGAGTCAGTTGGTTCCGGTAGTTTTTAGTCTTCAGCGTGTGGCACGGGCCGTTTTTAGAGCCTGGCCGTTTGTGCCGGCGCCTTTCGCCGGATATTGATTGATTTTCCCCCGGGGCAACTGGCCCTGCTGTTGTTTGAATTTTTGATCTTGAGTTCTTCGCGGAGGCCCTATGAGCACGTTACCAACCACACCAGCGCGCGATCTGGAGCCCGGCCAGATTCCAGCGCCAAGAAGAAGGAACTTTCCCGCCCCGCTTCCTTTTCGGTTTCCTGCACAGACTGCCGACGGAGCTGGAGCCAATCGGCACGCCGAACTTTTTTATCTGCAAAAGCAGATTCAGTCGCAGACTCCGATGGTGATTGTGCTGGAAGATGGTGAGCGCGTGGATGGCTGCATCGAATGGTACGACCGCAATTCGCTCAAGGTCCGCGGGCGCGCCAAGACCCTGATCTTCAAATCCGCCATCAAGTACATGTACAAGCTCGGCGACAACGGGTAAAGACAGGGAATAGGGAATAGCCAGCAGGGAATAGAAAACACGGAAGCGCTGCCGACGGAATTGCGCGCTTTCAATTTGTCCCGGCGCCGAATCTCCACGTCCCTCGGCGGCTAAAGCCGCTCTCATTTTGCGGCACCTGCGGCACGACTGAAGTCGTGCCCTGACACTTCGTGCTTCTCCCAAGCAGTTTTTCCGCGGCATGTGAAGCCCGCCGTGCTTTGTGCAGCTTTTGGCACGGATAAACAGGCTGCGGAAAAAGTCCTCAAAGCTGAGAGACTCATCCCCCGGCGGCTAAAGCCGCTCTCATTTTGCGGCACCTGCGGCACGAGTAAACTCGTGCCCTGACACTTCGTGCTTCTCCCAAGCAGTTTTTCCGCGGCATGTGAAGCCCGCCGTCTTTTGTGCAGCTTTTGGCACCGATAAACAGGCTGCGGAAAAAGTCGCCAAAGCCGAGAAACACGTCCTCGGCGGCTAAAGCCGCTCTCATTTTGCGGCACCTGCGGCACGACTAAAGTCGTGCCCTGACACTTCGTGCTTCTCCCAAGCAGTTTTTCCGCGGCCTGTGAAGCCCGCCGTGTTTTGTGCAGCTTTTGGCACGGATAAATCCAGCCCTTTCAAATCTCGCAGAATGTAAAAAACGCCCAGAGACTTCACACCTATTCCCTACTGGCTACTCCCTGCTTCCTGCTTTTAAGAGCCGATCGCGAATCGCAACTCCGATTCCTTCGGCCGGCGGCAGCGGACAGAGGATCACCGTGCAACCGGCGGCATCGAGCGCCCGTAATCCTGCATAAAGCCCGTGCGCAAGCGTATCCGGCGCATGCCATTTGCCCCACGCATAAATCTCCGCAGACTCGATTTCTTTTGGCGCGCCGATCCCTTCGGGCAGCATGACGCCAACCTTCTCGCCGCTTTCAAGTGTCGCCGCCGCAGCGATTCTTGCACCCAGCTCTTCTTGACGCGCCTCAACCAGCACCAACCGCGCACGCGGCGCGTAGTGCTTCAATCCCACTCCCGGCGAAGGCAAAGCCTCCAGGGGAGTTTCGCGCAACGCTGCATCGCTTCGGAAAAGCTCAACCGGCCCGGCAATTTTGGCGATCTGCTCCGCTCTTACCGCGCCCGGCCGGTAAATCATCATGGGGCTGGTTAACGGATCGAGCACCGTCGATTCGACGCCGTGCAGCGTGGGGCCTGCGTCGAGCACCGCGTCAATGCGCCCATCGAGATCGTCGAGCACGTGCTCGGCCGTGGTCGGGCTCACGTGCCCAAATCGGTTGGCGCTGGGCGCAGCGATCGGAACCGCCGCGCGCCGAATCAGCTCAAGCGCCACCGGGTGCGCGGGCATGCGCACGCCGACCAGCGGTCGCCCCGCCGTGACCGCGTCCGGCACGGCGCGCGTCCGCTTGAGCAGCAGCGTCAGCGGCCCCGGCCAGAACGCAGCCATCAGCTTGCGCGCGGCGTCGGGAATCTCTTCGACCAGGCCGTCGAGCATGGCAACTGATGCCACGTGCACAATCACCGGATCCCACGCGGGCCTGGACTTCGCTTGAAAGATCCGCTCGACCGCTGCGTGGTCCAGGGCATTCGCACCCAACCCGTAGACGGTCTCGGTCGGCAAGGCCACGAGGCCGCCAGTGCGCAGAATCTCCGCCGCGCGATCGAGCGCGTCTTGCACGTCTCGCGCATCCAATTTGTTTGGATCAACAGCCAGCCGGAGCGTCTTCACTCTTCTATTCTCACCTGTTTGATTCACTCCACCACTTCTTCATACATTCGCTGCCTTCCCTTTATACTCAGCTTGACCATGCCCATCGAAACCGAGATCAAATTCCGCGTCATCGATCTCGGCGCCCTCACCGAGCGCCTCAAATCCGCCGGCTTTCAACTGCAAACCCCGCGCAGCTTCGAGAGGAACGTGCTCTATGACACGCCAGACCGGCAACTTCGCGGGCGCACCGAAATCCTTCGCATCCGCAGCTACGCGGGCCATTGGACGCTCACGCACAAGCGTCTTCCCGCCCCAATTCAAGGTTCAAGCCCCGGGTCCGGCAGCCCCGACAGCGCCCGCCACAAGCATCGCATTGAAACCGAGGCCGAAATTGCCCAGGGCGCCGCGCTGGCCGAGTTTTTTCTTTGTCTTGGATTCGTCGCGGCGTTTCGTTATGAGAAATGGCGTACCGAGTGGGCCGATCCTAACGGTCATGGTGTAGCCGGCCACTGCGTCATCGATGAAACGCCCATCGGCAACTATGCCGAGCTCGAAGGGTCCTCCGAGTGGATCGATCTTGCGGCCCGGCGGCTCGGCGTCGATCCCGCCCACTACATCACCCTAAGCTACGGCCGTCTCTTCGACCAATGGCGCATTGAGCACCGAAGTACCGTTGAAGACCTGACCTTTGCGGCCATCGCCGCCTCCGCTCGATAGCCTTCCACCACAGATTTTCGGCGCCAGTGAATCCTGAACAGCGCCTTTCTGGCCCGAGCGGCACCGGTGCCCTTCTGCTTGCGCCAACCAGCCAAGCACGTTCCCTTGGTAACTGAATTTCACTCACCAATTTCGCACCGACTCCGATATATCGGTTGGGTCTTTTTAAGACTCCTGGAGGACAGGATGAATATGGGGAGTTCGATTCACTCGGATTTTGGCTGGCGCGGCGTTAAACAACTCTTGCTTTCGACCATCGCATTGGCGCTTGTGGCTGGAATGGCCTTGCCTGCGAGGGCTGGGGACACCCGCGGGATGAAGACCGAAGTGGCCCAGGCCTTTCCCAGCCCTTCCTATCCGCAGGCGGCAAAAGCGATGAAGCTCTCGGGCGAGGTGTATCTCGAAGTCGTCGTGGGTCCCCAGGGCAACGTAAAAGAGGTGCGGTCCGGCAAAGGCCCCTTCATCCTGTCTCAGGCGGCCAGGGAAGCCGTCCGCCAATGGAAATTCAGTCCCGGAGCGTGTGATCGGGTGGTGGTCGTGGCCTTCAATTTCACCAACCCCTAAATCGGTCTTTGGGCAGATGCCAATGACCATTCCGGCGGCGCGGCTGATTGAAGGCAGCGTCGCCGGAAATGAGCCCTTTAGTTCCGTTGCCTCGGCACCCCCCATTTGCCGCCCCTCTTCATCCCCAACCATTGCCTGGAGATCCGCTGCCCCGCCCCTTTCTTTGCACTCCCCCGAAAGCGTCATAGCAAGTCCCATATCTGCAACGAGATCGCTTAAAATAGAGATTTGGGAGTGGTTTGTTTGCTATGCTGCAAGCCTCGAGGGAGCCTGCCATCCCGGACGTGAGCCATCTAAATGTTGCGCTTCTCGGACCCGACGAGCAGCGCCGCAAAGTTGTCGCCAATGCTATCTCCCAGCATCCGGGGCTCAAGCTTCACGAATTCTCGTCTTTCCCTCCCCGGCTGGATGACCTTCCACAGCGACTTGCCCAGGCCTACGAAATCGTTATCGTCGACGTAGACAGCGAACCGGATTACGCGTTCGCCCTGGTCGAGAGCATTTGCACGACCGGTCGCAGCTATGTGATGGCCTACTCGGCAAACGCCGATATGAAGCGGGCCGTTCAATTTATGCGCGCCGGTGTGCGCGAATTCTTCACCCTGCCGATCGATGCCAACGAAGTTTCCGCCGCACTCACGCGCGCCATCATGCACCGCGATGCGCCGCCTGCCGCCCAGCCAAGGGACGATAAGAAAACAGGCAAATTATTTGTCTTTCTCGGCTCCAAGGGCGGATGTGGCGTGACCACGCTGGCCTCAAATTTTGCCCTCGCGCTGGCACTGGAAAGTGAGACTTCCACGCTGCTCATCGACTTGGGCCAGCCGCTTGGCGACGTGGCCATCAACCTGGGCATCAAGACTGAGTATTCGGTGGTAACTGCTCTCGAGAATCCCGCTCGCGTGGATGCGAATCTGCTTTCAACGCTGGTGTCAAAGCATAGCTCCGGACTGTCGGTGCTTCCCGCGCCGACCGACCTGTCTGACGTGCGCGCCACCACCGAGGCTGTCGACAAGCTGCTGAAAGTCACGCGCGAAATTTACGACTACGTGGTTGTCGACATCGGATCGCGGATCGACCTCATGGATTCAACCCTGTTCGAGGATTCCTCTACTGTCCTGCTGGTCACACAGGCGGGGATCTCGGAGATGCGCACGGCCAATCGGATGATTTTGAAGTATTTTTCCCGGCGCGATGAGAATTTGCAGGTGGTGGTCAATCGCCATAAATCCGGCGACTCGCTCTTCGACGAAGCGCAGATCGCCAAGGCTCTAACCCGCACCGCGAACTGGAGAATTCCCGACGACTATGCGGCCGCGCGCCGAACCCGCGAAACTGCGACTCCCATGGTGATGGTTGACTCCACCATCTCGCAGACCATCCGGCAGATGGCTAAATCGGCCGCGGGGCTGCTCGCCGAAAAAAACGAAAAAAGAAGCTTCTTCAGTTTTCTGCGGTGAGAGAAGCAGGGAACAAGGGAACAAGGGAACGGCCTGGTTGGAGTAGCCAGCAAAAAGCCCAGCCAAATCGGCTGGGCTTTCATTTTTTCAGGGCGTCGTTCCCTTGGTCCCTGTTTCTACGCCCCATGGCACTTTTTGAATTTCTTGCCGCTGCCGCATGGGCAGGGGTCATTGCGTCCCACCTTATCGCCCGTACGCCGCTGCGAGGGTTGGGAAGCCTCTCCGCCGCCCTGCCGGCTGGCCGCCGCAAGTTCCTTCTCCTTCTTGCGATGGAACTCCTTCTCCAGTTCATCGATGGTCGTGGATGGTGCGCGCGTGGAAATCGAAATCTCGCGCGGCGCATTGTCGGCGTGGGGGGGACGCGCGGCACTTGCAACTGGCGGTGCTGGAGGCACCGGCCTGCGCGGGCTGGGCACGGCGCTGTCAAGTGGCTGGCCGTCGGGCCCAAGAATCTGCATGCGGAACAGGAAGCGCACCGTGTCTTCCTGGAACTTCAGCATCATGGCTTCGAACATGTCGAACGACTCGCGCTTGTACTCAACCAGCGGATCGCGCTGCGCATAGCCGCGTAGATTGATTCCCTCTTTCAGGTGATCCATCGAGAGCAGGTGATCCTTCCACAGCCCGTCGATGACAGTCAGCATCACCATGCGCTCGTGGTGGCGCATGGTGGCCGCGCCTAGAATCTTTTCCTTTGCCTCATAGCTTTCGCTCAGCTTGGCAAAAATCTCCTCGCCGAGCTCGTGGCGGCTCAGCGTCTCCGGCTTGATGCCCGATGCCGCGAGATTGAATCCAAAGTGGTCGACCAGCTTCTCTCCCAGACCCTTGATGTCCCATTGATCCTGCCGCATTTTTTCGCCGGCATGCTCATCGAGAACAATGCTCAGAATTCCTCCGGCGTAATCCTCCAGAATCATCTCGCGCTGTTCTACGCCTTCAAGCAGCTGGCGGCGAAGGCCGTAAACCGCCTCGCGCTGCTTGTTCATTACGTCGTCGTATTCCAGAAGGTGCTTGCGGGCTTCGAAATTCTGCGCTTCAACCGCTTTTTGCGCGCCTTCAATGCGCTTGGTAATCATGCGCGACTCGATGGCTTCGTCCTCGACCATCACCTTCTGCATCACGCTGCCTGCAAACCCGCGCGCGAAGATTCGGATCAGGTCGTCTTCGAGCGACAAAAAGAATCGTGACTCGCCGGGATCGCCCTGGCGACCGGCGCGCCCGCGCAGCTGGTTGTCGATGCGCCGCGATTCGTGCCGTTCCGTGCCCAGGATGAACAGCCCCCCGGCATTGATCACCTGATCGTGCTCCAGTTGCGCGGCCTTGGCATGCACGCCGTGCACACTTGCCCAATCCGCGTCAGGGATCTCAAACTCCTGCCCCTGATAATAGAAACGCTGGAATCCCGCCGGCGCCATGGGATTGATGGCGCCCTCGGCCACGCTGATCGCGCGAGCCTTGCTCTTCTTGACCAATTCCTGGCGAGCCATGAATTCGGGATTGCCGCCGAGCAGAATGTCGGTGCCGCGGCCGGCCATGTTGGTGGCGATGGTCACCATCCCCGACCGCCCCGCTTGCGCCACAATCTCCGCTTCGCGCTCGTGGAATTTGGCGTTCAAGACCACGTGCTGCACGCCTTTTTTCTGGAGGATCGCCGACAGCCGCTCCGACTTTTCAATCGATGTGGTTCCCACCAGGGCCGGCTGCCCTTTGGCGTGCAGCTCGGCGATGTTTTCCGCCACGGCTTTGTATTTTTCCAATTCCGTGCGGAAGACCACATCTGGATTTTCCAACCGCAGCAACGGCTTATTCGTGGGAATCACCACGATCTCGAGTTTGTAAATCTTTTCGAATTCGGCCGCTTCGGTTTCGGCCGTGCCGGTCATGCCGCTCAGTTTTTGATAAAGGCGGAAGTAATTCTGGAACGTGATCGTGGCCAGGGTTTGATCTTCCTTGCGGATGTTCACGCCCTCCTTGGCCTCAATCGATTGGTGTAGACCGTCGCTCCAGCGTCTTCCCGGCATCAATCGACCGGTGAACGTATCCACGATGATGACTTCGCCGTCCTTCACCACGTAGTCCACGTCACGCTTGTAGAGCGCGTGCGCCTTGATCCCCGTCTCCACGTAGTGCTTCAGTTCCCAGTTCTCCGCATCGGCAATGTTTCCAATACCCAGCGCCTTTTCGATCGTCTCCCATCCGGAGTCCGTCACGCCGATGGTCCGCTGTTTTTCGTCGACGAAGTAGTCGCCGCTGAAATACTTTTCGCCCTCGGCGAGTTGAATACCCAGTTCCTTCTGACGTTGCGAGTCGCTCCATTCCACCTCTTCGCCCATCTCGAGGTCTGGAATGATGCGCCGCACGCGCGCATACTTATCAGTTGTCTGCTCGGTCGGCCCGGAGATGATGAGCGGCGTCCGCGCTTCGTCGATCAAAATCGAGTCGACTTCGTCCACGATGGCGTAGTAGTGCCCGCGCTGCACGCAGTCCTTGATTTCGAACTTCATGTTGTCGCGCAGGTAGTCGAATCCGAACTCGTTGTTGGTGCCGTAAGTGATGTCGGCCCCGTAAGCGGCGCGGCGCTCGTCGTCGGAGAGATCGTGAACGATGACGCCGACGGTGAGGCCGAGGAACTCGTAAATCTTGCCCATCCACTCGGCATCGCGCTTGGCCAGATAGTCATTCACCGTTACCACGTGAACGCCGTGCCCTGCCAACGCGTTCAGATAACAGGCAAGCGTGGCAACAAGCGTTTTGCCTTCGCCCGTCTTCATCTCTGAAATCTTGCCCTGGTGCAGCACCATGCCGCCGATCAGCTGCACGTCGAAGTGGCGCATTTGCACAGCGCGCCAGCCCGCCTCGCGCACCACGGCGAAAGCCTCGGGAAGAATCTCATCGAGCGCTTCCTTCTCGGCTTGCTTTTTCTCGTCGGCGCCGGTAATTCCTTCGAGCTTTGCGGCAATTCTCGCTTTGAACTCGGCAGTTTTGGCCCTTAGCTCTTCATCCGAGAGCTTCTTGGTCTCCGGCTCCAGCACGCTAACCTGCGCCACAATTGGCGTCAGCTTTTTGATGGCGCGTTCGTTCGCAGTGCCGAAAATCTTGGCAAGAATCTTATCGAAAAACACAGGTATCTCCGCTCTTTAGTGTAAATGGCTGGGGTTACTGGGAGTCTTTCAGCGCTCCCGTCGAAATGCAGGAATTCGGCGGTCTTCGAACGCGCGTCACAGCCGCAAGACGAGGTCGCCAACCTGTTCGCCACGGCGGATTTTTTTGAGCTGGCGGTTGAGTTGTTTCGTTATGCTCTCCGGGTCGCCCTGGTCGTCTTCTTTGACCTCATCGTCCTGCTTCTCCTCAAGAACATATTGCAAAGTTGGCCGAACAAATACTTGCATGAATAGCAACATCATCCCCATGGCGGCGACCGAAGGACAAAACCCCAGGTTCTTCTTTCCGCGCCGCTCGTCGATTTTCCACTTGGCTCGGCGCAGCAAGAAGTGGGCGAACACGATGGCAATTGCCAAAAACGGGAGACTCGCGGCTATAGAACACAGATAGAAAAGTTTGGCGCTCATTCACACCTTTCCTGAAAGTCAAAACTTCAAGAGGAAATAGAAAACCGCGCAAAGCAGCTAAAGCTGCTCTGCAGGACTTTTCAATTTCTCAGAGATTTAACCGAGCAGGATAGGTGGTGGGCGTTGGAAGGATGCGGGGAGAACAGGAGTGTCGGGCGTACGGCCCAGATACATGTAGGCCATCGGCGAAAGCAGGCTGAGAGGCGAGATCACTCCAACAACAAGAAGAATTGGGAGGACCGCCAGCCACGCACCGGCGTCACCGGAATGACCATGCGGGATCATGAGCAAGGCAAGAGCTGCCATGATTGCGATTACCGCAACCAAAGCCCATCCCCGCCGCTGCCAGCCTTGAGCCATTGTCTGATCCCTCGTGATGGGCAGTATACCAGTCCCGATTGTCGGTTGCCTCACCGAGAATTCCTCAATGAAGCCACCAAAAACGAAGCCCCCGGCGTGCCGGGGGCTTTTCCTGGTTCTAGAGCCACTCAGTTCGCGAACAGCAGCACTCCCGCTGCCTTCTCGTCGGTGCTGGTTTCATCCGCGCTCACCGGCCGATAGAACAGCTGGTTGGCGTCGAGATAGACCTCCAGGAAGGCCGGGCGGTCCTGAATGTGCCCGGCGATCAGCGCCTCAGAGAGCGGATCTTCGATGTAGCGCTGCAACGCGCGCCGCAACGGACGTGCGCCGTAGCTGCGATCGACCAGCGTTTTGTCGAGAATCCACTTTTTGGCGTCGTCGTTCACCGAAATCGTGATCGACTTCTGCGCCAGGTTGGCATTCAACTGCTGTACGAGCAGCTCGACGATCTGGAGCAGGTCTGCGTCGTTGAGCGACTGGAAGAGAATCACCTCATCGAGACGGTTGAGGAACTCGGGGTTGAAGGTCTTCTTCACCTCGTTCCTTACCAGCTCCTCGACTTTATCGCTGACGATGTCTTCGCGATCGCTTTGGAAGCCGAGGCCCTGCTTTTTCTGCAGGTGCCGCGCGCCGATGTTCGAGGTCATGATGAGGATGGTGTTCTTGAAGTCGACGGTATTGCCGAGGCCGTCGGTCAACTGCCCATCCTCAAATACCTGCAACAGAATGTTGAACACATCCGGATGCGCCTTCTCGATTTCGTCGAGCAGCACCACGGAGTACGGCGAGCGCTTGACCCGTTCGGTCAACTGTCCGCCCTCCTCGTAGCCCACATAGCCCGGAGGCGAACCGATGAGCTTCGACACCGAGTGCTTCTCCATGAACTCCGACATATCGAAGCGGATGAGCGCTTTGTCGGATCCGAAGAGGAAGTTGGCCAGCGTCCGCGCCATTTCGGTTTTTCCCACGCCGGTTGGTCCAAGGAACAAGAAGCTTCCAATGGGCCGGTGCGGAGACTTCAATCCGGCGCGCGAACGGCGAATGGCACGCGCCAGCGCGCTGATCGCCTTCTCCTGCGAGATCACGCGCTTGTGCAGCTCTTCTTCCACGCGCAGCAGTTTCTGCGTCTCTTCTTCCTTGATGCTGGTTACGGGCACGCCCGTCCAGCGGCTGACGACATCTTCGATGTCTTCGCGGCCAACTATGCCTGCCGCCGAATCGTCGAGGTGGTACTTGTCGCGCAGCGCCCGCAGGTTCTCACGCTCTTTGCGTTCCTCGTCTGAGTAAAAACGCGCTTTTTCGAACTCGTGATTCGCAATCGCGGAATCCATGCGATGCACGATGAACTTGATTCGCTTTTGCACTTCGGTGATCTCATCGGGCAGCGAAGTCTGGCGCAGCTTGACCCGCGCACCCGCTTCGTCGATCAAATCGATCGCCTTGTCGGGCAAGAAGCGATCGGGGATGTAGCGATTGGAGTGCGACACGGCGAATTCGACCGCGGCATCTGTGTAACTGACCGCGTGAAACTTCTCATAGCGGTCCTTGATGCCCATGATGATCTTGATGGCCTCAGCTTCATTGGGCGGCGGAACCTTCACGGCCTGGAAGCGCCGCTCCAGCGAACGATCCTTTTCGATCGATTTGCGGTATTCCGCCGGCGTCGTCGCGCCGATGCACTGAATCTCGCCGCGCGAGAGCGCCGGCTTAAGGATGTTCGCTGCATCGAGCGACCCCTCGGCCGAACCCGCGCCCACCAGCGTGTGCAGCTCGTCAATGAAGACGATGGAATTCTGGCTTTCCATCAGCTCTTTCATGATGGTCTTGAGCCGCTCTTCGAATTGGCCGCGGTACTTGGTTCCGGCCACGATCAGCGAAAGATCGAGCGCCAGCACGCGCTTGTCAGCCAAGAAACTCGGCACTTCGCCGTCGGCTATCTTTTGCGCAAGGCCCTCGACGATGGCTGTCTTGCCCACCCCGGGCTCGCCGATCAAAACCGGATTGTTCTTGGTGCGCCGGCACAGGATTTGTATGGAGCGCTCCAGCTCGCCTTCGCGCCCTACCAGCGGATCGAGTTGTCCGTCCATTGCTGCTTGAGTGAGGTCGCGGCTGAACTCCGCCAGCAGGCTGGACTCGCGTTGACGCTGCTGCGGCGGCGCCTTCTCCTGCGTTACACGCGCCAGCTCGTCGCGAATCTGCGTAAGCTTCAGCCCGCGCTCTTGCAAGATCTCCGAGGCAAAGCATTTTTCTTCGCGGAGCAGTCCCAGCAGCAAATGTTCGGTTCCAATATGTTTGTGTCCCAGCCGCTCGGCCTCTTCCGCGGCATAGGCCAGCACCCGCTTGCACTCGTTCGAAAGCGGCAGATCGACGCTGGTCGAAACTTTCTCGCGGATCGTGGTGTGCGCTTCAATTTGCTTCCGGATCGACTCCACTGAGGCGTGCGAACGCAGGAAGCGGTTGGTTAACGCCTTGTCTTCGCGAAGCAGACCCAGCAGTAAATGCTCGGTTTCGATATAAGGCGAGCCGAACTGGCTGGCCTCATACCGCGCAAAGAAAATCACGCGCCGCGCCTTCTCTGTATACCGCTCGAACATAAATGAGCTCCCCCCCGTTTTCGGGGAATGTCCCCAGGCGCTCGCTTGAAGTTGCCGTCCGATGGATTTCCGGCCTCGGCTCTACTCGCATTCGCCCTTCTGTTGCTTCGCCGCCGGAGCCTCTCGAAAGAGATCGCCGTGCTCCGAACAGCTCTTATGGATGGTCTTGTTTCCCGTTACTGCCCGTCGTCGACCGGCCCAAATCCTGCCCCCGACTACCATCCCGACCTCTGCTGGCCCGAACCGGAAGAAATTCCCTGCCAGGCCCCTAGTGCATAAGACTCAAATCGATGCCAAAATGCTGCTTTTTCTAGCGAATATGTCCAGCTTGCGGCCCTTTTTGCCCAGGGTCTGTGATCTGGATCAGTCTTCCGTTTTCCAGCCGCAGGGTCCGCCCGCACCGTACCGCCAAGTCCATGTTGTGCGTTACCAGAATCGACGTCAGTCCGTGACTGCTGTGCAAGCGCTCAATCAGGTCAAAAACCCGGCCGGCTGTCTGGTTATCCAGGTCGCCAGTTGGCTCGTCGGCCAGCAGCAGCCGCGGGCTGCAAACCAACGCTCGTGCCAGAGCCACGCGTTGTTGTTCCCCTCCTGAAAGCTCACCCGGCCGATGGTCGCCGCGATCTTCAAGCCCCACCTCGCCGAGCCAGATTTTCCCAGTGCTTAAAGCCTCACTTTTCGCCGTCCCTCGTGCCATCAGCGGCATGGCCACGTTCTCCAGCGCCGTAAACTCCGGCAGCAAATAATGGAACTGCCACACGTACCCAATCTCGCGATTTCGAAAAGCTGCCGCCTCTTTCGCGCTCAACTTTGCCACGTTGGTTGAGGCGCAGTATACAGTTCCCGCGGAAGGCGTATCAAGCGCTCCCAGAATGTGTAAAAGTGTGCTCTTTCCTGCTCCCGACTGGCCGACAATCGCGACCATTTCACCGGGCATCACTTCGAGGTCTAGATCGCGAAAAAGATCGAGCGCGCCACGCGCGGTTTGATAAGTCTTGCCCAGCCCTTGAACTTGTATCACCGGAGATTGGCCGGCATCGGATCCAGCCGCTCGCGACTCCGGGTCCCGCGTTGCACGGGATGCCAAGGGAGCAGCCGCTGAAGGGGTTTGCATCATCCAGTTAACCCTTATTTTACAGGACTCGCGCCTGTCGCGGCACATCCCCCGGACGGGGCATCGAAGGGGTTACCAGCGATGCCACGTCGGAGAGTTACCGAAGATACGGATCAGCTCCCCCGCGCGCCGGGCTCTATCAGTTCTGATGCATCATCTGTCGCCAAACGCGACAAACGGGAGCCGTTTTCTTTCAGCTCCCGCTTCATTGCTTGTCGCCTTTCCCGCTGCGCTTACCGGCGCCTCATCCCCACTTCTTACCCAGCGCTTCCAGATTCGCCTCGCCGAGATCCTGAGGGGTCATCGCCACCCTGAACTTGACCTCAGCATTGAAATTCAGAAACCACGGTTCGGCGAGCCTGGGAACGTCGGACGGCTTGGCCACATCGACAATCAGAATCCCGCCGCGCTTGCCGTCTTGCTCGCCGAAATACGCGGCTTCAGGCTTCGCGTCTTCGAGAATCTTCCTCATGATCGAAGCCACAGTACCATTCCGAACCGCGGTGTTGAAGGGCTCAATCGGGAATTCAAACTGCATGATCATCCGCATCTTTCTACCTCCGGGCGCTCTGAATCTCCCGGGGGATGAGTGAGCGCCGATGCCCGGACGCTACAAGACACGGGTCCGCGCAGTCAAAACAATTTTCAAGTAAGCCCATCCTCCACTGGCCTGCCCTACTTGCTATCATCGAAGCAAGGCCGCCGCATCTTCGCTCGCGCCGCCATCATTCTTCATCCCCATGACCATCGCCTCCCAAGCCGCTGCGTCCTCTGACCTCGCCGTAAACCCGACCTCGCACACACTTCATGCTCCGGCTCCCGGGGTTACGGCAACGCTCATCCATGACCTGCGCGAGTTTTTCAAAGTGAAGGTCGTCGGCCTTGTGCTGGTCACCGGCTGGGGCGGCTTTTATCTGGGATCGATGCAGTCGGGCATCTCCACCCTGCAGCGCGGCCTGCTCGACACGCTCCTCGGCATCGGCCTGATCTCCGCCGGCGCGGGCGCACTGAACCAGGCGCTTGAACGTTCGTCGGATGCGCGCATGAAGCGCACCGCCGATCGCCCCCTGGCAGCTGGCCGCTGGCCACTCTCGGTTGGGATTCTCGGCGGCCTCGCCGCTGTCGCCCTGGGCGCCGTTTGGCTGGCGATGCGCACCAACCTGCTCACCGTCTCGCTTGCGTTGCTCACGGCATTTACCTACGTGGCCATCTATACGCCGCTCAAGCGCGTCACCAGCATGGCCACCTTTATTGGCGCATTTCCCGGCGCCATGGGGCCCCTGCTCGGCTGGACGGCGGCTCGCGGACGCATCGAGTGGCCCGGCGTCGCGCTCTTCGCCATCCTCTTCGTCTGGCAGTTCCCGCATTTCATGTCCATCGCATGGTTGTACCGCGACGACTACGCACGCGCCGGCATTCGCATGTTGCCCGTGGTACAACCTGATGGCTGGTCCACCGTGGTCGAAGCGCTCTTCTACGCCGTCATCATGATTCCGGTTTCGCTTGCGCCCTGGTGGCTCGGCGTCACCAGCTCGGCCTACGCCTTCATCGCCGTTGCGCTGGGGCTTGTTTACCTCGCTTACACGATTCGCTTCGCCCGCATCCTCCGCGCAAAAACTGAAGACGAAAGCCGCAAACTTGCCCGCGATCTGCTCAAGGTAAGCGTGATTTATTTGCCGCTCCTGTTCACCACGCTGATGCTCTGCGCTCGCGCCAAAGGTTAGCGCGCATGACCACGGCCGCACCCACCTCCGCTTCGCGCTCAAGCATCGGCCCTGCTATTGCTGCCATCATCGCAATCAGCGCCGCTGCATCGCTCTTTCTTTTCTGGCTCATCTATATTCATCCCGCCGCGGCCACCAGCTCCCAATACGCCTTTCTGCCGGCAATGAACGCGGTCTTCAACGGGCTCGCCGCCACGGCACTCCTGATCGGCTACACCTTCGTTCGCGCACGCAAAATCAAGCAGCACCGCGCGTCGATGATTACGGCCTTTGTGTTCTCTACTTTGTTTTTGGTGGGTTACATCGCCCATCATGCGTTGCATGGCGACGTGCGCTATCCGCTCCACGCCGATTACCGCACGTTTTATCTCTGGCTGCTCGCGAGCCACATTATTCTGGCTGTCATCGCCCTGCCTTTGATTCTGGTTACGTTCTTCTTTTCGCTCTCGGGCCGCATCCCGCAGCACCGCCGCATCGCCCGCTGGACCTTTCCTATCTGGCTCTACGTCTCGGTCACGGGCGTCGTCACCTATGTCATGCTTCGCCTCGCGCTGGGATAGAATTCGGTCATGGCAATTGCGGGAAGAATCCTCGTGGCCCTGGGCGCGGGACTGCTGTTGCTCGCATTGTTCTTCTTCCTCAGTAGTGCGATCGGCCCGAGAGATGGCTGGGGCCCAAGCGGCGCGAGCTTTGGTTTGCTCGTTGCCGCGTTCCCAGGTTTGCCTGGGATCTCCTCACTCCTTCTCGGAATCTATCTGGTGCGCCGATCCCGCCATGCGTGACCGCCTCCTCAATCCTCAGCCAACCTCTAAAGACGACGGCACGCGACAGCTTCTCCAATGGGGCAGCTCCATGGTCGGCACGGGGGTGCTCTGCGTGCTTCTGCTGATCACGGTTTTCGGCGGATACTCGCGGCTGGGCGCCAGCACCAACACTGGCTGGTTCGTGCTCATCGTCGCTCTTATGGCAATCCCGTTCGGACTCATGCTGCTGGCTCTGGGCCTGGCCAAGTGGCTTAAGAACAGGCGCGAATCCAGCACAGCACGCTAGAGTTGGTTGCATAAATCTCCTAAGCCCGCATTAAGACTTCCCTCAGGGGCTAAAGCCCTGCTCTTTGCGCTTCATGCGGCACGACTGAAGTCGTGCCCTGATACAAAACCATTTATGCAACCAGTTCTAGCACCAACCCGCCAGGGCCTCCGAGCGATAATCAAGTGAGAGCAATCAGGCTGGCGAGCCAGCCGCACTTCGATTGGGACGAGCGAGGCATTGTCCATTTGCCGGAAAGGCTTTTTGAAAATCTCAACGGCACTCGGTCTTCCCCGAATCATCAACCTCCCCTTGCTGCTCTCTGGCTTTGCGATCCTCGCATTTTCGCTCGCCACCTTCGCGCCCCAGTCATGTGGACAGTCGATTCCGCCCGAATCGTTGCTTTCGCCGGCGCCGCTCCCTCAACCAACGCCGCTCGCAATCGACTCGGATCACGACGGCATCAGCGACGACCTCGAGCAGTCGCTTTTGGTGCAGTTCGCGCCCAGGTTTCTCGTGGGCTCGCACGATTGCTCCAACATTCCCGCTGAATTCGAGCCCGGCAACGCCACTCCGCTGGTGGAAGCTGAAAACGGAACCATCTATGGCCAGGTATTCCCCGCAAAGGACCCGATCGGCGGCGCACCCGCAGTGGAGATTCACTACTACCATCTCTGGCGCGTCGACTGCGGACCTCATGGGCATCTGCTCGACACCGAGCACGTCTCGGTTCTCGTTCGTGCGTCCACACCCGATCTCGCCTCCGCCTCCTGGAAGGCTCTTTACTGGTACGCCGCGGCTCATGAGAACACCGTTTGCGACGTAAGTCAGATCGCTCACGCATCCACTCTGCACGCAGAGGATGCCGGCCCCAGCGTCTGGATCTCTCCCGGCAAACATGCTTCCTATCTCAATCAGGCGCTCTGCGAAAAAGGGTGCGGAGCCGATCGCTGCGAGAACATGACGCCTCTCGCTCCCGCCAAGCTCGTGAACCTCGGCGAGCCCGGTCACCCCATGAACGGCTCCGTGTTCATCGCCTCATCCGCATGGCCGCTCTCGGTCAAAATGTCCGAAACAAACTTTCCGGCCTCGGCTCTTGCGCGGCTCGGTGAACTTCCCGATTCTGAAATTGCCTGGTTCAACCAAGGCAAGCACCCCAAGCAGGGAATTATCGCCATCAGCGGCATGACGGGCCGCGATGCGCTGTCAGGAATCTCCACCGCGTCCAGCGCCACGGACAACTCCCTCTCCATCGCTCAAGACTCCAGCGGCAACGCGCTCCAAAAGAGTTATCGGCACACACGACATGCGCTCGGCGCTTCCGCGCGGCACGTCGGACGAGCCCTCGACCTCAAAAAACATCCCGCCCCGCCGCCACCGGCCCCTGAGTCGAAGACGCCTTAATTGTTAAAGAACGCCGGCGGATCGATGCAGCTCGCCTCCCCTTTCTGTTGCGTTCGCGCCGTCCCATAAGGCGCACGGCGGCGCTTGCCAAAATTTTTCCCCTGGGCTCTTGACAATCCATAACCATTTGGTTATGCTTTCATTCTTGATGCAAGCCAGCCCCAATTACGTATTCCGCGCTCTCGCCGACCCCACCCGCAGGGCCATCTTTGAGGAACTGACACGGCAGGGCGAGCAGACGGTTCACGCATTGACGCGCTACGCGGGCGTTTCGCAGCCGGCGGTCTCAAAGCATCTAACCGTTCTCAAGCGCGCCAAGCTGGTGCGCCATCGGCGCGAGGGGCGCGAGACTCACTACCAGGCGCAGCCCGATTCGCTGGCGCCCATGGTGAACTGGCTCGACCAGTACGGCGCGTTCTGGCGCGAACGCTTCGATCGGCTGGAAGACGTTTTGAAAAGGATGGAGCCATGAGCACAGCCGCCCCAGTCAATGCGAATTCGAGCCCCAGCTCGCTGGTTGTGGAGCGCATCTTCCCGCACCCCCCGGAAAAACTGTGGCGTGCGCTCACCGAGAGTCCAACGCTGGCTCAGTGGATGTTGCCCAACGATTTCGCGCCTGTTGTCGGCGGCAAATTCCAGTTCCAAACCGAACCCCGGAACAACTGGAACGGCACCATCCACTGCGAGGTGCTGGTCGTCGAGCCGCAGAAGCGGCTCACGTACAACTGGGTTGTCGGCGCCGGGTTCGAATGGGTTGTCGAGTGGACTCTCACTCCTGCCGAGGGTGGCACTCATCTGCGCATGGAGCAGTCTGGATTCCGGCCGGACCAGCAACCCAATTACAACGGCGCAAGATACGGCTGGAAAAAATTCTTCGATGGTCTCGAAAAAGTGCTTGGAGGTGCATGATGAACTGGAACCATCAAATCCGCGTGATTCATCGCTGGCTTTCGGCGGCTCTGACCGTGGGAATGGTCATCAACTTTATCGCCGTGGCGCTGCACAGATACAACAACGCGCTCGGCCTGTTGGCCGTGCTTCCGCTTATCCTCCTCTTCCTCAGCGGTCTGTATTTGTACGCGCTGCACTACTTCGCCAAGTGGCGCAATGTTGCCCGTTGGCGCAGCGTGCGACGTGCTGCCTGACTCGGCTGCTTTGACATCAACACCATCGGACGCGAACAAGGAGAATCGCCATGAAAATCAAATTGACCAGCGTATTTGTTGACGATCAGGAAAAGGCTCTGCGCTTTTATACGGAAGTGCTGGGCTTCGTGAAAAAGGCAGACTTCAGCAACGGACCGTATCGTTGGCTCACCGTGGCCCCAGCCGAAGAACCGGACGGGGCGGAGTTGCAGTTGGCGCTCAACTCGAATCCTGCGGCCAAGGCGTATCAGCAAGCACTGTTCGAGCAAAAGCAGCCGGCGGCGATGTTCTTCACCGACGATGTGCAAGCCGATTACGATCGGATGAAGGCGCAGGGAGCGGAGTTCACGATGCCGCCAACCGACGTGACCGCGTCAAAAATCACCATGGTCAACGATACCTGCGGCAATCTGCTTCAGCTCACGCAATTGATGAAGTGGTCGGGATAACTGCTGCCGGGAACGCGGGCGTCGAGGCCGCGGCGCCGGCCCACTCAGTCGGCCGTATTGAGCGCCACGGCGGCGCGGATCAAATTTTTCAGGGCCTTCTCGTTCACCTTTTCGCCTTCTTTCACGTCGATGGCGCGCCGCAGCCTGCCCTCGAGGCTGGAATTGAAAAGGCCGTCTGGATCATCGAGAAAAGCGCCTTTGGCGAAGGTCATCTTGACGGCTTTTTTGTAGGTCTCGCCGGTGCAGATGATTCCGTCGTGGGACCAGACGGGGATTCCCCACTTCCACTCTTCGACGACTTTGGGATCGGCCTGCTTGATCAACGCGCGCAGCCTGGCGAGGGTTTCACCGCGCCAGTCGCCGAGCTGTTGAATCCTGGCATCGATCTGCTTCGACGCAAGCGCGCTCGATTGAGGAGCGACTGTGTTTGATTCACTTTTCTTTTTCATCGGAACGCCGGACCTCCTTCCCGATGCTAAAGCACAAACTGGCGGCGGGGCCAACGGCGATTTTCCAAAGTGTTTTTAGAAATTCTCTGCGGCTCAACGAGAATTGCTCGGGCTGAATGAGAATCGCCGGCAGAAACATTTGTGCCTCACCCGTTATGTCCCCCGACTCCCGAGTGAGGCACTTTGTTGTCCCAGGTCTCTAAATCGGAGTCTCCTCCCCCCGAAGCAGGCTCCGACTCTTCGAGCCGCCCGACCACTACGGCTTTTTACCTTTGCGTCACGAACTCCGGCTCCTGGTACCACCTGACCGTGAAGCATCGGGACAACTGTCCCGGCATTCTCCCGCCGAACTTGCATTCGCACGATGTGATGCGTTCTGGTTGCGATGCATTTCAGAGACGATGAATGACTCCGCTTTGTTGCAATGTTGTGGAGCTTTGTTGCAGGACCGTCACTGTGAATTGCGATTCGTTAGCGATGGAGTCTGCCGGAAGGGGGCCGGGCATGAACGCCGGATAGGGAGTGCGCGGGATTCAGGGGCCTGGAGAGGCTGCGGAAAAAGTCGCCAAGGCTGAGAAACCTATCCCTCGGCGGCTAAAGCCGCTCTCATTTTGCGGCACTTGCGGCACGACTAAAGTCGTGCCCTGACACTTCGTGCTTCTCTGAAGTAGTTCTTACGCAGCCTGTGAAGGCCAGATAAGGAGTGCGCGGGATTCAGGGGCCTGAAGGCCCCTGCTCTGCCCGTTCTTTTGCGCTGCGCGAGGGCGCTCGATTGCGCCCGCAAGGATTGAGATCCGTGGTTTCCCACATCTCAAAATCGAGATGTGGGGCACCCGGCGAAAGCGCGGGTTTGTTGCGGACGATTCGCAAACCACGCGCGCTAATCGACGAACGTTACTCGCCGTTCTGCGAACTCTGATCCGGATGGATGACCAGGTAGCTCTGGCCGTTGTTGGCCCAGACCAGCAGCAGAACGTCCTTCCCTGCCGGCTCGGAATGAAGCTGGTTCACGAAGCTGTCCGCATCTTCGACAGGATGACGGTCGACTCCGACGATCACAACGCCGGGCGCGAGGCCCGCGTCTTCGGCTGGACTCCCCGGACGCACCGACTGAATGACGGCGCCCTTCACCTGGTCGGGCACGTTGAACTGCTGACGCAGATCGGGAGTGAGGTTGGCCACAGTGAGTCCGAGCCTGCCGCGCTGCTGACCGCTCTCGTCGCCGTTGCTGGCGACTTCGTTGTTGGCGTGGAACTCGCCGACTGTGAGGTGCAGCGTTTGCGGTTTGCCATCGCGAAGGATTCCCAGCGTGATCGCGGTACCGGGAGTCATTTCGCTGACTGCGACCTGCAGCATGCTGCCATTGGGAATGTTCTTGCCATCGACGTTGCGCAGCACATCGCCGCTTTCTAAACCAGCTTTGCTGGCTGGCGAATCCGGCGTGACCTGGCTGACGATGGCTCCTGTGGCATCCGGCAAGTTGAAGAAGTTTGCGTTGTCGGGCGTCACGTCGTTCATGCTGATGCCGAGGTAACCGTGATGCACGCTACCGTTCTTGATGATGGCCTGTGCGGTGGCCTGCGCGATCTGCGACGGAATTGCGAATCCCGCGCCGGCAAACGAGCCGCTGCCCGAAATGATGAAGGTGTTGATGCCAATGACTTCGCCATAAGCATTGACTAGAGGGCCGCCGGAGTTGCCGGGATTGATGGCCGCATCGGTCTGAATGAAGGCGCCAGGCTTGCGCGGATCGTCACGATAAGGATTGGGACGATCGAGACCGCTGATGATGCCGCGGGTCACGGTAAAGGGGAAGTTGCCGAAGGGATTGCCGAAGGCCAGCACGGTTTCACCAGGCTTGACTTTGGTCGAGTCGCCCCACGGCACGCTGGTCAGGTCGTGCGCATCGATTTTGATCACCGCCAGGTCGTTGAGTTTGTCCACGCCGATGAGCTTTGCGGTGAAGACGCGCCGATCATTCAGCGTGACGCGAATCTGGGTGGCGCCATCGACTACATGATCGTTGGTTACGATGTACCCGTCCGGAGTGAGAATCACGCCACTGCCAATGCCATGTTCAAACTGGGGCTGCGGCTTCATCTGCTGGCCGCCGGGACCGAAAAAGAACTGCCGGAAGCCGGGTGGTAGATCCTGCGGGTTGATGCCGCCAGGTCCCTGGCCGCCATTTTCGGAGTTTTGATCGTCCTCCGATACGCGAGACGTGACGGCTACATTGACGACAGCGGGTGTGACGCGCGAGGCAACGGCTTCGACCGCGTTGTCGAGCGCAACCAGCGACGAAACGCTGCTCTCATCAAGGGGGCCTGCGGCAGCGGCGTGCGCTCTCGCGTGATCGAAGAAAAACGCGAACGAAAACAGGACTGTGGCGAGGATTCCGGCAGGCACTGCGAGTTTTTTCACGAATGCTACTAATGAATTAGTTGTCAAAGACATTGCTTCATCTCCATGGGTGTTGAGTTGCGTGATTAAAGTTGGAAAAAGAGCCAGCCGCCGTCCAATGCGATTGGCCGATGTGAGCTGGGGTTGCGCGCCGGCTGCTTCGTGCCGGTCTTTGTGTCGGATCTTGTGCCGGGTTCAGGCCTTGTACCGGGCTTCGTGTTGGGAAGGGTTGCTGCCGGAGAGCCCGACGCGGCGTTTGCAGGACCCACCAGCAGAATGAGTTGCGTAACCGTGATTTGCGCGCCGCCTTTTTGATCGCGCTGAACGTTCTGATCGGGCTGGCCGTCTGCGGATTGGGTTTGATCCTGGGTTTCTGCGCCGGTGTCATAGTCGGCGACGGTTCTGGCGCGCGGCGCGGCAGTCCGCACTTCTTCCCACGCAGTGAACACTACGAATTCCTGGCCCTGCGGCAAGATTCCAGCGGAGGTAGATGTTTCGGCATTCACCGGCACTTCGCGGATCCGTGCGGCCGGCGCAGTCATCGCGGTTTCCGCTGCTCCCGCAGGAGTCTCGCGGGAATGCGGGGGCTTAGCTACGATCTTGCCGCTTCCGGGCATAATCGCACTGGTGGCCAACTCACGGAGATGGTCGGGAGAATGAATCACCACGCCGGTGGCGGCCGAATTCGCCGGAATTGTGTTCTCTTGGATATTTCGCGTGAAAGAAACTCGCGGTAAGTCCAAAGCACCCTTCGGCGACGCCGCGGCAGCAACCGTTTGCGGTTCAGGAGTCGGCGCTGCGACGAACGCGATCATCTGCGGACTGCGCGACAGTTCAACTGCTCCAACGAGCAAACCGCATCCCAGCACGGCGACCAGCGCGCCCGCCGCAAGCGGGTGAAGTGACGGCCTACGCCTGAGGATGCTGTGAACACGGGCCGCCAGCTCCGGCCGCCGCTCGAATGCGCCAAGCGAGAGCGCCTGAGCGCGCCGCAGAAAACTCCGCCGCTCGAATTCGCGCTCGGCGAGAGTGGTAAGGCAGGCGGCGTAAGACCGCGGAGCCTGCGTCCGCTGAATCACTCCCTCGTCGCAGGCCATCTCGCGTTCGCGGCAAAGACGCCGCTCCATCCACGCCAGCGCCGGGTTCAACGGAAAAAGAACGAGGGAAAGTTTCTGCAGCAGGTTGGTCCAGTCGTCGCGCCGCCGCAAATGCTCAGCTTCATGCAGGACCACTTGCTCAAGCTCGCCGGGCGTGAGCCGTGGATAGAGCCAATCGGGAATGAGAATTCGCGGCGCGATAAAGCCGATCACGCTTGGCCGGTCCAGATCGGGGGTGGTGCAGACCTGGATGGTCCGCGCGGGCCATAGAGCGGTAAGGAGAGGGCGAAGGCCGCCAGTTTCGACGGGAGTTGCCCCGCGCCATAGTCTGCGCAATCGCAGCAAGTCAAATGCAAGCTCACCGGCACGAAATACTGAAACCGCCAGCCAAAGGGCAGCGATGGCCAATCCCCACCGGCTGTCCAATTCAAACCAGGACTTTGCCGCTGCTCCGCCGGCGGGTGCGGTGGCGATCGGAACGCCTGAGAATTGAAACCAGTGTTCCGCAAACGGCAGAAGCGGCAGCAAAGCCGCGATCGAAAACCCCGCGGCCCATGCGGCAAATCGGTGCGCCGCGGATGCGCGGAGCAACAGACGCAGGCAAAGAACCATCGACATTGCAACGAGCAGGCCCTGCCAAAGCGCCGCCACGGCCGCCGGCGCCGCGGCCTGCGCGAAAACGTCGAAGGCAGTGCTGGCCCAATGGGCGCCGACGCCAAGCACGGCCACGACCTGGTCCGAAATGTGCACCAAGGGCATTCTTATCTCTCGCTCTCAGGCGTCGCGATGCGGATCGCTTCTCTCAGACGCACCAGTTCCTCGGGGGAAATCTCCTCGTCACCCAAAAGGCTCAACACAAGTTTTTCGCGTGAACTGCCAAAGAAACGATCCAGCACGTTGCGCACCTCTGAACGGCTCGCCTCATTTTCTTTGACGCAATGGCGAAACACAAAGGCCCGCCCCTCTTGCCGATGTTCGACGTAACCCTTTTGCTCGAGGATTCGGATCGTGGTCAAGACGGAGTTATAGGCCAGTTGCTCGCCGTCCGGCAGGGCCGCAACCAAGTCGGTGACGGCCGACTCTCCACGCCGCCACAGGATCTTCATCAGCCTCAACTCGGCCTCAGTCAACGTATTGGATTTCTTCGGTGGCATCGGTAAATTGCTGATCTCAAAGGTAAATTGAGTCAGATCCAATCTTCTGACCTTTCCAATAGACGACCAACTAAAGTATTAGTTATCAGAATTGCAAAGATTTTTCAAGTGCCCGTGCCTTTCGATTCGTCCGCCTGCAGCACCAGCCGTCGCGCGTCCCTGCCCTGTGCTACGATCCGTGCAAGCGTTTCAGGCAATGTTTTTTGGGTTCGAAGATTCTGCCGATTTTTGCCGGCGCAGCTCGCTCGCGGACCCCAACTGCAACGGAGCGCAGAGCGGCAAATGCCGGCGTAACGGCAAGGCATAAAGCCTCATAAAAGAGGCGCGTCATTGGCGTACCGATCCCGACCGGCAGTCAGAGGACGATATGAATACCCAACTCAGGCCGATGACGCTCGGCGAGCTTCTGGACCGGACGGCCGAACTCTACCGGAACCACTTCTCGCTCTTTGCCGGAATTTCCTCCATTTTTGCGGTCGTCATGCTGGGTGCGCAGCTTTTGTATCTACGCTCGCTCTATCTGCTCGGTTATCCCAACGTGACGGCGCATTGGCAGTGGAGTACGGCCGCAATCGCCGTGGTGGAAGCGCTCGTGGTGCTGATGCTTGCGGGGCTTTCGATCGCCGCCAACAATCGGGCCGTAGCTTGGGTGTATCTGGATAAACCCGCGACGATTCGTGCCGCCGCGCAAAGTGTTTTACCGCGCCTGCGGACTTATTTGTGGCTCATGACGGTCACGACATTCCGCGCCTGCGCGCCTCTGGCCGCGCTGTACGTGGCATTTTTCGCGATTGTCTTGTCGGTACTTCCCCGCGGCATACTTTTCAACCCGCAGCTGGCGCAGCATGCTCCGCGACCGGATCCCACGTCATTGGCGCTGGCGGGCATTGGATTTCTGATTCTCGCGCCGCTGGTTATTTTGGCTGCTGTCTACGCGCTCTGGATGTCGCTGCGCTACTCGCTCGCAGTACCCGCTTGCGTCGTGGAGAACTTGTCGTCAGCCGGCGCCATCAAGCGCAGCATCGAGCTGAGCCTCGGTTCTCGCGGGCGCATCTTCGTGCTCGGCCTGCTGGTTTACGCGGTGCGGTTGCTACTGGGGATTCTGTTTGGATTCCCCTTGATCGCTCTTGCAGTAAAGCATCCCGGCCAGCCGCTTCCCTTGGGCTGGATGGTCGTGCAGCAAATTGGCGAGTTCCTCAACAACGCGCTAATCGGCCCGATCTACGCAACTGGGCTCACGCTGTTTTATTACGATCAGCGGATCCGCAAGGAAGGCTTCGACATCGAGTGGATGATGGCGGCGGCGGGTCTTTCTCCACAAACTGAATTGCCGGCGCCGGAGAATTCCTGAGCTGGAAAGGACTTCCATGAGCGAGACATTTGGGAGCGGCCCATTTCCGGCCGAGAGGTTTCGGCCCTCAACATTGGGTGAGATTCTCGATCGCACCGCGCAGCTCTATCGCCGGAATTTCTGGGTGTTCACCGGCATAGCGGCGCTGCCCATGGGCATTATCTTTCTGGCCACGGTGATCGGCGCGAGCGCGATCATTTTTTTGATTCCCGGCATCAGAAGCGGCAGTCCCGGTTTCACAGCCGCCGGGGTGGTTACAGTCATTCTGGCCGTCCTCATCCTGGTTCCCATTTACGTCGCCGCAGCCGTCTTTTCCTATGCCGGACTCACTGAAGCAGCGGCGAGAATCCATCGCGGCGAGCCGGTGACGATTCGCGGGGCGTTTGCGGCCGTGAAGCCCAGGTTCTGGCGCTACTTTGGATACATGTTCCTGCAGGGCTTCATGGTGGGGATACTTCCAGGAGGGGTGGCCGCCGTCCTCGTCTTGATTCTGGTTGCAATCGCTTCAGCCGCCGGCGGAGGCGCGGCCTCGATATTCACGGGGCTCCTGACGGTGCTGGTTTGCATTGCAGCATTCGTCGTCATCGTTTGGCTCACTCTTTGCTGCTCGCTCGGCGTGGCCACCTGCGTGGTGGAAGAGCTGCCCGCATGGGAAACATTCCGGCGCGCATTGAAGCTAAGCCAAGGCACGCGCGGCCGCATCTTCGTGATGTACCTGCTGGTCATGGCCCTCAGCATTGCTCTATCGATGGTCGCGGCCATCCCGTTTTTGATCATTGTCGCCATTTCCGGGCCGCTGGGAAGTGGTGGAGCTTCGTCGATGATCGTTGGCATCGCGGAAATTGTGAGAATCACGATCGATTTCCTTTTGCAGATCCTGCTCGCGCCCGTCTCGGCGATCGCCCTCGTTCTCTTCTACTATGACCAGCGCGTCCGCAAAGAAGGTTTCGACATTGAGTGGATGATGCAGCACGCAGGGCTTTCGCAGCCTGCACCCAATGCGCCGCCAGCCCCTGGCCTGGGTATTTCCAGCCCCGTTGCGCCCCCTGATACCGTGGAAGAACTATGAATTTCGGCTCGGCAGGATGGCAAGCCGCGGCACGCTCAGCGGCATCTCTCGCGCTGCTGGTTGCCGCGACAGTCCCTGCGCGCGCGCAGCAGGCCGCATCCAACCCCGGTTGGCGCGACGTGACCGTTGCCGAATACCAGCAGCACCTCAATGAACTCGACACGATCGTCGCCGCATGCCAGAAGCAGCGCGCTGGGGCAGGCGCGGCACAAATAAGCTATCCGGCGTGCGATCCCACGCAAGTTGGTCCCGACGATCGCGTTCACCGTCTCGCGCCTGCGCCTGCCGATTTCCGTGAAGTGCGCTTTGACTGGCTGCGCTCCGTGCTGACGCGCGCGGCAAAGAGAAACGGCGCCGTAAAGAGGAACTTCTTAGACTTGCTCCCCAAGTCCAACGGCAAGCCCGTTTCCGTTGATGCCCTGCTGGCCGCCGCGCGCCAGCGCCTGCGGGCGGACGCAGCGCAGGCAGGTGCGCCCCTTACGGTTGCTCCAGACTTTGGCGCGGAACGAAAGTCCCTGCACTCGATCTTGTCCGAACGCGCCTACCAGGGCGTGACGCAGGTGTCCACCATGGATCGCTTCCGCGAATGGTTCGATAACCTGCTTGATAAATTCTTCTCAGGCCTGGTGAACTTTGGCGAACATGCGCCGTGGATTGTATGGCTGGTGCGCATTCTGCTTGTCGTGGCCGCCTGCAGCGCGCTGATCTGGTTCATCCTGCGCATTGAGCGCCGCTCGCGCTACCGCCTGGTTCCCGAAATCGATCTTGAAACCGGTGCGCCATCGGCGCGCGAATGGCAATTATGGCTCCGCGATGCGCAGGCGATGGCGGCGCAGGGTCAGTGGCGCGAGGCGATTCATTTTCTCTACTGGGCGGCGATCGCGCGGCTGGAATCAAAGCGGCTGTGGCCGGCCGATTGCGCCCGCACCCCTCGCGAATATCTCGCGTTGGTCGCCGGCTCCGATCCGCGCAAAACGAATCTTTCGGCGCTCACCCGGAGTTTTGAGCGCACATGGTACGGAGGCCGCGCGGCGCAGGCTTCAGACTTCAACGCCGCTCTGGAGCAGGCCGCGGCGCTGGGGGTAGCGCCGGAATGAAATTTCTGCCCTCACTCGACGCCAAGGACCGCAGGTTGCTGATCGGCTGCCTGGTGGCGGTTCTCGTACTTGCATTCGTGACTGCAATTCTTTCGCGCAATCAAAACAATGACGACAACCCCGTGCCCAGCTCCTATCTGACGGGCAAGCACGGAGCACGCGCGGCCTTTGAGCTGCTACAGGCGAGCGGCTACAACGTGGAGCGCTGGGAGCAGCCGTTGAGCGATCTGGCTGACCGCGCCGACAACCAAACGGTCGTCATCTTCGCCGAGCCCGACCAAGGCGACATCGCGGCGGAAGATCTGAAGGCAGTGCGCGACATCGTTGCCAAAGGTGGCCGGGTCCTGGTCACGGGATGGTCCGGAGGAATGCTGGTACCTGACGGCAACACCGAGCCGCCATCCGACCTTCAGTCGGATTGCAAGCTGACTCCGCAGGGGCTCGATCCGCTCGCCGGCTCCGGCGAAGTCTGGATGATTCCCGAAGCCTCATGGGGATTCGGTCACCCGCTCGATCGCGTCCAGTACAACTGCTCAGGTACGCCGGCGGTGGTTGAATATGCCGCCGACAAAGGCCAGATCATCTGGTGGGCAAGCTCGACGCCGCTCGAAAACGGATCGATCGGGCGCGCCGATAACGTGATTCTGTTTCTGAATTCGCTGGGGCCGCGCGACGGCCACAGCTTTTATTGGGATGAGTCGCTCCACGGCGAGGCACGCACCGAGTGGTTCTACGCCAGTGGGCCGGCCATTTGGCTTTTGCGCGGCGCGCTGCTTCTCATCGGGCTGCTGATCGTGTTCAGCTTCAGCCGCCGCAGCGGGCCGGTGCGCGATGTGCCCGCTCCGGTGCGCGCTACGCCCGTCGAGTTTCTTGAGGCGCTGGGCTCGCTTTACGCCGAGGCACGAGCCTCATCGACAGCCGTCGAGCTGGCTTACGAGCGCTTTCGGCGCCGCATGGGCGATCTGTGCGGGCTGAAGGGCGCGAAGATGAGTGCCGTGGAGCTGGCCGGTGCATTGCGCCGCCGCTTCCCGCAGGCTCCGCCGGAGCTGGAAAAAGATCTCGCCAATTGCGAAGAGGCGGTAGCCAACGAAAAGCTGGCGCCAAAGAGCGCGCTGGCGCTGGTGCAAACGCTCAACCGGCATAGCGAGATGCTCATTGCGGCGGCACGCGCCGGAACAGGTCATTGATAAAAATGGAATGGGCGAGAAAGATCAAGCAAGCGAAGCAGAAAGTAAGGAGATCGGAATGACCGACGAATCGAAAACGGAGCAAAGAGTACAGGCCCAGGGCACGACGCTTCCGGCCACGCAGCAACTGCTCGCCGCATCTCGCTCGGAGCTGGGGCGCGTGATTGCCGGGCAAAGCGAAGTGATTGGCGAAGTCATGGTCGCGGTGCTGACGCAGGGCCACGCGCTTTTGGAGGGTGTGCCGGGCATTGCCAAGACGCTGATCGTGAAATCAGTCGGCCGCCTGCTTGGCCTTGGCTTTCAGCGCGTGCAGGGCACGCCTGACCTGATGCCGGCGGACATTCTCGGCACCACGATGTTCCGGCCCGGCACCGACACGTTTGCCTTTCACCCCGGCCCGGTCTTCACCGATCTGCTTCTGGTGGACGAAATCAACCGCATGCCTCCGCGCACGCAGGCTGCGCTTCTGGAATGTATGGAAGAGCGCCAGGTGACGAGCGACGGCGTGCAGCGCCCGCTTCCTCCCTGGTTCACCGTATTCGCCACGGAGAATCCCATCGACTTTGAAGGCACCTATCCGCTGCCCGAGGCGCAGCTCGACCGCTTCCTGCTCAAAATCAGGGTCAGCTATCCGTCTGCGGAGGACGAACGGCAAATGCTCGAGCGTCATCACGGAGCTCACGGCGCAAACCTGCTTGAAGATGCGAAGATTCAATCGCTCTCTGCCCAACTGCTGGCCGCTGCGCGCGAGGAAATTCGCTCGATCCGCGTGGAGAACGATCTTTACGATTACATTCTCTCGCTGGTCCGCCGTACGCGCGAGTGGCCCATGCTGGCGCTCGGAGCCAGTCCCCGCGCCGCAATTTGCCTGCTGCGCGTGGCGCAAGCCTTCGCGGCATTCGAAGATCGCGACTACATCATTCCCGACGATGTGAAGCGCGCCGTTCTGCCTGTGCTGCGCCATCGCATCCTTTTGAAGCCTGAAGCGGAGCTCGAGGGCTTTGAAGCCGATCGCGTACTCAATGACGTGGTGGCCGCGGTTGCGGTGCCGCGGGGATGATTTCATCGTCACTCCATCCCGAGCCGGTTCGTTCGGCTTGCAAGCCGCGTGGCCGCATGGCGTTCGGGCTTACGGCGCGCGCCATCTGGCTGCTCGCCGCCGGTTTGCTGCTCGCTTTGCCAGGATTCTTCCGCGCAAAGTGGGGGTTGGGCATCATCGAGTGGGATGCGCTGGTATTACTCGCCGTCATTCTCGACGGAATCCGCTTGCCGGCTGCACAACGGATCACCATTGAGCGCTCCTGGAGCAACGCGCCTTCGCTCGACAGTGAAACCGAAATCCGGCTCGCCGTTGAACTCGAGCGGGGCCCGACGCTCGAGTGCCGCCTGGTTGACGACTTGCCCGATGCCCTGGTGGCCACGCCCGCGACCCACTCTCTGCGCGTCTTTCCCCGCGTCCCCGCCGTGCTGCGCTACAGAATAGAGCCACGCGAACGCGGCGATGTGCGCGCGGGAAAAGTCTACATTCGCTATGCGTCGCCGCTCGGGCTGGTGGAACGCTGGGCCATGGCGGATCTCGAGCAGCCAGTCCGCGTCTATCCAGCCCTGCGCCAGGGCGAGGATCAGGAAATCTTCCTGGCGCGCGGCCGACAGATCGATCTTCAGCTTCGCCGCGCGAGAGAACGAGGCCTGGGCCGCGATTTCGAGAGCCTTCGCGAATATCTCGAAGGCGACGATCTGCGCGACGTTTGCTGGACAGCCACTGCGCGCCGCGGCCAGCTCATCACGCGCCGCTATCAGACAGAGCGCAGCCAGGCGGTGTGGATCGTGCTCGACGCCGGCAGATTGCTGCGGGGAAGAATTTTGCCGGGAAGCGAAATCGGCACCGCGAAAACCAACGGATCTGCTGGTGAGCGTGGCTTCAATCATGCGCGCACCGGTCACTCCAAGCTGGACTACGCCTGCACCACCGCCGTGGCCCTGGCGCAACTCGCACTCTACTCCGGCGATCGGGTGGGCCTGCTGGTTTATGGCCGCAATGTGCAACAGAAGGTTCTACCCGGCCGCGGCCACACGCATCTGCGGCAGATTGTTGAAGCGCTTGCCCAGGCGCGCGCCGAAGCCAGCGAGGCCGATCATCTGCGAGCCACGGCGACACTGAATCGCTGGCAGCCGCGCCGCGCCCTCATTCTTTGGGTGACAGACCTGGCCGAGACCGCCATGCGCCCCGAGGTCATCGATGGCGCGATGCAGTTGCTTCATCGGCATGTGCTGCTCTTTGTCGCCCTGGCCCAGCCCGATGTCGCAGCCATCGCCAATGCGCGGCCGAAAAACGTGGAGGAAATGTTTCGCGCCTCCGCCGCGCAGGAGATGACTACCCGCCGCGAGCTGCTGCTGGCACGGCTGCGCGACCAGGGCGCGCTCACTCTCGATCTCAATCCCGCACGGCTCACCTCAGCCGTGCTGAACCAATATCTGAAGGTGAAAGAAAGGGCGATGGTTTAGATCGACGCGCTTACTGTCCCCGCTCGGCGCGATCGACGACGTGGTTCACGGTGTGAATGAACTGCGCAGCATCGCTCGAATCCGGCGGCCGGACGTGTCCGTTGAGAATGGCGTTGAACGGGGCGTCGTGCCCGTAGAGCTGCCGGGTCGCGTCGTGATCCTGATTCAGTTCAGCACCATTCAGGGTTGCGCCTGCGTAGGCTCCTTTGGCGCGCGAATAGCTGAGCAGAGCGGCCCCGCGCCATCCAGTGGAAGCGGAGGCATCGCGGCCCACGGGTCCGGCAGCAGCATTCACGCCGACGCCCACTTTAAAGTGACCGGACATCAGCGCCTGCAACCCTTCATCGTTCATGGCGAGCATGATGTAGCCCACTTCTTCTCCACCGATCTGCAGTCCGAAGCTGCCGCCGGTGATGCTGAAGGGAGCCGGCGCGCTCCAGCGTCCATCTTCAAGCTTGCAAGTGGCGATGCCGTTACCGTGCTCGCCACCAATACCGAGGCCGGCCTTGAAGAGCTTGGGGATGACGGCGATGCATCTGGAATTGCGCAGAATATCGCTGGAAATGCCGGAAGGATTTTGCGGTCCGGTCATTTCCTGAATAATCTGAGTGGCTTGGTTGAGTTCGTTATCGACTCTGTCCTGAGCCATCGCGGGGATGGCAACGGTGGAAGCGGCGAACACGGTGAGTGCGGCGAGAATACTTTTCATACGATAAGCTCCTGGCTTGCGCAGTAATTGCCTTGCAGCGTGGAATCCTGACAGCTGGGAGCGCGGCCGGCGGCGATTAACGATCAAAGAATTCGCCGCATGAGGCCGAGTCGCTGGGGGCGTGTCAAGACCCGTGTACTAGGACGTCGGGGCAGGCGGCGGGGTTGTTTGCGTATGCAGATGTCAATTTGACAGCGCGGGGCTCGTAACTCAAAAGACTGCTGTTATCGCGAGGTGGCGGGAAATTTTGCGGCGGCAATAATGGCGGGCGAGGCAATGGAGATCGGCGACGCGACGGGCGCATGCTTCAGCGGCCGGAATAGCCAGACTAGCAAAAGCGTGAACAGCAATCCTCCCACCATGAATTTGAGTTGGACAGGCGCGTTCGATGGCGAGAAAAACCCTTCCAACGATCCGGCGATGACAAGAAGCGGAATGACGCCGGAGACGAGCCGCGTGGCTTCAGCGCCGGCCAGTGCAATCGAGTCTCGCCGGCGATAGAGCCCTGGAAATAAAACTCCGTGCGCCAGGCGCAGCCCGGCGGCGCCGGCAAGCAAAATCGATGGCAGCTCCAATGAGCCGTGCGGCGCGACGAAACTCCACAGGTCAACCGACATGCCGTGCTGCGCGCACGCTACGCCGACCACGCCGAGCAGCAGTCCATTGAAGAACATGGACCAGACAGGCCCGAGGCCGAAAACGATCCCACCGGCAAAGGCGGTAAAGCAGACGGTCAGATTGTTGGTCATGATGGCGCTTGATGCGAGGGGCTCGATGCCAACGATCGAATGCGTCCACATCTCGTGGCGATCGATGGTTTCGACCATGGCCGGCCCCAGCATGTGGCGCATGAACTGCGGACGCGCCTGGGTTAACACTGCGCCAAGCAACGCGCCGGCCAGCGACATCACCAACGCCAGCAGCACATAACGAATCTGCCGCTGCACGGTGGCCGGATACTCGTCGCGCAGAAAATAGAAAATCTTGCGGAAGCCTTTGCGACGGCTGGAATAGATGATATGGTGGGCGCGAGCCAATAACTGGTTGACGTGCTCGGCATAAGCTCGCGCCGTCGAGTCCTGGCGCAAGGTGGAGAGGTCGCTGGCCGCCTGGCGGTAAAGCAGAGCCGTTTCGCGCAGCTCGGCACGCGAAAGGTGCCGCACGCCGCCGGCTCCTGCGGCGCCCAGCAGCGCGGCCAGACGGTCCCAGTAGGGGCGACGCTTCGCGAGCCACTGATTGGAGAGAATAGTCGCCATGGAGCCGATTGGAGATCAGCTTAACATCGACACCCCGGAGCTGGTGGCCATCGAGTTGCCGCTAGCCGGCCTCGGGAGCCGCTTCATCGCCATTCTCGTCGACTACCTCATCTGGGGAGTCGTCTTTCTTGTTCTCGGTCTGCTGGCCGCCGTCATTGTTCCCGCGTTGCATATGTTCGGCGACGTTTCACCGTACTGGGCCATCGGCATCGTGGTTCTCATCGTCTTCCTGATGCAATGGGGTTACTTCGCGGTCTTTGAGGCCTTCGGCAACGGGCGAACGCCGGGCAAGCGCGTGGCTCGAATTCGCGTGATCCATCAGTCGGGACGGGGAATTAATTTTGTTGAGGCGCTGGCTCGCAATCTCGTGCGCTTTGTCGATTACCTGCCCAGCTTTTATGCGGTGGGTGTGGTCGCAATTTTCCTGAGCCGGCGAAATCAGCGCCTTGGCGACATGGTTGCGGGGACTCTCGTGGTCCGCGATCGCGAGGTGGACTCGCCGAACTGGAGCGAGAGCAGTGGGCGAACGATTACTGCGCCAGCAACGGTTCCGGGGCCGAGCGGGGCTCAGGGCCTTGGGGCATTCGGGTCGGCGCCGCCAAGTCCAGGCGCGTGGGCCAGTTCGTGGGGAGGCCCGCCGCACTTGCGCGTCATGTTGCCTGCCCCGGCGCTCGCCAAACTCTCCGCCTCAGACCTTGAAGTGCTGGAGAGCTTCTTCTCGCGGCGTCTGGATATGGATCTGACTACGCGCGCAGCCCTGGCCGGCCGCATTGCCACAGCGCTTTGCGCAAAGTCCGGTCTCCAGATTCCCGAGGGCATCAGCGTGGAGACTTTTCTTGAAGCCGTGGCGCACCAGTTCCGCGAGCAAGCGCGGATGAGCTAGGATCAAGAAGAGTCGGCGTTGCGCGAGGAATGCCGCGCCGGGTTTGGGATATGAGGAGAGCAAGAACATGGCCAAGAGCGTCAACAAAGTCATACTTCTAGGCAACGTCGGCAAGGACCCGGAAATTCGTTCCACCCCGGGCGGAACCATGGTGGCCAACTTTTCTCTTGCCACCAGCGACCGTTTTCAGGACGCGCAGGGCAACTGGCAGGACCGCACCGAGTGGCACAACCTGGTCGCCTTCAAGCGCACCGCGGAGATCGTTCGCGATTATGTGAAGAAGGGCTCCAAGCTCTATATCGAAGGCAAGATCCAGACGCGCAGCTGGGAAGACAAGGACACCAAGGCCAAGCGCTACCGCACCGAAATCATCGTCAACGATCTTTCGCTGCTCTCCGGGCGCGACGATTCGCAGGGCGGCGGTGGGTACAGCCGGGCCTCGAGTTCGTCGAACGCCGCTGTAAACGAAGACCAGCGCGTGCCCGCAGCGGCGGAGGATTACGCGCAGACCGCCGAAATCTCCGACGACGACATCCCGTTCTAAAGACAGGGAATAGGGAATAGGGACCAGGAAAAGCCGCGCCGGAGACGGGCGGCTTTTGCCGCGTGCGGGCCGGCATTTATCGCAAGGGAGAATGCGAATGAAGAAGCTATTGTTTGTTGTGCTGCTGTTCGCCTGCATGGCACTGCCGGCGCAGGAGACGCGGCGCGAGGTCAGCGATGCAACTAGCAATCCGGCGGTAGACTCCAAGCCGAACAGCCCCGATGTGCCGGACGTTTTCGCCGTCAGCGGGCATCTGGAGCGAATCGTTGTGCTGCGCTTCAAGTTCGGCACCGATCTGCTCGCCGGCCTCCAGAAGATGGTCGCGCAGGAGAAGATCAAGAACGCGGTGATTCTGTCGGCCTTCGGGTCGGTGCGCGGCTATCAGGTCCACATGGTGGAGAATCGCGACATGCCGGCTAAGATTCTCTTCGTCAAAAACCCGACCGCGCCCGCTGACATCATCGGCATGAGCGGCATGGTGATGAACGGGCGCATCCATCCGCACATTACGCTGGCCAACGGAGACAAGGCTTTTGGCGGCCATCTGGAGCCGGAAACGACTGTCTTCACCTTCGCGGTCGTGACTCTGGGCGTTCTCGATGATTCGATCGACATGAGCCGATTTGACGATTCAACGTACCGATAAGACAGGGAACAGGGAACAAGAATGCATTAGCCGGAATCGCTGCTCGCGAATCGAAGGACTCTTCAGAATTCCAACCGATTCCGCCGGCTGCCTGCTCGTTGTCTCTAGCTCGTTGGTCCCTCATTCCCTTGGTCCCTTGATTCCTGCTCTCCCAGCGGATCATTGTCCCTGTCCGTGACTTCGGCGATCGCTGCCAGTCGCGCCGCCAGATCGTCCGTCCAACATTTTTCGGGCGCACGCCAGCTCCAATTCCCTGTTGCCACTGCGGGGGTATTCATGCGCGCCTCCGATCCCAGCTCCAACAGGTCTTGCGCCGGCGCAATCGCCATCTCCGCCACGCTCCCCTCGACAGCGCGAATCATCGGCCACGCCGGCTTTTTCCCGATCGGGCCAAGGAGAGCTTCCGCGGCTGCGCGTGCCTTCTCGTTCGCTGAGTTCCACCACCCCTGTGTGGTGTCGTTATCGTGCGTGCCCGTGTATGCCACCGTGCCCACTGTAAATTTCTGCGGCAGGTGGATGTGCGCGCCCTTGTTGCCGAATCCAAACTGCATCACTTTCATTCCGGGCATGCCCACCTCCTGCCGCAGAGCTTCAACTTCCGGTGTGATCATGCCGAGGTCCTCGGCCACCATTGGAAGCGGTCCCAGCGCCGCTTCAAGCGCGCGAAACAGCTCAAGGCCCGGCGCTTTGACCCATTTGCCATTCACCGCAGTCTCTTCCGCAGCGGGAATTGCCCAGTAGGCCTCAAACCCACGAAAGTGATCGAGACGCACAATGTCGTAGAGCTCGACAGCGCGGCGAATGCGATCGATCCACCATCCAAATCGAACTCCGTTGGCGTCTGGCGCAGCCAGCACGTCCCAGCGATACAGCGGATTGCCCCAGCGCTGGCCGGTCGGCGAAAAATAATCCGGCGGAACTCCGGCGATGCGAATCGGCTTCAAGTTGTCATCGAGCTCGAAGATGCCGGGATGAACCCAGACGTCTGCCGAATCCATATTCACAAAAATGGCCACGTCGCCAAGAATCCGGATGGCGTTCTGTTCGGCAGCCTGCTGAAGATGGTCCCATTGCTGCGCGAAAGCAAACTGCAGGACACGCTCGATGGAAACTGCGCGACTGTGCTGCACTTCAGCCTGCGCCAACGCCTGCGGATTGCGACGGCGGAGCGGCTCCGGCCATTCGGTCCAGGCGCCGGTTTTGAATTCCCGGCGCAGCACCGCGTAGAGCGCATAGTCGTTCAGCCACGCAGCCTCGTCGCGGCAAAATGCCTCGTAATCGGCCCACTGTTGCTTGAGGCCGTCGTCGTCGAGTCCCCGATCCAGAAAATTTCCCGCAGCCTCTTCGAGCAAGGGCAATTTCCGCGCCTCAACTTCGTCGAAATTCACGGCGCCCGACCGGCCAGCGAGCCCCGCGATGCGCGCACCGTCGATCCATTTCCATTCGGCAAGAAATTCCAGGCTGATCAGCGATGGATTTCCGGCGAAAGCCGACGATCCCGCATAGGGCGAATTTCCGTACCCCGTGGGACACAGCGGAAGCACCTGCCATATATGCTGCCTGGCTCGCGCCAAAAAGCCGACGAACTCATGCGCGGCGGGGCCCAGGTCGCCGATGCCTCCGTAAGAAGGCAGCGAGCTCACGTGCAATAAAATTCCGGATGAACGTTGAAACTCCATAGAGCAATTATTGCAAGCGGGTCGCCGGGCCCCGGGAGACGGCCGCATTTGAGACAATGTTGGGCGTGTTCCCGCAGAGCTTTTTGTTGCGATCAACCAAACGAGGTGGCCCTCCGTTGCTGGATAAACGCGTGCTCTTCTGCTTTTCGATCTCCGCCCTGGTTTCGATTTCGTCGGTTTTCGCGCCTGAGGCCATTGCGGCCGTCAGCGCTCCGCAGCCTGTAACGCTCGCCTCGGGATGGCAATTGCAGGATGTCGCGAAGGTGCCGCAAGCCGGCGCTCAAGTCTCTGTCGCCGGCTTCGACACCAGCGGCTGGTATGCGGCGACCGTCCCCGGAACGGTGCTGACAACTCTGGTGAACAATCACGTGTATCCCGAGCCGCTGTACGGTGAAAATGACCGCGCCGAAATCATTCCCGAAAGCCTGGTTCACACCTCGTATTGGTACCGGACCGTAGTTCGCATTCCCAGCGCTTACACAGGCCGTCACGTGTGGCTCAATTTTGACGGCATCAACTATTCGGCGGAAGCTTGGGTGAATGGCGCGCAGGCGGGCACGATCCGCGGCGCATTTATTCGCGGCATCTTCGACATCACCGCGCACGTGACGCCGGGGCAACCTGCCGTCGTTGCTGTGCTCATTACTCCGGAGCCCAATCCCGGCGTCGCGCACGAGCACACGCTTCGCAATGGTGTCGGCCAGAACGGCGGCGTCACAGCGCTCGACGGCCCCACGTTTCTCTCCACAATTGGCTGGGACTGGCTCAATGCCGTCCGCGATCGCGACACAGGAATCTGGCAAAAGGTTTTTCTCTCCGCGACCGGATCCGTGCAGTTGAAAGATCCATTTGTCACTACCGATCTGCCGCTGCCCAGAACCGATTCCACCGACGTGACGGTCGAGACAACCATTCAGAACGTGAGCGACCAGCCAGTCGCGGGTGAAGTCCACGGCACAATCGGGACCATTGTTTTCGAGCGGCAGGTTACAGTCGCGCCGAACAGCTCGCAGCAAATCACTTTCGACGCCAAAGGTACGCCGGCGCTGCATATGGAGCATCCACGGCTGTGGTGGCCGAACGGCTATGGCGCGCAGCCGATGTACAAGCTGCATCTCGAATTTCGGGCTGGGCCCGCTGTCTCCGACGCTCAGGATGTGGACTTCGGCGTGCGCAAGATCAGCTACACGGTTCCGGGCACTGACACGCTTACCGTATCTGTTAACGGCGTGCTCATCTTCATTCGCGGCGGCGATTGGGGACTCGATGAAGCGATGAAGCGGATTCCGCGCGACCGCCTCGATACTGAAATCCGCCTGCACAAGCTGGCGAACCTCAATCTGATTCGCAACTGGGTGGGCCAGAGCACGGGCGAAGATTTCTACGAGCTTTGCGACAAGTATGGCCTGCTGGTGTGGGACGAATTCTTCCAGCCCAATCCTCTCGATGGCCCGAACCCCACCGATGTTCCCACTTACGTTGCCAATGTGCGCGATAAGGTTCTGCGCTACCGCAACCATCCTTCGATTCTTTTGTGGTGTGCGCGCAACGAAGGTGACCCTCCTCTGGAGATCGATGCGGCGCTGCGCGAAACCCTGGCCGAACTCGATCCCACACGAATCTATTGGCCCAATTCGACCGATGGCCCAGGCGTGCGTTCTCACGGGCCGTACTATTGGCGCGCACCGAGCGAGTTCTACACCGTCACCGACGACTTCTTCAAGACTGAAACGGGCAGCGTCTCGATCCCCACGCTTGAATCCATCCGCGGCATGATGCCCCAGAAAGATTGGGAGACGATCGACGACGATTGGGCCGCGCACGATCTGGCCAAGGGTAATCAGCATGGCGATCTGTACCCGCTCATCCTCGCCGGGCGCTATGGCAAGTTCCTGAACCTCGCCGACTTTGTGCGCAAGGGGCAGATGGCAAACTACGAAGCCTTCCGCGCCATGTACGAAGGGCGCAATGCGCTGCTTTTCCATCCCACGACGGCGGTCATCACATGGATGAGCAATCCCGCGCAGCCGAGCTTCGTGTGGCAAATCTACCACTACGATCTAGAGCCGATGTCTTCATACTTCGCGGTCATGCACGCATCGGAGCTCGTACATATCCAGTTCAACCAGGCCACGGAACACGTGCAGGTCATCAATAATCATCCTGAGCCCAAGGAAAATCTGCGGGCACACGTTGCGGTCTACAATCTGGACGGCTCGCTGGCGTACGAACACGAGACCACGCTCACCGCTGCGCCCGATGTTGCCACCGATCTCGGGCCGATTGAGTTCCCTGCTGCCCTTTCGCCGGTTGACTTTATCAAATTGGACCTGCGCGACAGCGCTGGCCAAGTGATCTCGACCAACTTCTATTGGCGCGCTTTGCCCACCGATCCCAACGACCTTACCGCTCTGGACCAACTGCCGGCAGTCAAGCTGACCGCGACTGTGGAAGCGCCGAAAGAAAACGTCGCAGGCCAGCGGCGTTTGCGCGTCATTCTGCACAACCCGACCAGCAACATCGCGCTCATGGCGCATGCGCAGCTGCGCACGAGATCCGGCCAGCGCGTGCTGCCGGTTTTTTATAGCGATAATTACGTGTCGCTGGTGCCGGGGGAAACGAAGGCCATCGAAATGGAAGCTGCGGCGAGTGAATTCAAGGGTCAAGCGGCGCTGATCGTAGTCGACGGTTGGAACGTCACGGTGGCTCCGGCCTCATTCGCGGCCGCATCGATCAAGCCGAATCTCGACGCTCAACCCGATCGCTGGCCTGCAACGGGACTGCCCTTCGCAACCACCGGCCTGCGCTAACGGCCGTGCCGTACACCAGCAAAAAGCCCGCAACCTAAACGGTTGCGGGCTTTTCGTTTTACACCTGGTTCGCGTTTAACTGCCGGGCTGCCCTGGAATCTGCGGCCCTTGCAGCTTGGCGTTGATGACCACCAGCTTGCGCTTTTTGTAGTCGTTAAATGTATTGCTCACGAACACGCTGAACGCTTCGTTGCGCCGCTGGTCAAGAAGCTCATCGCGTGTGCGATCGAAATTCTTCTGGATCTCGTCGGGCGTCGGCGCCTGTTTGTCGTCGATCTTGGCCACCACGCCGGTGCGTCCCGCGTCGATGGGGCCGCTGATCGCGCCCACGTTCATTTCAAACAATTGCGGCGCCACCTGGCCTACCTGGCCAAAGTCAGGAACCTGCCCGGTTTCGCCCACCAGGTCGCTGGTCTTTACGGTTGCGCCCACGGCCTTGGCCGCTTTGGCCAGATCGCCGGAGGCCTTCGCCTGATCGGCGAGCTGCTTTGTCTTAAAGCTCAACAATGCCGGAAGCTGTTCCTGCCGGTAGTCGTCAAGCACGTGGCTCTTCCAATCGGCGAACGAAGGCGCGTGCGCCGGCACAATCCCCGTCACCTGGAAGATTGCATAGCCTTCGCCGGTGGGCGCCGATTGCGGTGGATCGCCCGGCTTGGCCTGGAAGGCTTTGGCCAGAATCTGCGCGCCGTCGGGCAAAGCCGCAATCACGCCATCGCTCGCCA
The DNA here is from genome assembly GCA_963828325.1 of uncultured Acidobacteriaceae bacterium. GTDB lineage: Bacteria > Acidobacteriota > Terriglobia > Terriglobales > Acidobacteriaceae > Telmatobacter. Next base: position 69,237 of record CAWHEK010000024.1, read on the forward strand.
CTGGATCGGTGGTCACAACATCCAGGTGGTGCGCCGCGGCCGTCTTCTCCAATCCGTTCTTGATGGCTTCGCTGGTCAACTGCTGCGCGTAATTGTCCTCGGCTGACGCCTGGGCCTGCCGCATCAACGCGGCCACAATGCTGGCTTGCACTTCGTTCAGCGGCTGGGTATGCGCGGGCTGCCTCTCTTCTACTTGGACAATGTGGTAGCCGAAGTTGGACTTCACGATGTCGATCTCGCCGATTTTCTGCGTGAAGATCGCGTTGTCGAACGCGGGCACCATTTTGCCGCGCTGCGCAAATCCCAATTCGCCGCCGGTATCCTTGCTGCCGGGATCGTCGGAGTATTGCTTTGCCAGCTTGGTCCAGTCGCCGCCCGCCTGCAGCAGCTTCAGAACCATCTCTGCTTTGGCCTTGGCCGCTGCATCGGTCTTGGCATCGGCATTCGCAGGCACGCTGATCAGAATGTGGCGCGACTTGGCCTGTTCAGGCACGGAATAATCGGCCTGATGGTCGTTGTAATACTGCTGGATGGTCTGCTGGCTGGGTGGTTGCACACCGCCGGGAATCTGGCTATCGGTGAATGCGAAATAAGCGATCTTGCGCTGCTCGGGGACCGCCTGGGCATAGCGCGCCGCATTGCTTTTGAAGAACGCTTCCAGGTCGCTGTCCGATGGATTGATCGTCTTCTGCAAATCATCCGACGAGAGCACCGCGTAATCGAACTTGATCTTGATGTTCTGCTTCAGGTAGGTGTCGCGCACCTCCTGATCGCTTACCGTGACGCCGGCCGTAATAAACGCCTGCAACCGCTGGATCGTAATGCTGTCTTCGACCTCTTTGGCAAAATCGTCGATTGATTCGTGCCTGTAGTCGTCGATCATCTGTTTAAATGCATCGTCGCCGATGTATTTGCCGCCAGGAAAGATGACCTGAGCATTCGGACCGCTTCTCATTTCATGCCAAAAATCCTTGTCGGAGGCAGAAAAGCCCAGCTTGTGCGCCTCGACCAGCAACACTTGTTCCTGCACCAATTGCTGGCCCACCTGTTGCTCAAAAATATGCACAATCATGGGATTGCCGGCATATTGAGGGTCGCGTTGCCGCAGTTGGTTCTCGGCGACGGATTCCACACGCGCCTGGCTGATGTTCTCGCCCGATGAAAGAAAACGGCTATACCAGTGGGGATAAACCACCGCGTATGTGTCCGCGGACGAGGAGCCCATGCCGCCAAGGCCGGGAATAAGGTAGAGCACCATGGTGACCGACGCCGCGCCGATGATAACGACGATCAGCGCCTTGACCATGCGATTGTCTGTCTGCAGGAAACGAATCATGGATGGACTTCAACCCTCTGAGCGCGGCAGGGCTGGCGGACGGCAGCACGGTACGTGCTCCATGCGCGGCGCGACTGCCAATGCGCGATTCTCGCTGGATGCGACTTACTGATTATAGACGACGGCTTGGCGCGGCCTGCGCGCGATCAACGCATTGATTGCTGCCTCGATCCTGGCGCGAATCAGACCGTAAACAAAGAGGGCCCTAAAAAAAGAGGGCCCCAAACAAAACGGGCACCCCGCGTTCGCGAGATGCACGTTCCCGTACCCTTGGTCCCTCGTTCTCTTGGTCCCTTGGTCCCTTGGTCCCTGACTTACTTCACCGCCAGTAGTAGGCTCCGCCGACCAAGAAGTACGGCCGGTAATAAACCGGCGGATACCCGTAGGGGTAGGGAGCGTATCCGTAGCCCGCAGAGTAGCCGTAGCGCGGATAGCCATAGGGTCCGCGCCGGTAAAGGCTGGGCCCGCCTGGATACAGCCCCTCGGCCAGCCGCGCCGCTTCCTGGGGTCCGACCGGGTTTACGGTAAGTGGCGCATTGATGTGGAACGTGACCAGAGCCTCGGCCGGAATCCAGACTCGCGGCCCGCCCGAAGCAGCCGAAGCTGCGGTTCCTGCGGCTACGCCGGCGCCGGCACCGATGGCGCAACCAGCACCACGGCCCACCGCACAGCCAATGATGGCGCCGACAATGCCCGCACCCAGTGCATTGTTCACCGTCTGGCCCGCTTTATTCGGCCCCTTCACTCTGAATTGGTCTGTGCTCAGCGGGTAGCTTTGCCCACCCAGATCGAGGGACGTGAGCGTAAGTCCCAGCACGGAGCTTCCAGCCAACTTGCCCGATCCTGCGTTCTTAGCTTCGGTGATCACGCCGTGCACGGTGGCTCCGCGCGGAATCGCCAGAACACCACCTACTGCTACATCCTGGATCACCGTGAACTGTACCGGCTGGCCGTCCTTCGCCCTCTTGCTATCTACCGGCTCCATGGTGCGCACCTGCAACAGCATTCCCGGAGGAATGGTTACAGGTCCGTGCGCCGGCTGGTACTGCGGCGCCGGAGGCCCTTGCGGATAGGGCGGGTATTGCGAGTACTGCGGATTCTGATACTGCGGCCGCGCCGGAGGTTGCTGCGGGTAACCACCCTGCTGCGGGTAGCCGCCTTGCTGTGGGTACGCCGGCGGCTGTTGCGGATAGCCCGGTTGCGGCGGATTGTTGACGGCAGCCGGATCCTGCTGCGGATTCGCGTCTGGGGCGGGTCCCGGCGGCGGCAAGTTTGCCATGTTCCGCTGAGCCGGCGCCTGATCGGAGTCCGGCACCTCGCCCTGGTCGGGAGCCGGCTGCGGACTCTGCGCATCCGGCCCCGGAGTGCCGATATCCAGGTTGTTATGCACCTTGGTTACGCCGTCCACGTGCGATGCAATCGACTCGGCCAGTTGCTTTGACGCCGCGGTCGATACCGTCCCTGAAAGCGTGACCTCGCCCTGAATGGTGGCTGCAGTAATCAAGTCGTTTTTCAATGCTGCCGATGCGTCCAGCGCGTGCACCACGTCCATCTCAATCTGTCCATCGGTGCGCGTTCCCGCTTGTGCCGGCGCCGGCTGATCCTGAGGCTGCCCCGCCGCATCCTGCGCGGCCGCGGCCATAGCGCACAGCACGGCCAACCCCATCAAGATGGCCAAACTCATCGGGGCCACAAGCCGCCTGCCCATCCTCATGAAAGTCCGATTCATTTTCATTTCTCCTCTATTTCCACTGGTCTTAGCCTGCGGCGATCGATCACGCGGGGCCACCAGCGCTGTCTGGTTCGATGCATCGGCTCAAACCGTTAGACGAGACTCGGCTGAGCCAGTTAACCACCTAAACCCCGACCCGCCAGAAAAGTTGTTTAGGCCAATGCGGCGTTAATCGCTGCACCCAAAGCATTTAGACCCGCCGCCACATCGGTGCCGAGGTGCACCCGCAGGGCCCTGCGCCCGCGCGACTCAAGTACCGCCAGATCGCCCGCCGCCTGCGCATCGATCACCAGGCCAAAGCTGTATTTTTGGCCGGGAATATCCATGTCGTCGGCATGATCCGCAGTGAGTTGCAGAAACACTCCCGTATTCGAGCCGCCCTTGTAGTCCTGTCCGGTGGAATGCAGGAAACGCGGCCCAAATCCCAGGCATGTGGCCACTCGCTTCTGGTCGCGCACCTTGTGCCGGAAGCTCTGAATGATCGTCTCGTTCTCTTCAAACATGGGCAGGAACGCGAGAGTGGCAAAGTAGTCGCCGGCGCGAAGCTGATCCAAATGCGCGCGCAGAATTCCAGCCAGCGTGGCGCTGGGCGCAGCGCTCTTCAATTTCGCGGCATACGTGTCGGTTGCGTACAGCGCGAACGGAACATCCTTGTCATCTTTCCCGGTGAGGAACGGCGTGCGCTGGGGCAGCTTGCCGGTTTTCTCATATTCGCTGGTAAGCGTGCGCGTCTCAATTTTTGCCGCTTCCACATCCGGCTGATTGAAGGGATTGATGCCGATCACCGAACCGGCCACGGCGGTCGCCATCTCCCATGTAAAGAACTGGCCGAAGATTTCGTACTTGTCCGTGATTTCGAAATACACCACCGGATGACCGGCCGCTTCGAGAGCAGCGACCTTTGCATCCTGACTCGAATCGCTGGTGTCTTTCAGGCGAACGTACGCGAACACACGGTCGTTGCCATAGACGCTTGGCGGCCCGATCTCTTCCCGATCCACCGGCGTAATTCCCTTGCCCTGTTTGCCGGTCGACTCGGCAATCAACTGCTCAAGCCACGCGCCCAGGTCGGAGATCTCGGGTGAAGTGAAGAAGGTGATCTTGTCGCGCCCTGCGTTGGCCGCCGTTCCCAGCAGCAAGCCGAGCTGCACGCCGGGATTATCCCCCACCGGCGACTTGGCGGCGGCAACTGCCTTGCCTGCCTCGGCCAAGAGCGTTTCGACGTTCAGCCCGGTTACAGCCGCCGGCACCACACCAAAATCAGAAAGCGCGGAATAGCGCCCGCCAATCTCGGGATCTCCGTAAAAGATGTTTCTGAAGCTGTCTGCCTTGGCCACCTGCTCCATCTTTGAGCCGGGGTCGGTGATGGCGATAAAGTGGCTGCCCACATCGCCGGCGCCGACCGCGCGGCGCATTTCGTCAAAGAAATACTGCTTGAGGATATTGGGCTCGAGCGTGGTGCCGGACTTGCTGGCGACAATGATCAGCGTCTCCGCCAGGTCGACCGAGTCGCAGGCGGCCTTCACCTCCGCGGGGTCGGTCGAGTCGACGATGTGCAACTCTGGAAAACCCGGCTTGGGGCCGAAGGTTTTCGACAGAACTTCGGGACACAGGCTCGATCCGCCCATACCCAGCAAAAGCACGGACTGAAAATCGGAGCTCTCGATATCTCCGCCTACCTCCGCGAACGATGCGAGGTCCTTTTGCTGCCGCTCAACAATGTCGATCCATCCCATCCACTTGGCTTCGTCATCGCCGGTCCACAGGGAAGGATCTTTCTTCCAGAAGCGGTCAACTTTGTTGTTGGCTTGCCAGTCGGCGGCTGCCGCGTCAACGGCGCCGCGAAGATCGGAGGGTACTGCGAGTCGGAAGCTCATATCACCTTAGATTCTGCCTCATCGGCCAAGTTGCAAAGCTAAGATTGTGCAAAAGTTCGGAAAGCCGGTGACCCTACGGGGAGTCGAGGCCCTTTCGAGCCCGGTGTCAGTTGCGAATTTGCGCTGCGTTCGTCTGCCAGTTGGGCGTGATGCGAATGATCTCGAGCCGATCGCCGGTGCCGCCAACTTCTTCCAGCACAAACTCCGGCGAGGCCGCCGGCACCGCAACGATTCCGCGCGGCGGAAGATCGATGGGGTCAAATTTCGGTCCCGAGGATCCCGCGGCCGACAGCCGCCCTGCTCCGGCAGCTGCAAACAGGTATGCCAGCCCCCGCGTGCCGCCCACCCCGCGCAGGGTTTCGCTCGTCTGATCGCGGACCACCGAAATCCGCTCCATGCGAAAGTACGCAACATCGATCAGCACGGTGCGATCCGCAAGTTCGATCGGGGCAACTTTTCCGGCGTGCGTGGCGAATTTCGTAGCTTCAAGCGACTTCTCTATATGAAGCTCGCGCGGGCGCCCATAGTCGTACATCCGGTACGTCACGTCGGAATTCTGTTGCGTCTCCAGCAGAATCGACCCCGGCCAGATCGCGTGCACGGTGCCGGCGTCGACATAAATCATCTCTCCCACGGCGACCGAAAGCATGTTCAGGCTCCGCTCAAGTGTTCCCGCTTGAATGCCTTGCTCAATTTCGCCGAGCGTGGTCCCGGGCTTGACGCCGACGGCGACTTCCGCCCCCGCACCGGCGGCCAGCACGTACCAGCACTCGGTTTTGCCGCGCGGTTGGCCATACTTCCGCGCCATCGCATCGTCGGGATGCACCTGCACGCTCAGTTTTTCTTTGGCAAAGATGGTCTTAATCAGCAAAGGAGAACCCGCTGCCGAAACATCAGTCCCGAGCAGCGCGACTTTTTGTTCGCCGAAGAGCGCGCCCAACTTTTTGCCGGCGTGCGGCCCGGTCGCAACCCGGCACTCATCGCCCGTCAGCCAGACTTCGCCGATGGGATCGCCGTCGGCCACCCGGTCGTACCAGGGACGCAAGTCGCGGAATCCCCATACCCGCGCCGTAAACACGGGGTCAATGCGGAACGGCGCCAATGCTTTCGATTCGGCCATTCGGCTGCCCCTCTTTCCACCCCACTCTAACAGACCTCTTAACTGCCCTTGCTCGGCAACTTTTCTGCCGAAGATGCATCATTTTTCGCGCCTATCGTGCTAACCCTTCGTGGTATCGTTGACGCGTCATGCGCAAGTCAGTTTTTAGCCTTCTTGCAGCTCTGGTTGTCGTGGGCTCGGCCGGGCTCGCGCCCGCACAGAAGTTTATTCCCAAGACCATCCAGTTTCAGGGCGACCCGGAATACTCCAGCGACGAGCTGTTGCAGGCGGCGGGCCTCAAGAAAGGCGTGGTCCTCGGCTACTCCGACATGCAGGATTACTCCAAGCGCCTGCTGGGCTCAGGCGTGTTCGCCAGCGTGGCCTTCAAATTCGACGGTTTGGATTTGACCTTCATGCTCGTGCCTTCCGCCGATCTCTGCGCCGCGCGCCTCGAGAACATTCCCCTTGTACCCGGTCCGGACCTCGACGCCAAAATCCACAGCCTGGTTCCGCTCTATCACGGCAAGGTTCCAAACGACGGCGGAATCAACGAAGACGTTCGCGCCGCGCTTGAAAAACTGCTGGCCGCCCAAGGGCTCCAAGCGACCGTCGCCGCCACCACGGCCTCCGATCTTGCCTCGCACAAAGTGGACGCCGTGGGCTATTCCATCACCGCGCCGCAGGTCGCAGTGGGCATCACGCACATTGACGGGGTTTCTCCCGAGTTCGAGACGAAAGTGCAGGCCGTAGCTGCAGAATCCGCGAAAAACGCCTTCAGCACGGCGGAGTCGGCCCCGAACCTCGAGCGCGTGATTGAGCAGTTTTACGGCGATCAGGGTTATGCCGCCGCCAAAGTCAAGGCGGCCCAGACCGGCGCGCCAACGCTCGAATCCGGCACGATTGTGGTTCCGTTTTCGATTCAGGTTCAGGAAGGCCGGGTCTACCAGGTGACGGCCATTCATCTTCCTTCCGGCACACCGGTCACGCAGCAGGAAATCGACAAAGCGCTGGCTCCAACCACGTCCGGGCCGGTCATTGGCGTCAGAGTCCGCACCATTTGGTCACTGATCGCGCAGCGGTATCACACCAAAGGCAATCTCGATTGCAAAGTGACGCCGCACGCCGTATTCGACGACACCAATGCCACGGTCAGCTACAACGTCGATGTCGATCCCGGCCCCGTCTATCACCTGGCTTTCGTCAAATTCGACAACGTCACCGACGAGATGCGGAATCTCCTCATCCACAACTGGGAAATGATGCCCGGCGACGTCTTCGACGAGACGTACGTGGCGACCTTCATCCTGAAGGTGCAGCAGCAGGATCCGGTTCTCCGCCGCTCGCTGGCCGGCGTGAAGGTGTCATACAGCGCAATGGCCAACCCCGAAACGCACGACGTGAACGTGGTGATTCGGCTGGAAAGATAGGCGATCGGCGTCTATTCTCATTCCATGCTCCACTCTCAAATTTTCAACGACATGTTCCAAATGCAGCTTCCGCTCCTGGAGAAGCTGCTTCGTCCCGCCATCGTCTACCTGGCGCTGGTGGTGCTGCTGCGCGTCTTCGGTAAGCGCGAGCTGGCGCAGCTCAACCCATTCGACCTGGTGGTTCTGCTCTCGCTGTCGAACACCGTTCAGAACGCCATCATCGGCAACGACAACTCCCTTTCCGGGGGAATCATCGGCGCCGTCGCGCTGCTGGCCGTAAATTGGCTCGTGGTTCGCGCGCTCTTCAGCTCGCCGAAGCTCACGCGCGCGTTCGAGGGCCGGTCGACCGTACTCATCCGCAACGGCCAGGTCGATCGCAAGGCGGTGCAGCGCGAGCAGCTCACCGACCAGGAGCTTCTCGACGTGATTCACCGGCAGGGATTCGAAAACATCAACAAGGTGCAGCGGTGCGAGTTGGAGCCGAATGGAACGTTTTATGTGGAGGCCTTTGAGCCCTCCGTAGCCGACAAGCAGCACGACGAACTGCTGGCCAGGCTGGAGGCGCTGCAAAGCCAGATCGCCGCGTTGCGTCCGCAAGCCGCAGGCGATTGATGGCGTTGGCGGGTTGCGGCCGGTGCGTGCGCGGCTGGTTCTGGTGCGGCCGATATGCGCAGGCTGTGCGAGGCTCGCCTTCGTTTGCTAATCTTGGCGCAGCATGATCCGACCAGCTCGACTGCTTGCCTGCTTACTCTGCTCGATTCCGTTATTCGCGCAAAAGAAGGTTACGCCGCACGTGCAAGCGAAAGCTCCACAAAAGACCATCCGCTTTCAGGGTGCGCCCCAATTCACGCAGGATGAATTGCTCGCCGCCGCCGGATTCAATCCCGCTGCGCGCTTGACCGCCGTCGAAATTAAGGCCCGTGCTAAACAGCTCAACGATACGGGCTTCTTCGCGGTGATCCGGTTCAGCAACGACAGCAAGGGACTTCTGTTCTCTCTAACGCCTGCCAGCCAGCTTTACCCCATGCATCTTGGCAACCTTCCTCTGCAACCGGGCAAAGGTCTCGACGATAAACTCCACGCCCGTTTTGCGCTCTATCACGGAATGTTGCCCGCCAGCGGCTCGACCGACGATGGAATCTGCAAATCGTTTGAAGAAATGCTCGCCGGTGAAGGCTTCAAGGCTACGGTAAAAGCCGCTCTCACCAGCGGCCTCGGCCCGCAGAAACTCACAGCGGTTGATTTCTCCGTCGTCACTCCGCCGGTGAAAATCGGCGCGATTCAGCTCGTCGGCGTTTCGCCCGCGATGGAAAGCAAAGTCAATGCTCTCGTCGAGGGCCAGCGTGGCAACGATTTCGATACCGAGAACACTGCTCTCGGGCTCAAGCGGTCGATTGAGGATCTCTACCAGGATCAGGGCTACGCGGCCGCCGCGGTCGACGTGAGCCGGATCGATCCTTCCTCTCAGGAGTCAAACGAAGCCATCGAGATTCCCTTCTTCGTCAATGTGACCGAAGGGGGCATCTACAAGCTCGGTGCGATCACCTACCCAAACGACGCACTGGTTTCGCGCGCCGACGTTCAGAAGATTCTGGCAAGGTTCCAGCCCGGTTCCGGCCGCCCGCTCGATCAGTTTCTCTTCGCCGTCGAAGATGCTTATCGCGCCCGGGGCTATATCGATTGCATCCGTCGTTCCACAGCCTTCATTCAACGAAGGCACGCACATCGTGAATTACACGATCGAGATCGATCCCGGACCGCTCTATAGAATGGGTTCGGTTCATTTCGATGGAGCGCCCGATGCGATGTCCGCCAGGCTCGCCCACATCTGGAAAATGGCCCGCGGCGATACATTTGACGAACCCTACGTGGTGGGATTCGCGGCCCGCGCAGAAAAACAGGACCGCATCGTTTCCAAATGGATGCAATCCGTCGTCGTCACGTTCGATGTGAAGCCCGACTCGGATACGCACCAGGTGAACTGCGTGTTCCATTTCGCCAAAGCGGCGCAGGGCGGGCGGTAGGAAACCGGCAAACCGGAATTTGGGCGAATTAGGTTTGCCCGGTAGAGAGCGAGATAGGCTTTTTACTTATTTGGGCAGATCAGCGCAAAACTTCAATGGGCACGCCCATTTTGACTCGGTTCCAGGCTTTATCCGTGGTCCAGGCTGTAGCGCTGCGAGCCTTTGCCAGCGCAAGGCAGGCTCGGTCGCCGAGTGAAAGTTCCGGGTAAGCGCGCGAATAATCCGCGGCCAAATCGGCTTCTGTCCTGGCAAAGGGAACCAGTTCAACCCCGCCGAGAAGGCCGTCCAGTAACTGCGTTGTCATCGAGGCATGATCCCTGTAAAGCCGGGTGAGAATCTCGCACCAATTGACTGCGCAGATCGCGATGCGGAGATCGCTGTCCGATTCCGACATGGCCAGAAGATCGCCGACTCTTTTCCCTCCTGGCTCCTTCAAAATTAGCGCCAAAACTGCCGACGAATCGAGAATCACGCTATTTTCCGGCTTCACGAGCGGCTTCCTCACGTCTTTCGGCAAGAAACTCGTCCAGGATTCCCTTCAGGCTGCCGCGCTTCTTGATGATTCCGCCGCGGATGCCTTCGAGCGCCATCTTTCGCGTAAGAATCCTGATCCCGCCGGGTTCACTGACGACGGTAAGGCGTTCTCCCGGCTCCATGCCAAATTCTTTTCGGATTGCCGCTGGAAGAACAATTCTGCCACTTTCTCCAAGGATTACCGTTTCTGTCATAATCTGCCACCTTCTGATTATTATGGCATATCTCTGTCTTTCATGCCACTTCGGTGGATAGGCTCAGGCGCATGGGCTGCAACGGGCGATGCATTTTGTTTCTGCACGAATGGCGCTGCAGGCGCGGCTGCCTTAATGGCAAATTACTCCCACTCGATCGTGCCGGGCGGCTTTGACGTCACGTCGTAGACCACGCGGTTGATGCCGCGCACTTCGTTCACGATCCGGTTCGACATGCGCTTCAACAGTTCGTAGGGCAGCGGCGTCCAGTCGGCGGTCATGCCGTCTTCAGAATGGACGGCGCGAATGGCGCAGGTGAACGCGTAGGTGCGCTGGTCACCCATCACGCCCACGCTCATGACCGGCAAGAGCACGGCAAAGCTCTGCCAGATCTTGTTGTACAGTCCCGCGGCTTTCACCTCAGCCACAACGATCTCGTCTGCCTCTTGCAGCAGCGCTACGCGTTCCGGCGTCACTTCGCCCAGGATGCGCACGGCGAGGCCCGGCCCAGGGAACGGCTGGCGACTCAGGATCTCTTCCGGCATTCCAAGGTCGCGCCCGATTCTGCGAACTTCATCTTTGAACAGGTCGCGCAGCGGCTCGATCAATTTGAGCTTCATACGTTCCGGCAGGCCGCCCACGTTGTGGTGGCTCTTGATGGTCTGGCTCGGTCCCTTCACGCTCGACGACTCAATCACGTCAGGATAGAGCGTTCCTTGGACCAACCACTCCACGCCGCCGGTCGCCTGCGCAATTCGATTGGCTTCGTCCTCAAAGACTGCGATGAACTCCGCGCCGATGCGTTTGCGTTTCACCTCGGGATCGGTCACCCCGGCCAGCTTCTCCAAAAAGCGCGCGCTTGCGTTCACGCCGACGATATTCAGCCCAAGCTTGCCGCGCAGGTTCTCCTGCACGCTCGTAAACTCGTTCTTGCGCAGCACGCCGTTGTTCACAAAAATGCAGGTCAACTGGTCGCCGATCGCCTTGTGCACCAGCACCGCAGCCACGGACGAATCCACGCCACCGGAGAGCCCGCAAATGACGTGGCCTCCGCCCACCTTCTCGCGGATCGAAACCACCGTGCTTTCGATAAAGTGCGCGGCAGTCCAATCACCGCGCGCTCCGCAGATGGCGAGAAAATTCCGGATCAGCTGCGATCCCAGCGGCGTGTGGTGCACCTCTGGATGGAATTGCACGGCCCAGATGCCGCGTCCCTCGTTGGCAATTCCGGCCAGCGCGTTTTCCGTGACGGCGATACGGCGAAAGCCCGTCGGAAGCTGAGCTGCCTCGTCGCCATGGCTCATCCAGGCCTGGATCGTCGCCGGCATCCCGGCGAACAGCGGCGTCGACAAGTCTTCTAGCGTGACTTCCGCGTGGCCGTACTCGCGCTTGGGCGCCGAGAGCACTTTGCCGCCCATGTGATGCACGATGAAGTGCAGTCCGTAGCAAACGCCCAGCGCGGGCACGCCGAGTTGAAGAATCTCAGGGTCGGCAGCTGGAGCATCGTCGTCATACACCGACGACGGGCCGCCTGAAAGAACCAGCCCAATCGGCTTCAGGGCTTTTATTTCGGAGAGCGGCGCGGTACACGGCAGGACCACCGAAAACACATTCTGCTCGCGAATGCGCCGCGCGATGAGCTGCGTATATTGCGACCCGAAATCGAGGATGACAATTGTCTGGGTGTCCACGCTCCAGTGTGTCAGCCTCGCCGCCGGGCTGTAAAGACAGTCTTCATCCAGGGCAGATTCGCGCCGCGGCAACCGGATCCCAGCCGTCTTTGCCTGCCAGAAAGACGCGCGGCTTGTATTCGCCGCCCGCCGCATCCACCGTTGACGTTTGTCCCTCCCGCACGTCCAAATGCCGATCGTTGCCGAAAACTCAAAAATCATGCATTAGCCTTTGGGGCGGAGCCGTGCGCGATTCACCTCCGCTTCCCGATCGAGGCATTTACCAGTCCCGATGTGTAAACTAGGCACAACCCGCCCTCGCCTTTTACAATTCATCAGGGACTCCATCCCAACCCAGCTCTGCTCGGGAACGATGAAACTTGGCGGGGCACACCTGACCAGGATGAAGGAATAGCATGAAGGTCATGAAATTTGGCAAGGCGCTTGCGATGGGCGCACTTTCGGCGGCCGTCGTTCTTGGCGTGACGTCTTGCGTTGAAAGTTATACCGTTGGCTACCTGTATGTGACGGGAACCGTCACCGCCTCCAGCGGCAATAACGGCATCATCTCCGGATTCAAAATCGATCACAACACGGGCCGCTTGACGCCCATCAATACTCTGCCTGTTGCCTCCGGTGGCTCCAACCCGGTCCGCGCCGTTCTAACCCTTGGCAGCCGTTTCTTCTATGTCCTCAATCGCGGGGTCACGGCCTCGGGCAGCGCCGACTGCTATGGCACTGGCGCCAACGCCTGCCTCAACTCCAACATTACCCAGTTTGTGGTGGGCGGAAACGGCACCCTCACCGCGCAGGAGACTTTCTACTCAGCGGGAGTTAACCCCTTCCGCCTGGTTGCCGATCCTTCCGGCACCTTCCTTTTTGTTCTGGACCACGACGCGCCGGACAATGCCGCCCCGTCCAGTACCGACAACTGCGCGCTGGCTCTTGGACCCAGCGTAACCACATGCGGCGACATCACGGTCTTTAAGATCGACCAGAACACCGGCCGGCTCTCGCTGGTTGTGAATGCCCAGGTGACGGCGACCACCACCAGCCAGCCCATCACGTATTTCCCTGTTCCGGCCAACCCTGTCGATTTCCTGTTAAACGGTTCTTCCCTTCTCACCCTCGTTGGGGCTTCGAGTCCCACCTCTTACCCCTATGGCGGCGGAACCGCCGCATTTCCCTACAACTATTCCGGCGCCTCAGGCTCATTGACCCTGAGCCAGAACAGCGTCCAGCCTCTGGGAGTGAACCAGGCCGTGGCCATCGTGAGCGCGGGTGGCGCCATTTATGTGCTCGACAACGAGCCCCTCGTCACTACATTTAACGACTTGCCCGTTACCGCGAGCAGCCAGATTCTTCCCTTTTCATTGGGTACTGGCGGTGCGCTCCAGGCGGAGCCGGGCGGCGCCATTCCCGATGACCCAACGCTTTCCAATCCCATCTACATGATCCTTGAGAGCAAGGGCAAGTATCTCTTTGTAGCTAATCAGGGAAACAACGTCCAAGGCCCCAACACGGAAAGCGGTATCGCCGAATACTATGTCACCACCGCGCCGGCCTATCAGCTGAGCTTCGGCGGGGATGAGCCCTTCGGCTCCGGGGCCGGTCCGCAGTGCATTGTGGAAGACCCGTCCGATCAGTTCATCTATTCAGCGGACTCATATGACTCCACGGTGACGGGGCGGGTGGTGAATCCGGAGACGGGCGACCTGACCAATCTTCGTACTACCAGTGATTACAAGCTCCAGGGGCCGGCATCGTGGTGCCTGGTTGATGGGCGCACAAGTTAGTGCGGCGCGGTGGCCGCCAAGTTGGAACCCTTACCGGCACGCGGACCGGTGTTGTTGCCGGGTTCGGATTTTTTTGCCGCCGGCACAAATCAACGGCCTCTCCGCGGGCCCTGGCTGAAGGCCGAGCTCGGCTGCTTGCAGTTGGCACCGGAATTCGAATCTTAGACCGTTTCCTGGAGTGGCCTGACTTCGAGGCCGCATTTCAAGAAAGATGCGCATGAAGTTCATTCAATCGAGCCAGCCGTCGCAAAACCAGGGCCAGCTGAACGCTCAAGAACCAGCGTCAAGCAGCCCCGTTCCCGGCGCTGAGACAGCTTTAAAGGCTGCGCGAACCGGCTATCCCCGTTCCGGACTTGCCCTGTTGCTGGTCGGCGCAGGCAGCTTGCTCGCGGCTTCGTTGGTCACTGCCTGTTCCCAGCTCACGCAAACCCTGACCGTGGATTTTGTCTACGTGGCATGCACCAAAGCGGAAGGCGCCGACAACTACGGCGAGATCAATGTCTATGAGATCAACTCCGAGTCGGGCCGCATGCGCCAGATTCCCAGTTCGCCTTTCCCTTCACAAGGACGCGATCCCGTGGCGGAGGCTGTCTCGGTTGATTACGGCAGCCTTTTTGTGGTCAACGAAGACGACAACACCATCGAGCAATTCGGAATCGGCACCGACGGCAAGCTCTATCCCTATAACACCGTCAATACGCCGGGAATCTTTCCGCTCGCGATTGCTGCCACCCAGTCCAATCTATTCGTCGTCGATCTTTATCAGCCGCTTCCCCTCTGCTCCGACGCTGAACCCTGTTCCGGCTCGATTGGCGTCTTTCCGCTCACCGCCGCCAAGGGTACCACTCCCGTCGGCATCCAAACGCCGGCGGTTACCAATCCAGCCGTCAGCGGCCAGTACTGGCCATTGACTCTTTCCGGCGGCAATGCGTCGGACGTCATCGTGCCTACTGCGGTGAACGTTCTGGCTTCCGGCGCCGAGGTCTATGTCACGGCTTACGACTCTTCTGTGACCCCCAACGTCGGCTATGTCTTCGGGTTTTCGGTTGGCTCGGGCGGTGCTCTCACTGCGGTTCCCGGCTCGCCTTTTGCGGCCGGCGTCAAACCTTCGGCTATCGCCAGCGGCAGCCCCAACGGATCATCCAGTCCCTACGTCTACGTCACGGATTTCTCGAGCGGCACCGTTCTGGGCTACTCGGTTTCCTCCTCCGGCGCACTGGCGCCGCTCGGCGGCAACCCATTCCACGCCGGCAACCAGCCCTCCGCGATCGTCGTGGATACGGCATATCCCTTTGCCTATGTGGCCAACTCGCAAGACAGCAACGTGACCGGCTATTCCATCTCATCCACCGGAGCGCTTACCTCCATTGGCACATACGCCACGGGGTTGCAGCCGGTGGCGATTGGAATCGACCCCTCGACAGAGCATTTTCTCTACACCATCAATTTTCTTGACAACTCGGTTTCCGGTTATGAGTTGAGCATTACCGGCGGCACACTTCTCAATTCGCAGTTCTCTCCCTATCCCAGCAACGACCAGCCAACCGCTGTGACAGCTATCCCCCACAACGGAACCGGCGCTGGAATCGAGCCGTGAGAGTCGGAATCGAAGATGAACCGGTGGCTCTACCCCGTATTCGGCTTTTACAATGAGCACGGGCAACTTTAACGAGTTTTTTCGGGGCTCCATTCGGCGGGCCCACGACGAAGGAAGCGCATGAAGTTGAGCAAATCGAGCCAGCTCGTTCTGGTCTCCGCAATCGCTCTGGTACTGGCCACGTTTTTTACTGCCTGCAATCTGGTCACGATTGACTACATCTTCGTGGCCTCTTCAGCGGGCAGCGCCACGGGCAGCGCCGGACAAATCTATACCTATGCCGTGGACGGTAAATCGGGCGCGCTGCGCATCGCCGCTTCGCCGGTTTCCTCCGGCGGCTCCGGTCCCGTCGCCATGGCCACCACTTCTGACTATTACAACCTTTATGTCGCCAACACGGGCAACAACTCCGTGGTTCATTTCAACATCGGCAACGACGGGGTCCTGGTTCCCAAGGAAAATGTTACGCTGGCGGCGAAACCCGTATCGATTGCCGTGAATCCAGCCGGCACTTATCTTTACGTCGTCTCCGGGACCAGCTCGGCCACCCTCACGGAGTACGCTCTCAGCTCCGGGGCGATCGGCGCCCCCACTGCAACAATCTCACTCAGCGTGCCGGGGTTCACGAGCGACACAATCATTCCCACCGGCATCACGGTGCTGGCTAACGGCGCCGCCGTTTACGTCACCGCGTTCGACAAATCGGCATACAATCCCGGCGGCGTAACCACCAGCAATGCCAATCCTGGTTGGCTGTTTGGATTCACCACCAGCTCCGGCGGCACTTTGACAGCGGTTGCCGGCAGCCCCTATCAGGCCGGAGTCAAGCCATCCGCCCTGGCCGCCGATCCCATCAGCCGGTTTGTCTTTGTCACCGACTTCGCGTCGAACGAGCTCATCGGATACGAGATCCTCTCGACTGACGCCTTGCAGTTCATGGTCAACGGTCCGTTCAAAACCGGCAACGAGCCGGCTTCGATCACCATCGATCCTCGCGGGCTCTTTATCTACCTCAGCAACTCGCTCGATCAGACAGTTTCGTCCTATTCCATTTCGCTGCCCACCGGCACGCCTACCGGCAACGTGAGCATCTCGGGCGCATCCGCCACCGCCACCGACACTGACCCGGTATCGATCACCATCGAGCCCGCGTTCGGCCGCTTCATTTATACCGCCAACTATCTCGGCAACTCCGTCTCCGGATTCAGACTCAATCCCAGCGACGGAACCATTGAGCAAACACAGGCCACGCCGTATCCCACTGGCGCAAATCCCACGGTCGTGATCGCCGTTCCCCATGGCAACCACCCCCTGTCCACGCCGGAGTAGCAACGCCGCGCGGCAATGTTGTGCAACCCGGAAAGCGAGAAGCCCAGCCAACACGGCTGGGCTTCTGTTTTCTGCTGCGAGAGTCAGTCCGCAGGCCTGTTCCCTGTTCACTGGCCCTTCACCACCGTGGTCGCGTGCATCCACTCACGCAACTTCCGCTGCGCCGGCTTCTCGATGAAGTAGAGCGCGAGGATGGACAGCCCAATTAGCAAACCGTAACTGATCCACGGATCGAAGCGAGCCAGACCCAGCGCGCCCAGCACATGCGAGTCATGAATCAGGTTCCACAAGCTGAAGTGCAACAGGTAAAGGCAATAGCTGGCCTCGCCCACAAAAACCAGCGGACGTACCCCCAGCGCGCGGGCCAGCGGGTTCTCGCCCGCCAGCCCCAGCACAATGCAACCAAACAGCGGCATCAGCAATCCGTCGTGGATGATTGGGTACGGCACCAGCGATCCCATGCTCAGGAGGCCATAAATGCCGCCGAAGCCGATGATCCCCAGCCAAAGCCGCAAACGAGCCGTGCGAGCGATCATCCGGTCAAGGTCGGCCAGCATCACGCCGAAAACGAAGCTGAAAACGTGCGTGTAGGGCGTGTACTTCAACGCCCAAAGCCACGGCCCATAACTCCATCGGTCCGGGTGCGGAATGCCGTCGGGACTGAACACTATGTAGAGTGCGCCCGGAACCAGCCCCAGCGCCCATACACCGGCCATCTTCACCACGTGCGGCGCGATGCGCTCCGGGCGTTTCCATTTCGCCACGAAGGGAAAAAGCACGTAGTACGCGGCCTCGGCCGACATCGTCCACGCCGGAGTATTTAGAAACGTCGACACCGCGGGAACAAAGCCTTGGAGCAGCAAGGGCGTCAGCACCACGCCCGTCCAGAACATGGCCTTGGTGTGGGATTGGAATTCCCCGCTCAATTGCCCCAGGCTGAGCAGCAGGCTAAGAATGTAAATGGGATAGATGCGCGTGAATCGCGCCTCCCAAAAGCGCTTGCGGTCCAGTTGGCCGTTACGCGCCCGTTCCGCGTAGTTGTAGGCCAGCACAAATCCAGAAAGCAGAATGAAGTAGCTGACCGAGATAAATCCGGCATTGACGACCGGCGCCATAAATCCAAACCACTGGGGATTGGAGAAGTGGAAAAGCACAATATTGAGGGCCGCGAAGCAGCGCAACCCCGTCAATGCTTTCAGCGGCGCGGGCTTAGTGGTTTGTTCTGGCCTTCTCGCAGGTGCTGGCGCGATCGTTTCCACTTGCAGTTAGACGTCTCCGAAAGGCAGCTTTTAGCTACTAGCTTCTAGCTCTCAGCCCTTTATTGCACAAGTTCGGCTTCTTGTCTGAAATGGAGGTACTTTCTCGCAAAGTAGTTCGGTTTGCCGCAATCCCGGTCGCACAGGAGCGCAACCTGGGACCGAAAAGCTCATTGCCGAAAGGATGAAGCTAGCGGCTGGAAGCTAGTAGCTGGAAGCTGCTCTTACGCCGTGACCAGCGATCCAACCTTCTCGCCCTGTACCACCCGCCGGATATTTCCCGGGTGATTCATGTTAAAGACGATCATGGGCAGGTTGTTGTCCTTGCACATGCTCACGGCGGTCAGGTCCATCACCTTCAGGCCCTGCTGCAGGATCTGCATGTAGGTGATGGTGTCGTACTTCACCGCATCTTTCACCAGCACGGGGTCGGCGTTGTAAATGCCCTCCACCTTGGTGCCCTTGAGCAGCACATCGGCCTTGATCTCCATGGCGCGCAGGCTGGCCGCGGTGTCCGTCGAAAAGAACGGATTCCCGGTGCCCGCGGCAAAGATCACGACGCGCCCTTTTTCAAGATGCCGCACCGCGCGCCGCCGGATATAGGGCTCCGCGATCTGGTTCATAAACACGGCCGTCATCACCCGGCATTGCACGCCGCGTTGTTCCAGGGCGTCTTGCAATGCAATGGCGTTGATCACCGTGGAGAGCATGCCCATGTTGTCCGCGCTCACACGGTCCATCTCCCTGGCCTGTTCCTCTACGCCGCGGAAAAAGTTGCCTCCGCCCACCACGACCGCAATCTCTACGCCCAGCGCGTGGACGTCCGAAATCTCCCCGGTAATCTCCGACACTTTGTCGGCATCGAGGCCAAAGCCACGCTCTCCCGAGAGCGCTTCTCCCGATAGTTTCAGCACGATTCTTTTGAACATGTCGTTTCGAGTATCGCATACGCATGGCGGTTTGCGCTGCCCGGTGGCGTCTGTGCCCGCGCGACGAGTGCGAGTGCGAGTTTCCCGGATTGACCCATCCACCACGAATGTCTCAATTCAGGAACCGCCGACCCTTTTTCCTCCTTTGCCTCGGCAGGAATGCAATTGCCCTGCCTAGACTTACTTCATCCGGCGCGCTTGCATCGTTCTTGCTGCACTTCATCCGGCGCAATGCATCCGAATCATTACGGCGGGAAATCATGGTCGTCAAAACACACTGCAAAGGGCACGCCTACACCGGCGTCGAGGTCGGGTCCGAAAACGTCCGCCGCTATTTCCCAAAAGAAATTGACGTCGTCGAGCTGCACCTCGATCACCTGGCCATCCAATGCGGCCTCCATCCCGATTTCTGGCAAGGCCAGACGGAGATTACCGATCCTCGCCTCTCGGCGTGGCTGGAGTCAAAAAACTTTAACGGCCGCCCTGGCGACGGGCCCATTCCTTTGGCCATGATTCCCTCCGGCAAAAATTGCTTCCGCCTCCGGCCCATCTTGACCAACCGTCATCCGCGCCCGATACCAACTCTCGATCCTCCCAACGCCGCCTGATAGAATCTCTATCCTGTTTCCTCGTTGGTTCTCGAGTCCCACAGTCCCCGGCTCCTGAGCCCCGAGTCCCTTAGTCCCGCAGTCCCTCATTTTCTGTTCCCAGACCGCTGACCCCTGGCCCCCGGTCCCTGTCTTGCTACACTCGACTTGCCATGAATCTTAGTCAACTGGAGCAGCAGCACCTGGAGCGGGAAATTGACCGGCACTTTGCCGCCGGTCCAGCTGCCACCAGCGATCCCGCGACCCATCTGGCGGCATCGTCCGCTTTTCTCGCGCTCCGCTCTGCTCTGGAAGCGGGCGATGTGCGTGCCGCCCAGCGGGATGCGGCCGCTCCCTCTGGCTGGCGCGTCAACGCCTGGGTCAAGCGCGGCATCCTGCTTGGCTTTCGCCTCGGCACACTCGAAGAGATGCCCGCCGCCGAAATTGGCGCATCCGGCCCCGCGCCCACGCTTACGTTCGTCGATAAACACACCTACCCCGCCCGCCACTTCAACGCGGCCGACGGTGTGCGCCTGGTTCCCGGCGGCTCTTCGATTCGCGCTGGAGCTTACGTTGCTCGCGGCGTCGTTTGCATGCCACCCATGTACATCAATGTCGGCGCATTCGTTGACGAAGGCACTCTGGTCGATTCGCACGCGCTGGTCGGTTCCTGCGCGCAGATCGGCAAGCGCGTGCATTTGAGCGCCGCGGCGCAGATCGGCGGCGTGCTCGAGCCGGTGAACGCCAGCCCCGTCATTATCGAGGATGACATTCTGGTCGGCGGCAACTGCGGCGTCTACGAGGGCACGATCGTCCGCAAGGGCGCTGTGCTGGCCGCCGGTGTCATCCTTACGCGCGGCACGCCGCTCTTCGATCTCGTGAATGGCGTCGTCATTCGCGCCTCCGCCGATCTCCCGCTCATCGTCCCGGAAAACGCCGTCGTCGTCCCCGGCGCGCGCGCCGTCAGCAAAGGCAAAGGCCATCCCCAGAGCGAAGCCTGGGGCCTCAGCCTCTACGCCCCCGTCATCGTCAAATACCGCGACGATAAAACCGACTTGAGCACCACGCTTGAGGATCTTCTGCGATAAAAAGGACCCTCGATCGCCTCCCTTGCCTCCACTTCCACCCGCAGCCGCGGGGAATTCCGTCAACGGCACGCGCTCTGCCGCGTCTAAACCCGTGGCGACTGAATCCGTCCAACGTGTGTCGCCAAAAGATCTTATGAAAATTCAGCCCTCCCTTCGCCCCTCGCTTATCGTTCTCGCCCTTGCGCTGGCCGCACTTCTTTGCATGCGCGATCCCGACGCCGCCCAGCAGTCCTCCACCGCGCAGTCCGTGGCCAGCATCAAGGTTCAGGCACGCGAAGTTCTGCTCCCCGTCACGGTGGTTGATAAAAAGGGCGCCCTCGTCACCGACCTTACGGCCAAGGACTTTACCCTCACCGAAGATGGGCGCGCTCAAGTCATCAAAAGCTTCACCACCCAGAGCAATCTGCCCTTCCGTCTCGGCCTGCTGGTTGATACCAGCCGCAGCGTTTATCCGGCCATCGACGCGGAGAGGAAGGCCGCCGAAAAATTCGTTGAACTCATGCTGGCCGCCGATCTGAAACAACAGACCCGCGGCGACGAAGCCTTTCTTATCCATTTCGATCGCGAAGTGGAGTTGCTTGAGGACTTCACCAATTCCCGCGAAAAGCTCGATCACGAGATCGATGCCATGACCCCGACTTCTCGCGAACAAAACTCCCAGGGTCCGGAGACCAGCGGCGACGATCACGGCGGATACGGTAACCATGACAGCAGCCACGGCGGCGGAACCCAGCTTTACGACGCCATCTATCTCGCGTCCGACGAGCTGATGAAGCCCAAGGACGGCCGCAAGGCGCTCGTCGTGTTCTCTGACGGCGTGGATCGCGGCAGTAAAGAAACCATGAACGACGCCATTGATGCGGCCGACCGCTCCGGCGTCGAAGTCTTCACGATTTATTTCAAAGGTGAGGAAGAGCGCAGCGGGGGCGGCTTTCCCGGCGGCGGCGGTCACCACGGCGGCGGAGGCGGCTATCCCGGCGGGGGCGGTTGGCCCGGCGGAGGCGGTGGCGGACATCACCCCGGGGGATCAAACGCTCCTCAGCTTGACGGCAGAAAAATGATGCAGGACATTGCCTCGCGCACCGGCGGAATGTTTTTCGAAGCCAAAAAGAAGGACAGCCTCGATGACATCTACGGCCTGGTCGCCGGCGCTCTCCGCCAGCAATACCTGCTCACCTACACGCCCGACCAGGTCGACACCGACGGCGAGTTTCACAAAATTGTTCTCAAAACCGACAAACCCGACCTGACCATCATCACCCGCGAAGGTTATTACGCGGCTACGGGCAGCCAGGTGGCCGGCAACGAATAATCCCGCGCCGAACCGATCCGCATCAAGACCGGCCATCGCAGTCCCGGCAAACAAAAAAGCCGCATTCCATTTCGCGTGGAACGCGGCCTTTTTCTAGAGCCGGGTGCTTAAGCTCGATCAGCTTCCGAGATCAGTGCCCTTTCTCGTGACCTCCGCCTCCGCCGCCGTGCGGCTCACCTCCGTGCGGCTGCCCACCATGCGGCTGTTCCGCACGCGGTTGCGGTGCGGGACGAGACTCTGGCGCAGGACGGGACTCCGGTGCCGGACGGCTTTGGGGCGCGGCATGGCTTTCCGGTGCTGTCCGGCTTTCCGGCATGGGATGATTCCCAGGGCTCGGACGATAGGCGCCCGGGTTTGAACCTGGGTTTGAACCTGGCCTGGAGCCCGGATTCGACCCCGGATTCGCGCCGGGATTTGACCCGCGGCTGTAGCCCGGATTTGCGCCCGGTGTCCCGCCGTGATTGGCCTGGCCCGCACCGGCCGGTCCGTGAGCGCTATTTGGATTTCCGCCGCCCGTGTTGCGCGGTCCGGCCATCGGCCTGTCCGTCGCCACATTCGCCGGATGCCCGCCATTGTGGCTGGCGTAGTTGCTCACATTGGCCCTTGCCGAGGACTCCTGCCGCGTCTGGTACGACGTCGGCGCCGTGCGCTGCTCGTGCGAGTAGGAGTTCTCCTGCGCGGTCGGCGGATGATTGACGCCTCCCGGACCGCCGCTGTATGCCACGTGGCGATCGTTCACGATCGTGTTGTGCTCCACCACCGTGCGGTCAACATAGGTGTTGTGAATGACCGTCGTGTTCACGTGCATCACGGCCGTGTTATAGCGGAACTCTCTCCCTGCCCAAACGCCGCCGACAAAACCGATGCCCATGTAGCCAAATCCGTAATTCACGCCGCCGTAGTAGCCCACGTGCGGTCCCCAGTAACCGGGGTGCCAGATATAAAGTCCGCTGCCCCAGCCCCAGTATCCGGGCGTCCAGAGCGCGCCCTCATAGGGCGCCGGAACCCACGTTCCTGGTACCCAGTAGTAGCCGTCGTCGCCATAGGCCCAGTAGCCCGGCGTCCACAACCACCCATCTTCAGGGCAAGGCGGCTGATCATAAACCGGCAAAATCGGCGGTGCAAATCCAACGCTGATAAAAACCGCCGCGCTTGACGTTTTAGGAATCACGCAAACCAGCAGCGCGAGCAACGTGGCCCGCATAAACATCCGCATCCATCGGGAATTTCGCATTGGGGGGAACCTCCTTGGGTTCTCGTTTCGAGTGGATCGTGCTTCCAGCTTCGCGCAGTCTCCGGGAAGCTGGAGCCAATCCAGTCTATGCTCGTAGGAACCCTTCGGGCACCAGGAAGTTGCCCATCGAAATGGCTTTTCCACAGTTTGTAACTTCTTTAATACCTGTAGCTAAGCCCCATTCCGATCACATGCCGCGCCTGTAGGTTTACCGGCGTCGTCACCACGGGAGGGCCGTCTGCCGGCACCAGCGGATTGAAGAAGGGGTTGGGTACATAAATCGACCCGATGTTTCCCGCCACCTGTCCCACGCCGATGTCGAAGGCGAAATGCGGCTTGTCCCGCTGCGTGATTCGTATCGCGTAGTCCAGCGTCGTAGGAATATGCGCGCTCATCAGCGGGAACGCATAAGGGCCGCATTCGTTTGCAGGCTCGCACTGCTGCAGGTATTGATAGAGCGCCGCGTTGAGCAGCGTGTTCAGGTTGACTGAAGTCTTTGGCTCCTGCGTGAATCCCGCCGATGGCACCGCTACGATGCCATGGCCGAGCGGCAGCGGAATTCCGAGCCCGCCGAAAAAGCGCCCGCCAAATCGAGTGCTCTGGCCGCCGATGCCAAAGATCGTGGCATTGGTGGCCTTCCAGCCGAGATTCAGCAGAAACGGCACCGGAGGTTTGGCCCAGGTCTTGGTGACGGCAATGTACACGTCGCCGTTGGTATACGACTTGTCGTTCCCGGTTAGAGTCTTATTCGCTGCGCCCGAAACAAAGTGATCGTTGGTGCGAACCACGCCCCCGATCGCGATCCCCGGCATCCAGGCACCAAACTGCCCATCCTTGAAAACCACAACCTTGCCGTGAAAGACGTTCATCCCGTCGTAGTTCCACAGGTTGCTCAGCCCGAGCGGGGTTTGCGCGGTGGCCGGCTGGTCTCCATATTGATGGACGCTGCGCGTGTAGCCAGCCTCCGCTCGATTGCGAAAGCCTTCGGTAATGCTGAATGTCTCAATATCTCCGATCACGGTCGATGCATCGATGAAATGGAAGCCCACTGCCGGATGCGAAAACGCGCTCCCCTTTTCCCCGTAGACCACGTAGGCCGTCGGCGTTAGAAATCCGCCGGTCTGGCCCTCAAGCGTCAGGTTTTGAGCAGCCAGCCGGCTCGCCGGCACCGCAGCAATCATTACCGCGCAGAAAACGATCTTCAGCAGACCACGAACATTCATCGTCCACTCCATAGGGGCATGGGCCGCAAACGGCCTCAAGCCCGGGCATAGTCTTGGGAATTGCCTTCTTCTATCACAACCTGAAGTCGTTTGTCTGTAGCCGCCGACCCCTGCAGTCGCCGACCATTGATGGGAGGGAGCGGAGCCTTGAGACCTCTCAAACCCCATCTCCCGTCGCCCGCGTTCAGGTCCGGGCTTCCTTTGAAACAAAGCTGCGCAGGACATCCGAGTGCTATCCTCGCTCCATGCCGCGCGGAGTTTTCATCACCCTGGAGGGCCTCGACGGCTCGGGCAAGACTACGCAGATTAAGCGCCTGGCGGCATGGCTCACGCGCCGCGGCCATGAGCCGGTGATGCTTCGCCAACCCGGTGGTACGGCCATCGGCGACCGCATTCGTGAGCTGCTGCTTGACTCGCGCTCGCGCTCGCTCGACCCCATGACCGAGATGGCCCTCATGTTTGCCGACCGCGCCCAGGCCATTGCCGAAGTCATTCAACCAGCCCTTGACGCGGGAAAAATCGTGGTCTGCGATCGCTTTACTGATTCGACAGAAGCCTATCAGGGTGGCGGCCGCCGCCTCGGGTCCGAAGTCGTCCTCAATCTGCACCGACTCATCTGCCGCGGACTCCAGCCCGACCTCACACTCCTGCTCTTGCCCGGATTCGAGTCCTCATTGGCCCGAGCGCGCCGCCGCAACACCCGCGTGGAATCGGAAACCGGCCGCGATGAAAATCGGTTTGAAACGGAGCAAGACGCTTTCTATCGCCGCGTCTGGGAGAAGTACCGAGAGATCGCCGCTCGCGAGCCCAATCGTGTGGTCCTCATTGAAGGCGACCTCAGCATCGACGAGGTGAACGAGCAAATTGTCGAGTCCGTTTCCGAGCGCATTGTTGCCGTCACTCAAAAATCCTGATTTCCCTTCGCGACGCGCGGGGATTACAATTTCAGCGAACAGAAGAATCAAATCATTTCCATCTGAATGAGGCTTCATGACGTTGATCCCGGCCCGTAACTCCGCTCGCATTTCGTCCGCTCTTTTTTTTGCCGCCATTTTCTCAATCGTTCCGTACCTGCATGCCAATGACTCGGCCAGAATCAAAGGCGAGGTCGGCGGGCTTTACACAGTGTCGCTTCAGGACCGCCCCGCGGCGATCATCAAGATCACAGCTGAAATCAACGCTCTGCCGCCCAGCAAGGATAAGGTGAAATTCGCAGACCAGATTTCAAATCTGGTCACGGCGGGCGATCAGGGTCCTGCTGCGCTGCAGGCCGCGGCTGACACGCTTTCCAAAGCCCTTGCCGAGTCCCCAGTTCCCGCAAAGGGCGATATGCCGCCGATGCCATACATGGATTTGGCCAAGCTCGCCCGCTACGAAGCCGTCAGCGTCTCGCTCAAAGATCCTCTCTATCAAAAGGCTCTCGACACCCTGGCCGCCAATGAAGCTGACGTGGCCAAAGCCGACTTCACGCTGAAGGATCTGAACCACAATTCCTGGACGCTCTCCAAGCTGCGCGGCAAAATTGTCCTCATCAATTTTTGGTCAACCCAATGCTGGCCCTGCAATTCAGAAAGGCCGATCCTCAACGCCATCTACTCGCACTACCAGAATGAAGGCCTGGTCGTCCTCTCCATCACCGACGAGAGCCCGCTCATCGTCGTTCCGTTCCTCCAGGGGAAGAACTATCAGCCGCCGGTGCTCATCGATAGCGATGACGTCGTGAACAAGAAGTTCCACGTGGCCGGAGACCCAAAGACGTTTGTCTTCGACGCCGATGGCAAACTTGTGGGCATCGCCATCGACCAGAGCACCGAGAAACAATTCTTCGCGCTTCTTGGCCAGGCCGGCCTCAAGCCGGAATAGCGGGCAGGCCACGCAACAGAACCAGCAGCGGCCTTTACGGGTTGCGGAATAAGTCACGGAGGGTGAGAAACCCATCCCCCGGCGGCTAAAGACGCATTCAATTTGAAGCATTTTGGGCACAGATAAATCCGTGCCCTGACACTTCGTGCTCTTCCGAAGCAGTTTTTCGCAACCTTCGGGTCACTGATTCCGCGCGCGAAAAATCCGCGGCCTTCAGACCTTGAGATTCGGGCAACCGAAAGCTGATGGCCGTCGTACCTCATCCAGGCTCGCGCCTGGGTGCGGTCGTCAATCCGCCCCCTGTGCTAGCATCTCGCAATCCGAGGGACTATGAAAATGAAGAAGCTCTTTTGCCTCGCTGCGCGTTCCCTGCGCCAAATTTCGCTCCTGGCCTGCGCCACAATCTTCACGTTCTCCGCACTCCCCACTTCGGCCTCGGCCGCGCAGCCTTTGTTGCTTCGCAATCCCTCGCTCAGCCAAAGCAGCATCGCCTTCCTTTATGCAGGCGACATCTGGACCGTGCCCCGCGATGGCGGCGTGGCCAGGCGCCTCACCGCGCAGAACGGCGTTGTCGAAGGCCCTCTCTACTCGCCTGACGGCTCTCAAATCGCTTACTCCGCATCCAGCAAGGGCGACACCGACGTCTTCATCATCGCCTCCGATGGCGGTGTGCCGCAACGCATCACGTGGGACCACTCCGGCCATGCGGGATCGGGCAACTACGCTGTGGGCTGGACCCCCGACGGCAAGGATGTTCTGTTCGACTCCATGCGCTATAGCTCTTCAGATTTCTTCAAGCTCTTCGAGACCGCTGCCGACGGCCAGGGCACTCCCACTGCGCTCCCGCTGCCCAGCGCGAGGGAGGGATCCATCTCGCCCGATGGCCAAACCATCGCCTACGTTCCCACGCTGCAATGGGAGGCGGCGTGGAAACACTACCGCGGCGGACAGACCACTCCCATCTGGCTGGTCAATCTCAAGACGCTCGACCTGGTGAAAATCCCCCGCGAAGAGTCCAACGATTCCAGCCCTGTTTGGGTGGGACACACCGTCTATTTCCTCTCTGACCGCGAAGGGCCCGTCTCTCTGTTCAGTTATGACGCGGAGACGAAGCAGGTTTCCCGTGTCTTTGAAAACACCGGCTTCGACTTGAAGAGCGTGGCGGCCGGCCCCGGTGCGCTGGTCTACGAGCAGTTCGGCTCGCTGCATCTTTACGATCTGGCCAGTCATCGTGACCGCGAGGTCTCCGTCACCATCGAGGGTGATCTGCCGGAGTTGGCGCCTCACCTGGCCAATATTCGTCCCGACGAGGCCCAGAACATCGGTATCTCGCCCACTGGAGTTCGCCTGGTTGTCGAGGCCCATGGCGACATTTTTACGCTGCCCACCGACAAGGGCGACACGCGCAATCTGACCAATACTCCCGGCGTTGCCGAGCGCGATCCCGCCTGGTCGCCCGACGGCAAATCGATCGCCTACTTCAGCGATGCCTCAGGAGAATATCAACTCTTCATCCGCGATCAGGAAGGATTGAAGCCGCCGAAGGTGATCGACCTCGGGCCGAATCCCTCGTATTTCTACATGAAGGGCTGGTCGCCCGATTCGAAATACATCGTGTATAGCGACACGCACCTGCACGTTTGGTATGTGGATGCATCGGGCGGAAAGCCCGTGCTCATCGACACCGCTCTTCATGAAGGCTACGGCGAACAGTGCCGCGCCGTGTGGTCGCCGGACTCGGCGTGGATTGCCTACACCCGCGATCTGGCCAACGAGTACAGCGCAATCTTCCTCTATTCGATGGCCTCCCATACATCCACGCAAATTACCGACGGCATGAGCGACGCGTCCAACCCGGCATTCGATCCCAACGGGAAATATCTTTACTTCACCGCCACAACCAACGGAGGGCCATCGAATACGGGCTTCGATCTTTCCACCTTCGATCGCGGCACCACGAGCAGCGTTTATGTCGTGGTCCTCGCCAAGTCCGGAGCGTCACCCATTGCGCCCGAAACCGGCGACGAAAAAGTCAGCTCCGATCAGCCCGATCAAAGTTCCAAACCGCCCGCCGCCGATAAAGGCGAGCCGGCGAAGCCCGCCGACAAGGCCGACTCAGCAAAGAAAGAAAGCGAAAAGCCCGCCGCGACCGTGGTCGATCTTGACGGCATCGGAAATCGCATCCTGGCTCTGCCGATTCCGGCACGCAACTACGGCGATCTCTCGGTCGGCAAAGCCGGCGTGATTTACCTGGCCGAGGGGGCGCCAGTCGGCCGGCCTTCCCAGGACGATGGTCCGCCTATCCGCACTCTTTGGCGCTACACCGTCGAATCGCGCAAAACCGAGCATCTGCTTTACTCGCTCTCAGCCTATGCGGTTTCGTTCAACGGCGAACAGCTGTTCTACGCGCAGGGCGATGGCTGGTTCTGCATCGCCGCCTCTGACCTGAAAGAGGGCGGATCGTCGGGCAAGCCGGTCGGCAACCGCGGCATGTACTCCACCATCGATCCTCGCGCCGAATACGCCCAGATGTATCGTGAAACCTGGCACATTGAGCGCGACTTTTTCTACGACCCGAACCTGCACGGCATCGAGCTTGCCAAAATAGAAGCCAAATACCAGCCTTACGTTTCCGGTCTCGCCTCTCGCGATGAGTTCACATATCTGTGCGAAGAGATGCTGGGCGAAATCGAAGTCGGTCACATGTTCATCAGCGGTCCAAGAACGCCTCCGAGCGGGCCCAAAACCGGACTGCTCGGCGCCGATTACACTGTCGAGAACAACCGCTACAAATTCTCCACAATCTACAACGGCCAGAACTGGTCACCGGGCCTCGAGGCTCCGCTCACTCTGCCCGGCGTCGACGTTCATGTGGGCGACTACCTGCTGGCCGTCAACGGCCGCTCTCTTGATGCCAGCCAGAATCTCTACAGCTTCTTTGACGGCACTGCGGGCCAGCAGACCGTCATCTCGGTCGGGTCTAAAGCCGATGGTTCGGATGCGCGCGATGTCACCGTCGTTCCTGTCTCCGACGAAGCCAGCCTGCGCAACCTCGCCTGGATCAGCCACAACATCCAGCTTGTCGATAAGCTCTCCGACGGCAAGGTGGCGTATGTGTATATGCCCAACACCGCCGGCGCGGGCTACGACAATTTCAATCGCTACTTCTACGCGCAAATCGGCAAGCAGGGCCTGGTGCTGGACGAACGCTATAACGAGGGCGGTTTTATCTCCTACTACATCGTCGATCTGCTCAGCCGCAAGCTGTTCGCCGGCCTGGTGGCGCGCGACGGTGTCGAGGTTTACGATCCCGAGGCCGCAATCTATGGGCCCAAGGCCATGATCATCAATCAATCCGCCGGATCCGGTGGCGACGCCATGCCCTGGTATTTCCGCAAAGCGAACCTGGGCACGCTGGTTGGCACGCGCACGTGGGGCGGACTGATCGGCCTCGGCGACTATCCAAGGCTCATCGACGGCGGCAGAGTCACCGCTCCTGAAGTCGCGTTCTTCGGCCTGCATGGCACCTGGGAAGTTGAGGGCCACGGCATTCCGCCCGATGTTGAAGTGGAGGAGCTGCCCAAAGATGTTGCCGACGGCCATGACGTGCAACTGGAACGCGCCGTCGATGTGGTTTTGCAACAGCTGAAAGAGCATCCGGTCCAGTACCCGGCGACCCCGCCGTATCCCAACTACCATCCGCACGATGGACTGGGGACGAAGTAGGCGGATCGGATTTTCCAGCTTCAGACGGATGCGACGCTGCGATCCCATGTCCTGTTTTTTGGACATGGGATCGCAGGAACTCGAACCGGCGCGGCCACGTTTCGGGCGAGGTGTTTTCGGGTACTAAGGTACTGAAAAGGCCTTTTTGGACTTGTGGGCAAAGCGGGCGAAAATGGGCCGTTCCGAGGCTCATTTGCGCAGAAAAAGGACGAAAATCGCGGAAATTTGTCGACAGGTTTTTTGAGTTTTTGTTGATGATAAATGGGTTAGAGGCAAAAATTGCTTCCCAAGTGTGTAAAAATCACTGGCCTGGCTATTTGGACCGCCAAAAAGCGAATTTCGGGCGAATTTTTTTGCGGCGGCGCTGGTGAAATCCGCAGCCTCCTCAAAGAGTGCGGTAGAGATTCTGGCCGCCTGAAATTGCGCGTGAGCCTAGGCGCGCGTCGCGGTCAGGTGGATCTTTGAAGTCTGAGTCAATTATGGAACAAAGGGCGGTAATGATCGGCAAACTTGGGGAAAAAGAGATCAGAGAATAGAGATCAGATAAATAAGGACTTACGGGGGCGGCCGAAATTATTTTGGCTGCGGGGGGCTTGACGGCGGGAAACTTGGCACCTCCGCGACGGTGGGATTCAGAGGCGACGGAAAAGATCGAAAAGGCGGAACGACCGAAGCCCGGGCCTAAAGGCCGATCGAAGTTCGGGCTCGTCCGGGGCCTGAAGGCCCCGGCTCCCTCCGGCTCTGTTCGGGCCTGACATAATTCGGAGCTTGAACAGGAGCGGAAAAAGGCGCGGGACGAGCAGCTCAGTAAAATCGGCGAGCCTTCGCTCAGCCGTTTCGGGGCGGCTGGTATTGCGGCGATTCTCAGCGCGCACGGCTTCTCCATCATCGCGGACATCGGCTTTGAGGACATAAGGTCTCGCTTTGGCATCGCCGTTCAAGGATTGGCGCCCGGACTCGCCGGCCTTCGCGTCGTCCACGCCAGGCACTAGACACAAACCCGAATGCCCGGGCTGCCGCGGCCCGCTGAATACTTAAGTATCCACTTGACAATTAGCCGAACCCGCGCAATACTTAAGCTTCAGCTTGACTATTTCCCTTATCGGAGATCAATTCCATGGCCAACACAACCGCAAACGCAACCGCTCATACAGCCGCCGACACCGTCGCAAAGGCAACTGTCGTGCACAGCACTTTTCAACTGGAACGCAAACTCAAGGCTTCGCCGGAGCGCGTCTTCCGAGCCTTTGCCGAGGAAGGCGGCCAAGCGCCGCTGGTTCTTTGAAGGCAGCTCTCACCTGCTCGAGCACCACGAGCTCGACTTCAAAGTGGGCGGCTGGGAGCGCGCCCAGATGAAGATGGGCCCAGGCACGCCCGTCTCCGGCAAAACCCTGACGAACGATGCGATCTACGAGGACATTGTTCCCGCGCGTCGCATCGTGACGGCCTATCGCATGTCGATGGACGGAACCCCGTTTTCCGCATCTCTGGCAACCATTGAGCTGATACCGAACGGCTCCGGCACCGATCTCATCTTCACCCACCAGGGCGCGTACTTTGAAAACGCCGACGGTCCGGCGATGCGCAAAGAGGGATGGGAGAAACTGCTCGGCAAGCTGGTGAAAGAATTGGGCGAGTGAACGGCGGACAGCGCGCCAAACAGGCATGCAGATGAGGAAGACGCGGCAGATGAAATCGAATGAGCCGAAGCCGGCCCGTAATCTGGCCCGCGTCTTTCATGCGCTCGGCGACCCCACGCGCCGTGAACTGCTGGAGCGCCTCAGCTCCGGGCCGATGTCGGTCTCATTGCTCGCCGAACCATTCGACATGTCGCTCGCAGCGGTGGTGCAGCACCTGCAGATTCTTGAGAAGGCCGGCCTGGTCAAGACGGAAAAACTTGGCCGCGTGCGCAGTTGCCGCATTGAGGCCTCGGGTTTCCGCGCTGCCGAAGAATGGTTGAGCGCGCGCAGGCCGGAGTGGGATCGCAGACTCGATCGGCTGGAGTTGTTTCTGGATCCGGCGACTGAGCCGCCCGCAAAAACGAAGGCACCCGATGGTAGCGAAGATCGAAGGTCCCGGGCGCAGGCCCCGCTCCTGGATCAGGGGGCCGGAAATCGGAAGGAGCGGGGGCCTTCAGGCCCCCGAAATCCCGGCACCCAATTGATGGGCTTTAGCCACGGGCCCTTAAAAGATTCTGCCGCCGTGCGGCGCGCGCCACAGGAAACGCGGACTTACTTTGTCACAGTCGTTACAGCCAGACGCCGTAGACTTTTCCAGGTTACGCCCAAGGCGGAATTGCTTATGCAAACCATCCTCGATTACCGCGCACAGGGACGGTTTCTGTTGCACGCATTCGTCGTCATGCCTGACCATTTCCACGCTCTCGTAACACCGGCTCCGGATGTTTCACTCGAGAAAGCCGTGCAGTTCATCAAGGGAGGCTTTTCTTTCCGCCTGAAAAGCAAGCTCGACGTATGGATGCGGAGTTTCAACGAGACTCAGATTATGAGCGCGGCAAAGTTCGTGAATTGCGTCCGGTATATCGAGGCGAATCCCGTACGCCGGGGACTGGTATCGACCCCCGAATCTCACCCGTTCAGTTCAGCTGCCCGTGGCTCATTGGACCCTATGCCCGATCATTTCCGGGGTCGCAAAGGGGACTGAAAGAAGGCCGGGCCTGAAGGCCGAAGCCTGTCATCGCGCTCATTCAGGGACCTGAAGGTCCCTGCTCCCTCCGGCTCCGACTGCGGCTGCCCCCGACCGACGATGGGCCTGTTGGCCGAATCGTCGACCTGCGCAGACTCGACATTTTCCTTGGGCCGGATCTGAAAACCGAATAAGGCCCGGGCCTGAAGGCCGAAGCCTGTCATCGCGCTCATTCAGGGACCTGAAGGTCCCTGCTCCCTCCGGCTCCGACTGCGGCTCCCCCCGACCGACGATGGGCCTGTTGGCCGAATCGTCGACCTGCGCAGACTCGACATTTTCCTTGGGCCGGATCTGAAAACCGAATAAGGCCCGGGCCTGAAGGCCGAAGCCTGTCATCGCGCTCATTCAGGGACCTGAAGGTCCCTGCTCCCTCCGGCTCCGACTGCGGCTCCCCCCGACCGACGATGGGCCTGTTGGCCGAATCGTCGACCTGCGCAGACTCGACATTTTCCTTGGGCCGGATCTGAAAACCGAATAAGGCCCGGGCCTGAAGGCCGAAGCCTGTCATCGCGCTCATTCAGGGACCTGAAGGTCCCTGCTCCCTCCGGCTCCGACTGCGGCTCCCCCCGACCGACGATGGGCCTGTTGGCCGAATCGTCGACCTGCGCAGACTCGACATTTTCCTTGGGCCGGATCTGAAAACCGAATAAGGCCCGGGCCTGAAGGCCGAAGCCTGTCATCGCGCTCATTCAGGGACCTGAAGGTCCCTGCTCCCTCCGGCTCCGACTGCGGCTCCCCCCGACCGACGATGGGCCTGTTGGCCGAATCGTCGACCTGCGCAGACTCGACATTTTCCTTGGGCCGGATCTGAAAACCGAATAAGGCCCGGGCCTGAAGGCCGAAGCCTGTCATCGCGCTCATTCAGGGACCTGAAGGTCCCTGCTCCCTCCGGCTCCGACTGCGGCTCCCCCCGACCCCGGCTCCCTCCGGCTCCCGTCGACCGTGCTGATCAGTGCCCTTGCAGGCCCAGCGCCTTGGCCACCGAATCATCCACCTGCGCGGGCTGGCCATTTTCCTTGGTGACCACGCCGAATCCGCCGCGATAGTCCCACATGGCCCAGCCAATGCCGTCCGCCTCGAGCGCGGTGCGCACGTCGTGCAGCCAGTTGGCGCGCGACTCGGCATCGGGACCACGGCCGGGGGCGCCGCGAATCACGCCGAATTCATTGCAGATGAGTGGCACCTGATACTCGCGCGCCCAGGCCGCGGCATCGTCCATCATCACCTGAATGCGATGCGCGTTCCACCCGTCGAGAAAATACTTCTGCATTTCGTAGCGATTCACCGCGTCGGGAACTTCGTTCACGACCTCTTGCATCGAGCTTTCCAAAGATGGATAAGGAACGCCGTGCAGATAGCTCCAATACGGCACGCTCCAGGTGGCTCCCTGATGCGTGAACTCGTGCGGCTCGTAAAAATGAAAGTTGTAAATCACGTTGCCATCGGCGAGCGGCTGGAGCGCCAAAAGGTTCCAGATGTCGGACCACATGGCGCCGGCGGCGATGATGGTGTGGTGCGGCGCGGCATCGCGAATGGCCGCGGCCACGCGCTGCTGGATGCCTGCCCAGCGATAATCGTCGCTGATCTCGGGCTCATTCATGATCTCGAAGAAGACCATGTTCGGATCGCGATTGGCCTCGTGCGCCGCCAGCCTGCGCCAGAGCATGGTGAACCGGTCAACGGCGCCGTCGTCGGTGCGCAGTTTCTGCTTGTAGTCATCCATCGGGTGCACGTCGATGATGACCGCGAGGCCGTTGGCCAGCATGGTGTCTACCGCGTGATCGAGCCGCGGAAGAAAATCGTTGTTCGCGCCCGGCCGGCCGAACATCGACATCGCCAGGGGCACAGGATCGATGCTGAGGCGGACATGATCGAAGCCAAGCTTCGCCATGTTGGCGATGTCCGCGTCGTCGGTATAGCTGTCGGTGTACTTTGCCGAATAGTCGCCCGACTGCGCAAACCACTGCGAAGCGTTGATGCCGTGCTTCAGGTGCTCGGCGCGAGTAAATGCGAGCTTGACATCGGCGGCGCGATCTTGCGCGACCACGACTTGCGCGCCCGCATCCGGCGCGGTTTGCGCGGTGACAGAGACCGCGACCGCCGGCAACATTGCGAGAAAGAATAAACCGAGACGCATTTGAATCCCCCAAAGAAAGAGACGATACGATTCGGCTCGCGGCAGAGGGCCGCGGCGAATCCAAAACGCTCTAACGATACCACGCGCGGCGGATGGGACGGATGAAGTTGCTGCGATGGGCGTGGGTGAGGCTCCGAGCCTGAAGGCTGATCGATATGCCGAGATATTCCGGGGCCTGAAGGCCCCGGCTCCCTCCGACCCAGACTTCCTTCGACTGCGGCTGCCTCCGCCCGCGCGTGGGCCTGTCTGCCGAATCATCGACCTGCGCGCGGCGGATCGGACGGATGAAGTTGCGGGCTTTAGCCCGATGGAAGGAGCAGGGACCTTCAGGTCCCTGGTTAAGTGCGATGACATGTTGCGGCCTTGAGGCCCGGAGTCTCATCCAGCGCCATCGTTGGTCAGTTTGAAGGAAATCATCCCTCAGGGGCTGTACAGGCTGCGAAAAAGTCCGTCGTGGCGATGAAAACCATCTGTCGGCGGCTAAAGCCGCTCTCAATTTGAGGCATTTACGGCACGACTGAAGTCGTGCCCTGACACTTCGTGCTTTTTCGAAGCATCTTTCCGCAAACTATAAAATCCGTGTCATCTCAAAGCAGCGAAACCATGTGAGGGTTCCGGAGCCTTTTTAGCCCCATATGGAAAGTTCTTCAAACTGGCCCGATTGCCCGAGCGCGGCCGTCGCCGCAAAACGAAAACGGCTCCCGTTTTCAGGGAGCCGCCTGTTTCATGTTTCGAACCGATTTGCTTGTAGCGTTTTGGCCAGCTTCGATCTGGCCCCGCTGATTGGCCGGGATTCGATCCTAAAAGGATTCTCCGGGAAACCCTCGCCTATTGGCCCGGATTCGAACCGTCGACCAGATTCGTTGCCTGCTCAAACGTCACGCGCAGGTATTTGTACGGGTTCACGGGCACGTCGTGCAGGCGCACTTCGTAGTGCAGATGCGGTCCGGTCGCGCGTCCTGACTCGCCCACGTAGCCGATGATCTGGCCCCGCGTCACGTGCTGGCCTGGAACCACGGCCACCGCGGAAAGATGCCCATAGAGCGTCATCACGTCGTGACCATGATCGAGGGTGATTTCGCGCCCATATCCCGCGCCCATTGCCGCGCCGGTCACTTCGCCGTCGCCCGCCGCCCGCACCGGAGTTCCATAGGGCGCATCGATATCCACGCCGGTGTGGAACGCGCCTTCGCCGTTGATCGGATCCTGGCGCTCGCCAAAGCTCGACGCCACGCGTCCCTCGACGGGCCACATCGATGGCGCATCGGCGAGCTCGGTCCAGTCGCCGGTAAAGTTCGACGTCAACCCACTTTCGAGAGCGCGCGATACCGCGCCCGACATAGCTTCGGAGCGCAGCGCATAAAACATGTCAATGGAGTTGGCCACCTGCTGCGGGTTGGCATCGTCGCTGGGCGTCGCGGCCACCGGAGCCGATGCCGCCTTGCCCACCGGCGCCGGCTTGGCTTCTTCTGCCGCTTGCAGCTTGCTCTGGCGCAAGCCGTAGAGCGCGGAAACTTCATTGGCGAGCGCGCCCAGGCTCGCCACCTGCACGCTGCGGTTGTGCGCAATGGCCGCCATGCGCTGGTAGTTCTGGCGCAGCGTCTCACGATCCGCGCGAACCTGATTAAAGCTTTCGGTTTTCAGCACCATCCGCGTGTACGATCCGGCCAGCCCGACGATGGTAAAGGCGCCCACAATCGCCGCGGCGACAAATCCATACACGTATTTCAACGGAAGCGGGATCTTCCGGAGTTGGCCGTCCTCATCTCTTGCAACAAAAAGTATGTAGTAGCGTTTTCGTAACATCTTTTCCTGCAATTCCCGGCGACAACCAGTCAACAAGTGTGAAGTCAACAGTCTTCGCGATCGGGGGAAGTCGATCGATCCGATGAGGGCCTTCGGAACCGGCACATCAACCGTGCGCCGTATGAAGCAGATACGAGAACGTTGCTCAAGCCTAGCAGACCGTCCAAAATTGGGTCAACGAAAAGCTTGCACAACCATTACTAGGGTACCATCCTGCTCTCTTGCACCAGCTTCAGTGCAGAACCACGATCCGCTCCGCCGGCTTGCTGCCCACCTCCAACTCGCTTCCTTCTGATGCCAAGCAACTTGCGGGCCTATGGGTCTCATCTCGCGAGCCTCATCGGACCTTACTTGGTAGTTTTTGATGCCCGACAAAGATACATCGGCCACCTGGGGAATCCGTTGAATGTGGCTCGAATCAGGACTCGGCGGCTCCAAGTGTGCGCGTCTTAGGACCTAGCGCTCCGGGGACTCGGCGCGCGCCGTATCCTATCCTCACACCATGGCGCGCACGACAAAACGGACAACCAGACAATCCGATGCCGGCCGCTCGACGCCCGCCAGGCTCGCCGAGCTCGACCTGCTTCAGAGGATTCGCCTCCGTGCCGCGCACACCCCCACTCCTGAGCTGCGCCTCGGCATCGGCGACGATTGCGCGCTGCTTCGACTCGCACCGGATGAAGAGCTCGCGGTGACCACCGATCTCTCCATCGCCGGCCGCCACTTTCGCCTCGACTGGCACCCACCCGAGTCGGTCGGCCATCGCGCGCTCGCCCGCGGCCTCAGCGACCTGGCCGCCATGGGAGCCCGACCCGTCGCGGCTTTCTTGTCGTTGGCGCTGCCTAAAGATTTGGTTCAAAACGCGAAAGCGCGGGGCGCCGCGCAACGCAAGGTTCTCGTCCAAAACTCAAAAGCGCGCCGCAGCGTGCTCTTTATTGACAGGTTCCTCGACGGCTTTCTCGCGCTCGCCCAGTCCTATAACGTCCCGCTCGCCGGCGGCGATCTAGCCCAATCCACCTTGGCCATCGCCGACGTCGTGCTTACCGGCGCAGTCGCTCGAGGACAGGCTCTGCTCCGCTCCGGCGCCGGTCCCGGCGACCTCATCTATGTCACTGGAAACCTGGGCGGCGCCGCCGCGGGCCTCGCTTATCTCTCTCAATTGGGCGCGACATTCAAGCGCTCCAGCCAGCGCGAGCGCCTGAATGCGCTGGGGCGCATGTCTCCGCGCGTCAAGACCCTGCTCAAGCCGCATCTCTATCCCACGCCGCGCATTGCGCAGGGCCTGTGGCTCTCACGGAACGCGACGGCCACCGCGGCCATTGACTTGAGTGACGGCCTCTCCACCGATCTTGCGCACATTTGCGCGGAGTCCGGCGTCGCCGCCGAGCTTTTCGCTGAAACGCTGCCCATTGCGCCCGGCGCGAGCCCTTTGCAGGTTCTCCACGGCGGCGAAGACTATGAGCTTCTGTTCACGGCTCCGCCCTCTGCCCGCGTGCCCTCGAGTATTGAAGGCGTACCGGTCACGCGCATCGGCCGCATCGTGGCTAGAGAATCGGCGGGCAAAACGGCGCGGCCATCGGCAGCTCCGCCCATCACCCTCATCACACCCAAGGGCGCAACTTCCCTCACTCCTCAGGGCTGGCAGCATTTTTCCTAAGTCCACTTGCTCCCCGGTTCCCCCGACTCTGTACCTTTGTTCCCTTGGTCCCCGCCTTTATCCTGATCTGTGCCTCCCAAACCCAACCCAGCCCCCAAGGCTGCGCGCCGGAAACATCTTCTCCGCACTCTCCTTCTATGTCTCGCGCTCTCGCTCGTCGCCGCATGGACGCTCGCCGCGCTCACCCTCGTCGCCGCCAAATGGATTGACCCGCCGACCACCGCCGTGCACATGGAGCGGCGTCTGCAGGCCTTCATTCACGGCAAGCCCTATCACGAGCGCTACGAGTTTGTTCCCCTCAGCCAGATCTCGCCCGACTTTCAGCATGCGGTCATCGCCGCTGAGGACGCGCGCTTCTACCAGCACCACGGATTCGATTGGCAGGCCATGGAAATCGCCGCCGAAGACGATATGGAGGCGGGCCACCACCGCATTCGCGGCGGTTCCACCATCACACAGCAACTGGTCAAGAATCTTTTCTTCGGAACCGGCCGATCCTTCCTGCGTAAAGGCGCGGAAGCCTCCCTTGTCCCGGTCGCAGAACTTGTGCTCGGCAAGCAGCGCATTCTGGAGCTGTATCTGAACGTGGTCGAGTGGGGTCCCGGCATCTATGGCGCGGAAGCCGCTGCTCAGCGCTACGACGGAACTTCGGCGCGCCACATCGGCCGCGAACAGGGAGCCTCGCTCGCCGCCGTTCTTCCTGCTCCGCTGCGCCGCCGCCCCGAGCGCATGACGCACTACACCTCGCTCATCCTCGACCGCATGAGCCAGATGGGGTGGTAGCGGGGAAGAGATAAGAGAAAAAAGAGTA
This sequence comes from uncultured Acidobacteriaceae bacterium, assembly GCA_963828325.1. Lineage (GTDB taxonomy): Bacteria > Acidobacteriota > Terriglobia > Terriglobales > Acidobacteriaceae > Telmatobacter. The sequence continues at coordinate 108,187 of CAWHEK010000024.1, forward strand.
GTGGTAAGAGAGAAGTTCTCTGTTCTCTGTTCTCTGTTCCCTGTTTAAAATACCGAAGGCAGTATGATCGATGTTCCGCATCGACACCGTGACTGAGGTAGACGAATGCTTCAACAAGCACCGACCGTCATCGTCCAAGCCGCGCCGCCAAGCGCGCATCCTTATTTCGACGTCATCGTGCCGATGCTCCCGACGCTCATCGCCGTCGCCGCCGGCCTCTGGGCCGTCTACAAGTATCTCCGCGACCGGCAAGACACACTTCGAAACGAACGAGCCCTGCGCGAAAAAGAAATTGAGACGGCGAAGACAGAATCTCAGAAGCCCTTCTCCGCCAAGCAGCAGGAGGTTTTCTTCGATCTGCTCGGGACGACTTCTCGAATCGCCAACTCCGCGGACCCATATAATGACCCGCTTCGAAAAGAAGTGATACAGCACTTCTGGGTTCTGTTCTGGGGATGCCTGCCGCTGGTGGCCGATAAAGATGTGGCAATTGCGGCCGATGCATTTTCTGTAGCGCTCGAAAAACCGATGGACATGGCGCCCCTGCGCAATGCGAGCATGGATCTCGCGCGCGCCTGCCGGAAAGCACTGGGTGAGGCTTGGAGCCTCGGCCTCGAGCAATTCGATAAGAGCGATGCAGCCATCGCCAAGGAGATTCCACCGGCAGAAGAGTTCTATCCCGACGCCGGCCGCGATCTGCGCTAAGTTTGCCGGGCACCTCAACCGGCCTTATATCAGGGCATGAGTTTAGAGCTTGCTGAAAAACTCATTTCTGGTTGCCCTTTTGAAAGGGCACGGATTTATCCGCGCCACTAAAGTCCGCAGAATGTGCGAGGGCTTCAGCCCCCGAGGGAAGGTTTTTGGGAATTCGACCCACTGCGGCGACTTTTTCAGCAAGCTCTTTCCTCATGCCGCCGGCAACGCAAAATGAATATGGGCTTCACAGGCTGCGGAAAAACTGCTTCGGAAAGGCACGAAGTGTCAGGGCGTGAGTTCACTCATGCCTGTCAAAGTTCGGCCACTGAGCCATCGCACAACACCTTCGAGTTCGGGATCTTTTGGTTAAGCACTGTCAGACCGGATGGATCTCGTCTGAGGATCCGCTGGAGCTTGGTTTCGAATTTGAGCGCGACTACGACAGCCCAGTAGACAATCTACCTCCATTGGGAGTAGAGTGTCTACATCTATGAGCGAAACAGACCCATATAAGAACCGAATCGATCTTCTGCAGGGAACGCTCGACATGCTCATTCTTCAAACGCTGCAATGGGGACCGCAGCATGGATATGGCATTGTCCAGGCCTTACGTTTGCGATCCGGAGATGTGCTTCAGGTGGAGACTGGATCACTGTATCCGGCCCTTCATCGATTGGAGCGTCAGAGTTGGGTGCAGTCTGAATGGAAGCAGTCAGAGAGCAAGCAAAGAGCCCGCTACTACCGAATCACGGCCAAGGGGAAGAAGCAGTTGGCCTCGGATCTGGGCCGGTGGGAGAGGATTGTCGAAGCGATTGGGTCGGTGATGTACGTCAAGCCGAAGGAGAGTGAGTCATGAAGTGGATCCCGAGCTTCGGTTTTCAGCGGCGCAAGCGCGAATTGCAGGAAGAGATCGATGCTCACCTACGGATGGCAATTGCAGATCGAGTGGCGCGAGGTGAGACGGCGGAGGCAGCGCGACAAGCCGCAGCGCGGGAATTTGGAAATATTCCTTTGGTGCAGGATGTGACGCGCGACATGTGGGGCCAGGGCTGGCTTGAACAATTGGGCCGGGAGGTCCGTTATGCCTTGCGGCAACTGCGTAAGAGCCCCGGCTTTTCGATCACCGCGACGGCGATGCTGGCAGTGGCTATCTGCGCCAACAGCACCGTATTCAGTTGGATTAACGGCACAATGCTGCGTCCGATACCCGGCGCGCGGAACACGGGCGATCTTGTCAGCGTGCAGCGGGGGGAACGCAGCTTCTCTCCGACTCCGCCTTTCTCGTATCTCGACTATCGCGATCTGCGCGAGCAGAATCATACCTTCGCCGGAATACTCGCATATCATAGCGATTGGATCACGCTGACCGACGGCGCACAGCCGGAGCGCATTTATATCGGGAATGTGTCAGCGAACTTCTTCGACGTGCTGGGAGTGAAGCCTCTGCTGGGGCGGTTCTTTCTGCCTCAGGAAGAAACGCGGCCGGACGCCGTGCCGTACGTCGTGCTTGGGTACTCGTTATGGAAGGCGCGCTATGCGGGAGACCCTGAAATTGTGGGCAAGTCGATCGAGATTGCCCGGCATCCTGTGACGGTGATCGGCATAGCCCCGGAGGGGTTTATCGGGGCGGCGCCGGGGCTTCGGGATGATGCATGGCTGACGCTGAATCCCCTCGGGACGAACGTGTATAGGCTCACGCATCGCAGTGGTGGTGCGGTCTGGCTGAACGTGATCGGAAGATTGCGGCCCGGCGTGAGGCGTGACCAGGCAGCCCAGGACCTTGACACCCTGATGCGCCACATCGTGGCGGCGTATCCGGACGATCATCTGGGCGAGAACCGGATCACGCTCGATCCAATGTGGCGCTCGCCATTCGGCGCCAACGGATACATGGCGGCGACACTGCCTATTCTGCTGGCCTTCGCCGGGCTGGTGCTGTTGCTTACCTGCGCGAACGTCGCGACGCTCACGCTGGTGCGGTTTGTATCCCGGCGGCGTGAGCTTGCGATCCGGCAGTCGCTCGGGGCGAATCGTATGCAACTGGTGCGGCAGATGGTACTGGAGGGCGTGTTGCTTTCCGTCGTCGCAGGAGCCGTGGCCCTTGTATTGACATCGTGGACTTCGAAGACATTCGCATGGTTTTTTCCGCCGACCTCGTTTCCCCTCATACTCAACGGGAGCATGGACCATGAGGTGGTGATCGGGATTGCGGTGTCCAGCCTGTTGGCCGGCTTGTTGTGCAGCGCGCTCCCCGCCTGGCGTTCGTCGCACGCGTCGGCAGCTGAGGTACTCAAGGCAGAGTCTGCAAGCGTCTCTGGCGGCTCACGCAACCGCAAAATGCTCAGTGGGCTGGTGGTGGCGCAAATCGCGCTTTCCCTTCCTCTGCTGTTGTGCTCCGGGCTATTTCTGCGAACCCTCAAGAATCTCGCCCACGCGAATCCCGGATTTGAGCAGGACCATATTCTCACTGCGTCCGTGGGCCTGAATATTGCCGGCTACAGCCACGACCAGGAACAGGTGATCCGTCACAAGATCCTTGATCGCGTGTCGGCATTACCCGGCGTGAAGGTTGCCTCTCTTACGGACTGGATTCCGATGACCCTGACCCACAAGGGGGTCGATGCGTATCCGGAAGGGTATGTGCCACACCCGCATGAATCTTTGCAGGTGTACCACGCCGACGTGGCCCCGCGGTATTTCGAATCCCTCCATATACCCATTCTGGAAGGACGCGAGTTCACACCGGATGACGATGAAAAGGCCCCGAGGGTGCTCATCGTGGATCAGACTGCGGCGAGGCTCTACTGGCCAGGACAGGATCCGCTGGGAAAGAAACTCAGAGTGAACGGCAGCCCTTTCACGGTTGTCGGCGTTGCGAGGAATTCAACGCATATATTCGTGAATGAGTCGCCGGAGCCTATGGTGTATATGAGCTTTTTCCAGAACGGGAACGAGACGATCGTGCAGGTGAAGACCGAGGGAAACCCGGTCGACCTGGCGCCGGCTGTTGAAAACGCCATCCACGAAATAGATACACGGCTGCCGGTTTTCGATGTGCGTCCCATGCGAGAGAGTACCCAGATGGCGAGCAGTTTCGCTGTCATACAGAGCGCCCTGGCGGGAATGTTCGCGCTGATTGGGCTGGTTCTTGCGATAACCGGAATCTACGGAGTCGTGTCCTATCGAACCCAAATGCGAACTCACGAGATCGGAATACGAATGGCGTTAGGTGCTTCACGTGTGGACGTGCTGCAGCTTGTGCTGTTGCAGGGATTGTGGCTCACAGGCATCGGGCTGGCGCTAGGACTGGCGTTTGCGTTGGGAGTGACCCGCATTATCGCCCGGCTGTTGTACGGAATCGGCGCCAACGATCCAGTCACCGTGGCTTCCGTGGTCATGCTACTGGGAACAATGTCTTTGTTAGCCTGCTACTTTCCGGCACATCGAGCGATGCGCCGAAACCCTGTGACTGCGATTCGCGAACTGTAAGCCGCAGTTCAAACTCGCCGCGAATTTGAGCGAATCAGGCGTATACGCGGTGCCCCACTTGGCTATGGAGGAGGATAACGATGTTCCACCGTGAACAGACAAATCTCCGCCTGGTGGATCCTCGTTCTGTGTTGACGTGAACAGGGCAAGTCACTCATCCAGAATAGGGTTTCGGGTTCCGCGGCGGATCAGTAATGGAAAACGCCCTTTTCGCCACGAACGCCGCTTATCTCAATCGCGACCGGACCCGCCCGCCGCCGATGGTTCTTTCCGATCCCTGACACCTGAAACCTGACGCCTGTTTCCGGCCTGTCAAGCCCCGCACCGCCGACAAACGCGTGCAAGTTTCTGAATCCACTCGCTGAAATAAATTTCTGAAGTTTGCTGGTTAATTCGCCGGTTTCTTCATACTTGTATTCAGTGGTAAAGGTGACGGCGACAGGGCGGCGCGGTGATGGTGGTTCCGAAGAATGGCAGCATCGGTTCCGCGGCTACTGTGAAGAGGAAACGGCTCCAGCAGCTGCGCGATCGGCTTCGGTTCCCCTCGCGCCGCCCATTTTTTTCCAGAAACACCCGCCCCACCGATCGCACTCGAAACGGTGCAGAAAAGGAGAAAAACCGGGCGCGCGGCGTTTTGGACGCACGTAACTCCTTATGGGAGAAACATCTGCGGCTAAACTGCCCGGAATCAGCCGAATGCAGCACCTTACTTGCGCCAACACCATGATTCTAAGGCAGTTATTTTCAGAAGTGGGGAGGGGGTACCCCCCGGTCACCGATGAGTAACATTGGCGGGTTTGCCGGGCCAAAATTGGGGCCGCATTCTCAGCCTGCTGCGCCGCATTCTGGATGGACGAATCCCGGACTGACGAATTCCGGAATGCCGAATTCCGGACTGACGAATCCCAGACTGACGAATCCCGGAATGCCGAATTCCGGAATTCACTTAGTTTCGCGCCGCTTGCACGATGGCGTCGGCGACTTCATCCGGAGTCAGCGTGTCCACTTTGAGCGTCAGGTGCGCCATGCGGTAAAGCGGCAGCCGCCGCTCATAACGATCCTTGAGATTCGCTTCATCGGCCAGAACCGGCCGCAAATGCTCGGTTCCCTTGCAGCGCGCGAGCGTGGTCGCGAGTTCCACTTCGAGGTGCACCAGAAGCGTTTCCGCCGAGAACAGCAGCCGCCGGCGTGTTGTGTCGTCCTCAATCGCGCCGCCGCCCAGCGCCATTACCAACTGGTCCATGCGTGAAAGCTTCAAAATCGCTTCACGTTCGCGCCGGCGAAACTCCGTCTCGCCTTCGCTGCGGAAGATTTCGGGAATCGTCGCGCCCGCCTCGCTCGCAATCACGTCGTCCACGTCGACGAACGTCCAGCCCAGCCGCTCGGCCACCATGGGCCCGACGGTCGTCTTCCCCGATCCCATAAATCCCGTGAGCACGACGCGGCGCGTCGGTTCAGTATTTCCTCGCGTTTTCATTCGTTCCAGTATCTACGATCACGACCACGATCCACGGCGCAACATCATCCCAACACCATCACTATCGCTCCTGCCGTGATGAGCAGGCCGCCAACAAGCGCCGCGGCATTCAGCTTCTCGCCCAGCAGCAGCCATGCGAAGACCATCACCAGCGGCACGCTGAGCTTATCCAGCGGAGCCACGCGCGAAGCAGGCCCGAGCTGCAGTGCGCGAAAGTAGCAGAGCCACGACAATCCTGTCGCCAGGCCGGACAGCGCGAGGAACATCACGGTGCGCCTATCGAGCGCTCGCATCTCGCCATGCTTGCCCAGCGCCAGCACGATGCCCCACGCAAACACCACAACCACGCTGGTGCGCAGCGCCGTGGCCAGGTTGGAGTCAACATGCGCCACGCCCACTTTGGCCAGGAGAGCGGTGGCCGCGGCGAATGCCGCGGAGAGCAGCGCCCACGCGATCCAGTTACTTGACCAGCCTTGGGTCCAGTGATTCGTCCAGCTCATGGCAATCAGCATACAAGCCTGCCCAGGAATCACGATCTCCTCGGTACAAGGCGCGCCCTCAATTCTGTCTCGTGGAAGACCCGTGTTGTAGTTCGCTTCTGCGTGCTATGATCCGTGCATTCCCTCCCTCCGGCCAATCACGCAGGAGGTTTCTATGAACATTTCCCTTCATCCCACGAGGACGCGCAACGCGCTTCTTATCCCAGGGATTCTCGCCGTTATGATCGCGGCAGGCTGCGGGCCGCAAACGCCAACTGGAACACAAGTGCAGCCCGGACCGCAATCGCCTGGCACGCCAACCTCGCCACAATCGGCGCCCGCGCCGGCAGCGGCGCAATCCAGCCTCCTCGGCCAGTGGCGCACGACGGTTCAGACCGGCACGATCACAATCTCGTTCATAGCGAACGGTCAATATGACCAGCTGGGAATGACGACGACCGGCGTGCAGACGATGCAAGCCGGACCTTACCAGCTCGTGGCGCCGAACAACATTATCTTCACGGTCACAAACTGGTCGCCGAAGAGCAGGATCTTCCTTGCGCCCTGCGGGATTCCGAACGACCCGGTTTGCAATGTGCAGCGGGTGGTGAATTATCCCAAGCCGCCCAACTCGGAATACGCGTACACGTTCAACGGGCCGAATACGATGACGCTGTCGAACCAAACCGGGCCGATGACGTTTACGCGCGTAGCTGGGCAGTAAGCCGTGGGTCGCGAGCCATGGTTGGCGGGTCCTGGATTGTGAGCCGCGATTCGTCAGTGGTGAGATAAACTCCTGAGCATGGAGACCGGCCGCGCCAGCAGAACTGCTCTTCGCGTGGCACAACGGCGCGCCATCCACCAGGTTCTCGACCGGCCTGCAATCCTCACCGATCCCATTGCGATTCCGCTTCTCGGCCCCGATTTCAGCTACGATCCCGTACGCGAAGCGCATCCCTTCTCGCGCGCGTTTCGCGCCTTCATGGCTGCTCGAAGCCGCTATGCCGAGGACCGTCTTGCCGGGTGCGCGGCTGAGGGCGTGACCCAGTATGTCGTCCTCGGCGCCGGCCTCGATACCTTTGCATATCGCAATCCGTTCAAGCAACTGCGCGTCTTCGAGGTGGACTTTCCCGCCACGCAGGAATGGAAGCGAACGCTGCTGGCTGCAGCAGGGATTTCCGCGCCCGCCAACGTCACTTATGTTCCGCTCGACTTTGAGCACATGACGCTGGCCGCGGGACTTGCCACGGCGGGATTTGATTCGACGAAGCCCGCGTTCTTCGGCTGGCTCGGCGTGGTGCCATACCTCACGCTTCCTGCCTTCCGGGCAACGCTCGATACCATTGCGGCGCTGCCGGCGCGCACAGCAGTGAGCTTCGATTACGCCTTGTCACCGCACGGGATGAACAAAGTGCAGCGCGTGACCTTGCGGGCGCTGTCGCGGCGCGTTGCACGAGCCGGCGAACCTTTCCAGCTGTTCTTTACGCCGGAACAGCTCGACGCGGAGTTTGCGCGCGCTGGCTTTTCGCGGTTCGAGCAGCTGGGCGGCGCCGAACTCAACCAACTCTACTTTGCCGGGCGCAGCGACGGGCTCAAGCTGCCCACTCCCGGCCTGGGACGGCTGGCTACCGCGTGGGTGTAGCGGATGCGCCGCAGCGACGACCACGCCGGGCGATAGAATGGCCTCATGCGTCCGTCCGCATTTCTGCCCATCTCTCTGGCTGCGCTGTGTTTGCTCAGCCTGACAGGATGCGGCTATCACACGCTGGGCGCGGCCACGCACCTGCCTCCGGGAATTACCACGCTGGCTGTGCCGGTTTTTGAAACGCGAACCGAGGACAGTGGCACTGAACAGGCGATGACCGAGGCGGTCATTCGCGAGTTCGCCGCGCGCACCCGCTTTCGCGTCACCTCGAATTCAGGCGATGATGCAGACGCCGTTCTACATGGGACGATTTTGAAACAGACCACTACGCCCCTCACCTACAACGCGGGAACGCAGGAATCCTCGAGCTTCATCATCACCATCGTGGCCTCGGTCACGCTCACGGCTCGCGACGGAAGAGTTCTCTACCAGAACAAGAACTACGTCTTTCGCGAGCAGTATCAGTCCTCGACCAACCTGCCCACGTTTATCAGGGAAGATCCTGCGGCGATCGAGCGGCTATCGCGCGAGTTTGCGCGGCAGCTGGTGGCCGACGTGCTGGAAGGATTCTGACGCACTCGACAAAAAGACCGGCGTCGCTGCAAACCGCGGCGAAGGAACGGCGCAAACCGCACATTCAATCTCGAGAAAAGCCGATGATCTCTTGATTCCTGCCTGTTTTCCGCGCTGGTCACGCGCTTCGCGGGCTTGTATTCTGGACGCGCATGACGAATGCAGCGCCAACTGGTGCTCAACCCGAGTTTGAGACCCGAGCGGGGCGCGGAAACCGCGCGGAGCGTGTAATTTGACCGGCTCACGTTGGGGCGCAGGCTTCAGCTCCGTAGCACGCTTTACCGCAGAGATTGAAGCTGCGGCAGCAGGCACGGGCAAGCTACGCGCAGGCTACGTGCTGGCCGGGGACGAGATCTTCCTTCTCGACCGCTGCCGAGCCGCTGTGCTGAAAGCCTTTGTCTCGCCCGATCTTCGCGACTTCTGCCTCTCCGATCTCGACCTCGCTTCAACTTCCGTCTTTGAAGTATTGGATCGCGCGCAAACCCCGTCGCTGATGGCGCCATTCCAGGTAATCTTCATTCGCAACGTGCGTCAACTTTATACACGAGGCGCGAAGAAGGAAGAATTCGCCGCACTCGACCGGTATTTTCAATCGCCCAATCCGCAGGCGCTGCTCTTGTTTATTGCAGACTTTCTACGCATCCCTTCGGACACGCGCCGCATGGATCTCGATGACAAGAACCGGTTTGAGCGGCTCACTGAAACCCTTGGCGCGCATTGCGGCATGGTGGAGCTGGCCCGCGTGAACGAAGAAGACGCCATGCGCTGGGCGATGGCCAAAGCTGAGGAGGCCGACCTGCGCATGGAAACGGACGCCGCGCGCGAGCTGGTGGATGCGCTGGGCGCGGACATGATGCTGGTGGCGTCCGAACTCGAAAAGCTGCTGCTCTATACTTCCGGGCGCGGACGAATCACGCTGGGCGATGTGGAAACCATGGTGCTGAGCGCCAAACAGCGCACGCTCTACGAACTGACCGATGCTATCAGTGCCCGCGACCGGGTGCGCGCATTGGGGTTGTTGCAAGGCTTGCTCAACAGCTCCGACGCCGGCGAAGATGCGGCCATCGGCCATCTCTACATGCTGGCCCGCACTTTCCGCCAGATGCTGGTGATTCTGGAGAAGAACGTGCGCGATTCTCGCGCTATCTGGCAGGCGCTGTGGCAAGGCTTCCGCATGCCGCCGTTCGCCGCCGACGACCTGATCCGCCAGGCGCGCCGCTATAAAAGCCGCCGCGAGCTGACTCGGGCGCTCCGCCTGGTGGCTCGCGCGGATTTGGAACTGCGTTCCTCTCCGCCCGACAAGCGCCTGGTGCTTGAACGCCTGGTCTACGAGCTGGCATCAGAGCCGAAACCCGCGCCCGCGTGGGTCACGACGCAATTATCGTTTGAGAGCTGACGCGGGCCAGGTTCTCTGCGAACGCTCTTCGGTCTGTAGAATCGCCCGCCGTGTTTAATGCACGCCGTTCTGGCTCAGCCACGGACTGTACTCATGGTCCACTTTTTGAATGTGGTTGGTGAGCCAGTCACGCAGAAAGACCATCAGATCGGGGGTGAGCCCGATCTCGCCGCGCTCGAACCGGGAGTTGAAGTCATTCACCTGTTTGATCAGGTCGTGATGCTTCACTTGATGTTCAGCCAGAGCCGGATATCGTGCCGCCGCCATCATGCCTTCTTCCGCGGTGAAATGAGTCTGCGTATAGTCAATCAGTTTTTGCAGCAGCGGGCCAACGATGCGCTGGCCCTGACCGCTGACCATTGCCGCGTGGAGATCGTTGATGAGTCCAAAGAGGACAGAGTGCTGAGCATCAATGGATTTGACTCCCACGGAATACTTGCTGCTGTCCCATGCCAAGAGCGCCATGAAATTCTCCTGCCGGCATTGCCGGAGTTAGGATGATCGGCAGAAACCTGGGAAAGCTGAGGGGATTCCCGATTTTTTGAAGGTGGCAACCTGCTGAACAGAATTCCTCAGGGCGGCCAAACGACGCCGAGGAGCAAAATGGCATTGATGGTCACTCCCGCCAACGTCGCCGCGGCACTGCTCACGTTGATCCCCTTTCTGGCGGTGGCATTCTTTCCAGCACAGATCACGGCCCAGGTGAGCGGGCTGCCCCGCAGGGCGCAGTTCGCATTCCCTGTTTTCTTTTGCATTCCCTATGTTCTGGTGGCCTGCGGTGCAGGCATTTTTCGTCTTCAGTGGTTGGTTTTGTACGCGGTGCTGCCCGCCGGCATCGCGGGGCTCCACGGACAGGCCGCGCATGTCGACCCGGAGCAGCGTGGAAACTGGCGCGACTTTCTGATCCTGGCGGTGCTGGGCCTGGCCGTCGACCTGCGCTGGTTCGAAGGCGCTTGGCCGGCGCACCTTGCAGTGTTCAACAAGATTCTGTTGCTCGATGCGGGAATTTACGGCTTTGTCCTGATCCGCCGGCTCGAAGGCACTGGCTTTGACCTTCGGCTGCGCGGCAACGACCTGGCATTCGGCCTGCGCGAAGCCGCCCTCTGCATGCCCATCGCTCTGGCGCTCGGCCTCACACTCGGCTTTCTACACGCCCACAAGGTTTGGCCGGGCAGCGCGTCCATCGCCGAAGCGTGGATCTTCACTTTCTTCTTCGTTGCCGTTCCCGAGGAGCTATTTTTTCGAGGCTGGATGCAGAATCTGCTTGAAAAGCGACTGGGACGCACGAGCGCTTTGCTCGCGACCGCATGTCTTTTTGGCCTGGCGCACTTCAACAAGCGCACCACGGGCTTCAACTGGCGGTATGTGGTGCTGGCGGTTTTGGCGGGAATCTTTTATGGCCGGGCGTGGCGAGCCGAGCGGCGCGTGGGAGCATCCGCGGTGACGCATGCAACCATCGATGCCGTGTGGTCGCTATGGCTGCGATAGCGCCCGGGGATGGCGCGCATGCATGTGCGGGTGATAGTTGAAATAGGCAAGGCCCACCCGCATGTTGTGCACTGCGGGTCCGGGAACGGTCATGGCAATCGTGATTCCCAGGAAAGCGTGCGCCAACATGAGCGGATAGAGGTTGCGGTAGCGCAGGAAAAGAGCGCACGCGATGAATCCCCAAATAAACGTGAGCGCCATGAGAAGGGGGTTGGGGATGTGCGCCGAGGAAAATAGAAAAGCGGCCAGCAGCACTGCTTGCCACGGCTTGCGCACCACGCGCAACATGCGCAGTAGAAAGAACCCCTGGAGCAGGATTTGCTGAACACCGGACCACATGGCGTAGGCGCCATACGTCTCGGGAAAGAACCACACGCCGTCCAGGACCAGGAGCGTGCGCGCGTGGACCGAGAGAAGAATGGCCGCGGCAGATACGGCAGCCGCCGCCGCCACAATCCACAACGATCGCCTTAGGTTGGTTCGGCGCAGGCCCATCGCAGCCCAGCCTTCGAATGACCGCCAGAGAAGAAAGACCAATCCCAGCGCGGCGACGAGCCACAGGGAGCGCTGCCAAGGCCGCGGAGTCCATTCCACCGCCTGAATCAGCGCATAGCCAATGCCAATCTCCACCCAGTCGCGCCGCTTGCCAGGTTGGGAAATTGGTGCCGGGGAATTGTGGCCGGCTGCGGAAGATGAAGCGGCGGCATGCACAATCAATCCGATGCTACGGCAAGCTCACGCGGCTATTCCAGGATCACATCCGGCTCCGTTGAACGTCCGCGCGTGGTGAGAGTGATCGCGCCAGCGAGAATCAGCGCTCCACCGAGCCATGCATACGGTCCCAGACGCTCGCCGAGCAACTCCACACCCAGAATCGATCCCAGCGCAGGTTCAATGTTGAGAAAAACGCCGGCGCGCGATGCCGGCACATGATGAATTCCCCAATTCCAAAGTAGCGTGGTGGTCGCCGTGCACAGCAGCCCGCTGATGGCCAGCGCCACCCACGCCTTCAGGCTCACGTTAGCAAATGGCATCGGCGCCAGGGTGTTGTGCATGAGGCGCGCGGCCAGCGACTCGAGCGCCATCCAAACCAAGAGCATCGCGGTTCCCGCGTAGATGGTGTAGGCGGTGACCACCGGCGGGCTGTGTGTCTTCATCAGCTTCTTGGTCAGCAGAATCCAGCCCAGGGCGGAGACCAGCGACACGATCACCAGCAGATCGCCGACCAAAGTCGGCGTCTCGCGGCCGGAGGCGGTGTGGGCGCCACCCAGCACCACCATCGCCGCACCGGCCGTCGATCCGCACAGGGCCAGCCAGCTCCATCTATCGAGACTCTCGCCGGCAAACAACACCGCAGCGACCGCGAGCAGGACCGGCATCGCGCCGACCATCAACGAGGCGTGGCTGACTGTGGTCAGGGCCAGCCCGTGAAACTGCAGCAGGAATTGAATGGGAACAAAGAAGAAAGCGGAAAGCAGCATGGTCCGCATTTCGCTGCGCGTCAGACGCACGCGCCGGAACGCGATCACGGGCGCCATACCCACGCACGCGAACAGGAACCGGTAAAGAACCATGTGGTCGACATTCATCTCATCGAGCGCGATCCTGCCCCAGTAGAATCCGGTGCCCCACAACGATGCCGCCGCGGCGCACGCGCCGTAGCCGAGGAACTGGTTGCTTCCGCCGTTTGCCGCTCTTGTCAAAGTGGCCCCGCTCGCCGTTTGCCTCTTATCTGTTTTTACTTTCGCACAAGTCGCGATGGCTTGTTTCCGTGCCCCTGCGCGCCTCGTATTGTGGCCGCTGCCTCGTAATAGACTTTCAGCCATGGACCCGCATCGGCGAGAATATCCTTCGATGGCAGACTTGAATGGGATCGCGGGGTTGGGTGATGGGCGCGCCGCCTTGCGAGTCTGCCGCATGCCGGCATTCCTAGCCGCGCTCGCCGCAACGCTCGTGGTTTTACCGCTGCAAGCGCAACAGGAGATTCCGCCCGCGCCAGCGCCAGCCGTGACAGCTCCTGCGGCAAACCCAGCCGCGCCCGCACAGCAGACCTCGTCGACGGTCAAAGAGCGCTTCCTCGTCGACCATTTCCCCGACCAGCCCTCGCTGACGCCCGCGTTCACCTTCCCCATTGCGCCGCTCGGCTTTACGACGCCCGGCGCGATTTATCTGGGAGCGCGAAATTCGATGGTCTCACTCGATTTTCTTGACGAGAATCACCTACTGCTTACGTTTCGTGTTCCCAGCCTGATGCATCGCGATGTTGCGAAAACTGACGATAGCGACGAGCGCCAGATTCGCGCTGTGATCCTGGCGCTGCCGCAAGGCACGGTAGAAGCCGAGGCCACCTGGACCGTCCATGACCGCGTGCGCTACTTGTGGCCGCTCAACAATGGCCACTTTCTTCTGCGCGACCGCAATAATCTATTTGAAGGCGATTCGACTCTCACGCTGAAGCCTTATCTCGACTTTCCCGGCTCGTTGCTTTCGATTGAGCTTGATCCCGGGCAACATTTTCTCGTGACCAACTCGCATGAGCCGGGCGCCAAGCACGCCAAAGCCGGAGATGAAACTCAGTCCACAGAGACTTTGGACACATCGACCTCCGGCGCCGCGACGACTTCCGATCAAAATTCAGGAACTGACGGTAATGCCCCCGATCTCGTGATCCGCATACTGCGCCGCGACTCGGGCGACGTGATGCTGGTGAGCCGCTCCCGAACCGCGGTTCATTTGCCCATTAATTCTGCCGGCTATCTCGAAAATGTACGCAGCACCGGAATGCAGTGGATTCTGAAGCTGAACTATTTCACGGGCGGCAGCAGAATGCTTGGGCGCGTTGAATCCAACTGCGAGCCGGACGACGAATTTCTCTCGGATCAGGAGCTTCTTTCAACCACCTGCGGCCCATCCGGCGAAAGCACTCTTGTGGCGATGACCACCGAGGGTAAAGTGCTGTGGGAGACGAAGGCGCCGCCGACCGAGGTGTGGCCGCAAACGGTGGTTGCGGCGAACGGCGCGCGGTTGGCGTGGGAAACGCTCGACACCTCACACGCTATTTACGCTTACGCGCCCATGGACGCCGGCGATATCAAGGAGCAGTCGGTAACCATCTTCGATGCGGCCAATGGCGACATTGCCATGGTTTCGCCGGTGAGCCCGATTCTGGATGCGGGTGGAAACGTCGCCGTCTCTCCCTCCGGCCGGCGCGTTGCACTGCTCAATGCCGGAGCCATTCAGGTCTTCGAGCTGCCGGCGCCTCCGCCGGTTCGCGCAACCGGCGATCGTCCATAAAGAAACCGTAGAAACGCACGATTTCTTCACTGGCCGCATCGTGACGGCTTTTCGTTCCCACGTCGGCTTCCGGTCGACTAGCCGCTTCAGGGCTCCTGACTCGCGTACTCAAGGTCCCTTTTTCCTAACCCGCCCCGGCCGCCGTTTTTAGGTACACTGAGCGACGGGGGTTTCTTTCTTGGCTTCGGCTGTCGTCCATTACAGTGCCTCAGCGCTCACCGACCTCGGCCGCAAGCGCCCATCCAACGAAGATGCATTCGGCCTCTCCATTGAGCATGGCGTCTACGTGGTTTGCGACGGCATGGGTGGAGCTGCCGCAGGCGAAGTTGCCAGCACGCTGGCCGTGGCAGAGGTGATGCGCTTGCTCACCGAGCGTCCCTTGGAAGGCTCTCCGCCAGTTGAGGCGGCAGAAGCCGTCGCCGCAGCCAACGAAGCGATTTTTTCGCGCTCCCAGCACAATCAGAATCTGAATGGCATGGGAACGACCCTGGTGGCGTTGCTGGTGCAAGACCGCCATGCATGGATGGTGAATGTTGGCGACAGCCGCGGCTATCGCTTGCGCGATTCACATCTGGAGCAGATCACGCTCGACCATTCGCTGGTTGAAGAACAGATCCGCATGGGCCAAATGAGCCCGCAGGAAGCGGCTCGCTCGCCGCTCAAGAATGTGATCACCCGCGCGCTGGGCACTCAAAGCGTGGTCGCGCCCGATATCTTCGAATTCGAGACGGAGCCGGGTGACCTGTTTCTTCTCTGCTCCGACGGACTGGTTCGCGAACTTTCCGACTCCAAACTCGAATCCCTGCTGCGCCCCGAGGGAACGCTCGAGGAGAAATGCTCGCGGCTGGTAGAAGCCGCCAACCAGGCCGGCGGCCACGACAACATCACCTGCCTGCTTGTCCGCGCCGACTCATAAACGGCGGGACGCACCTGCACAACTCAGGCTTTTCCGCGACGTCTGTTGACACCCACCCCCGGCAAAATTATGCTTCCTGAAAGTTTGTGATAACGTTTTCTCGAACTATCTATTTTTCGAGGTCGTTTGCGCATGCCGAACCCCGCCCTAACCCCAGCCGTCGATCCAGCGGCAATCCCGCAACGCAAGCTCTATACGGGATTTACGATGCCTGCGATCGGCCTGGGCACCTTTGGATCGGATCATGTGTCCGCAGCCCAGATCGCCGATGTGGTGAAGAACGCGGCAGCGGTCGGCTACCGGCACTTCGATTGCGCATCCGTCTACGGCAACGAAACCGAGATCGGGTCGTCGCTCCAGGAGATTCTCCGCGGAGGGATCAAACGCGAAGACCTCTGGATCACCTCGAAGCTGTGGAACGACAAGCACCACAGGGATGACGTTATTGCATCCTGCCGTCAATCTTTGTCCGATTTGAAGGTGGACTACCTCGATCTCTACCTGGTGCACTGGCCGTTCCCGAATTTCCATCCTCCGGGCTGCGACGTAAGTTCGCGCTCGCCCGACGCGCAGCCTTATATCCACGAGAATTACATGAACACCTGGCGCAAGATGGAAGAGCTGGTGGACATGGGGCTGGTGCGGCACATCGGCACATCGAACGTAACCATCCCGAAACTGAAGCTTATTCTGAGCGACGCCCGGATCAAGCCGGCAGTCAACGAAATGGAGCTGCATCCGCATTTCCAGCAGACGGCGCTGTTTCGGTTTGTACTCGACAACGGAATGCAACCAGTCGGCTACTGCCCCATTGGCTCGCCGGGACGGCCGGACCGCGACCGGACGGCGGAGGACACCGCGCCCACCGAGGATCCGGTCATTACGCGCATCGCCGAACGCCATCGCATTGATCCGGCCGTGGTGTGCATCAAGTGGGCGGTGCAACGCGGGCAAACGCCGATTCCCTTTTCCGTTCATCACTACCGCGCCAACCTCGAGGGCGTTATTGGAGATCCTCTCACTGACGAAGAGATGCGCTCGATCGCAGCCATCGATCGCAACTGCAGGTTGATCAAGGGCCAGGTCTTCCTGTGGAAGGACGGCCAAAGCTGGGAGGATTTGTGGGACGTGAATGGGGAGGTCACGCCACCGTAGAAGCCATCGCTCCGCCGGTGGCCGGTGGCCAGTCGCGACGAGCTCGACGCTGGTCACTGCTTTTGAGCGCCATCGGCCACAACCTACCTGCAAAGAGCGAACGTTGAAGAACGGGGAGACACGATGCAATCGACGATGATCGCCGCGTATTTGCCGGGCAACTCGACCGTTGAGCTGCGCACCGTGCCGGTGCCAGAGCCCGGTCACGGCGAAGTCTTGTTGCGCGTGAAAGCGTCAACGATTTGCGGCTCCGACATTCGCGCCATCTATCGCGAGCATCTGGGCAAAGGACCCGAAGGCTATCGAGGCGTAATTGCCGGGCATGAGCCGGCGGGCGAAATCGTCGCAGAGGGGCCCGGCTGCAGGCGCTTCAAAACCGGCGATCGGGTGATTGTGTATCACATTTCGGGTTGCGGCGTGTGCAACGACTGCCGGCGCGGGTACATGATCTCGTGCACCAGCGAGAAATATCGCCGCGCTTACGGATGGCAGCGCGACGGGGGAATGGCTGAGTACATGGTGGCCGAGGAGAAGGATCTGATCGCCCTGCCCGATGAACTCTCCTACGGCGATGGCGCACAGGTAGCGTGCGGATTTGGCACGGTCTACGAGGGGCTGGAGAAGATTGGCGTCAACGGCAATCACGCAGTGCTCATCACGGGCCTGGGGCCGGTGGGCCTCGCGACGGGCGCACTTTGCCGCAAACTCGGCGCGGAAAACATTATTGGTATCGACGTGGTGCCGGAGCGCATGCAAATCGCGCTCAAGCTCGGGTTGTGCGATGCGGTGTTCGAATCAGGGCCCGACAATGTTGCACAAGTGAAGCGGCTGACTGGAGACAAGGGCGTAGAGCGGGCAGTGGATTGCTCCGGGAACGACGCCGCACGGGCCACAGCGATTCGCGCCACGCGCAAGTGGGGCAAGATTGTTTTTCTCGGCGAAGGCGGCCGCGTCGAGTTCAACCCTTCGCCCGATTTGATTCACGACCAGAAGACACTCTACGGCTCGTGGGTTACATCCACATGGCTGATGGAAGAACTCGTGGAGCGGCTGGTGCGATGGAGCTTGCATCCCGCCGACATTATCACGCACCGATTTCCGCTGCAGCGCGCCAGCGAGGCTTATGCGCTGATGGCATCGGGGAAATGCGGCAAAGTGGCCGTTTGCGCGGATGAAGAACTGAAATGAAGGGCGATCGAGGACGGAAATCATGAGCGTCACGCCGCGACGGACGAAATCGGACTGGGAGCGTCAACTGAAAGCGACATTGCCGCTCTTCGGCCATCGCAACTGGATCGTGGTTGCGGACGCGGCATATCCGGCGCAGTCCAGAGCGGGCATCGAGACGATTGTTTCAGGCGCGGGACAGATCGAGGTGGCTCGCACCGTGCTGCGCGCCATTGCGGCGGCGAGACACGTGCGCGCCAACATTTTTCTAGATGCGGAACTGCAATTGGTCGCGGAGGCGGATGCTCTGGGCGTATCGCGCTATCGCGCTCAACTCGCAAAGCTGCTCGATGGAGTGGAAACCATCGCACTTCCTCACGATCAGATCATCGCCAAGCTCGACCAGACGGCGCAGGTTTTCGGTGTGCTGATCATCAAGACGAAATTGACGATCCCCTACACATCCGTTTTTTTTGAACTCGACTGCGGTTATTGGAGCAAGGAAGCTGAGAGGCGCTTGCGAAGCGCCCGGTAAATGGAGCCGGCGATGCGTGGCCGCGTGGGTCTGCGAGACGCATTCGGCGGGACCTAACCCCAAGATGAAAAGGAGACTAATCCGTGCAACGAAGAGAGTTTTGCAAGCTGATCGCGGCTGCCGCCGCGGCCAAGGCAATTCGCGCACAAGCCCAAACCGGTGTAGCCGCGCCCAAGGATTTCAATACGCTTCATCAGACGTACGAGGAATTTTGCGCCACCCCGGAAAAGGACCGCGTCTTCTATCGATTTGTGAACGGCAGCATTGTGGAGGCAAAGCTCAGCGATGCAGACTGGTCGCCATCAGGATGGGGAGAACCGCCGGAGCTGCCCGGCGGCTCATGGGACGGTGTGCCGATGACGGCGCCGATCGGCGGACTGAGCGGCGACGGCCCATACCAGGCAAATTGGGATTCGTTGCTCGGATACGACGCGCCTGAGTGGTATCGCGACGCCAAGTTTGCCATCTGGGCACACTGGAGCCCACAATGCGTGCCCGAAGATGGCGACTGGTATGCGCGCAACATGTATGAAGAGGGTTCAGCGAACTACGCCTATCAGAATTCGCATTACGGTCATCCCTCCACCTTCGGCTACAAGGACCTTTGCGCGCAGTGGACCCTGCTGAACTGGGAACCGGAGGCGCTGATTGAACGCTACAAAAATGCGGGAGCACGGATGTTCATCGCTCTGGCCAATCACCACGACGGCTTCGATGCGTGGGGTTCAAAACATCAGCCATGGAACGCCGTCAATCATGGACCCCATCGCGATGTGGTGGGCGAATGGGCGGCGGCGGCGCGGCGGCAAGGGCTGCGATTTGGCGTTACGGTTCACCAGGCGCGCAACTGGTGGTGGTTCCAGACTTCGCACAATGCCGACAAGAAGGGGCCACTGGCCGGCGTGCCCTACGACGGGAGGATGACGAAGGCCGAAGGAAAAGGACAGTGGTGGGATGGGCTCGATCCGCAGATGCTCTACAGCGCGAAGCATCCCAAGGATGCCCTGCCCGATGCTTCGTATGTGAAACATTTCTACGACCGCACGCGCGATTTGATCGATCAGCACGATCCCGACCTGCTTTACTTCGACAATGCCCTGCTCCCACTCGGGTGGGGCGGCATGAACCTGGGAGCGTACTTCTACAACCACAATCTGAAG
This sequence comes from uncultured Acidobacteriaceae bacterium, assembly GCA_963828325.1. Classification (GTDB taxonomy): domain Bacteria; phylum Acidobacteriota; class Terriglobia; order Terriglobales; family Acidobacteriaceae; genus Telmatobacter. The sequence goes on from CAWHEK010000024.1 coordinate 127,657, forward strand.
ACGCGCGGCAAAATGGAAGCGGTGCTGAATATCAAGAACGTGCCCGACAAGCTAGCTAAGGCCGTCGTCGCCGATTATGAGCGGGGCTTGACCAGCGGAATCATGCCCTACGCGTGGCAATCTGAAACCTGCATTGGCGAGTGGCATTACCGGCGCAGCCTTTCCGAGGGGCCGGGAGCGTTTGGGGGCTATCTGCCGCCACGCGACGTGATTCATTGGCTCGTGGATACGGTGAGCAAGAACGGTACATTCATTCTGAATGTTCCGGGCAGGCCGGACGGCACCATCGACAGCAAAGAGATTGCAGTGCTGGATGAAATCGCGAGTTGGCTCAAAGTAAATGGCGAGGCCATCTTTGAGACGCGGCCGTGGACGGTTTACGGCGAGGGGCCTAATTCGGTCACCAGCGGATCGTTCCAGGGCGCGAGCATCAGCGCGATGGGGAGCAAAGATATTCGCTTCACGCGGAACAAGGCCAACAATGTGATCTATGCCATCTTTATGGGTTGGCCAGAGTGGCATGCTCAGGTCGCTTCGCTGGGACTCTCGAGCAAAACCAACCCCGGCAAAATCCAGAATGTGACCTTGCTCGGTTCAGATGAGCCGGTGAAGTGGACGCAGGATGCGGACGCATTGCATTTGCAGCTGGGCTACGGGTCGCCGGCCGCAAACGGTTACGGAGCCGCGATAAGAGTCGCGCTCAGTTGAGAGCAGGCGGTGAACGGCCTCGGCTGTTGAAGCTACTTTGAGGTTGAAACCGCCGCAGGCAGGGCCAGCCCACGGCGCTTCAGGCTCCGAGAACGAGATGAAACCGTTCCCGGGATGCCGGGCCGGCCGGGTGAATGGGGCTTGGGTGCGTGCGCTTTTGCCACCAGGAAATCGGACACATGCTCGACGATCCATTCGAAGTTTCGCTCGCCCACCGAGTGCACATCGGCGTCGGGCACGGGATTCATAAAGTCGATCGCGTAGGGGATTCCGTTTTCGACCGCAAATTCGACCGAGTTCATTTCATAGCCGAGCGCCCGGCACAAGGTCAGAGCGTCCTCTTCCATGCGCCTGAATAGCAGCCTGGCGCGAATCGTTGCGGGGCGCGCGACACATTCGAGGTAGCGCTCGGCATGCGGACGCCGAGGATCGTACGGCATGATGCGAACTTTCTTTCCGGCCACCAGGCAGCGGAAATACTCGGTGAACTCGATGGCTCTCTGAACCACCATGCAGAGGTCGCGCGACTGATCGTAGGCGCGAAAGAATTCGTCACGGCCGTGGAACTCGTGCACATCGCGCCAGCCGCCACCGTGAATCGGCTTCAAGAATCCGTGTTCGCCGATAGCAGTGAACATGCCTTTCCAATCGAGAGGGAATTCGAGGTTGCGCAGAGACTTTTCGGTGGTTCCGTTGGGATACTCTTTGTGCGGCAAGAGCAAAGTGGGCGGCACGGAGACGCCGAGGCGCGCGGCCAGCGAATAGTTGTGGAATTTATCGTCAGCGGAGCAATGGAACGGATTGTTGACCACCACTGTTCCATGAAGCGAAGCATGCTTGAGGAACGCGCGATAGAACGGAATTTCATGGGAGATGCGGTCGAGGATCACTGCGTAGCGCGGCGATTGATTGTGCTCGACCGCACCCGTTTGAACGAACTCCGCTTCGATGCCAGGTGGGTTGCGGGCGTTGATCCTCTCGACCAGCGCGCTCGGGAAGCTGTTCTCCGCGCCGAAGAGGACACCGATCTTCTTCATGCACTTGTCCTCCGGCTCGAATAAGGCACGCGCCCGTGGGCCCATCCGGCAACAGTGTACGTCACTCCCTGCCCGAGTCAGGGATGGTTAAGAAGACTGGCCTACGATACGGCGCAATTGCGCGACATGATTCAAGTCATGGCCGGCCATGGTTTCGACCACGGTTTGAAAAGTCATGGTGCCGCGCTCGGGATGCTTCATGGTACGGGCCGCTGCGCCCGGCAGTGCGTTGCGAATCATGCGCAGATTCCAATTGCGGAGCGCGGAGAAAGCCGCGAGCGCATCGGCCGCCGCAATGCCGGAGTATTGCGCGGCCCACTTTTCCTGGTCGAATGGCTGGATGGTCGGCCCGTCCTCGGCCAAGGTCTGGCGCAGCCGGAAGCCGAAGACGATCTCGCAGTCGGCGAGGTGCGCAACGATTTCGGCCGCGTTCCATTTGCCGGGAGCGGGCGGCACGCTGGTTTTGTTTGGTCCAATCGCGTTGAGAAGTCCGGCGATGGCACTCGGCGTAGTGGCCAGAATGGCATCCAGCGGCCGTCCGTCAAGGAAAGTGTCATATGGGTTGAGCTGGCTCATTGAACTGCCTCCCGTAGTGTTTTTCAAAAGTGGGTTTCGGCCCGGCTAAAGCCGTGCCCTTGTTACAAAGCGAATTGCTGAAATACGGCCTAAGTTGTTTCACGCTCAGCTCTCTCGTCGCGTCAGGCGGACAACTGTCACAGGTATTGCCGCATCATCCGCTGCCATGCCGGCCAGTCGTGAGAGTTCGGCAGATCCCAAACATGAAACTCGTGCGCAATTCCTTTCTCGTTCAGGATACGGTCGAGATCCTGATTCTGTCCGAGACAATGGTCGTCCCACCCTGTCGCCAGCACAAACCGATTGCGGCGAAACCGATCGAGGTAGCCAAGGTCAGTGAGGCGCGGAAGATAATGCGTGGGCAGATTGTAGTAGCAATTCTGGTCGTAGTAGCCGTCGAGAAAGCCGGTCAGGTCAAAGGTTCCGGAAAGCGAAATAAATCCGCTGACGATCTCGGGATGGCGCAACGCGAGATTAACCGCGTGATAGCCACCGAAGCTCAATCCGAGCGCCATGAGCTGCGGCTCCGGATTCATTTGCCGAATGAGAGGCGCGACCTCATTGAGCAGGTACTCCTCATATTGCATGTGTCGTGCGATGCGCTGGCGAGGGACGGCCTGGCGCCGGTACCAGCTCTCATCATTTACTGAGTCCACGCAGAAGAATTGGAGCAGGCCAGCATCGATTTTGCCGGCGACCGAACCGATCATGCCGCGATCTTCAAACTCGTAAAAGCGCCCGCCTGAAGTGGGAAAGACCAGGACCGGCAGGCCGGCGTGGCCAAAGATCAGTAGCTCCATCTCGCGGCCCAGCCGGCTCGATCGCCACTTATGGTATTCGCGATTCATGCTTTCTGTTACGGAACGGGGCCGCCGATTAGTTCGAGAATAAAGCCGTAAGCTGGCGAAACCGTGATCCGGTTCTGCCATCATAAGCCAGCGCCGCTTGCCAGAGCGTGATTCAAGAATGCTTGTCGAATCCGGTTTGATCACGCAGGGGGTTAAAACCCAATATTCTCGCTGCCTTGTTTGGTCCGCCTAAAGCCGTGCCCTGGTTGCAAAGCGGTTTATAACGTGCCCTCGATCGAGGCAAAGGGCTTGGATTGTGCGGCGTTTCGGGGTGGAGCGGGGCGGCGGGAGTCGATTTGCTTCAAAAGCCCTATTTCGGCGATACTTAGGTGTTGTGATGTGTGCGGCCGGGCTCGGCCGCTGTTGCGCCGGAAGGCCCTCTGCGCTCGCCGCCCGAGGCCAAAAAGCCGGCCGGGAAACTCCCTGCATTACCTCAATTCAAGTTCTCGAAGCAAGTTCTGGAAGCCGAAAGGAATTGATTCACGTGGTCATGATTCGTTTGGCGCGCGTTGGCGCCCGCAAACAGCCCTATTACCGCATTGTCGTGATCGAGAAGGACCGCGCCCGCAACGGCCGCTCCATCGAAGTCGTCGGCACATACAACCCTCGCACCAACCCGGCCAGTGTCGACCTGAAGCACGAAAGGATCGCATACTGGCGCAGCAAAGGCGCGCAGTTCTCGCTGACGATGGAGAAGATCGTGGCGAAGCATCCCGTGCCCGCGGCGGCAGCTACGGCAGAGATTGCCACCCCCGCGACTGCCTGAGTGGGAATTTGCACAGCCCGACCGGCAGCGCAGGTTGGCCACTAGACTTTGCCCGCCGACGGTTTCAAGTGATAGTATTCGCGGAACTAATCAATTCACTTTAAAGCAGAAGGTCAGAGGCACGATCATGACCCAAGTCGATACGGTGCAGGTAGACGAACTGGTCCGCGAGATTGCGCGGGCCCTGGTGGATGAGCCGAACCTGGTGGAAGTGGAATCCGTGGACCGGGATGAGAACACGATTCTCAAACTCCGCGTAGCCGCGCAGGACGTGGGCAAGGTGATCGGCAAGCAAGGACGCACAGCCCGGTCAGTGCGCACCATTCTGGGAGCGGTGAGCATGAAGCTGCACCACCGCTATACGCTCGACATTCTGGAAGAGGACGACGAAGGCTAGGATGGCTTTCGTATGCGCCGACGCTTTATCGGTGGCCGGAGGTAGCTGTGCCGGAACCGACTGAGCGGTGGGTGTGGCTGGCGCGGATTCGACGCCCGCAGGGGCGCAAAGGCGAGGTCTTCGCCGAGATTCTGACTGACTTTCCCGACAAGTTCAAAGAGCGGCGGCAGCTTTGGCTACTGCCTGCGCAGGTAGTGGCAACTGGTTCGCGCGGGCCCGGCTCGCCGTCTGCCAACGTGCGCGGGACAGTGACCGTAGCGGCGGCGGCGCCGCGGCAGGTGGAGCTCGTGAACCATTGGCTGCACAAGGGCGGCGTGGTGCTGCACTTTGCCGGAGTGGATTCGATCTCGGCGGCAGAGACGCTAAACGGAATGATCGTTGCGATTCCACGCGAGGAGCGAGCGTCTCTCGGCGAGGACGAGGTTTACGTCGGCGACTTAATCGGATGCGTGCTGGTGGATGTGGCGGGCGGGCAGCCCACGATCGTGGGCGAGATTGAGAACGTGGACCGGAGCGGAGGCGCTGCGCCGCTCCTGGTGGTGCGAGGCGCGAAGGGCGAGGTGCTGGTTCCGTTGACGAAAAGCTATCTGCGCAAGATCGATCTCGCGGCCAAGCGCGTGGAGATGGAGTTGCCGGTTGGTTTGGTGGATTTGAGCCAAGCCGAAGAGGCGTGAGTGCCGGAGGCCGCGGAAACACACAAAGATGCGCCTTTCAGGGGCTACAGCCCTCGCAGTTTTTGCGCCGTAACTGGCACGACTGAAGTCGTGCCCTGACACTTCGTGCTGTTCCTGACGCTTTCCAGGCCGGGCCTTAAGGCCGGATCGTTGAGAGGCGGAGATTCAGGGCCTGAAGGCCCCCTGCTCCCTCCGGAATTTTCCACGATCATCATGCGGTTGTGAGTTTCCCCAAATGAAGGTGTGTTCGACGGTTGTCATCAATCAGAGCGCGATTGAGAGTCGTCCCCGATCATCTTGCGGTTGTGAACCGCAAGGCGCTTGCCTCAAAACGTCAGCGGCTTCCAGACGCCGTTGTCTTTGAGCGCCAGCTGGAGCGGGCGCGGGGCCCCTGTTGGCGGGACGGTCACTTCGATCCACAATTCCTGACCGGGCTGGAGCGGCAGCGGACTCTTGGCGGTGTCGGCGATGTAGAAGTCGACGGGGTCGGAGAGTTGCATCTGGTTGCAAGGCGCGCCGGGCGCGGCGGAGATCTCTTCGCCGACATTTGAATCTTCCTGGCCGCCGATTTCCTGACCTTCGGGACGCAGGGCGACGAGCTCGTTGTTCTGAACCTTCAGGTTGGCGCGGAAGAGAACCGGGTGCGGTCGCAGAACATACGGGCCAGGCTTGATGGCGCCGTTTACGTCACGCGGGAAAGTGGCGAACTTTGCTGAGGGCAGGGTGCTTTGGCAGCCATCGACAGTGAGCCGCAGACTCAGATAGCGGCCGCGCATGGGCAGATCGGGGTCGATTGCGGCGGCGCGCGTCCAGACGCGCGGGGAGCGCCAGCGTTGCCAGAGATACTTGCCCGCGACAGAAGAGACGACGAGCAACTGGAAGACGAGCAGCGTGACGGAGACACCGGAGAGCGTGAAGCGGCCGATCTTCATCGCGCACCTCCGTTCGCGTCGGAGTCGACGGAATGCTGCGGTGTTTTCACAGAATCCATGCCAGCCAAAATTCTTCGGCGCATCTTCTCGAGCGCCCAGCCGCCGGCGAGGAACAGAATGCCAAGGGCGATGAGTCCGAGCGAGCGGTTCAACTTGTTGAGAATATCGCTGAAATAGAACCACCCAACAGACGCGGCGAAGCCGACGATGCCGAGATTGACCAGCGCGCGCGAGACAAGGCGCACGCCCCACCAGCAAAGAAAGACGGCGAAGGTGGCGACGAGCGCGTAGGCCAGAAGATTGGGATCGGTGAGGACCCAGGTGCTGGTGAAGCCGTTGGGTGCTGTATAGCTCTCGGTGATGGAGTGATAGCACCACGGCAGCGCGATAACAAAGGCAATGGAGGCCGCGATGGGAGTGAGGCCCTTGTGGCCGTGGAATGCGGCGATGAGGAGCGGGATGGCGGCGATGGCAATCCACGCCCAGACGCGCGTGCCGAATGGGATGAAGGTCTGACTGGAGTTCCCTGACTCCCATGCCGAAAGCATTCCGTAGATGGCGAGGACCGCGGCGATGATGCTTACCACGAAGAGAATTCCCTGCACCGCCTTGCGGCGCGAGCCGATGAAGAAGGTGATGTAGAGAATGGCCCACAGGAAGCAAAGCCGGCCCATGTAGATGCCTTCGCCGATGTGGCCGCTCATGCGGAAGTCGAGCTCGCAGATGATCCACGCGGGGACGAGAAGCAGCGCGAGAGTTTGCTGCGCCTGATCACGAAGCAACGCCCACCCGGCGAGAGCGCAGAGCGCCCACAAAAGCACAGCGGCCGGCCAATGCTCCTGAATGTTGAAGATCTGGCCGACGAGCGCAATAGCCGCGCCTGCGGAGACAGTTCCGACCGCATGAAGCGCTGTGGAGAGGCCGAGGAATTTGGGCCGGACGAGGGCGCCGGCCTTATGAAAGACCGCAACCATCAGCAGGACGAGCACGAAGCGCGCAGCGGGGCCGAGCTTGTCCCAATGCGCCGAAACGAACAGGACAACACCGCAGGCGAGCAGGATCGCACCGAGGATAAGCGCGGTGATTCCCTGCCACTTGAGGCCCGGGCTATCTTTGGAGGCGGAATGCGCTTCGTGCGCGCGGATGCGAGCAGCCGTTTCCGCATCGAGGACGCCTGCGGATTGCCAGCGCGTCAAAAGCGATTCAATGTCGGGCATGACAGTTGACCCACATCATAGGCCGTGCGCTTCTCCGCGTAAAGCGGTTTCTGCCACGCGCCCGGCCGCCGCCGCGTCTTCGCCGCAGAGGGTGACCAAAGGAATCCGCCTTCCGCTGCTTTCGCAACTCCAGGCCACAGGTGGCTCGATTTGTCCGCTTCCGGGAAGGACGGTACCGGCAACGGGATCAGAGCGGGTGATTGGGGCATGATGGTTATGAGGGACCCGAAGTGGGAACAGTCATACCCCTAGGAGACGCATCGCGACGGGCGCGCGGATTTGCGTGGATGACGGCGCTGATCATCGCCGCCAACGCATACGTGTTTCTGCTGGAGCTGGAGGGCGGAGACGCGTTCGTGAAGCGGTGGGCAGTGATTCCGGCGCGCATTGAACATGGGCACCACCTGATCACGATCGTGACCGGGATGTTTATGCACGCAGGCTGGATGCACATCATCGGCAACATGGTGTTTCTATGGGCATTTGGGCCGGCGATTGAGGACGCGATGGGGCGGATGCGGTACATCGTGTTCTATTTGCTGGGCGGTGTGATCGCGATGCTGGCGCAGGTGGCCGGAAGCCCTGGGTCGAGAGTTCCCTGCCTGGGCGCGAGCGGCGCGATTGCCGCGGTGATGGGCGCGTTCATTGTGCTCTATCCGCGCGACCGGATTCGGACGCTGGTCTGGATCCTGATTATCATTCGCGTCACCTACATTCCGGCGGTGCTGCTGATTGGAGTGTGGTTCCTGATTCAGTTGTTCAACGCGTTTGGTTCGGTGGCGAGCGTGCAGACTGGTGGAGTGGCGTACCTGGCGCATGTAGGCGGATTCCTTTTTGGAATGTTGACGGCGCGGTTGTGGGCGAGGAAGGCAGCCGTCAGCTATTAGCTTTCAGCTCTCAGCTTGAGGCGTGCGGGACAAGCTTGCTGGGCAGGCGCGGAGCGGTTGGGAGCGCAGCAACTATCATCGAAACTATGCGATTCGACATTGTGACCATCTTTCCCGGGTTCTTTGAGAGCGTGTTTGCGCACGGTATCGTGAGCAGGGCTCTCAAGAATGGATTGGTGACGGTGCAGGCGCACGATCTTCGCGAGTCCGCGCATGACCGGCACCGGACGGTCGACGATCGTCCGTTTGGCGGCGGCGAAGGGATGGTGCTTAAGCCGGAGCCGCTGGCGGAGGCGCTGGAGGCGCTAGGGGTAAGAAGCAGGGACCAAGGGACCAAGGGAAAAAGGGAGCGAGAAACTACGCGGGTGATTTTGCTGTCGGCGCAAGGCCGGCTCTTCACCCAACAAGTAGCGCGAGAACTGGCAGGCTTAGAGCGCGTGGTGATGATCTGCGGCCGCTATGAAGGCGTGGACGAGCGCATCAACGAACTCTATTGCGACATGGAGCTCTCGATCGGCGACTACGTGCTGAGCGGCGGCGAACTGGCGGCAGCGGTGGTAATGGACGCAACCATGCGGCTGATTCCGGGAGTACTGGGGAACGAGGCCTCGGGTCAGTATGAGAGCTTTGGCGCGCCCGACGCAGAAATCGCCGCCGAAGTGGCAGCGGGGATCGACGTGGATGGGCCGAGGGTTCCGCGATCGCAGCATGGAGCGGGAGGATTGCTGGACTACCCGCAGTTCACGCGGCCGGCAGAGTTTGAAGGATTGCGCGCGCCGGAGGTGCTGATGAGTGGCGATCACGCGCAGATCAGGCGATGGCGGCGGGAACAGCAATTGCGCAAGACGCTGAGGAACCGGCCGGAGCTGCTGGAGCGGGCGGAATTGAGCGCGGAAGACCAAAGGCTGCTCGCCGATATCCGCGCCGGGCAGAAGTGAGAGCCTATCCATGACTCTGCAGATTGCTGCTATGGCCGAGATCGTTGTGGGATATGTGCTTTTTTCGCTCGCGCTCCTGAAGCCCGCAAAGCTTTCGCGAGGGCAGAAAAAAGCAGTGCGTGCGCCCGCGTCTCGATGGGGCATCATTTTACAAACTATTGGCTTCGCATTTGCATGGGCGTATGTTCGGCCCGACGGCTTCTCTAAATCAGCTCCAGAGCTGGTGGTTTCGATGATTCTAGTGCCCGTGTCGGTGTGGCTCGCATGGGCTGCCGGGCGTCATCTGGGCAAACAGTGGCGCTACGAAGCCGCCCTCAGCCAGGATCACGATTTGATTCGCACCGGACCGTACCGGGTGATCCGAAACCCGATTTATGCGTCGATGTTGGGCTTGACGCTGGCCACCGTGGCGGCATGGACTTGGTGGCCCATGGGAATCGCGTCGTTAATCTTTTTTCTCGTTGGGGCAGAGGTTAGGATTCGCGCCGAGGAGCGTCTGCTGGCAGAGCGGTTTGGGCCTGAGTTTGCGGAGTATCGGACCCGTACCCGAGCCATCATCCCGTTCATTTGGTAATTCTGTTTTTGATCGATGAGCCAAAACGCCTGTGAATTTGGTACGAGATTCTGAACAGATGCGCCGTGGGGGAGGGTCGCACTCTTAGGTGGATCGATTAGTCCAGCGGCCGCGCCCTTCGCGGTTGTCTGACTCGCGCATGAGAACCCGAGGGATGCTGAGCTGAAGGTGCAGCTTTCCTGTGGACGAGCTGGTTGGGCTCGACCCCTGGTGCTTTCAGGACACAGCATCCCAACGGATTTTTCTCTGGGGCATTTCTCCTGAAGGAGAAATCCGCTTAGCGGGCGATGTTGATGGTGAGGTTCATGTCGACAGGGACGGGTTGATTGTCGACGGTAGCCGGCTTGAACTTGAACTCGCGGACGGTGCTTACGACGCGCGCGTCCCAGAACTTATCGAAGGACTTGGTGACCTGGATGTTTTCAGGCTCGCCTTTTTCGTTAATGGTAACGGCGAGGCCGACCTGGGCATCGGCGGGGATGGCGTCGATTGAGTACCCCGGTGGAACATTGAGGTAAACGGAGTTGACGAGGACCGGCTGGGTAACACCGGAGCTGACGCGGATGGGGGTTGGGGCAGAGGCGTCGTCCACGGGCGTGCTGGCGAAAGCCGCTGCGGGAAGAATGAGCGAGGAGAGCAGTGTGCTGGTCGCGAGTATACGGCGCATATAAAACCTCCATGGCGACGATAGTCACCGTCATCATTGTTATCCAATCGAGCAACGATTGTCAAGAAAATTATCGACGATTTTAATTTTCAGAGGTTTAAGTCGATTAGATTGGCTGGAATGTTACAAATTATTTGTCGAATTGTACAGTTTTCCACAGGATAAGAGCGTCAATTGGGGGTGCTGCGCGCGGCAGCCGCAGCGACTCAGGTGGAAACTCAGGAGCACGCTGGGGTTTGACGGCTGCTGAAAAACCGCCCCGGAGAAGCGTGGAGTGCCAGGGCACAAATTTAGTTGTGCCGTAAATGCCGAGGAGTGGCTTCGGCTTTAGCTGTCGTGTCTCAAGAGGTTGTTGACATCGAACAGAGGTCCAGCGCGGCTGATGGGCGGCATTTGATTGAGGCTAGCATGAGGTCTGTGCCAGTTGTAGAGGTGTGTCCAGGGGGCGAGATGTTGGCGCCTGTCAGCGGAGTTTTGGTAGAGCCTGGCATAGGCCCATTCGCGGATGGCGGTTTGGATGAAGCGTTCGGCCTTGCCATTGGTTCGCGGAGTGTAGATGCGAGTACGGATATGTTTGAGTTTGAGATCGCGGCAGGCATCGCGGAAGCGGTCGGCGTAGAAGCAGGGTCCGTTGTCGGTCATGAGGCGGCGCGCCTGGATGCCGAGGCGTTGGAAGTAGGCCACAGCCTGACGGAGGAAGCTGGCCGAAGAGACGGCTTTCTCGTCCGGCATCATGGCGGTGAAGGCGATGCGGGAGTGGTCGTCGATGGCCACGTAGAGGAACTCCCATCCGGCGCCGCGAGTTTCATCGCGGGGATTGCCGGTGATGCCGTGGCCGGGCTTGACGATACGGGCCAGCTTCTTGATGTCGATGTGCAGCAGATCGCCGGGGGCGGCGTGTTCGTAGCGCACGATGGGGATTTTCGGTTCCAGCATTTTGGCCTTGTTCAACTTCAACCGGGTCAGGATACGGCTGACGGTGGCGCGGCTCAGGCCGGTGGCCTGCGCGATCCGCACGCCCGTCCAGCGTTCGCGGCGAAGCCGCTCGACGCGCTCGACCAGTTCGCCGTCAACGCTGCGGGGCGATCGATGGGGGCGCGAAGACCGGTCCCGCAAAGCAGCCGAACCGCCCTCGCGAAACCGCTTGACCCACTTGGAAGCACTCTGCCGGCTGAGCTTGTGCTCGGCTGCCGCCTCACACAAGCCCAGCCGGCCCTCCACAACGCTCTTCGCAAGTTCCTCTCGACTGAATATCGTCAGTCGAGCATGATGGTGGTAGTCCATTCGATCTCCTGAGAACGCTTTTGCTTCGCAACATCAGCTTCACAGTTCTTGATCGAATGGACAACAACCTATTGAAACTTCACATTTAGCCGCTGCGAGATGGTTTTCGTGACTTCAGAGATTTTTTCCGGCATCCGGTTTAGCCGCCGGGAGGCGAGTTTCGGCTTTGCCGACTTTTTCCGCGACCGCTAGAACGGCTTCACCGGCTCGGGCTGGACCGAGTTCACCTGCCCAATCGCGATCGCGGCCACATAGAAGTTTTCGCCGCGCGTGGGCGAGCCAAAGAGACGGCGGAGCATGGCGAGCTGGCCGGCATGGGTCAGGGCGTCGGCAACGGGGCCCTGCATGAGACGCTCGATGGGCGCGTGAACGGTATTGGACGATGCGAGATAGGCGTCGAACGCCGAGAGCGAGCCGAAGAAACGCTGCTGCTCCTGCGGCCACGCGAGCGGTTGGGAGTTTTGCCAGGCGGGATTGCCCTGAGCCATGGAGAGCGCCCATTGGAACAGGTCGCCCATGTGGGCAAGAATTTGCAACGGACTCCGGCCTGCGCTGTCGAAGTTGGCGAACGAGGCGGGAGCGTTTTCCAGGGCGCGGGCGGTACGGTAAGCCAGAGTAGCAATGGTGTGGCGCAGCAGATCGCGTTTTTCATCCATTGCCGAACTATATCGCAGAGGATCGTGGGCCTGACAGATGAAAGATGGGGGCTCAAACCCACGCAAATTGGGGGCTGGCGGGCGAGGCAGAGGGCGGGGTTCTTTGATAAACTAGACATTCTGACTTCAATCGCAGGAAAAGATCATGTCAATCCATCCAGTAATGCAGCGCCTGGCCGACAAGCTGAAGCGCACCGATTTGCCGGCGTTTGTGCCCGGCGACCAGATTCGTGTTCAAGTGAAGATCAAGGAAGGCGATAAAGAGCGCCTGCAGGCCTTTGAGGGCCTGGTGATCGCCATCAACCAAGGCCCCCAAGGCACGTTTACCGTGCGCAAAATGAGCTTCGGGCAAGGCGTGGAGCGCATCTTCCCTTTCAACTCCAAAGTTGTGGACAAGATCGAGCTTGTGCGCAGCTACAAAGTGCGGCGGGCCAAGCTGTTTTATCTGCGCGGGCTGCGCGGCAAGGCTGCGCGTCTCAAGGAAGTTGACCGCGTGACCGGCAAGGCAAGAGCGTAAAGGCAGGGATTAGGGAACAGGGATTAGGGATGAGCAGGCAGCATTCCGCGACCCAAGAGCCCCGGCTAAGGCCGGGGTTTTTGCTGCGCCGAAACCCGCGCAGGTCGTTTGTCATGGTTGCGAAAATAACCAAACGACCGCCCCTAGCCGTCTGTAGCCTCGGTGGAGGGTGGATTTTTTTCAAGGAAAAACCCACTTGGCAGTCTTGGTTGCTGGACACAGTCACTGCGAAACCACTGTAGGCCCCGCCGCCAAAGTCAGAATCTTTCGCTTCAAAAAGCTTCCGCCATTCCGGCATGCCCCCGGTCTTCAAAACCACGTTTGAGATATTCACCAGGGTTGGCCCCGACAACTCGCTTGAACGCCTTACTGAACGCAGCATCGGACTCGTAACCGACCAACCGAGCAACGTCGATGAGCTTTTTGTCACGCTGTTCGAGCAAGTGCATCGCCTTCTGCATCCGCCACTCGGTTACGTATTCCAGCGGTGTTTGTCCGAGTAGCTCTTTAAAACGCGCTGCGAATGCGGAGCGAGACATGCCTGCCGCTTCGGCCAGGGATTCGACCGTCCAGGGTGTATTCACCCTGTCGTGAATGGCGCTCAGGGCAGTGCCCATTTGAGGATCGAAAATCGCACGAAGCCATCCTTTGTTGCGTTCCGGTCCCGAAGCGATATGCGCCCGCAGCACCTGGATAAACAGAACCTCGGCTAGCCGAGTCGCGACTACTTCAGAACCCGGCGTCTGTTCTGCCATTTCTGAAGCCAGCGCTTGGATTGTGTTGTGAAGAGCAAGCGTGCGTGCCTGATCGGCCTTCATCAAAGTGAAGCTCGGCAATAACTGGGTGATCGGCTTCAGGCTGGCACGATCAAAACTCAAGGAACCACAGACGATTGTCGTCGGCGCGCCACCGCCTCCATAATGCGCGACATTGCCGTTGGCCCTGGCCCCAATCTCGCGGAAACTCCATTTCGGACGTGTTCGCGGGCTGTCGCGCAAGACAATCGAAGTCCCCTTAGCCAGCAAAAAGCAATCACCACCGGTGAGGGGAATCGGGTCCGGAATCCCCTCCACACTCAGCCAGCAGTTGCCGCGCGTAAGCATGGCGAAGTGCGCCAAATCTGCTGGGGAAGTCTTTTTGCCGGGAGGCGTGACTTTTTCTTCGGCCTGATTTTCCTGTTTTACGCCCCACGGGGCTGTGGCTTCGAGCCTATGCAGACCGAAAGCGGTTACGTGCATCGTTCTGAAGATGTCTGTTATCGGGTCCAATGGCACCTCCCCATTTGGACGAATAGACAAAAGATTAGGACTCTCGATCAGTTCTCGTCCACCATCCAAGAAATCTAGTCCTCTGTAAGGGATGCTACCCATCCACCGAAAGGAGTAACTATGGGAAAGCTTGAAGGAAAAGTTGCCGTTATCACCGGCGGATCGAGCGGCATGGCGCTGGCGAGCGCCAAGCGGTTCGTTGAAGAAGGCGCTTATGTTTTCATCACGGGCAGGAGACAGGAGGCGCTGGACGAAGCCGTCAAGCAGATTGGCCGGAACGTGACCGGCGTGCGCGGCGACATGTCCAATCTCGAGGACCTCGACCGCCTGTTCGATACGGTAAAGCGAGAAAAGGGCAAGATCGACATCCTGTACGCGAGCGCTGGCACGGGCGAAGCTGTGCCACTGGGCGAAATTACCGAGCAGCACTTCGATGCGGCCTTCGACCTGAATGTGCGCGGGACGCTGTTTACGGTCCAGAAGGCGTTGCCGATGTTCAACGATGGCGGATCGATCTTCATGACCGGGTCAAATGCTTCGGTGAAAGGTTTTCCTGGTTTCAGCGTATATGCGGCGAGCAAGGCGGCGTTGCGCTCTTTCGCACGCACGTGGCTCAACGAACTGAAGGGCAGGAACATCCGGGTGAACCTGCTGGTCCCGGGGCAGGTGGCCACACCGATTCTGGAGCAAGTTCTCACCAAGGAAGCGAAGGCGATGTTCGAATCCCTGATCCCGCGGGGAAAGATGGGTCGTCCTGAGGAAATTGCCACGGTCGCGCTGTTTCTCGCTTCAGACGACTCCAGTTACGTAAATGGTGCGGAGTTGTTTGTTGATGGCGGCGCCTCGGCCATCTGAATCGGCGGATTTCGGTGAATCATAATCGTCAATTTTAGTTCGTAACAAATTCAGGAGTGAACCGGCGCCCGGCGTATCTGTTCTGCGATCACGGACGGGCCGACCTTCACGAAGGGAGTCATTATGGGAAAGCTTGATGGCAAAGTCGCAGTGATTACGGGTGGATCGAGCGGCCTGGCGCTGGCGAGCGCCAAGCGGTTCGTTGAAGAAGGCGCATACGTTTTCATCACGGGCAGGAGGCAGGAGCAGCTCGATGAGGCCGTTAAGCTGATTGGCCGGAACGTGACCGGCGTGCGCGGCGACGCGGCAAATCTCGACGACCTCGACCGCCTGTTCGATACGGTCAAGCGAGAAAAAGGCAAGATCGACGTCCTGTTTGCGAGCGCCGGCAAGGGCGAAGCCGGCAAACTGGGCGAGATTACCGAGCAGCACTTCGATGCGGCTTTCGGCCTGAATACGCGCGGAACGCTGTTTGCGGTTCAGAAGGCTTTGCCGCTGTTCAACGATGGCGGATCGATCTTCATGACCGGTTCAGTTGCTTCGGTGAAAGGTTTTCCTGGTTTCGGCGTGTATTCGGCGAGCAAAGCGGCATTGCGCTCATTCGCGCGCACGTGGCTCAACGAACTAAAGGGAAGGAAGATTCGGGTGAACGTGCTGAGCCCGGGGGTGATTGACACGCCCGATTCCCAGCGAATCGACAAGGAGACGAGGCAGATGTTCGAATCCCTGATCCCGCGGGGAACAATGGGTCGCCCTGAGGAAATTGCGACGGTCGCGCTGTTTCTTGCTTCAGACGATTCGAGCTTCGTGAATGGGGTGGAATTGTCCGTTGACGGCGGCATGTCGGCCATCTGAAATCGGCAGAGCTCGGGGCAGAGCCTTGCCTGTTTTATTGCGGACTACATGTTGCGGGCTAATCGAAGACCCTGATCGGGGCCGGTGCCGTTGGCGGCGAGGCTGCCACGGAAGGCCGACGCGGTGAAGGGAGCGTCGCCGATCCAGCCGCCCCCGCGCCAAACGCGGCGAAAGCCTTTCTCACTTCCCTCGGGGTCGGTGACATTCGCGGGCAAGTCGTCGGCGAACCAGTCCCAGCACCATTCGCGCACATTGCCTGACATGTCGTAGAGCCCCAGCTCGTTGGGTTTCTTCAGGCCGACGGGTTGCGGCTTGTCGTGATTCTGCTGGATTTCGGACCAAGTCCAGAATCCGGCCAGCTTTATATCTCCGGAGTTCCTCCAGTACCAGGCCACTTCATCCACATCGTCGCTTCCGCTGTAGGTGTAACTGTTACTGAGCTGGCCGCCATCCGCGGCGTACTCCCACTCGGCTTCTGTAGGCAACCGGTAACCGTTGGCGCGGGGATTGATGGTCACGGTCCATTTGATCGTATCCAGATCGCCAAACTTCGGGTCGGGCAGGTTGTGCGGGTCTTTCTTCGATCGATCGATGTTGTAATACGGCTTCAGCCCTTCTTTGAGACTTCTCTTGTTGCAGTACTCAACAGCGTCGTACCAATTGATCATTTCAACCGGCAGATTGTCGCCCGTAAATTTCGAGGGATTACTTCCCATCAGTTCGACCCACTCTTTCTGGGTGACCAGGAATTTGCCGATATAGAAACTCGAGAGGGTTACATGTTTCCCGTAGTAATTGGATTTTGTGTTCCTGAACGTGCCGCCATGGACGAGCACGAGACCGTCGGGAAGTTGAGCCGAACAAAGACCGGTGGCAAGCAGGAGTGCAGCTGCAATCAATACTTTTCTCATCGAGCTTTCTCACGGATACGAATAGAAGAGGCCAGGACGTGCATGACGCCGGCGGCCATTAGACCCGCCGGCGCCATGCCAGATCAACAACAATCGGTCTACCAGACGGTCGCGTTCACTTCTCCACTCAAGCCGTTGTAGGCCTCTGTGCCGAGGATCTGATAGTTGTAGCTTCCTACCGGCATGTTGAGGTTCTTCCAGTGGTTAAAGTGGTTGGCGGTGGTCACGGTGTGATTCGATCCCGTCGAAGAGCCGCCCCAGGCATCGAGATACTGCTCGAAGGTCTGGGTGCCTTCAATGGAAGGTTGATTGACCTGCTGATGCTCGTACGTGTTGTAGGTGTGCCCATCGCTCGAGACACTGCCCTTGTATGTCGCATTACCCGTATAGAGCGAACCGAGCTCGGTGATGTAGTACTCCACGAGCGGGTTGGTTAGCCATCCGTAAATGGAGATGGTGTTATAGCCGCTGGCGGAGCCCACGTTGTAGCCGATGGTCTGAGCGCTGCCGGTTTGCCAGCCCTTGCCGCCGACCATGTCGCCGACGCTCCTCCAAGTGATGGCGTAGTTGCCGGGATATTGCGACCCCGCGGGGAACGTCATCGTTGACGAACCGCTGGAGGTGTAGAGCGAGTAGTAGTAGCCGTTGTTGGTGCCCGTTCCGTTGTTGTTGATCGTCTGAGCGCTTGCCGACGCCATTGCGAAGCCCGCCAGAACCAGAGCGGCGAACGTTGCAAGTGAAACTTTAGCTGAAGCCAACTTCATTGAGTGCATGCCTGTCTCCTTTTGCTTTGGGTTTGAGAATTCAAGACGATGCTTCGGCGCCCGCACGGACGAGGCTCCGAAGCGCTGCTTCCAGATGCGTGGTTGAATGCGATGCGTTGTGGATTGGGGCGCGCTTGGAGGGATGGGAGAAGTTCCGCAGGCCCAATCCGCTTCAGGGAATCGGCCGGTGATCCAACAGCGCGTAAGCAGACTCGAGATTGCCACGCTACCCCCCGGCAATGCGCAGAGCCCAAGGAAAACGAGGCGCAGGGAATAACGGGTCCAGGACTGCATACTACGAACATGGCCGCGATATTACTTAGGTCATTTTGCTAACAAACCAAAGTTCATATTGCGAGCGACCAGAAGCAAACTAGCGTAATTCGAAACGGTTGGCAAGAATAAAATAAATGGATTTACTGAAACGATTTAACAGAGCGTCCGGTCTTGATTCGGGCTCTGGCTTTGCAAAGCCGGCGCACACGGTGACAGCTTTTTCCACAGAATTTCCACAAGATGGGACGCCGTAATTGCCACGTCCGCGGCACTTTTACGATCCAGGATCGGCGAGCGAAGGCGGCCCTGAATCCGGTGGCAAAAGGATGCGTTTCGGGGCGTTTTTGGGGGCAAAGTTGCACCAAAACCGAGGAAATCGACGGAAATCGGTTGAAATTTGTGAGCGGTATTTTTCGCTATCTGTTGATTATAAATGAGTTATTAAGATTTTTGCGCCTCCAAGTGTGAAAAAATCACCCTTCTCACCAGTTTTCAGCCTTCAGCTATCAGCTTTCAGCAGAGCTAGAAGAAACGGCCAGTGGCCGATAGCCCGTAAGGAGAGACGCGGGATGGCGACGGCTTTTGATCAGACGGCTTTTGATCATGAGACCATTGTGCGCCGAAAGAGCGGAATGATCGGCAAACTTGGGGGAAAAGAGAGAAGAGGATAGAGGTCAACGAATGAGGGACTTACGGAAGGCGTGCTGATTTATTTTGGGCGGCGGGGCTTGACATGGTTTTCGGGGCTCCTGCGCACGAGCGTATAAGCGCTCCTCTGGCCTCCCGGATCGCGCCCCAATCCATATACTGCTGGCATGGCAATCGCTGCGACACCGAAAGCGCCTTACTACGCGGTTATATTTACTTCCCTGCGCACCGAGGGAGACCGGACTCAGGGAGACAGGGGCTACGGGAAGATGGCCGAGGCGATGGAGCGACTGGCCGCGGCGCAACCGGGCTTCCTTGGCATCGAATCAGCGCGCGATGGGCTGGGGATCACGGTGTCGTATTGGGAGAACCTGGAATCGATTGCGGCGTGGAAGCAAAACGCGCAGCACCTGGTGGCGCAAGAGCGGGGACGCGCAGAGTGGTACGAAGAGTTCAGAGTGCGCATTTGCCGGGTGGAGCGGGAATACGGATTCACCGGAAAATGAGAGAGTGACCTCCGGATTTTTCCACCCGAACGCTTCCCAAAAAATTCTTATACTGAGTGCATGACCAAGACTGCTCGGGCTCCGGTGTGCGGATGGGCGCTGGAGAACGCGGCGCGGCGGGTTGGAGCTGAGCGCATCGCCGGTCTCGACGAAGTGGGGCGCGGGCCGATGTTCGGACCCGTTGTTGCGGCGGCAGTGATTTTTCCTGAGCGGCGCCGGCTGCGGGGATTGACGGACTCAAAACAACTGACTGAAAAACAAAGGGACGAATTCGACGTGGCGATCCGCGAGTGCGCCGTGGCGTGGGCGATTGCGGCGGTGGATGTGGAAACGATCGACCGCATCAACATACGGCGCGCGTCGCTGCTGGCGATGCGGTTGGCGGTAGAACAGCTGGCGAGTCCGGACTCGCCGGCGCCGGATTACTTGCTGATTGACGGGCTCGACACGATCGATTGGCCGTGCCCGCAACTGGCGGTAGTGGGGGGCGACACGAGGAGCATTTCAATTGCGGCAGCGAGCGTGCTGGCGAAGGTGCATCGCGACCGGCTGCTGGTGGAGATGGATGCGGAGTATCCGGGATACGGGCTGGCGCGGCATAAGGGCTACTGCTCGCGGGAGCATCTGGAAGCGCTGCGGAGGCTGGGGCCGACTCCGCAGCACCGAAAGAGCTACATGCCGGTGGCGCAGCAGTTCTTCGATTTTTCGTCCTCGATGTTCCTCGAAGAGGAAATGGAATGAGAAGCCGTTTCGCGATTGCGGTCGTCTTTGTGACGGCGACGCTGGCTTGCGTTGCGCAGGAAGCGCCGCCGCCGGAAGCGGCATCCGCACCGGCACCTGCTGCACAGGGATCTTCGACCGGCAGGATCACGGGGACGGTTTACTGCGCGGACACGGATTTGCCGGCGCGGCTGGCAGTGGTGGATCTGGTTGGAACCGCGGAGAACGGATACGCAGTCGCCGACACGGCAACGACCGATCTGGACGGAAGATTTGCCTTCAACCACGTGGAGCAAGGCAGCTACTATGCGGTGCCAGTGTTGCCCGGTTACGTGAACCTGATGAGCGTGCTGACGAAATCGCATATGGACGCGCTCTCGGCCGACGATCGCAAAAAGTTGCTGGCGCAGGTGACAGGCGTAGCGGCTTCGGCGAACCTGCCGGCGCAACTGTCGATTCGACTGGAACGTGGCGCAGAGATTGACGGGGAGGCAACCTACGACGACGGCAGCCCGGCCATTGGACTGCACGTGAGCGTGGCGCTGAAGGCGGACGAGGAAAGTGGCAACGCCGACCAGGCGGCCTCATCGCCGCCGATCTACTCGGGAGCCGGGCCGCAGACGACAGATGATCGTGGGCGCTTCAAGATTCTCGGCGTGCTGCCGGGAGTGTACGAGGTGAGCGTTTCGGTTCCGGTGAAATGGGCCGAAACCGATGCGAATCCACTGGCCGAGGTGATGGAGTCGTCGATCGGCTCGATGGATGTGTATGTGGGCGGCGGACAGCGCGTGAGCAAAGCGGAGACGATCAAGGTGACCGCGGGCGGCGCTTCAAAAGACGCCGACATCACGATTCCGCTGAGCAGGCTACATACGATTCGCGGACAAGTACTTTTGAAAAGCACCAATCAGCCACCATCGGCGGCGACGGTGCGGCTGCTTTATGCGGACACGAGAGAGCCGGCGCGATCGATGGTGGCGCCGAATGGAGAGTTCGAGTTTCATTATGTGCCGGAAGACAGCTTCATCCTGCGGGCGGCGGCGAGCCCGGGGTTGATGGGCGGGGACGATGCGGGATCCGCGCCTCCGATGGGGCGGTATTCGATGGTTGTGCAGCCCGGCGACGGAAGTAGCGAGGGCGGAACGGAGATGCCGTTGACGGTGACCAGCGATATGGATGGCGTGAGCATTTCGGTGCCGGATCCGCAACCGAGCGGCCAGAGCACGCCGAATGGCAGCGCGGAGCAGGGCGCGCCGCCGACAAATCCCTGAGATAGCCAACATTCACCTGGTTGAAGGATGGAGGTATCCCAGGTCTCAGATGCGAGACCTGGGGCACCCAGGTTTGTGGTGGATTGGGTGCGGGAAAAACAAATGCAAATGCGGGTCCCCATTCGACTCCAATTGCATTCGCAATTCTCGCTCAGGGCAGGCATTCGACTTCGTTTGGCCGAAGATCCCGCCAAACTTCGCTCAGGATGACTTTCCTTTTGAGAAGTGCCAGGCAAGGATGGGGCGGGCGAGAAGAAGCGCTGCGATCACCAGAGTGACGGCCAGGGGCGTGAGCGCGCCGGGCTTCATTTGCCACCAATAGTGAACCACACCGCAGAATGCAGCGACGTAGATGAGGGCATGCAGGCGGTTCCAGTTCTTTCCGCCAAGCTTTCGGATGGACCACGCCGTGGAAGTGATTGCCAGGGGAATCAGGCAGAGATATGCGGCGATGCCTGCGGTGATGAAGCGGCGGCGGGCGACGTCGGCGAACATGGCGTCGACGTTGAAGTTGTTGTAAAGCGCGACCCAGGTAAGGACGTGCACCGAGGCGTAGAAAAAAGCGAAGAGACCGAGCAGACGACGGAAACGGATGAGCCAGCCGAGCCGCGGAAAGAGGCGGCGCAGCGGTGAAATGGCCAGTGTGATGGCGAGAAGCCACAGCGTGGCGCGGCCGGTGGCGAAGGCAATGGCGGTGGTTGGGTCGAGACCGAGATTCTCAGTGAAGGCCGCCCAGACGAGCCAGCAGAAGGGCCCGAGACAGGCGATCCAGACGAGAGTTTTGAGGACGCTTAGAGTGAGACGTTTCATAGGGAGCGAGGGAGCGAGTTAGCCGTCCGCCGCGCGGACGTGTTAGCGAGTTGGCGAGTTAGCGAATTGGCCCGTCGCTCCTTGTATCAATTTTCTTTCCAGAGATCCATGCCAGCATACAGCGAGGCGGGCGATGAGGACGAGGCGACACGAGCGCGGAGGTGATTATTCAGGACGAGAGAGCGCGAAAGGCCACTGGCGGAGGTGGTGGGCGCGGAAGAGATAGATGGCGGTCCCGCTGACGGCAATGGCGATGGCTCCGTAAAGCTCGAAGAGGCCGCTGCCACCTTTTGCCTGGGCGCGGCGGGGATCGAAGAGCATGAAGGCGAATCCGGCCATGGCGGCGAGAGGCGGGAGCGGGTAGAGCGGAATGCGGAAGGGGCGAGGAAGATCGGGGCGACGAAAGCGAAGCAGGATGACGCCGATCTGCTGGAGCGAAAACTGCAAGAGGATTCGCGTGATGACGAGCATGGTGATGACCTGGGCGAGCGAGAAGAAACAGAAGCAAGCGCCGACGAGGCCGAGAGCAACGAGTGAACGATGGGGAATGCCGTACTTTGGATGGACGGCGGCGAGGAAGCGGAAGTAGTTGCCGTCGCGGGCGGCGGCGTAAGGGACACGCGAGTAGCCGAGTTGCAAGGAGAAGACGCTGGCAAAGGCGGTCCAGACGATGAGGGCGGCGATCAAATAGCCGGCCCAATGGCCGAAGGCGGAGGCAGCGATGTCGGCAACGAGTTGCACGCGGAGGGCGGCGGATTCGGCGGAGTGAGTTGCGGCGGCATGCAGCGAGGGCAGAACGGCGAGATTCATGAGGACATAGAACGCGGCGACGATCGCGATCGAGATCAAGATGGCGCGGGGGATGGTGCGCTCGGGACGGCGGACTTCAGCTCCGAGAAATGTGACGTTGTAATAGCCCCAATAACAATAGGTGGCGAGGAGCGTGGCCTGGGCGAGGCCACCAAATCCCAGGGCGGTAGAAAGCGGTGGAGCGGAGGGCATGTGCCAGCCGCCGGTGGCTGCGGCGTGCGCGAATCCGGAGACAATGACGCCGGCGAGGGCGGCGATGACTCCAGCGAAAAGAACCCAGGCGAGACGCGTGATGGAACTGAGATTGCGATAGAGGAGCGCGGTAACGAGAAGGCAGGCGGCGGCGGCAGCGAAGTTGGAGTAGTGGAGCGCGGGAAGCGCGGCGATGGGAGCGGCGTCGAGATGCGGCCAGAAGACGGCGAGAAATCCCGAGAGGCCGATGCAACCGGAAGCGATAGAAAGCGGCGCGGTGAAACCGACTTGCCAGACGTAGAGAAAACTAAGCCAGCGGCCGGGGCCCTGGGGGCCGTAGATCTCTTCGAGGAAGGCGTAGCTGCCGCCGGCACGCGGAAAAGCTGCGCCTAGCTCAGCCCAGACGAGTCCGTCGGCGACGGCGATGACGGCGCCGAGCACCCAGGCCCAAACGGAGAGGCGATAACCGGCGGCGGCGATGACGAGAGGCAGAGTGATGAAGGGGCCGACGCCGATCATCTCAAGCATATTGAAGAGCACGGCGGAGCGGAGGCCGATGCGGCGCTCGAGTGTGGCCGGTGGTGAGGCGGGTTGCGTCATTAGTGGGCTGGTAATGAGATTATTACGGCGCGGCGCGGAGTGCTCGATGTGGAAGCCAGACGGTAGGTGACGATTTAAGCAAAGAGCAAATGCAGGTCCTTCGACTTCGGTCGCTGCGGCGACCTTCGCTCAGGATGACAATCTTCTCAATTGCTTATTGTGCATTTGGGCCAGGGGGCGCCGGGCATTGACGAGCTGGAGGGAGTTCGAGGAGACTGGGTGATCAAGCAAACGTGTGCAATAAGGGGTTTTGGGCATGATCGAGAAGGACAAGGGGAGCGCGGCGCGGATCACGCCGGGCGGCGCGGGCAAGCGGACACTGCGCCAAGCGTCGCGGCAACCTTCGATTAAAGACATTGCGCGGCTGGCACGCGTGTCGCACCCGACGGTGTCGCGCGCGTTGCAGAACAGCCCGCTGGTGAACCCGGCCACTGCGGCGAAGATCAGGAAAATCGCAGAGGCGGCGGGGTACAGGCCGAGCGCGGTGGCGCGCGGACTGGTGACACGGCGGACGCGCACTGTGGGGTTGGTTGTGACCACGGTGGCCGATCCTTTTGCCAGCCAGGTGGCTTGCGGAATTGAGGAGACGGCGAACGATCACGGATACGCGGTATTCCTGGCCAACTCGTATGCCGATGCAGAGCATGAACGCAAAGTGGTGCAGGCGCTGGCGGAGCGGCGCGTCGACGGGATCATCGTAACGTCGTCGCGCGTGGGCTCGGATTATCTGCCGATGCTGGCTCAGTTGAATGTTCCGATGGTGCTGGTGAACGATCAGTACCCCGGGGAGTTTGTGCATTCGGTGATGATTGCGAACGAGGTGGGAAGCCGAGCGGCGACTGCGCATCTAATCGAACTAGGGCACCGTCGCATTGCGTATGTTGGCGACCGGAGCGGGTATCAGACCGAAACGGAGAGACTTGAGGGATATAAACAAGCGCTGGCTGAAGCGGGAATCGCATTCGATTCGAAGCTTGCAGTTGACGGAGACGGATGGCCCAATGGAGCTGCCGCGGCAGTGGAGGCGCTGCTGAAGTTGGCCGAGCCGCCGACGGCGGTGTGCTGTTATAACGACATGACGGCCATGGGAGCGATGCGGGCGATACGGGCTCGAGGGCTGCGCGTGCCGGAAGATGTTTCGGTGACGGGATTCGACGATTTGTTTTTTGCGGAGTACCTGGAGCCGCCGCTGACCACCGTGCGGCAGCCTGCTCGGCGCATGGGAGAGATGGCGATGGAGAACCTTTTGAAGCTGATGGCGGGAGAGGATTCGGTGGCGCAGGTGAAGGTGGAGGCGGAGTTGGTTGTGAGGGGTTCGACGGGAAGAGCAATCACGAACGCAGGTCGCAAAATCGAGATCTCCACCCAAGCAAACAAGAAACCGCTGGCTGGGGACCCCGAGAGCTGGGCCACCCACGCAAGGCGCCGCGATGGCTGAGACTGGAGTTCGATACGGAGGACCGGCGCAACTGACGCCGCTGATCTCGTTTTGCAGAGACACGCCGATTCTGCCGGCGATTCGCAAGCCGGAGTTTGTGGAGCAGGCGATTGCGTCGCGCGGCAAGCTGGTGTACCTGCTCACGGGCGATCCGGACAATGTGGAATCGATGATTCGGCAGATTGCGGCCGCGGGAAAGATTCCGCTGGTGAATCTGGATCTGCTGAATGGATTTTCGCGCGATCGGTATGCCGTGAATTACCTGAAGAGAGTGGGGGCGCAGGGAATTATTTCGACGCACCTCGATCCGCTGCGGCACGCGCTGGCCGTCGGGCTGTACGGGATTCAGCGGACGTTTCTGCTGGACTCGGGCGCGATGGATACGATTTCAAATCAGCTAAAGAACACGCCGGTGCACGCCTTGGAGATTCTGCCGGCGCTGGTGGCGCCGAAGATGCTGGCGCGAGTGCGGGCGATCTCGCCCGATCTACCGGTGGTGGGCGGCGGGCTGATCGAGAACATGAAGGAAGTGGAAGAGCTGCTGGCGCAGGGGTTGAGCGCGGTATCGACGAGCAACCCGTTGATGTGGCTGAAGTGAAGCGGGGTTAGCGGAGCTGGCGCAATTGCCGACAGAAAATGTTCTCAAAGCCGCTGGCAGGCCTTTTCGTTGGCGTCCCCATTTCTGAGCCGTGCGCGACAGAAACACGTTCACAAAACGGAACAGCCAGAGTCGAAATCCCTTGAAACATCGTGAGGGATGACAGAGACTGTTGTTGGCTTTGTTTTCACGACTTATCCGTACGTTTTTCCTTCTTGAATTTCCCTACCCCGTTGCCGTGCCAACCAGACTTGCTGGTGAGATGTGAAGTGCCGGTGTTCATCGTGGCCAGCTTAGGTTGCGAGCGGATGTGGCGCCGGATGTTAAAGCGCACCGTTGACCGTCTGGCACTGCTGGAGAAACCACTTGGAATCGACGCCGAAAGACACGCAAGCTGGCGCTGCCGCCAGTTCCCCAACGGCGAGGCGCCAGATCGGGCAGTACCAAGTTATCGGGAAGCTTGGCCAGGGCGGAATGGGCGAGGTATTTCGCGCCCGGGACGCCAAGCTGGGCCGCGATGTGGCATTGAAATTGCTGCCCGCGGCGCTGGCGAACGATGGCCAGTCGCTGGCGCGGCTTGAGCGCGAAGCGCGGACGCTGGCGGCGCTGAACCATCCCAACATCGCAGCCATCTATGGCCTGGAAGAATCGCCGGGCCTGCGCGCGCTGGTGATGGAGCTGGTGGAGGGCGAAACTCTAGCGGAGCATATCCACGGAGCGACAGGAACGGGCTCGAAATGTCTCTCTTTTGAAGAGGCGCTGCCCATTGCGAAGCAGATTGCCGAAGCGCTCGAGTACGCGCATGAGCGCGGCGTGATCCACCGCGACCTGAAGCCAGCGAACGTGAAGATCACGCCCGAGGGCACGGTGAAGGTGCTGGATTTTGGGCTGGCCAAAGTGCTGAGCGATCAGGATTCGTCGGGGCCAGTGAGCGCGGCAAATTCGCCCACGCTAAGCGCACTGGCGACACAAGCTGGACTCATCCTGGGCACGGCAGCCTACATGGCTCCGGAACAGGCGAAGGGCAAACCGGTGGACCGGAGGGCAGACATCTGGGCATTCGGCTGCGTCCTGTTTGAAATGCTTTCGGGGAAACAGCCATTCGAGGGCGAGACGATTTCGGATTTGTTAGCCGCCGTGATCCGGGGCGAGCCGGAATGGGGGGAGCTGCCGGAAAAAACGCCGCCGGCAATCAAGAGATTGATTCGGCGCTGCCTGGTGAAGGATCCGAAACAGCGGTTGCGCGACATTGGCGACGCGCGGATTGCGATTGAGGAGACGTTGTCGGGCGCTGCTCCGGATGATGGAGCGGCCGAGGCGGGCAGCGGGACCGTAGAGACCGCTCGCTCGTCGCGCTTGCGGCGCGCCCTGCCGTGGGCGCTGGGCGCGGTTGCGGTATTGTTTGGCGGCGTTGCCGGCTGGTTGCTGATGAAGCCGGCACCGCAGGCAAACGTTATTCGCTTCCCACAGTCGCCGCCCGAAGGCGCGGTGTTTATTGACGGGGGAGAGATGAGCATTTCGCCCGATGGCCGCACGCTGGCATTCATCGCTCAATCCGGCGGACCGGACAAACCACCCGTTTTGTGGCTGCGCCCGCTCGACAGCATGACTGCTCAGGCGATTCCTGGAACCGAGGGCGCCGAAGTGCCCTTCTGGTCGCCGGACAGCCAGCAGATCGGATTCCAGGCAAACGGCAAACTGGAGAAGATTGCGGCGACAGGCGGAACGCCGCTGACGGTTTGCGACGATGACTTCCCCGGCGGCAGCTGGAACAAGGATGGAGTGATCCTGTTTACTAACCACAGCAACATTTACAGCGTGCCCGACACAGGCGGCGAGCCGACGCTGGTGGCTACCCCGGACACAGCGCACGGAGAGTTTTTCCAGTTGCCGCAGTTTCTGCCCGATGGCCGCCATTTCATTGTTCAAGTGCGCTTTGGTACACCGGGCGCGGACTACATTGCGACAGGCTCGCTGGACTCGAAGACGGTGGAACGTTTGACTTCAGCGACCAATAACGCACTCTACGCTCCGCCAGGCTACTTGTTTTATATGGACCAGAGCACATTGATGGCGCGGCCATTCAATGCGAAAGCGCTTCGCTTCACCGGCGGAGCCGTGCCGGTGGCTCAAAACGTCGGAATGTACGCAAGCGTATCTTACGGATACTTCACCGTCTCCCCGGCAGGCATGTTGGCCTATGAAACCGTGCCAGCCCTATCTACGAATCAAATGACGTGGTTCAACCGAGCAGGCAAGAAGCTGGTTGTGGTCGGTCAGTCCGATGTGTACTCAACGCCTGTGCTCTCGCCGGATGGGTCCAAGCTGGCGGTCGCGGTGGGAGCCATGGGCAAGCACAACATCTGGGTTTACGATCTGAAGCGCGGGACGGGTTCGCGCCTGACAATCAGCTCTGCCGACGATTCGAATCCCGCGTGGTCGGCGGACGGAAAGCAGATTCTGTTCAGTTCGAATCGCGCAGGCCAGTACGACATTTATCAGCAGGCTGCCGACGGCCTGGGGACCACTGAAGCGGTTTTTCAGTCGAAGGACCAGCGCAAGTACCTCAACGACCTCACGATGGATGGCCGCTACGCCAGCTATGACGATGGGGCGGTTCACGGTCGAACTCAGCTGTGGGTAGTTCCACTGTTTGGCGACCGCAAGCCCTTCGCCATCGTTCAAGGCGGAGACTTTGACGCCAGAAGCGCAATGTTCTCGCCGAACGGCCGCTACGTAGCCTACACCTCAAGCGAGACGGGGAGAAACGAGATCTACGTACAGACGTTCCCGCAACAAACCGGAAAGTGGCAAATCTCAGCGACGGGCGGGACAGACCCCATGTGGCAGCGAGATGGCAAGGAGCTGTTCTTTCTGACGCCCGACCAAAAGCTGATGGCGGTCGACATCAACACCAATGCGGGGACGACCAATGCGGGGACGCTCGAGGCCGGCATTCCGAAGGAGCTTTTTCAGGCGCAGACGATCCCACCCTGGTATTGGAGAAACATTTATGTTCCCTCGGCTGACGGCCAGCAGTTCCTGATGCTCACGCCGGCGGTCGATGCCAAGCCTGCGCCCATTACGGTGGTGGTTAACTGGGCGGCGACATTGAAGAAATAGCGGTGGGAGTGGAACAAGCGTTCGGCGAGTCCCCTTAACTGTGCTTTCGGCGCTACTCCGTGTCGGGGTTGGGGAGGATGATGTCGCGGACGATGGAGTTCATCTCGACGACGGCGGAGATGAACTGGCGCAGGGTGCGGCGCGTTGGGCCGAAGGTGTCGAACTCCGCGGGCGTGAGACCGGTTTCGGTGCAGGCGCGGGCGAAGTCAGGGAATTTTGCGAGAAGCGTGTCGACGATGCGGGGGTCGACGGGATTGTCGATGCGGTTGATGACCTCGATGTCGCTGTCGTTATAGCGGCGCTGCCAGGCGCAGGGCGGAGAGATGACGACGTCGCCGCCGATGAACTCACTCCAATGCATGTGATTGCGGAAGGCCGCCGAGAGTAGGCGCAGGCGGTAACCGCGAGCTTTGTAGATCTGGTAAGCCTTTTTGAAGACGGCGACGCCGGCCCACTCGAGGTAGCCGGGATCAACGGAGAGATTGTGCTTGTCGTGGAGGACCTTGAGCCAGTCATCGAGGCGGCCGACCATGATGGTGCAGATGGGGCCCATGGTTGAAATGTCGAGGCCTTCGGCTTCGCGGCGGCGGAGGCCGCGCTCGACAGCCTCGGCAACGGCGATGGCCTGAGGCAGTGTGAAGCTGACGGTGGCGTTGATGCTGATGCCGCGGTAGGTGGCTTCTTCAATGGCGGGGAGGCCGGCGCGCGTGGCGGCGATTTTCACGATCATGTTGTGCGCGAGCTCGGAGAAGCGGATGGCCTGCGCGAGCATGGCCTCGGTGTTGCGGTAGTTGCGCGGATCCGTCTGGATGGAGAGGCGGCCGTTGCGGCCTTTTTCGCGCTCGAAGATGGGCAGGAGCAGGCGCGCGGCCTTTACGGAGATTTCTTCCACGATGCGCCAGGAAATGTCGTCTTCAGTAAGGTCGGGGTCACTCGCGGCCAATTCGAGGATGCGCGGTTTCCAGGCGGCGAGTTCCTGCTTGAGCACAGCGACGGCGATGGACGGATTGCAGGTGGCGCCGACAGCGCCGTGCGCGATGGAGTAGGTGAGGTCTTCGACGGAGGCTGAGTCGTTCCACAGGCAGGTGGGAGTGGTCTGCGTCATTTTGTGGAGGGGGCTCTTGAATTGGGTCATAAAGGCGGAGAAAGGCCCGCATCCTCCGAGAAGTGCAAACGTGTGCAGGGAAACGGTAACACCGGAGAAAGTTGACGGTCAAGAGTGCGCTCGGGATTGAAACACGGCGTTCGCCTGGTCGGTTGCAATCGAGGCTGAGGCGGAACAGAATAAAGGCTGATTTGCCGAAGGCGAACTACACCTATAAAAGTAGAAGAATGTGATGTTTGCACAGTCTCTGTTTTCCACCGAAATGAAGCTATTTCGCAATTGACAGGATGGGCCGGATCATGGAGAATCTTAAAGGTGCACACGTGTGCACAAATTGCTGTATTTTGTTCGTGATTCGAAAAATCCGGTGCGGGCATAAGCCGGACTTCTGAGCGGTTCCGCAGTTCTTAAAGTTGCTTCAGGCCTCGGTGCAGGGTGGATTTTTCTTGAGGAAAAATCCACTTGAAAGCCGCGGCCCAAGACACAGCAACTACGGAACCTCTTCCCGTTGTGCTTTGGACACTTTTAGCCCAGGAGAGATGATGAGTGAGTTGTTGATCCGGCCGGAGAAATTCCGGAACCGGACTGAAGATTTTGGGTACGACTTTTTATCCTTTGAAACGCGCAAATTGGAAGTTGGACAGACATTCAGGAGCGAGACGGCCGCAAGAGAGATGGCCATGGTGGTACTGGGCGGCGTTTGCTCAGTGAGCAGCTCACGCGGCGACTGGCAGGGGATAGGCCAGCGCGAGACAGTTTTCGATGGGCTGCCGTACACGCTCTACCTGCCAATCGGAACGGCATTTAATGTGAATGCCGATACGGCGTGTGATTTGGCTTTTTGCTACTGCAAAGCCGAAGAAGAGTACCCGGCGCGACTGGTAACGCCGGCGCACGTGGGAATAGAGATTCGCGGCGGCGGAAACGCGACGCGGCAGATCAATTCCATGCTGCCGCCGGGATTCCTGGCGCAAAGGCTGATGGTGGTGGAGGTATTTACGCCGGCGGGCAACTGGTCGAGCTACCCGCCGCATAAGCACGACGTCCACAATCCGCCGGCGGAGGTGGATCTCGAAGAGATTTACTACTACCGGATGGAGCGGCCGGAGGGATTCGCGATGCAGAAGGTGTACACCGCGGACCGGCGCATCGACGAGACGATGACGGTGCGAGACGGCGAGTTGGTGCTGGTTCCGGAGGGATACCATCCGGTGGTCGCCGCGCACGGATACAACGTGTATTATCTGAACGCGCTGGCGGGTTCGGCGCGGTCGCTGGCCTGCTCGGACGATCCGGATTATGCGTGGGTGAAGAGCAGTTGGAAGGAAAAGGACCCGAGGCTGCCGATGGTTAAAAGATAGGGACTACGGGACGGCGGGACTTCGGGACTACGGGACGGCGGGACTTCGGGACTACGGGACGGCGGGACTTCGGGACTACGGGACGGCGGGACTTCGGGACTACGGGACTGCGGGACTACGGGACTGCGGGACTTAGGGCGGCGACGGCGGCGGGATCGAAGTGCAGCGAGGGAGCGGGCATGAAGACGCGGCGCATGACGATGGCTCAGGCGCTTATCGGGTTCCTGAAGCAGCAGCATGTGGAACGTGATGGCCGCGAGCATGCGTTCTTTGCCGGAATGGTGGGGATCTTCGGCCACGGAAACGTGGCCGGGATCGGCCAGGCGCTCCAAGAGAATCCTGATTTTCCTTATATATTGATGCGCAATGAGCAGGCCGGCGTGCACATGGCGGCGGGCTTTGCGAAGGCGAGCAACCGTCTGCGCACGTTTGCGTGCACATCGTCGATTGGGCCGGGCGCAACCAATATGATTACCGGGGCGGCGCTGGCGACGATCAATCGGCTGCCGGTGCTGCTGCTGCCTGGGGATATTTTTGCGCGGCGGAATGTGGCTCCGGTGCTGCAGCAGCTGGAATCGCCGGCGACGCAGGACACGGGCGTGAACGATTGCTTCAAGCCGGTGTCGCGCTACTGGGACCGCATCTACCGGCCCGAACAACTGATCACTTCCCTTCCCGAGGCGATGCGCGTGCTGACATCGCCCGCGGATTGCGGCACGGTGACGCTGGCGCTGCCGCAGGATGTGCAGACCGAAGCGTACGACTATCCTGAAGAACTTTTTCGCAAGAGAGTGTGGCTGATTCGGAGGAGCGAGCCGGATCGCGAGTCGCTGGAGCGCGCGGTGAAGGCGATCAAGCAGGCGGTGCGGCCGCTGATTGTGTGCGGCGGCGGCGTGCTGATGAGCGAAGCGTCTGAGGCGCTGGGCGAATTCGCGGCGCGGACGGGTATTCCCGTGGCGGAAACGCAGGCGGGCAAGGGCGCGCTGGCATGGAATCATGCACAGGTGGTGGGAGCGATCGGAGCGACGGGATCGCTGGCAGCGAACCGGCTGGCACGTGAGGCAGATCTGGTGATCGGAATCGGGACGCGGTATTCGGACTTCACGACCGCGTCGATGACGGCGTTCCAAAATTCAAACGTAAGGTTCGTAAACATTAACGCAGCCGAGTTTGACGCATACAAAGTTGGCGCGATTGCAGTGGTGGCCGACGCGCGCGTGGCGCTGGAACGATTGGGCGCGGCGCTGGGCGCACACACGGTGAGCGCGGCATATGCAGCGGAGGTTGCGGAGCTGAAAGCGAAGTGGGATGCGGAGGTTGAACGGCTTCTGCATTTGAGCGGGCAGATTGCTGGTGGTGCGAGTGCGGGCGGGGACGCCCGCACGACAGCCGGCGAGACGCCGGCGCTACAGGGCGCGAGCTTGCTGGGCTTGGGCGGCGTGAGTGCGGGCGGGAGCCGCAAGCCGGCGCAGAGCGAAGTGATTGGCGCGATGGTTGAAGCGGCGGGTGAGCGCGGCGTGCTGGTGTCGGCAGCGGGGAGCCATCCTGGCGATTTGCACAAGCTGTGGCGGACGAGCACGCCCAGCGGATATCACATGGAGTATGGCTACTCGTGCATGGGGTACGAGATTCCTGGAGCGATGGGCGCGAAGATAGCCGACCCGACGCGCGAGGTGTTTGTGTTTCTGGGCGACGGAACGTATTTGATGGCGCCGAGCGAGATTGCGACCAGCGTGCAGGAAGGCATTAAGATCGTGATCGTGCTGGTGGATAATGGCGGATTCGCGAGCATTGGAAGTTTGAGCCGATCGCTGGGGCAGAGCGGATTTGGAACGAGCTATCGTGCACGGGATAAAAAGAGCGGACAGTTAGACGGCGAACCGCTGAAAGTGGACTTTGTGGCCAACGCGCGAAGCTTGGGTGCGCACGCGATCAGGGCGGAAACCTTGGGCGATTTGAAGAAGGCGCTTGAGGAAGCGAAGGCGCAGGATCGGACGACCGTGATCGTGGTCGAGACCGAGGTATCGGCAAGCGTGCCAGGGTACGAATCGTGGTGGGATGTTGCGGTGGCTGAAGTATCGGAGATGGAGAGTGTGCGCGCGGCGCGGGCGAAGTACGAAGAGGCACGGAAGAGGGAGCGTTATTTCTTATAAGGTGGAGAGCTCGGGAGATGAAAAACAAAAGCATATCCCTCGGCTCACCACCCCCAAACTGAAAATCGTTTGGGGCCCCGTTCGCTCGGGATGACAGAGATGAGGAAATAGGAACAGAAGAGCAAAAGCTACGGGAGGGGACAAGATGGAGCGGTTGCAGAATTTTATTGGGGACGATTGGCGCGAATCAAGCGCGACCGAAACACTGAACGTGGTCAACCCAGCTTCGGCCACGGTGCTGGCGGAGGTTCCGCTGTCACCGGCAGCGGACGTGAACGCGGCGGTGGAAGTGGCCGAACGGGCGTTTCTGGCGTGGCGGCGTACACCGGTGGTGGATCGCGTGCAGCCGCTGTTCCGACTGAAGACGCTGCTGGAGCAGCATCGCGATGAGCTGGCGCTCTCGATCACCAACGAGTGTGGCAAAACGCTGACGGAGAGCAAAGCGGAGATTCTGCGCGCGGTGGAAAACGTGGAGACGGCCTGCGGAATGCCAATGCTGATGCAGGGGACGAATTGCGAGGACATTGCCGCGGGGATTGACGAGCACATGATCCGGCAGCCGCTGGGTGTGGTGGCGGCGATTGTGCCTTTCAATTTTCCGGGAATGATTGCGTTCTGGTTTTTCCCTTACGCGGTGGCGGCTGGGAATTGCTTTTTGCTGAAGCCGTCGGAGCGCGTGCCCATTACTTCGCAGAAGCTTTTCGAGCTGATTCAGGCGGCAGGGTTTCCGCCGGGCGTGATGCAGCTGGTGAACGGCGGACGGGACGCGGTGAATGCGATTCTCGACCACCCCGGAATTCGCGCCGTGAGCTTTGTGGGATCGACGGCGACAGCGAAGTACATTTACAGCCGCGCGGCGGCGGCCGGCAAGCGCGCACAGTGCCAGGGCGGAGCCAAGAATCCCGTGGTGGTGATGCCGGACGCGGATATGGAGATGACGACGCGGATTCTGGCCGATTCCGCATTTGGATGCGCGGGACAACGGTGCCTGGCTGCAAGTGTGGCGATCACGGTGGGCGACGCAAGGCCCAATTTTACGGAGCAGATTGTGGCGGCGGCGAAGAACCGCAAGACGGGGTACGGTGCAGCGCCCGGCGTGGAAATGGGTCCAGTGATTTCGGCCGAAAGCAAGACGCGGATCGAAGGACTCATTGCAAAGGGCGAGCAGGCCGGAGCGCGCGTGATTGTGGATGGGCGCGGGAAAAAGGTCCCCGAGTATGAAGACGGATATTTCGTGCTGCCCACCGTGCTTGATGATGTTCCGCCCGATTCCGAAGCGGCAAGAACAGAGATTTTCGGGCCGGTGCTGAGCCTGATCCATGCACAGACGATTGAAGAGGCGATTGCGCTGGTGAATGGGCGCAGTTACGGAAACATGGCGTGCATTTTTACAACCGATGGCGCGAATGCACGGAGGTTTCGTTATGAGGTACAGGCGGGGAACGTGGGCATCAACGTAGGCGTGGCGGCGCCGATGTCGACTTTTCCGTTCAGCGGGTGGGGCGATAGCTTTTTCGGCGATCTACACGCGCAGGCGCATCATGCGGTGGAGTTTTTTACGCAGACCAAGGTTGTGGTGGAGAGGTGGCCGAAGGAGTGGAGCAGGAAATTCTAAAAAGCAGCTCCTAGCTTCTAGCTTCTAGCTCCTAGCTCCTAGCTTTTTCCTGCCTGAGTGGGGCCCGAGGAACGAGCAAGCGGGACGGCGAAGTTAGAGGCTAGGAGCTAGAAGCTGGAAGCTGAATTTGTAAGGAGAACGTATGAAGGAACTGTTGGTGGGGAATGCGCCGTGCTCGTGGGGCACGCTGGAGCATCAGGATCAGAGCCAGTCGATTCCGTTTAACCAGATGCTGGACGAGCTGGTGGAGACGGGATACACAGGGACGGAGCTGGGCGACTGGGGCTACATGCCGACGGACGCGGTGCGGCTGAGCGAGGAATTGGCGAAGCGCGGCGTTGTGATGCTGGGCGCTTATGTGCCGGTGGCGATGAAGAATCCGGCGACGCACGCAGAGGGTCGCCAGAGAGCGGTGAAGACGGCGAAGCTAATCGCCGCTGTGGCGACGACGCAGGCGCCGTACCTTGTGCTCGCGGACGATGCCGGGACCGATGCGGTGCGCACCAAGCGGGCGGGACGCATCCGGCCAGAAGACGGTTTGAGCAAGGATGAGTGGAGAGTTTTTGCGCGCGGCGCGGACGACATTGCGCATGCGGTATTCGACGAGACGGGTTTGCGAACGGTGTTTCATCACCACTGCGCCGGGTATGTGGAGACGCCGGACGAGATTGAGCAACTACTGGACAAGACGCATCCGGACCGGCTGGGGCTGGTGTTCGACGCTGGACACTATGTGCACGGGACAGGCACGGAGGATGGGAATCTGCTGCCCGCACTGGAGCGATTCAAAGAGCGGATCTGGTACATCCATCTGAAAGATTTGGAGCCGAATGTTGCACGACGCAGCCGCGACGAAGAATGGGATTACTTTACGGCGATGCGGAATGGATTGTATCCCGAACTCGGCAAAGGGTGTATCGACTTCCCTGCCCTGTTGCGCTGGCTGGCCGCACGCGACTACAAAGGATATGCCCTGGTGGAGCAGGATATTCTGCCGGGGATGGGAACGCCCAAGGAGAGCGCGGCGCGGAGCCGGGAGTATCTGCGGTCGATTGAGGTGAATTTCACGCAAGAACAGCCTTTAGCTATTAGCCGCTAGCTCATTTTCCGGCGAGGACGCAAGTGTGGGTTGATCGATGCAGGAGCTAACTACCGCATCAAGAACATTGGGTCCGAGAGGCGATTCCTTCAGGGGCTGAAGCCCATAATCTTTGTTACCTTTTTCGGCCCGGCTAAAGCCGTGCCCTTGTTACAAAGCTGATTTTTGAACAGGCTCCACGGAAATTAAGGCATAACACGGGCCACATCGCGAGAGGGAAAATGAGCGGAAAGAAACTGCATTTTGGAATCATTGGAGCGGGACGGATTGGGAAGGTTCACGCGGAGACGCTTGCGTTCCGGTTGCCGGAGGCGGAGATTGTGTGTATCGCCGACGTGGATCGCGCTGCGGCTGAGACGCTGGCGGCGCGGTGCGGCATTCCCAAGGTAGTGGCGACGGCCGAGGAGGTGATTGGCGATCCCAAAGTGGAGGCGGTGCTGATCTGCACGCCAACCGGGACGCACGCCGATTTGATTGTGCAGGCAGCGAAGGCCGGGAAGCAGATTTTCTGTGAGAAGCCGATCGCGTTCAGCCTGGACAAGATTGATATGGCGCTGGAGGCCGTGAAAAAAGCGGGCGTGAAGCTGCAGATCGGGTTCAACCGGCGGTTCGACTCGAATTTCAGGCGCGTGCGCGAGGCCGTAGCGAAGGGCGAGATCGGCCAGCCAGCGCTGATGCACATCGTGAGCCGCGACCCTGCGCCGCCATCGATTTCGTACATCAAGTCGTCCGGCGGGATTTTTCTGGACATGATGATTCACGATTTCGATATGGCTCGATTCTTGATCGGCGACGAAGTGGAAGAGATTTACACCACTGGAGGCGTGCTGGCCGAACCCGAAATCGGCGAGGCGGGAGACCTGGATATGGCGGTGGTGGTGCTGCGCTTCAAGAAAGGAACGATCGGCACCATCGATAACAGCCGGAAGGCGGTGTTTGGATACGACCAGCGCGTGGAGATTCTGGGCACCAAAGGCAAGATCGCGACGGAGAATCGATTCCCCAACGAAGTGGTGGTGAGCACCGGCGAGACGGTGTACAGCGATCTGCCGCTGAAGTTCTTTATGGACCGCTATCCGGAAAGCTTTGCGCTGGAGGTCGCGGAGTTTGTGCAGGCGGTGATCGAAGATAAACCGACGCCGGTGACGGGCGCCGACGGGCGCGTGCCGGTGGTGATGGCGCTGGCAGCGAAGAAATCGTTTGACGAACATAGGCCGGTGCGTTTGGACAGCTTCTAGCTGCTAGCTACTAGCCTCTAGCCTGTTTAGTGGGGACGCGGTGTCGGTGGCGGAGAAGACTGGGAAGGTGAGAAGCAACCCTTACGGAGATATGCAAGGAAGGATTCCGCGTGAAGAGATCGGCACTGATTTGTATTTTGACCGACGTGCACTTCTGGGTACCGGTGGTTGTCCTGATCCTCGGAACCGCGCTGCTGCTGATTCTAGGAAAGCTGGCTGCATGAACGACCGGACAAGTGCCACGGGAGTGCGGTCCACGATTTCATTGCACAAGCTGGGCGTGTTCTGCGGGCTCTCGGCGGCGGTGTGGCTGGGCAGCGCGGAAGCGCCGACCAAGCTGGTGAACGAGGGCTTCTCCCCGTTCCTGATCTCGATGGGGATGGTCATGGGCGCGTTTGTGGCGCGCTGGACGATTCCCACGCTGTTGAAAGGCACGGGGTTCGTGTTCGACGACCTGCGTGAAAAGCCGCACCTGATGGTGTGGGCGCTGGTGGGCGGAATGTTGTGGGCGGTGGCCAACACTCTGACGATTTTTGCGGTGCGCAACGTGGGCCTGGCGATCGCGTTTCCGCTGTGGAATACAAACAGCCTGGTGGGGCTCTTCTGGGGCTGCCTGCTGTTCAAAGAACTGCGTGGCTCGCGGACGAAGGACTGGGCCAAGGTGATTGGCGGGGCGGCGGCAATTGTGTTTGGCGCGGCGGTGCTGGCGATCGCCACAGCGCAGCAAAATGCGGGGACGCCGGGCAAGGCAGCGATTGGAATTATTGCCGCGCTGGGTGCAGGTGTGCTGCTGGGCACGATGTACATTCCCTACCGCAAGGCTTATATCAGCGGCATGAACCCGCTGTCATTCGTGACGATTTTCACGTTTGGCGAACTGGGAACGGTTTTTTTGCTGGGATGGATTTTTTACGGCGGGACGGGGCCGCTGCTGGCGGAACTGAATCGCGCGCGGCCCATGCTCTTCTGGCCGTTTGTCGGCGGGTTCTGCTGGGTGATCGGCGACCTGTTTCAAAATTATGCGGCGAAGTATATCGGGATCGGGCGCGGGATTCCGCTTTCAAACACGAATCAACTTTGGGGCCTGGCGTGGGGCGCGCTGGTGTTCGGCGAGTTCGTCGGATTGACGACGGGCAGCAAAGTTCTGATCATGACTGGATCGACCATTATGATTGCGGGCGCGGTTTCGATCAGCATGGCCGCGCCGCCGCCTTCGGAGATGGAGAGTTGGAAGTCGGCGATGCATCGCGAGTGCGACCGCTATGGGTTAGATAAAGAAAATGTTGCCGCTGTGGTGGCCGGCAATGATCCGCTGGCGGACAACAAGCACCCGCGGCGGTGGTGGGAGATTCTGATCGTCACGGTTGCGAGCGGAATTTTTGTGTGGCTGGCAGTGGGCACGCGGGCGCAGCAAATCTATGTGAACTTGCCGTGGATGGTTGTGCTGATTGTGGGCACGATTATTCCTCTGGGCTTGTGCGGAACGCTGCTGTGGCGAAGGACGAGATTCTCCTAGGTGCGGTGCCAGTGCGGGCGAGGACGCCCACACGACAGCAGGCGAGACGCCGGCGTTACCCATCGTCAGCGGCGGCTGTGCGGAACGCTGCTGTGGCGAATGACGAGATTTTCGTAGGTTTCGCGAGTTCGCGTGCGCTGACGCGCACGTTAGCGAGTTGGCGAGCTGGCGGGTTCATGGGCAGACCAACAATGCCGCCGAGCTGAGTGTGGCGAGTTGGCGTGCGCTCGAGAATGTCGGCCACACTCGCCGGGACAAGGCCGTCAAAAAGAGACCTCTATATCTGATTGCAAATAAATATCTTAAGTATATTCTTTCCCGGGTTCTCCGGGCAGCGCTTTTCGATTCAATCGACTCCGCCGCGCCGATCAGAGCAGGCGTTTTGAGCACTAAAAACCGGCGAATCTGCGGCTCTTGCGACGCTTAAGACGAGTGAACCTTATCACATCTGGTGGTGCGTGCCGGGACATAGAATGACGGCGGTGCGAGGTGTCGCCCAGCTTTGAGTTTCGGTGAGATGCAGCGGCACTTTTGCAAAATCCCCAGAGGCGGAAATGACGACAGAAGTTGAAATCGAGAAAAAGAAAACCTCCAAAGAAACGATGGGGGACAAGATCGCCGAACTCGCGGCGAGGCGCGCGGAGCTCGAGCTCGGCGGCGGCAAGGAGCGCATTGAACGACAGCACGCGACCGGCAAGCTGACGGCACGCGAACGCGTGGAGCGGCTGGTGGATCGCGGGAGCTTTGAGGAGATCGGGCTGTTTAGCCGGCATCGTGCGACGTATTTTGGGATGGCTGAAAAAGAATTGCCGGCCGACGGCGTAGTGACTGGGTGCGCCAGCATTGATGGGCGGCTGGTGCATTTGGCGAGCCAGGATTTCACCGTGGCGGGCGGGGCGGCGGGCGAGACGCATTGCAACAAAGTGGCCGAGATGATGACCATGAGCCTGAAGACGGGCAGCCCCTTTGTGTTTATCAACGACTCGGGCGGCGCGCGGGTGCAGGAAGGAATCGACAGCCTGGCCGGATACGCGCGGGTTTTTTATCACAACGTAATGCTGTCGGGGACAGTGCCGCAGATTTCGCTGATCTGCGGGCCGTGCGCGGGCGGTGCGGCGTATAGCCCGGCGCTAACGGACTTCGTGATTCAGACCGAGCAGGCGCGGATGTTTATCACCGGTCCGCAAGTGATCAAGCAAGTGACGGGCGAAGATGTGAGCGCGGAAGAGCTCGGCGGAGCGCAGTCGCAGATGCACTATTCGGGCGTCGTGCACCTGATTGCACGCGACGACGACGAGGCAATTGGGCTTTGCCGGCGGCTTTTGAGCTTTTTGCCGGCCAACAATGTGGAAGACCCGCCGCGGCTCCCTTTCAGCGGGCGGATGCGTGCCGACGCAGAGATGGAGGCGACGGTTCCCGTTGATCCGAAGGTGGCGTACGACGTGCGCGACGTGATCGTGCGCGTGGTGGACAACCAGGATTTTCTGGAGATTCAACCGGAGTTTGCCGCGAACATTGTGATTGGATTCGGCCGATTGCAGGGGCGGCCCGTAGGAATTGTGGCCAACCAGCCGTGCGTGCAAGCGGGAGCGCTGGACATCGATGCGTCAGACAAGTCAGCGCGGTTCGTGCGGTTCTGCAACGCGTTCAACATTCCGCTGCTGACGTTTGTGGATGTGCCGGGTTTCTTGCCGGGCGTGGAACAGGAGCGCGGAGGAATCATCCGGCACGGAGCGAAGCTGCTGTTTGCGTATTCGGCAGCGACAGTACCGAAGATCACGGTGGTTCTGCGCAAGGCGTATGGCGGCGCTTACATTGCCATGTGCTCGAAGGGGCTTGGAGCGGACCGCGTGGTGGCGTGGCCCACAGCGGAGATTGCGGTGATGGGAGCCGAGGGCGCGGCGGAGATTGTGTTCCGGCGGGAGATTGATGCAGCCGAGGACAAAGCCGAGCGGCGCAGAGAATTGGTGGACGAGTACCGAGAGACATTTTCGAATCCTTATATGGCGGCGGGCCGGCGGCTGGTGGACGACATCATTGAGCCAGCGGAGACGCGGAGGTACGTCGCACGGGCCTTGGAATCGCTGCACAGCAAGCGCGAGCTGCGGCCGCAGAAAAAGCATGGATTGATTCCTTTATAGGCGGAGGCGCGTGTGGCAATGCAATGGATATGGTGGGCGCTGGTGATGACGGTTGCAGTCGTATGCTGCCTGACGGTATATGCCGCAATGACTCGCATGATGCGGCGCGCAGTGGCGGAAAAGCAGCAGGAAATCGACCGGCAGTGGAGCGCGATGGCCGCGACAGTGCAGACATTGCAGGCCCGCGTGGCTGAACTTGGCGGGCTCAATGCCGAGCCAAGCGGGAGCGCGGTTTTGACCGGCGACGGCCGGGCAAAGCCGATGCAGGGATCGCCTGAGCCTGAAACGATCGCCGTGCTGACAGCAGCAGCGACGGCATTCCTGGGACAGAAGACGCGCATCCAGTCGGCGACGATCGTGCCGGCAGAGCCAAGCAGAGCCGGTACATGGGCACAGCAAGGGCGAGCGTTTGTGCAGACCTCGCACAATCCGCGCTCGAGAAGATAAGCGCGGCAATGAAGATTTGAAAGAAAGAGAGCGGGCGCGTTGAAGCTTCAGATCACAATCGACGGGAAGGCGTACCAGGTTGAAGTCGAGGTTTTGGACGACGAAGAAGCTAACGGAGAATCGAAGTCCGGTGCGCGGCCTGCGGCGCGCATTACCGACAGCCACGCACAAGAGGCGTGGGACAGCGAAGAAAAGGTTTGCCGCAGTCCGGTGATGGGCCTGGTGGTCACGGTGAACGTGACACCGGGGCAAACCGTTGAAGCCGGCGAGCTGATGCTGGTGCTGGAAGCGATGAAGATGGAGACCAAGGTGACGGCACCACGCGCGGGAATTGTGGCGAGCATCGGTGTAAAGCCGGGAGAACCAGTGAAGTTGAATCAAATGCTGCTGGAGATGGAGTGAACGGGATTGAACCCAGG
Organism: uncultured Acidobacteriaceae bacterium; assembly: GCA_963828325.1. Classification (GTDB taxonomy): domain Bacteria; phylum Acidobacteriota; class Terriglobia; order Terriglobales; family Acidobacteriaceae; genus Telmatobacter. Next base: position 169,074 of record CAWHEK010000024.1, read on the forward strand.
TCCTCAAATGCGAGGGACCTGGAGGACATAGAGCAAAGATCGAATGAAGGGCCGAAATGAAAGAAGTCAATGAGGGATTGAAGCAGGTTCCCGGAATCAGATTTGTAGACCATGTGGCGATCGCGGTGAAGCAGGGCGAGCTTGAGAGCCAGATAAAAGCCTACGAGAAGCTCGGATTCAGGGAAATCCATCGCGAGGAAGTGGGCGGAACGGATCAAGTGCGCGAGGCACTGCTGCAGATCGGCGAAGGACCGAACCTGATTCAACTGCTGGAGCCGCTTTCTGCCGAATCGCCGGTGCAGAAGCTCATCGACAAAAACGGAGGGCGCGGCGGGCTGGCGCATGTGGCCCTTCGCGTGGCAAACGCGCAGCGGGCGTTCGATGCGATGCAAGCTGAAGGATTTCAACTGATCGACAAGGCTCCGCGCAAAGGATCGCGGGGAACGACGGTGTTCTTTGTGCATCCGAAGTCGCGGGCCGATGGGGCATTCGGATTCCTGATGGAGATGGTGGAGGATCCAGAGAGCAAATGAGAGAAGGTGGCGATGGAACATTTGCTTGAGGAGTTTCCTCCGGTCAGCACTTCGGAATGGGAAGCGGCTATTGCGCGAGATTTGAAGGGGGCCGACTACGAGAAGCGCCTGATCTGGCGGAGCCAAGAGGGGTTGACGGTCAAACCTTATTATCGCGCTGAAGATTTGAAGGGTTTGGCGAGCATGGATGCCGCGCCAGGCAAGTTTCCGTACAGGCGTGGGGCGCGCGCGACGGGTGACTGGCGGATTCGCGAGGAGATCGACGCGGAGAATGTGAAGACGGCGAACAGGGAAGCCTGCGCAGCGGTTGCAGCCGGCGCCGAGGAAATTGCTTTCAGCGGGGTTTTGGTCGAAGGCAGGGCTGACCTGAACGGACTGCTCAAAAATCTTGATGAGGTCCCGATCCATTTCAAGCGCGCCGATGAGCAGTTGATCCGATTGGCGATTGACAAGCTTGTCGCGGGACGACGCGCGGCGCCGATTTCGACGGGATGCGATGCGCTGACGGGCGTGGACGTTGCGGCCGCTGCGATAGCCGCTGCACCGATCGGACTTGTGCCGTTCACCATTCATGGGGACACATTCGAGGAGGCCGGCGCCACGGCGGCGGAAGAAGTTGGCCTGACGCTGGCAACAGGGGTAGACTTTGCCGGTGCAATGCTGGATAGCGGTGTGGAAGCGGGCAAGGCAGCAGCATCGCTTGAGTTCAGCTTCGCGATGAGCTCGAACTACTTTTTTCAGATTGCCAAACTGCGTGCATTTCGCCTAGTGTGGGCGCGGGCTGTCGAGAGCTTCGGCGGTGCACGGTCACAGGCTTCGGCCCAGATCGCTGCGCGAACTTCGGCGTGGAATAAGACGGTCTACGATCCGCACGTAAACATATTGCGCGCCACGACCGAGGCCATGGCCGCGGTGATCGGTGGCGCAAACTCGGTGACTGTGGCGCCGTTCGATACATGCTACAGGCGGCCTGACGAGGCGAGCCGCAGGTTGGCGCGAAATACGCAGCTCCTGCTGAAGCACGAGGCTTGCCTGGGGCGCGCAGCCGATGCTGCCGGTGGATCGTATGCCGTGGAGGAATTTACAGATTTTCTGGCGAGCGAGGGCTGGAAGATCATGCAGAAGATCGAAGCTCGCGGCGGCTACCGAAAGGCGCAGAAGGAAGGCATGATCGCAGCGATGTTGGAGCGATCGATGGCGGCACGGGAGAAGAGCATTGCGCAGCGGAGGCGTGTGTTTGTTGGAACCAATCAGTTCGCAAATCCTGCCGAGCAGGCGCTCGACCGCTACGAGGGTGAGCGAAACTGCGAGGCGAGACACGGGACGCGGAGGCGCGGAGCTCAAGCATACGAGGAGCTACGCATGCGTACCGAGCGGCACGCCGCTGGAGGAGGTTCGATTCCGCTGGTGCTGCTGGCGGAGTTCGGCGATGTGAAACTTCGCGCGGCGCGGTCGAATTTCGCAGCGAACTTTTTTGCGTGTGCCGGATTCGAGACGGTGACGCGACGGTTCAGGAAAGCGGCTGAGATTGCGACGGCAGAGGGCGACCTGATCGTACTTTGCAGCGCCGACGCAGAATATGCGGCAACGGTTGCGGAGCTGGCGCCGCGATTGAGAGCGATGAACAGAATAACGCCGGTGATCGTGGCCGGAAATCCCGAAGACGCGGCGAGTCTTACCGCGATGGGGGTCGCCAACTTTGTGCATGCACAAAGCAATCCCCTGGAAGTACTGGCGAAATGGCAGGAACGACTGAGGATAGTGGAATAACGATGCGGCCGGATTTTACCAAGATCGACTGGAAGATCGAAATGCCTCGAGATTTGGCACGCGATCTCGCTGCGCCAGTTGAGGAGGAACTCTCGGGCGAGAATTCTGCTCCGAGGCATTTTTATACACGCGAAGATCTGGAGGGCTTGGAGCATCTGAATTACGCGGCCGGCGTTCCACCTTTTCTGCGCGGGCCCTACGCGACGATGTATGCAATGCGGCCCTGGACGATTCGGCAATACGCTGGATTTTCGACGGCGGAGGATTCGAATGCGTTTTACCGGCGCAACCTGGCGGCAGGACAGCGAGGTCTCTCGGTGGCATTCGATCTGGCGACGCATCGCGGCTACGATTCCGACCATGAGCGCGTGGCGGGGGATGTGGGCAAGGCAGGAGTGGCGATCGACTCGATTCTGGACATGAAGATCTTGTTTCACCGGATCCCGCTTGACCAAATGTCGGTATCGATGACGATGAATGGCGCGGTGCTGCCGATCATGGCTTTTTATATTGTTGCGGCCGAAGAGCAGGGCGTGAAACCGGAAGCGCTGAGCGGGACCATCCAGAACGACATTCTGAAGGAGTTCATGGTTCGCAACACGTACATTTATCCGCCGGCGGGATCGATGCGGATTGTTGGAGACATTTTCCGCTATTGCACGGCAAAGATGCCGAAGTTCAACTGCATCAGCGTAAGTGGATACCACATGCAGGAGGCGGGGGCGACGGCGGAACTGGAGCTGGCATACACGCTGGCCGATGGGCTGGAATATCTGCGAACCGGGGTGAACGCGGGGCTCGACGTGGACCAATTCGCGCCGCGGATTTCGTTTTTCTGGGGCGCGGGCATGGACCACTTCAGGGAAATCGCCAAAATGCGGGCGGCGCGCATGATTTGGGCAAAACTAGTGAAGAGCTTCGGGGCGAAGAATCCAAAGTCGCTGGCGCTGCGCGCGCACTCGCAAACTTCAGGATGGAGCCTGACGGCGCAGGATCCATATAACAATGTGGTGCGAACCTGCGTGGAGGCGCTGGCCGCGGTATTCGGAGGGACGCAATCGTTGCACACCAATGCGCTGGACGAGGCGCTGGCGTTGCCGACGGACTTTTCTGCGCGCATTGCGCGCAATACACAACTCTATTTGCAACTGGAGACGGGGATCACGCATGTGGTGGACCCGTGGGCGGGATCGTACTACGTGGAACAGCTCACGCACGAGCTGATGCACTCGGCTTGGAAACTGATCCAGGAGATTGAGGGGCTGGGCGGGATGACGAAGGCGATCGAAACAGGATTGCCGAAGATGCGCATCGAAGAGGCCTCCGCGCGCAGACAAGCAGAGATCGATGCTGGCAGCGACGTGATCGTTGGAGTGAACGCCTACGCTACAACGGAGGAACCGGCGGTTCCAGTGCTCGACATCGACAACCATGCAGTGCGCGATAGACAGATTAAGCGACTTGAGCATCTGAGGCGCGGGCGCAGCACGGGCGCTGTCAAGGAGAGCCTGGAGCGGCTGAAACAATGCGCTGCCTCCGGGGATGGGAATTTGCTGGAATGCGCGGTGGATGCGGCGCGCAAGCATGCAACGCTCGGTGAGATTTCGACGGCTCTGGAAAGCGTATGGGGGCGTTACGAAGCATCGACGCGCACCATAGCGGGCGTTTATTCCTCGAAAAGCGCGTGCGGCGAGGAGTTCAAGAAGGCGCGGCGCATGGTGGAGGAGTTCGAGCGCGAAGAGGGAAGGCGGCCGCGCATTCTGGTGGCCAAGATGGGTCAGGATGGACATGACCGCGGCGCGAGAGTGATTGCGACAGCGTTTGCGGACATTGGGTTCGATGTGGACGTGGGCCCACTCTTCCAAACACCGCGGGAGGTGGCGCGATTTGCCATGGACAGCGATGTGCACATTATCGGCGTATCAAGTCTTGCGGCAGGGCACAAAACGCTGGTGCCACAACTGATTAGGGAGCTACGCGTGGTGGGACGGGACGACATTCTGGTGGTGGTGGGCGGCGTGATCCCACGGCAGGACCACAGATTTCTGTATGACGCTGGCGTGGCGGGGATTTACGGCCCTGGCACGGTCATTCCAATCGCTGCGCAGAAGATTCTGGTGCTGCTAAGCGCGGCGGTCATTAGCTAGGACAATGCGATGAAGAGCGCGCTACGAGAACTGCCGGGATGCGAATCATCGGGGGCTCCGGGTGCGGCTAAACGAGTTCGCGCGCTCTCACGCGAGCAGTATCGCGAGGGAATTCTGCATGGCGATCGAGCGGTACTGGCACGCGCAGTCACGCTGGTCGAGAGCGCCCGTGAGACCGATCGCGATCTGGCCGAGCAAATTGTCGAGGATTGCTTGCCCCACAGCTGCCATTCAATCCGCGTGGGCATTACCGGCGTGCCGGGCGCGGGCAAAAGCAGCCTGATCGAAGCGCTGGGCAGGTTTCTTATCGCTGAACGAAACGAGAAGGTCGCGGTGCTGGCGATCGACCCGAGCAGCCAGATTTCCGGTGGGAGCATTCTGGGCGACAAGACACGGATGCCGACGCTGGCGGCGAGCGAGATGGCATTCATTCGGCCATCGCCGTCGCGCGGGATGGCGGGAGGCGTGGCGCAGCGGACGAGAGAGGCGATGCTGCTGTGCGAGGCGGCGGGATACCAAAATATTCTGGTGGAGACGGTTGGCGTAGGCCAGTCGGAGACCGCGGTGCATGAGATGGTGGATTTCTTTCTGCTGATCACGCTTGCGGGCGCGGGCGATGAGCTACAGGGAATTAAGCGCGGCGTGATGGAGCTGGCTGACCTGGTGGCCGTGAACAAGGCTGACGGAGCGAATGCAGTCGCTGCGGAGCGTGCACGCGCGGAGGCGCAAACCGCGTTGCACTTTTTTCCGGCGGCAAAGTCGGGATGGACGCCGCACGCGGCGACCTGCTCCGCGCTTACGGGCGCCGGGATCCCCAAATTGTGGGAGTACGTGCTGGAGCATGCAAAGCTGACGCGACTGAATGGATGGTCGGCCGAGAACCGGCGCGAGCAACAGCGGCGGTGGATGCATGAAATGATCGATCAGTCGCTGCGGCAGCGATTTGATGAGGACGCGGCCGTGCGCAGCCGCATAAAAACGCTGGAGCGGAATGTGGCGGAGGGACGGACGACGCCATTTCGTGCGGCGCGGATGCTGCTGGCGACTTATTCCGGCACAGAGGGCGCCTGAATCCGCGCAATTACTTCATCGAGCGCAGACTGCCATGAAGGAAGATGATTGCCGAAGCGAGCGTGAAGTTTGGCGTTCGACAAAACAGAGTTGTGCGGGCGAACGGCGGGCGTGGGATAGTCTTTGGTTTCGATTGGAATGAGTTCGGGCGCCTTGATACCGAGCTGGCCGGACGCGCGGGCGAAAATGGCTTGAGCGAAGCCGAACCAGGAGACAGATCCGGCGCAGGTCATGTGGTAGATGCCGGACCAATCCTGGGCTGTGCCAAAGCGACCCGACAACGCACCGGTGACAATGGCGTGCGTGGCGCGGGCTAATTCGATCGATGTGGTGGGCGCACCGAGCTGATCGTCGACGATAGAAAGCCGGTCGCGCTCTTGTGCCAGGCGCAACATGGTGAACAGAAAGTTCTTGCCGCGCGGCCCATAGACCCAACTGGTGCGAAAGATGAGATGGCGGGCGCGGGAGTTTTGAATAGCCTGCTCACCGGCCAGTTTGCTGGCACCGTAGACGCTGAGCGGCGCGGGCGCGTCGTCTTCCGTCCAGGGCGCCTGCTTGCTGCCGTCGAAGACGTAATCGGTGGAGTAATGGACCAGGAGGGCGCCACTGGAGGCAGCTTCTTCCGCAAGAACGCGAGGAGCGAGGGCGTTGATGGCGTGGGCCAGAGGCATCTCCGACTCCGCGCGATCGACGGCGGTGTAGGCAGCGGCGTTGAGGATGATGGCGGGGGCGGTCTGGCGCACGAAGGCTCGTATTTGATCGGGATCGGCGAGATCGAGGTCGGCTCGATCGGCGGCGACGATCGTTCCGAACCCGGCGAAACTTTGCTGGAGCTCATAGCCAAGCTGGCCGGCGCTGCCCAAGATGAGGATGCGCGGAGATTGCAGTTGATCTGCGGCAGAGATTTGGCTCGGCGAGTACGTCATGCGAAAAAGCTCCGAAAGGCGCGGGAATGCACTTCCCGCATTCTAATCGGGCTGGTGGGCCCGGTTCGCGCCCGGAACGAATTCCCCGTACAATTTAACGAGGGAGCCCAGGCTTGATGCGACGGGTTTATTGCGACGCCAACGCCACAACACCTCTGTTGCCAGAGGTGATGGAGGCGATGCGCCCGTACTGGATAGAGGAGTTCGGCAACGCTTCGTCGATTCATTTGCAGGGCCAAAAGGCCCGCAAGGCCGTAGACCGAGCGCGCGAAACATTGGCGCGATTCTTCCAGTGCCGAGAGGCGGAGGTTGTATTCAATTCCGGCGGGACGGAGGGCGACAACACGGCGATTTTCGGGCTGATGCGCGCGGGTGACCACTTGATTACCACTTCGATTGAGCACTCGGCGGTGCTGCGAGCGGCAGATCGGATGGCGGAGCGTGGCGTGGAAGTGACGTTTGTCGCGCCGAGGAAGGATGGGCTAATCGATCCGGAAGATATCCGGCGGGCGATCGGAGCAGAGACACAACTGGGCGACTCCTGCAGGACCCTGGTTAGCGTGATGCTGGCAAATAACGAGACCGGCGTGCTGCAGCCGGTGGAAGAGATCGGCAAAATTGCCGCAGAGGCTAGGGCGTTTTTCCATATTGACGCAGTGCAGGGCGCGGGAAAGATTGCGTTCGATGTGCGACGATTCGGGTGCCACATGTGCTCGATCAGCGCGCATAAGATGCATGGGCCGAAGGGCATGGGCGCAATGTACATACGGCGCGGAACGCCGGTTGAGCCGTTGATCGTGGGCGGAAGCCACGAACGCAGACAGCGCGCGGGGACGGAGAATGTGCCGGGCATCGTTGGCATAGGCAAGGCCGCAGAGCTGGCGATGGAAAGCCTGGAAGATGGAACGATGGAGCGAGTTACGCGGCTGCGTGACCGCCTGGAAAAAGGGATTCTTGAAATTCCTGGCACCAGGGTGAACGGCGCGGGCGCGCCGCGCGCGGCAAATACGACGAACATCCATTTTGAGCACCTGGAGGGCGAGGCGCTGGTGATCGCGCTCGATCTGAAGGGCGTTGCGGTGAGCGGAGGGTCGGCGTGCCACTCGGGATCGACCGAGCCGAGCCATGTGCTGATGGCGATGGGACTGGGCAAGCACGCGGCGCTGGCGAGCTTGCGCTTCAGTTTGCTGAAGACCGCGACGGATGAAGATGTGGACCATGTTTTGCGCGTGGTTCCAGGGGCGGTAGAACATTTGCGGGCGTTGGCGCCTGAGGCGGTGGAAGTGAAGCTAGCTGCTAGCCTCTAGCCCCTAGCTTCTAGCCAGTCCTGGATTGAACAGGCCGAGGAATGTCGGAAACAAGTTGCTGATTAGATGCGAGCAACCGGAAGCGATTATATGAAGCAGAGCACGACCATTGCGGTGGCGATGTCCGGAGGGGTTGACTCCTCGACGGCGGCGGCGATTCTCGCGCGTGAGGGCGGCGGCGGCGCCGGCGATTCGCGCAACACGGTGGTGGGGCTGACGCTGCAGCTTTGGGATCAGATGCGGCTGGCGGGAAAGCATGGAATTCCGGATGCGCCGAAGGCCGGCCGCTGCTGCTCGCTCGACGACGTGTACGATGCGCGGCGCGTGGCGGAGCACCTGGAGATTCCCTATTACGTGGTGAACCAGGAGGAGCGGTTCGAGCGCGACGTGGTGCGGCCCTTTGTGGATGAGTACCTGGCGGGACGGACGCCGATTCCCTGCTCTCATTGCAATAACCACATCAAGTTCGACCAGCTGCTGAAGACGGCGCGGAGCATTGGGGCAGAGCGGATCGCGACCGGGCATTACGCGGTGAATGAATTCGACGAGAAGCGCGGGCGGTGGATTTTGAAGCGGCCCGCGGATCGGGCCAAGGATCAGACTTATTTTCTGTTCGGGTTGACGCAGGAGCAATTGGCTCGGACGCTGTTTCCGCTGGGGCACATGACCAAGCCGGAGGTGCGCGAAGCGGCGCGAATGCATGGATTGATGCTGGCCGAGAAGCCGGATTCGCAGGAGATCTGCTTTGTGCCGGGCGGCGATTACAAGCGGTTCATCACGGCATATCTCGAGGAGCAAGGCGAAGCGACGCCGGAGATGGCAGGCGAGCTGGTGGCGCCGAGCGGAGAAGTGATCGGGCGGCACGCGGGGATCCACAACTTTACCGTGGGGCAGCGCAAGGGGTTGGGAGTGGCTAGCACGGCCCCGCTTTATGTGATCAACATCGATCCGGCGAGCAACCGTGTGACGGTGGGCGCGGACGCAGAGCTGGCAACGCACAGTTTGCGCGCGCGGCAACTGAACTGGATCAGCATCGCTGAGCTGACCGAACCGATGCGCGTAAAGGCGAAGATCCGGCATCGGCACGAGGCGGCCTGGGCGACTCTCGAGCCGAGTGGTGAGGATGAAGCGACAGCCACCTTTGATGAGCCACAGCGCGCGGTCACACCTGGCCAAGCCGCGGTCTTCTACGACGGCGATGAAGTGGTGGGCGGAGGCTGGATCGTCTGAAGCCCCCAAGCATCGAATGTGTCAATGAGGTACGAGGGCATGCCACAGGTGCGGCGAGGACGCCCGCACGACATCCGGCGAGTCACCCCACGAACGTGGACCTGTCCGTGGGGACCCCGGCGAGACGCCGGCGTTCCTGCTGGCGGACTTCTTACTTTGGCCGCTGCATCTCGAAGTGGTCGCGAGTGCGGACGTAATTTGACCCACCCATTCGGCCGATGGCGTTGAGCTTGTCAGGATCGATCTTATAACCGTCGAGCAGCGATTCGAGCACATGGAAGCGCAGGACTTCGCCGAGCACGAGAATGCCGCCACCGGGCCGGTCGCCGACGGACACAATTTGGTGAAGCCGGCACTCCATTTGGGCCTTGCTTTGGGCCACGCGAGACGGTTTCACGAGATCGCTGGCCAGCGGCGTCAGACCTGAAAGCTCAAATTCGTCGACGTCGGGCGGAACCGAAGCCGAGGTCGCGTTCATTTGCGCGGCGAACTCCTCTGACACGATGTTGACGACGAATTCACCTGTGGCCTTTATGTTTTCGAGCGTGTCGTTATACGGACGTGGCCCAGAACGGATGGCTGTGGAGATGCAGACGACGGGTGGGTTGGAACCGCACGCGGTGAAATAGCTGAATGGGGCAAGATTCCTGACACCGGCCGCATCGACGGTGGAGACAAAGGCGATGGGCCGCGGCACGATCATGCCGATCATGAGCTTGTAGATATCATTGGCGGCGATTTGGGAAGGGTCAAAGGCGCGCATTTGTCCAGCCTGAATCGCGAGCCTAGACGAACATGTCGTGATCGCCGGATGCTCGATTGGCACGCGAACGAGGTTCGGGCACTCCATTGCGCAGGGACTCAATGACCGCTTTTACGGAAGACAGGATCGCCGAGAACTGACGAATGGGCTTGTTCACGGCATCGGACATGAAGCTGCCGGTGCGCTCAATGGTGTCGAGCACGTGCGAAAACATGGAGTCAAGGCGGTTGCCCTGAATACGCGCACGAGCGATCATCTCATTGGCCGCGATCTGGAGATCGGCGGACTGGACGCGCAGTGAATGGGTCAGGGCGGCAAAATCGTCCGCTGTTTCTTCGATCTTTGGCGTGAGGCGCGTTACCAGCGAACGAGTGTTGTCGATCAACGGGGTCACCGAAGAGCGGAACGCCTCTATCTTCTGGTCCATGGAGCGCGCAGCCTTGCGCATGGCAAAATATGCAGCCAGCAGAACGAAGGCCTGGACCAGCATGGCCAACGCGACCAACGCGATCAATACAAGTTGAAGGGTTTGATTGTCGATCTTTGGCATAATTGTGATCTCGCGCAGAACCAAGCGGAACTTAAGAATTGCCGCCTAAACATGCTGCAGCAGCGAAGGCCGCAAAAACGACTTCCGAAGCACGTGAGGGTACTAAATGGATTGCGCTCACGTTCGCCAACGGAAAGAATGATGAGGCCTCAGGCCCAAACCCTGGGCCCGAAAGTGCCGGCTCTCAGAACTCGTGAGTTTCGGGCTCGCCGCTCGCGGACTTGTATGCCTGACGTCCGGCATCAACGGCCGCAGTGACGCGGGTGCTCTGATCGGCGACCAGGTTCTTGCCGCGCTCGACGAATTCCTCCCACTGGGCTCGTCCGCGATCAACGTACTCGCCAACCTGTTCTTTGCCGCGATCAACAAAAGCGTTTACTTGCTCCTTGCCCCGATCGACGATGGCGCTTACGTTCTCCGCAGCCTCGCGCGTACGCGCACGCAGGTACTCGGCACTCTCGCGTGCACCCGAAGCGATGTCTTCACGCGTCTCTTTGCCACTCTTCGGCGCATAAAGGATGCCTACCAGAGCGCCGACGCCCAATCCGGCCAGAAACCAAGCCAAACCGTAAGATTTGTTATCTTCTGCCATGATGAAACCTCCTCTTTCCATCGCGCTCAACGAATGATTGAGCCTACCAAACCAGTCCAGTCTACCGCAAACGGGTGCAATGCGCAGATTAGGCGGCGGTTGATTTCAAGAAATAGCCCAGAGTGGTCCGCGGAATTCACTTACTTCCGACTGAAACTCTTAGCGATCTCCTGGACCGATTTGCCAAAACTGGTCACTCCTTACCTTGGATGCGCTGCGCCGAGATGGGGTCATCTACTCTGAGGCAGAGGTGCGGGCCAGGGCTTCGGCGAAGTGGACGGCCGGGCGATTGGACAACTGCGCGATCTGCTCGCGGCAACTGAAGCCATCGGCGATGAGGATCGTGGAAGGATCGGCGGATTGAATGGCAGGGAGCAAGCCCTGGTTGGCGATGGTTTTGGAGATTTCAAATTTACCCGCTTCGAAACCGAATGGGCCGGCCATTCCGCAACAGCCGGCCGGGATGAGCTCGACCGTGGCACCGGCTCGACGGAGAAGGTCGACTTCATTGGACGGGCCACCGAAGACGGCCTTGTGATGGCAATGGCCGTGAACGAGGACGTTGGCGCCGGCCAGGCGGCCAGCGGCGAAGCCTGGTGCGCGCTCAGCGAGCCAATCGGACAGCAGCCAGATTTGTTCGCTCAAGCGCATGGCGCGGGGATCGTTGGGAAAAAGCTCGGGCAACTCGTCTTTAAAGACGCTGGCGCAGCTCGGCTCGAGAAAAATAAACGGAAGGCCGGCATCGATTTGCGGCGCCATGCGGCGCAGCACACTGCCGAGATAAGAGCGGGCAGCACCGAGAAAACCGAAATCATAGAGCGGGCGGCCGCAGCAGATGTGGCCGCGCGGAACCTCAACCTGAAATCCGGCTTCAGCAAGGACGGATTCGGCCGCGGAGAGGGATTGCGGATGGTAATAGTTGTTCCACGTGTCGGGCCACAACAGGACTGGCCGTCCAGGCAACTGCGCTTCGCGCTCAGAAGTCGTGCCGGAACTTCCATTTCCTCGCATTCTTAAATAGTTTTTCGGGGCCAGACGCGGTAAGTGGCGCTCCGGGGCAACGCCGGCGATGCTTTTGATGAGAGGACTGGTGAGCGGGCCGGTGAGGATGGCGTTGGTGAGCGAGGGGGCGAGCGAGCCGTAGCGGGCAAGGCGATCGGCGAAGCCAAAGAGGTAGTGTTGGAGCGGGTGCAGACGCCCTTTGTAGTGCTGCGAAAGAAACTCCGATTTGTAAGCGGCCATGTCCACTTGCACCGGGCACTCGGATTTACAGGCTTTGCAACTGAGGCAGAGATCGAGGGCCTCGTGAACGGCAGGGCTTCCAAATCCCTCGGAGCGGAGGGATCCGGCGAGCATTTCCCAGAGCAAATGAGCACGGCCGCGGGTGGAATGCTGCTCTTCACCGGTGGCGCGGTAGCTGGGGCACATGACGCCACCCACGGTGTTACGGCATGCGCCGACACCGACGCATCGCTCGGTTGCGTGCGTGAGCGAGCCACCGTCCCTGGCGAAGGCGAAGTTGGTCTCCCTGGTCCCCAAATGCGAGGGACCCGGGGCACCCAGAGCTGCGTTTGAAGACGCGCCGAGTCCATTGGAGGATGCGGCCTCGTCGAGGGGGTGGCGCAGGTTCTCGGCTGGATCATAGACACGCACCGCATCGGAGAGCTTGCCGGGATTCATGCGGTTGTCGGGGTCCCATAGCGCTTTGAATTCGCGGAAGGCTTCAACGAGTTCGGGGCCGAACATTTTGGGCAGGAGCGCGGCGCGTGCCTGGCCATCGCCGTGCTCGCCGGAGAGCGAGCCGCCAAACGCGAGTACAGTATCGGCAGCGCGATCGATGAATTCGCGGAAGATGCGAATGCCCGCGGCGCTGCGGAAATCGAAATTGATGCGCATGTGGACGCAGCCCTGGCCGTAGTGGCCGTAGAGCGGGCTGCGAAAGCCGTACTCAGCCATGAGCTTGGTGATGGCGCGAAGATATTTTCCCAGTTGCTCGGGGGGAACGGCAGAATCCTCCCAACCTTCCCAGCGGTCGGGCTCGCCGGGCACAAAGACCATGGCACCGAGAGCGGATTCGCGCACATGCCACACCGCCTGAGCCTCGTCGGGCTCGCAGATATGTGCCACGGGCGGCGAAGGCCACGACTGCGACGCGCGCGCCAGTGACTCGGCTTTGGCGCGGGCTTCTTCAGCGGACCATGCGCCCATTTCGACCAGCAGAAATCCAATGCCCTGGGGAAGCTTGTCAAGGTCGCGCAGAGCGAGACCTTTGCGGCGCATAAAGTCGACGAGAAGAGAATCAAAGCCTTCGAGCCCGATGGGCTTATGCTCAAGCGCCAGGGGAACCGCATCGGCAGCAAGAAAAGCATCGTGAAAGCCAAGAACAGTGAGGACTCGGAAAGGCGGGCTGGCGGTGAGGTTCAGAACGGCGGAGAGAACATTAGCGCAGGTGCCCTCGGAGCCAACGAGAGCACGCGCAACATGGAAGTTGTTCTCAGGCAGCAACTCGTCGAGATTGTAGCCGGAGACGCGGCGCGGGATGCGAGGAAACTTTTCGCGGACGAGAGCGGCGTAGCGGTCGCGGAGGCGTGCAAGTCCGCCGTAGATTTGGCCGATGCGGCCACCACTATGGACGAGCGCGTCAAGACGTTCGGGGGGCGTGGCTCCGACCGTCATACGCGTGCCGTCGTAGAGAACGATATCGAGCGATTCGACGTTGTCAACGACTTTGCCGCCGAGCAAGCCGTGCACGCCGCAACTGTTGTTGCCAATCATGCCACCGAGGGTGCAGCGGGAGTGCGTGGCCGGATCGGGCGCGTAGGTGAGTTGATGGAGCTCGGCGGCATCGCGCAGCCGGTCGAGAACGATTCCGGGTTGAACGCGGGCGAGCCGCTTCGCGGGGTCCAGTTCCTCAAGCGAATTCATGAAACGAGAAAAGTCAAAGACAACAGCGACATTGACGCACTGGCCGGCGAGGCTGGTACCCGCGCCGCGCGGGAGAACGGCAGCACCTGTGGCGCGGCAGGCGGCCAATGCGGCCTCAACGTCGGCTGCGTCGCGTGGAAAAACGACGCCGATGGGAAGTTGGCGGTAGTTCGACGCATCGGCAGCGTAAAGAGCGCGCGAGCCCGAATCGAAGCGCACTTCGCCGCGAATAGATTTCTTCAGAAGGCTCTCAAGCTCCCGATGAGCAGAAAAGCTCTCATGACCGAGCGGAGATGAGTTGGAGAGAATAGCAAACGCGGAAGAACTCACGCTGCAATGGTAACGCGGGCGGATGACTGCGCGATGCGAATGAGGTTACCGCGTGGGCCACTCTTCAACGACCACGCCAAGATCATTGAGATCGCGGATGACCGCTTCGACGTTGCGGCGGACTTTGGGGCGATCTTTCGATGCGGCCGAGGTTGATTCCGCGACTGCCATCACGCGGCCATACGGCCATGCGCCAGCAGGAATCGCAGCGACGGCGGTGTCGAGATCGGAGAGGCGCAACTCCAACTCCTGCCGGCGGGCGGCGTCGGGGCGAAGCAAAGTTCCCTGCCCTACGGGGCTGGGATTGGCATCGGCACGAATGATGCGAAGCGAAACGGTGTCAGCGCCAACAGCTATAAAGGGATTTTGCCACTCGGCGGGGTCGTGAATATCAATATAAAGACTCTTGGTGGGCAGTGGGATTTCATCGAGCTCCGCGCGTTCCTGATCGCGCTCGAGTGCCTGCTGTTGCGCGTGATGTTCAGCTTGTACAGCGTCTTTTTCCACGCGAACAACGGCCCGCTCTTCGCGATGGCAAGCGACGATTGCTAGAGCTGGAACGAGCACCAGCGCAAGCATTGTTTTGCGGACGCAACGTGGAGTCACAGGATCAAGAATAGCAGGAGATTCGCTGCTACTTGGCGATGAGACTGCGGGCAATGGAGTCGAGGACGCCGTTGAGGAAGTTGATGGATTCGGGAGCAGAATAGCGGCGGCCGATCTCGAGCGCCTCGTTGATGACAACGGGAAAGGGCGTGGATTTGAAGCCGACAAGCTCGGCGACGGCCATGCGGAGCAGATTGCGATCGACGGCGGGCATACGATCGAGGCGCCAGTGCGCGGAGTGGCCGGCGATGAGCGCATCGATTTCTTCTTGTCGAGCGATGGCGGCGCGAAAAAGGTCTTCAGCGAAAGCACGCACCTCGGGCTCCACGGGGTCTGCGGCCTTCCAAAAAGTGGCCTGGACTTCGTCGGGACTCTGGCGGCCAATGTCGGCCTGAAACAGCATTTGCATGGCGAGTTCACGAGACTTGCGGCGATGGCGCGAGTTCAAGCGGGGCCGCCTTGCTTCAGTTTGCGACGCAGGCTCACCATTTCGATGGCCGCGGCGGCCGCCTCAAAACCCTTGTTGCCGCCCTTTACGCCGGCGCGGTCGAGCGCCTGCTCCAGATTCTCGCAAGTAAGCACGCCAAAACTGTGGGGAATGCCGGTCTCCTGCTGCGATTGGCCAATGCCACGGGCAACTTCGGTGTAAATGGCCTCATAATGGGCGGTTTCTCCGCGTAAAAGGCACCCGAGAGTGACGACGGCGTCCACAAGGTCCGCGACAGCGCAGGTACGCGCGGCGGCAGGAATTTCCCATGCTCCGGGGACGCGGACGATCTGAATGTCGGAGCGGGCTGCGCCGCTGCGCAGCAGGGCGTCGAGAGCACCCTCGAGAAGACGGTCGGTGACGACAGCATTCCAGCGCGAAACAACGACCGCAAATTTCATGCCGCTCGCTGAAAGATCGCCCTCGAGCGCGACGGGTTTGCCTTTGAGGGGATCGGTCCAGGCCCAAAAGCTGAACCGAAAGCCGGGCTCCGGTTCGACCGTGAAGAGCTGCGAGCGCCAATCGGTTTCCGCAATGGATGAAAGACGGTCTGCGGCCGCGTCCGCGGGCTGGTTGGCGCGGAGCCATGCTTCGGCGGCCTGGTGGATGGAGTCGAGCGAAGTAACTTCGATCAGGACGTCGGCAGCCGGGGGAAACGCGCCATCGACGAATTCAAGGTTGCCGAGCGGAGCGAGAAACGATGCGCCGCGGGATCCCTCCTGCTGCCAGCCTTTACCGGACGCGAGGCCCATCGCGGCAAAAAAACTTGCGAGCCGGTCGTAGGCGCCGGGGCTGCGGGCGGGCCGCAGAAATGAAATGCCCTTGATCATGAATCGATTTTAGCGGAGCTAGCGGAGTTGGCGGGGTTCGCTTTTAACGGTCGACCGCCAAATTCAAATCCTTCGACTTCGATTGCTGATGCGATCTTCGCTCAGGATGACCGTGTGGGTGTTGAGACAATCGTCTTCGTGCTGAGAATCCGATCGTCAGGCTGGAGAGTGTGCGTCGATTGAGCCTAGGTGACGGCGCGCGGCTTGACGGTAATCACGGTCGCGGGCACCACGGCGTTGGGAGCCGGCACGATGGGGTTGGTGCAACCGGCGTCATTGCCCCCCGCCGAGACCGGCGTGCAGGCGGGGAGAGCGGGGCTCAATTGCTGCGTATCTGTCGGCGGCGCAGAAATGCTGAGGTTGGGAGGGATGCTGATGAAATGCAGTTCGTTATCGCCGGCCGTGGATACAAAGAAGATTGAGTGGTCGGGCGAGAACGTGCCTGTGAGCGGCGCGGTTGGCGGCGTGGCAGAAGTGCTGTCGGCGAAGGTCACATAGCTAACCGGCCCGACACCATTCGCTTGAGGCAAGTAATAAGGAAGCTGAGCGGCCGTTGTCGACGTGCTGGGAGTGTTGTAGGTAACAAAACCGATGGACGCAGCATTGGTCGTAGAGGCCGTTGCGGGCGCCGTGCCGGTGACAACCTGATTGACGGCTGTGGCATCGGTCACACCGGTCAAGTTCACGGATCCGATGGGTGTGGGATTGGTGGAAAGCGGCCCAAGAGTTTGCGTGGCGCCGGCCGTAGTCACCGGACATTCAGCAGCGGGATAAGCCAGTGACGGCGGGATATTGAGGCCAATGTCATTGAGCGTGATGCTGGAGCCATTGAGGGCTGCGCCCAAAATATGCTGGCCGTCCCCGGTGGCGCCAATGGCGCTGGTGGGAATGTTGAGCGAGTCGGTTAAGGGCTGCGGATAAAACTGAATGGTGGCGTTGTTGCCGACAGTGCCGCTGGGGCACCAGGTGTGGGCCACGGTCGGATTGCCGGAGAGCCAGGCGCCGAGGCCGGGGACAGTAATGGCGAGATTCTGCGCACCGCCCGAGGCCGTGAGGTCATAGGTGCTCCAGCCGGAGTAAGCGTCGTGCACATAGAGCGTGTTGGTGTGGCCCGTGATGCCCTGAGCGGGATTGTTCGCGGCAGCGCTGTCGACGATGTAAAGAGTGTTGGAATCCTGCGTCCAGGCAGCAGAGACTCCCAAGCCGCCGAAGCTACTGGCCACGGTTCCGGAGATGTTGTAGAGGTAAAACAGGCCACGCACTTGATCGTTGATGAGCAAAGCGTTGCCGTTGGGAGAAGCGGCGAGGACGACACCTGGGACGCTGGTATCGACTCTGTTGAGGGAGTTGCTGTTGGCTGAGTAGATCATGAGCTCGCGCGCCGAGCCGAAGTAGAGATTGAGACCGAGCTCGTCCATGACCATGGAGTTGGGCACGAAAGGCAGGCGCACAGTGCTGCCCGGTGTGCCAGTAAGCAGCTCAACTGAGTAGAAGTATTGCGACTGGCCGGGCGCAGCGGCCCAGACAAAGTCGCTGGTGGTGCCGGGAACGATCACGTCGACGGGATTCGACGGGATAGACAACCCGGTGCCGTTGAGCCCAATTTCGTTGATGGGCGAAGGATTGCAAAAGGGTGGTTTGCAGAACGCGGTGAGCGTTGCGACACCGGGGAACGATGCCGAGATGGTTCCGGCCCCGCCAGCTCCGACGCCGACATCGACAGGGTTTGTCGACTCGTAGTCGAGCTGGACCCCAGTGATGGTATTCCCCTGGGTATCGACCACCGTGGAGGTAAGGTTCTGCGGAGTGCCCTGCGCGATGACGCCTTTCGTAGCTCCGTTGGCCAACGCAATACTGATCGATTTGGGCGGGCAGGTGGAGAAGTAGCCGGCTGAAGAGGCGGTTTGCGAAATAGCCGCGGAGATGACGGTAGTGCCTGGTTGCTTGGCGGTGATGACGTTGGTCGTGGAATTAATGGTGGCCACGGCGGAATTACCCGAGAAAAAGCTGAGCGTGCCGGTGGAGGACGTGCACTCGGGAACCGGCGTCAAGGTTGTTGTGATGCTCGCCATACCAGAGCAAGTCGCACTGCCACCAGGCGAAAAGGTTGCCGAAGTGGGCGGCGCGGCGGCATTGACGCCACCGGACATAATTGTCAACGCGGTTCCGCCGGCGATGGTGTTTGCGCCACTCAATGCAACGGAGGCGATTGCGCCCGTGGACCCGTTGTTAAAGTAGCCGAGGTTGCAAGTTTCCCCCGCGCTTCCAAAGATCGGGCTTAATTGAATGGTCCCCGAGCAAGTAGCGCTGCCATTGGATAGCGTCGCCTGCGTGGGCGGCGCGGTGGCTCCTGCCCCGCCTGAAGTCATGATCAGCGGCGTGCCAGCGGCAATTGCGTTTGACCCGGTAAGCGTGACCGTTGCCGTAGCGCCGACAGAGCCATTGTTGAAGTTGGCCACTTTGCAAGTCTGTCCCGCGTTCCCCGTGGCCGTGGCCCCCGACAAATAGATCGAGCCCGTGACGCTGCCGTTGGCACCAACCGAGGGCGCAATAAAGCTGCCGCGGGCGACAATGTTGGGGTTAACACCGGGCGCGGTGCCGCCCTTGCACACAAAGTTCGCCTGGGACACCGACGGCGGCGCGCAAAGCTCATACTGAGTGCCGTTGCTGACGTAGCATTCCTGCGCATCGAGCTGAGCCTGCTGGTTCTGCGAGAAGCACTGCTGGGGGGTGGAACTGGAGGCAGAACCGGTGACGAGACTGATACTTGAAATCGGAGAGTGGACGTAGACAGCGACAGGATTAGAGGTAACAGAATCGGCGGTGGCCGTGATGTAGGCAATGGAGTAAGGCAAGCCGCCGGTGGATGGCAGTGGATTGGGGAAACTGCAGTAGGTATAGTCGGGGATGCCGCCGCCGCTATTGCGATTCCAGGTTCCGGCGCAGAGTCCGCCGGCAGGCGTGATGTCAAGCAACTGATTGTTGGAGGTGCCCCAACTGATTGAACTGGTAGTGATGCTCGCGGGGTCGCCCTTGCAGGTTGTGGCGATAGGCTGCAAAACCGCGGTGGTCTGTCCATACTCGAGCGAGATTCCGGCAAGCTGCGGCTGCAGCTCGAGATTGGCGACATCGGTAAGCTTCAGGCCATAGCCGAGGCCGTTGCAATAGTTTCCCGCCGGATTGCGGACGCAACCAGAGATGGAAATCCCGGCTGGAATGGCCACGCCGAGCAAACAAACAAGCGTCAGAAACCGCCGCATGAATCCTCCCCGTTCCGCACTTCTTACCCGCGGAACGGATTTAGAAAGCGCATTAAGTCGAATGGATCACAACCGCCCTCGCCGATGCTCACGGCCAGACCCACGGCTGGCCGGCGCGGGGCGAGGATGAGCCCAGCAGCAAGTACCCGCCGGCAGGCTGCCGCGTGCGGCCGGAGGGACGAAACACACGAAAAATGTCCCAAGAAAAAAGTGTATCAGGATGGGCCCACCTCCGGCATGGAACGCGATGCGACAGGACTCTGCCCAATAGACTGGCGCGGATGGGGATTGGAAGCGGAAGCGCAGCTTCTAGCCGCTAGCTTCCAGCTTCTGGATTCGGCAGCAGGGTTCGAGCGATTCGGGAACAAGAGCAATAAAGGGGGCGACGCGTTGACTCGTGTCGTGTCAAAGAAGTTCGCCCATTCGTTGAATCCTGAAATGCAGGTCCTTCGACTGCGATTGGCACGGAGTCCGATTGTTATCCCTCAGGGGTTAAACAGGCTGCGGAAAAAGTCGTCAAAGCTGAGAAACGCATCCTTCGGCGGCTAAAGCCGCTCTCATTTGGCGGCATTTGCGGCACGCGACCCACGCACTGCGTGGGTTCCCCGGTCGTGCCCTGACACTTCGTGCTTCTCCGAAGCGGTTTTTCCGCAGCCTTTAAAACCCAATATTCTTGCTGCTATTTTCGGCCCGGCTAAAGCCGTGCCCTTGTTACCAAGCCCACTTCTGAAAAGTGCTTCAGGGATTGGGAGGCATGTAGCGGGCAAACCAATCGACGGCGCGCTGCAATGTATCGCGGCGGTCAGCGGGATCGGAGAATCCGTGTCCTTCATCGGGATAAACGACAAACTGGACTGGAACGTGGAGATCGCGAAGCGCGTGCCAGAATTCGAAGGACTGGGGCGCAGGACATTCGCCATCGCGATCGCCGACGACGATGAGAGTGGGCGTGGAGACGTTCTTGACGAAGTTGATGGCGGAGCTGCGCGCGTAGACAGCGGGATCGTCATAGACGGAAGCGCCGAAGTACGGAATCATCCACTGATCGATGGAGTTCTCGCCGTAGTAAGAAAGCCAGTCGGAGATTCCGGCGCCGTCGACCGCGGCGCGGAAGCGATGGGTCTGGGTGACGGCGAACATGGACATGAAACCGCCGTAGCTCCAGCCTGCAATGCCAACACGGTTGGGATCGACTGGATATTGGGCGAGGACGGCATCGACGCCGGCGAGAATGTCGCGCAGGTCGCCGTATCCGAAGTCCTTGCGATTGGCCTGGGTGAAGGCCTCGCCCTGACCAAAGCTGCCGCGAGGATTGGGCATGAGGACGAAGTAACCGAGCGCGGAAAAAGCGGTAGCGCTGAAGCCTCCCGCGCCTCCGGCCCAGCTGGATTGGACCGCCGAAGCTGGTCCGCCGTGGACTTCGACGATCAGCGGATACTTCTTCGATGGATCGTAGTTCTCGGGCAAGAGCAGCCAACCCTGAATGTTGAAGTTGTCATTCTTCCACGCAAGCGAAGTTGAATGGCCCCAGGAAGGCGTGAGGCCGTCGTTGAAGTGCGAGAGCTGAGTGGGGAACGCGAGGGTGGAGGTGCGCGCGGCGAAGATTTCAGGCGGAGCATCGAAGCTGCTGGACGCAAACAAAAAAAGGGAACGATCAGAGGTGGCCGACAGACTGTTTTCAAAGATACCGGCGCTGGCCGCGCCGGGAAGATGAATGGGAGTGGCGGCCGAGACGGAAAGGTTTCCAGAATTTATGTCGCCCTCGATGAACAGGCGAACAAGCTGGCTGTTTCCACCGGAGAGCTCGTTGACGTAGATGCTACGGCTGTCGGCCCAGGCGATCCATTGAGCGGATGTGGGACGGCCTGTTGTGAGGTCGAGTGGCGCGCCGCCAGTGGAAGGGACGATCCAGACGTCGCCGCCGGTGACGCCCTGATCGCTCATGAGGCCGCCGATGAAGGCGATGGATTTTCCGTCGGGCGACCAAGTGAGGTGGACGATTTGGAGGCCGTGAAGCGGGCCGGAGACTTCGGCGGGAGAAAGGATGGGCGGTGGGTTTGGGGTTGGTGTCATCGTTGGTCCCCAAGTGCGAGGGACCAGGGGCGCCCACAGGTTTGGTTGACGAGGCGCCCTGAGCGCCTGCTTTCGACAGACTCAAGGACGGATCAGGGCACTGCCCGTTGATACGAATGGGACACACGTCGGAGCTCGATGTATAGAGCTTGGCGACCCACCAGTTGTTTTCGCCGGGCGGGTCGGCGGCGATGTAGGCGAGCGAGCGGGAATCGGGCGACCAATCGAATTCGAAGACGTGAAGATTGGGCGGAGTGAGAAAGGTTGGAGCAGCGGGTTGGATCGCGGTTGCGGGGACGGCGGCGACGCGCTGAATTTCGATGTGATCCTCACCGATGACGCCGGAAGGCGGAGTTTGGGCGGCGAGCGCGCCGGCAGGTCGCGTGGCGCCTTCGACATAGAGAAACGCAATGCGGTTTCCGTCGGGCGAGAATGCGGGATTGTCGACGTAGCCATGGAGATCGGTGAGACGAAGTGCGGGGCTCGCGTCGAGGTGAGAGAGAAAGAGATTGGATTGAGATTCGGGTTGATTGGCGGGATCGGCGCAATCGGAAAAGAAAGCGATAGATGCTGAGTTGGGAGACCAGGCGAATTCGGAAGCGATGCAGGACTGGCCAGGCGCGGTGATCAGTTGGCTTTGGAGCAGATTGTCGATCGGAGCGAAGCGAATTTCGCCAGCCTGAAGCCAGGCAACGCGCTTGCCGTCGGGTGAGACGGCAACTTGAGTGATGGTGCGGGCGCGGTTCTGGCTGGAGAGGATTTCGTCGAGCTGGGCCGGAGAGATGGCGGGCGCGGGAGTGGATTGAGCGCGAGCGAAGAACGGGGTTGAGGTGAGGAGGAGAACGGCGCATAGAGATGGGCGCGCGAAGGTCGTCAAGCGGGACATAGAGGAATGCTAACAGCGGGTCGGCAGGCGGAAAAAAGGGCGCGTTTGATGACGATTTGAGGCCGTTTGGGGGCGTTTCTGGGAGCAGAATGGAAGAAAACTGACGAAATCGGTTGAAATTTGTGGGCGGATTATTTGGGTTTTTGCTGATTCTAAAGATAGTTATCAGAGAAAATCGCATTTGGGGGTGGGTAAAATCACTGCCCTTTCAAGATTTCAGCCCTTGGCTGCGAGGTTTCGGCTCGGCTTGGAGGGAGACTGAGAGATTTCCGCACATACGACAAGTGTAGAGAGTTTGGTGAATTAATCGGCAAACTTGGGAAAAGAGTTTTGCGCGTGAAGTCAGGAGGTTGCGAGAAAAGTTGGGGCGAGGGGGGTTGACACGGAGAAAAGCGGACGAGCTGGGTGAGGTTCTGGCGGGTTGGCGTCCGCCTGCGGCGAACGTAGCAAGTTCGCGAGCTGGCGGGGTTCGTGCTGTCCCACCCTAGCGAAGCTAGGATGGGGCACCCATTTTTGTGCGGACGTGAAGACTCAGCCTTCGTGGTATCCCAGGTGCCCAAATGCGAGGCACCTGGGGCACCCATTTTCGAGGTGGGTTGAGATCGCGAAAGGCAACCGCAGATCCTTCTCCCGCCCGGGCGGGATCAGGATGACAATTCGTGGGTGAGATGACAATTCGCGGTGGGTTGAGAGTGGGTGGAGCGGGTTCGTGCTGTCCCACCCAAGCGAAGCTAGGATGGGGCACCCATTTTTGTGCGGACGTGAAGACTCAGCCTTCGTGGTATCCCAGGTGCCCAAATGCGAGGCACCTGGGGCACCCATTTTCGAGGTGGGTTGAGATCGCGAACGTCAACTGCAGATCCTTCGGCCGGCCGGGCGGGATCAGGATGACAGTTCGTGGGTGAGAGGACAGTTCGTGGTGGGTTGAGATCGCGAAAGGCAACCGCAGATCCTTCGTCGCCGATGGGGCCGGCTCCTCAGGATGACAAGTGGCGAGGATGGGGCAAGGTCAGGGGCGGTTGACGGCGCGTGCGCCATACGGAAACAGAAGATTGGCGACGATGGGGGTGACGACGGGCGAGCCGGCGCCGACAAATTCAGTCACGGTATTGAGGTTGGTATTGGTGGTCCAGACGTTGCCGGAGCCGTCGATGGCGAGCGAGAGGGAGATATTGAGGCCGGCCTGGTAGCCGGTGGATGGAGAGATGGCGACGCCCGCGGAACTGAATTCGCTGATGGAGCTGTCGGGATAGGGTGCGGAGGTGGCGGTGGAATTGCGATTGGCGGCCCAAACATTTCCCGCTCCGTCGATGGCGATGCCTTCAGGGATGTTGAGTCCGCCGCCGGTGTAACCGATGGAACTGGAGATGGCGGTGCCGCCAGAACCGAAGAGGCTGAGGGCGCTGCTGGTGGATGAGCTGTCGGCTTCCCAGACGTTGCCGTTGGCATCGACCGCGATGCCCCAGGGATCGGCGAGGCCGCCGCCGGTGTCTCCTGTGGAAGTGGAGATGGGCATGCCGGCGGAGGCGCCGGATGAGTAGAACTCGCTAAGCGCGCCGAGGGTGATGCTGTCAGTGACCCAGATATTGCCGAGGGCGTCGATGGCAAGGGAGATGGGATCGTTGTTGATGCCGCCGCCCTGGTCACCGGGTGCAGTGGTGATGGCCGTGCCGGTGGAGCTGAATTCGCTGAGGCTGGCACCGACGTTGTTCACGACCCAGGCGTGGCCGAGCGAGTCAAAGGCGATGCTGTACGGGGCGTTGAGGCCGCCGCCGGTGTAAGGCGAATTTGTAGCGGGTACACCTGTGCTCGAGATCTCGCTGAGACTGTTTGGAGTGACATTCGCGGTCCAGAGATTGCCGGACTTGTCGATGGCGATGCTGTAGGGATCGACGATGCCAGCGCCGGTGTAGCCGGCAGAGGTGGAGATGGCCGCGCCGACGGGACTGAGCTCACTGACGCTGTTGGCGCCGGTGGCAGTGTTTCCCACCCAGACGTCGCCGGACTTGTCGATGGCGATGGGAAGAGGACTATTCATGCCCGCGCCGGAGTAGCTGATGGCGATAGTGAAGTCATTGGGCGTGGGCGTGGACGGCAGCGCGGGCTGAAAGGGCGAGGTGGGGGTTTGCAGGCCGAACAAGTTGCCAACCACTGTGGCGCCAGGGCCAGGATTATGCGCGATGTTGAGGGCGGCGGTGGCAGTGTCTGGCGCATTGACGCCGTTGTTGGTGGCGTTGGTAAAAAGCGTGTTGCACGGCGTTGAAGTGGGGCCGGTGGAGTTAACGCAGGCGGCGAGGATGTTGGCGAGGGTATTGATCTCCTGCTGGGGGACGGTGCCATTGCCGGCGGGGGTGGTGGCGAGGGGCACGCTCAGGTTGATGTCTTCAAGGTTGAGCAGTGTGTTGGCCGCGTTGGTGAGGCCGGTGGAGGCGAGAGTGGTGTTGGAACTGGAGACGTGGAGCGGATCGCTGGCATAGCCCGCGAATACGTAGGCGGTGACGATGGTTGAGACTTCATTAATGTCAGTGGATGCGTTCGTGTTGCAAGCGTCGGCCGGAGCGGTGAGGGTGATGGCCGAGTTGGCGCCGGAGCCCAAGCCGGGATCGCCGCCAGACGCGTAGTAGTAGGTGTGGGCGTAGCTGCTGGGGCAACTGTAGTCGCTGTCGATTTTGAAGTTTCCGTACCGATCGGTGGTGACGTAGTAGTGGTTGTTGGTGTCTTCAGTGGTGTTCGCGGCGCTCTGGAGCAATGAGACGGAAGCGTTGGTGCTGGAGGGCGCGATGCCGGGGCCGCCGTAACCGGTGTTGTTGATGGCATAGAGATAAACATGCGCGCCGACGATGGGGTTCTGGCCGCCGTGGACCGAGCCATGAAGCACAGTGCCGGGAACGGAGCCGTCGTTTGAGGTGATGGGGACCGGCATGCCGCCACAAGCGGCGAGAACTAGAGCAACGGAGGACAGCACCAGGGCGTAGAGCACTCGCATTGCGGGAACTCCTTTAGTGAAGCTCTCAACCTGGAGCTGACGTGCTTTCTCAAATGGGAAAGGCGGCGCACGGCTGAGATCAGAACCAGAAAGGCGGAATAACTTGGGGGATGTATACCACGGCGGCGATGAGCAAATCAATTCCTATTCCGGTGTGGGGGATGTCTTTGGAGTGACGTGGGGAGTGCCAGAGTCTAGCGTGGCTAGCGGGGCTAGCGGAGTTAGCGGCGCTGGCGGAGCCTGGATTGGGACTGAGCGGCTTCGCTCGCCGGCAAATTGGAGTGCATAGAGTTGCGCGAAGGCGGGTTGGCGAATTGGCGCGGGATCAGGGACAAGGGTGAAGGAATGGGCCAATTTGGATGGCGCGGAGGGAAAGGGAAAAATCTTGTCAACACCCCCGGAGGACGAAAATGGGCTAAGTGATTGAAAACACGACGAAGATTTGGGAGGCGAAGTTTGCAGGTAATTATTGGCAAATGCGGTAAGCTGGAAGCAATCATCACGAAATAAAAATTATTTGCGATTAACGGAGGAGCCGAAGAGGCTCTTCCGAATTTCTTCGGGCCACAAACCGCGGTGAGCGCGGGCACGAGGAAAGAGGAAACGAATGGGGGCCGACTCGTTGAGCGAGTGGCCCCTTTTCTTTTTCCGCGGTAAAGCGGGCTGCGCGAAGGAAGGCGGAGCGGGGAGCGGGGTTGCTCCGAGGGACCCGGAGCGCAGAACCGGTGGACCGCAGTTGCGGCGCAAGGAAGGACCGTGGGCAGGTGGCCGGAATGGTGGAGCAATGGGAAGGAAGAAGCAGGACACGGAAAAGGCAACAAAGAACAAGAAGGTGGTGACGATGCCGCAGGCGGACAGCGGCAAGGACACGAAGGAGGTTAAAAAGGGCAAAAGGAAAAGGGCAACGAAAAACAGGGGCCGGAGCAGCAGGCAGAAGGCGGGCAACCAGAAGGAGAAGAAGCCAGCAGAAAACCTGAAGAAGGAACAGTATCACGGGGCGAAAAAGGTGCTGCGCCACTGGGTGAAGAAAGAGGTGAAACATGACGCGCCGGAGATCGCCCACCAGTTGGTGAAGGAGACGAAGGATGGCGATGTGCGAAGCGCGGCGATCGTGCTTTCGCTGATGGACAAGAAGACGAAAATCAGGGACGGCGAAGGTGATGGGTTCGACGGGCCGAGCCTGGCCGACCAGTTGATGGAAGGTCCGACGTGGCAAGAAGTGCTGGACGCAAGGCAGAGGGCGCGGGAAGAACAAGAAAAGACGGAGGCGGCATAAGCCGAGGCGGACCGATCCGCCGCGGTCCGCCGAGGCAAATCTTTGAAATTGAGCAGTAGCGCGGGCTTGCAGCCTTTGAGGAAAAGCGGCAAAAGGATGGAGCACGGCGCAAATTGCAGTGGGAAGAAGGATGCGATGGGAATGAAGCTCATGAAAAACGGATGGCTGCGAGTTTGGCGGGCGGTGTCGTGCGACCGCACCCTGGCGACAAAAACATACACGTCGCGAGGGTGGGGCACCGGCGGCCGCGGGACGGGCATGATTCGCGGAGTCGCGGAGTGTTTGTTGGCGCTGACGCTGGCGGCGATGGCAATGGCGCAGGCCGTGAGCACGACGACCGTGCAGGGGACGGTGTACCTGGCGAACGGACAACCAGGCGCGGGAACCCTGGTGATCAGCTGGCCGGCGTTTACGACGGCGGCGGGACAGGCAGTGGCCGCGGACTCGACGACATTAGCCATTGGGCCGGACGGATTTGTGAGCGTAAGTCTCGCGGCGAATGTGGGTGCAACACCTGCGGGAGAGTACTACACGGCCGTGTACTACATGAGCGACGGCACGACGAGCACACAGTACTGGGTGGTTCCGGCGGCGGCGCAGGCAAGCTTGGCGCAGGTGCAGGCACAGGTGATGCCGGCAGCGCAGGCAGTGCAGGCAGTGAGCAAAGCGTATGTGGACCAGGCGATCGCGGGACTGGGATCGGGCAGCGGACTGGCTGCGACGGGCGGGACGCTGACGGGGCCGCTTTATTTGAACGAAGATCCGACCCAGCCGATGCAGGCGGCGGACAAGCACTACGTGGACACGCAGGTGTCGTCCGCAGTGCCGCTGGCGGGCGGAAATATGACGGGCGCGCTGACCACGCCGGCGGTGAATGGGGTTGAGGCTCCGGCGGCGGGGAGCGCGCAAATAACGCTGCAAGCGGCGATGAATGCAGCGGGAGCAAATGGGGCGATGACGATCCCGCCGAATTACGCGGGGACTGACAGCTTTACGAATCCGAGCGGCGTGAAGGTGACGGATCTGCGGACCACGGGCGCACAGCAGGCGGAGCGCAGCGTGAAAGAGTTTGGCGCAGTGTGCGATGGGGTGACCGACGACACGAACGCGCTGCAGACAGCCCTGGGCTATGCCAACGCGCACGCGGTAGCGCTGACGATTCCCCAAGGAACATGCAAGACGCGGACACTGAGCTGGCATGGAGAATCGATTGGCGGATTAGGCAAGCAGGTATCGGCGCTGATGGGATTCCCAGGACAAGACGTGCTGGTGAGCGGACCGGACGCGGTGAACATGCTGAGCAATACGCGGCTGCACGATTTAACGATCTATGTGGACCAGAGCATGGACGTTTCGTGCACACCGGCGGAGGGGCGGGCGACGGCGGGGACGTGCCGGATGAATCGACCCATGGAAGCCAATTCGATTTTTTCGCCGGGCGGAAACGGTTTGATGGGAACGATGGGATCGGGCGCAGCTTGGAGCGTGGGCAACTGCGCAATTGCGATGCAAGCCGCGACCGGCGCAGGCGGAAATGGGCTGCGCGTGGCGGAGATGGAAAACGTGGAGATCGCGGCGACGGGCACTGACCCGATGGCCGCGCTGTATCCGGGCGCGCACTCGACGCATACGTGCGGGCTGTACCTGGCGCAATGGCCGCAGTGGAGCGAGTTCAGGAATATCGATATCCGGGGACTGAATACGGGCGTGGCGATTCCGGCACTGCCGGTTGCGGCGCCGACGGGATTGAATGCGGACTCAAACCGCTGGCAGAACGTAACCATCGCCGCGACGCACGCATTTACAGCGGCGGCGGGATCGAACAACGTGCTAGATAACGTGGTGGCGCTGGCGGGAAATTCGTCGGCGACAGGCGAGCCGCCGACGGGGCTGGTGCTGGACCTGAGTGGAAACGCGCAGGGATGGACGGTGCGGAATGCGGTGGTGATGCCGACGTGGAACGCGGTGCAGCCGACGATGACCGTGGCGGCAGCGACCGGCGCGGTGCAGTCGGTGACGCTGGGAAGCGAACACGGATTGGGGTGGGATCCATACGGAGCGAGCGTGCCCGTGGTGTTCAGCGGATTGTGTACGGCGCAGGCGACGGCGCAAGTGAATTCGAGCGGGGCGATTTCAGGCGTCACGGTGACGCAGGGCGGCGTGGGCTGCTCTTCGACGACAACGGCAAGCTTGAATGCGGCCGGGACGTGGGATACGGCCGCGCCGGTGAACCTGATCGGCGGCCAGAATATGACGCTGTTTGCCGGGAACCTGCTGAAGGGCAACGGCGGATATACGGTATGGAACGCGGGGAGCTCGGCCAGCTATGGGACCCAACTCGATGGCGGAGGGGGATCGCTGCCCGGCGGCGGGACTTACGCAGCCTTGGCCGGAAGCGGGCAACCGGGGTCGGCATTTCAGGTGGATCAATTTCCGGGAGCGGATATTGGGGCGAAGATCCAGGCGTGCGTGAACGCGGTGAGCGCGAGTTACGGCGGGACGTGCGATGCGCGGAATTTCACGGGCAACTTGCCAATGGGCTCGAATCTGACCATCGCGACGAACAATGTGGCGATACTGCTGCCGTGCGCGACGATCACGACGGCCAATCAGATTGTGGTGACGGCGGGAACGCGGAATGTAAGTCTTCGCGGTTGCGCGCTGCGCGGCGGAACACCGGCGAGCGGAAGCACGGGCGGAACGGCGCTGGCGTACACCGGATCGGGCGCGATGGTGGAAGTGGGCGACCCAACTTATGCGGCGGACACATCGGGCTTCCACCTGGACAACGTGGTGATCAATACGACGGGAGCGGCGAGCGCGACGGCGCAGGGATTGGTTGCATTCCGGACGCAGGAGATGGACTTAGAGAGCTTGTATTTCCTGGGTAACTCAAACCAGACGGGCATGATACTGGACGGGACCGGAAATTACACGGGTGGAACGTTTCTGGATGACCAGTTCGGCGGATTCGGGACAGCGGTGAATGCGATCGGGCACCAAGTTACTAATCCCGCGACGACGGATTGGATGAATGCGAGCACATTTGTGCGGCTGCATATCAATTGCCCGACCAGCGGAGGTAACCCGATCGGCGGGACTTACGGAATCAACATCCAACAAGGCGACGGAAATACTTTCACGGGGGGAGATGTAGAGGGATGCTCGACGGCGCTGCACTTAGGACCGAACGCGCAGAACAATACGATCGTCGGATTGCGGAACGAGAACTCGACGAGCCAAGTGGTGGCGGACGCGGGGAGCGCATACAACAGCTGGATGACCGGCGGCACGATGTTCACGGGAAGGCTGACCGACAACGGAACGCGCAACAGCTTCCTCGATACATTTCACCGGAGTTTCAACTCCTTGAATGGTGACTGGTACATGAGCCAGCAGGACGCGACGCTGACCAATCACTTCAGGCTGGGGACGGGACTGGGGAACGAGCGCGGGCTGCTGAACGAGATCCAGACAGACTACGGTTACCGGTGGATCTATGGGTTTAGCGATGCGACGGGCGGGCAGCAGCTTTACCAGGTGCAGGATCTGCTGAACAATGTATACCGGCTACAGATACAGCAGTGGAATCCGGGACAGAGCAGCACGAATAACCAAACGGCACTGAGCGCAGCCGGCACGGGCAACATTTGCTTCAACTGCTCGACGAACGCCGGCACGGGCGGAGTGACTTTTGCCAGCGGCGGCGCGACACCGACGGCTGTAGGAACGGTCGACCAGGCCGGCAATGCGCAATTTGTGGGCAATCTGCTGGTGGGTGGAACAACGCAATCGACCGGAACCGTGTCAGTGCGCAATAACACCGATGCAGAGGTGGATTACTACCTGTGGCCCGGACTTACAACGAGCCAAAAGGGATCTTTCACTTACAAGGACTGGAATGGCAACAGCCAATGGTACTTAGTGAAGGATGCGAGCAATAACTGGGAGCTTAACTCAGCGACTGGTGGGTTAGACAGCTTTAAAGCCTATCAAAACACGAATAGCGGAGATACATACATCGACGCAAGTAATCCGACAGGGCATATACGACTGAATTTCGAGAGCGGTTCCGGGGCAGAGACGGACATATATTCGGGAACCAGCACGAAACTGGATGCGGCCTTTGTCGCGCCGAATGCGATCAAGTTTCCGGGGCTGGCGGCCACGAGCGGGGACAACTGCCTGCAAATCGATAACTCCGGATACATAACAAACACGGGATCCCCTTGCGGAAACGGCGGGGGCGGCGGAGGCTCGAACGGAACCATCAACACCGCAAGCTCAGGGCAGATTGCCTATTACACGGGCAACGGAACCACGATCGGCGGCATGAGCGCAGTTCCGATGACTGCGGGAGGCACGGGCGCAACGAGCGCGAGCGGCGCGCTGACAAACCTTGGAGGCCAACAAACGATCTCGGTGACCGCCTATGGAGCGGCAGGCGATTGTTCGATCAGCGGACCGGTCACCGGCTGCACGGATAACACGGGAGCGATTCAGGCGGCTATCAATGCCGCTTATACATCCGGTGGAAACGTCTACCTGCCAGTGAACCCGTCGAGCACTCCGACGGTGTACTACGTCGCCTCAACCCTGAACCCCAAAGGGGTGAGCATCTATGGTCCTCACGGGGCCGGCGGATTCTCTGCCAACGTGGTGATCAGAGGAGCTGCAAGCAAGGACGTATTCGCGCCCGGCGATCCTTCATCTGGCGGCTATGTCGCTCCTCATGCTTCTTATGTTTGGCAGGATTTCGGAATTATCGTCGATGACTCGGTCGACGCCAGCGGCAATTTTCCTCATCGGCGGCCTGGCCGGGTTTGCTCCGATGTGGTAGCCACGAGCGGAAGCGCCGCGATTACTTCCGCTTCCTGCGAGTTTGATCCGGGAGATGTGGGCCAGTACATCACCCTCTCCGATGGAACAAATACAGTTTCGACGACCATCACATCCGTAGGGCAAGGCACGGGATTTGGATCGAACACGGCGTCGCTGGCAAAGACGTGGACTTATCCGACGCACAATGGCTCGGTTCTTTACGTATCCATCATGGGCCTGCCAACGGCAGCTACGGTGGGCAACTGCGGGCTTGCCTACGACGACACCTCGAATACTACAAGCGGAAATGGGCCTAATCAGGCTGTATTCAGGAACCTCTCGATTCGCAGTGCGTCGATGCAGCAGCAGAACAACACATGCGCTTTTCTGTTCCAAGGCGTGGCCGGTCAACCATACGCCGACACTTTCGATAACGTGAGTATCCGCACCGCATGGGGCTTTTTAGCCATTGAATCGGATACTTCGGGAAGCGGAATCAACGCAGCGTTCGGAGACTTGAACGAACTGCGAAATGTCGTTATCGACGCGAATTATCCCTGGGTGTCCTATGACGGCGGGTGGACCCGGTGGTACGGCGGACAGATTGCCAGTGCGCGTTTTGGGCCGCAAGTGCTGGAGTACAACGGGACTCAGGAATCAAATGCGGGATGGTGGATCGTCGACGGCGTGGAGATGGAGGATCAAGGCCAAACCTTGCCTGGAGGCGGTTGGCGAATCGAGGGGCTCAATCACAAGATAAGTAACACGACGCTTGGAGGAGGGACGATTCTAAGTCCGACGCAATGGGACGCTTTTGATTCAAAGTGCGAAGGTTGCGCGGACACCGGAGCCTTGACCATCACGGGGAAACTGAACGATTTGGAATTGATCGATGGATCCGATCTGGCCACGATTACCGACACCGGGCTCGGGAACCGTTGCTCGCTTGGCCGCCTCTACAATCCGATGGACGGCGTTGAGCCCGCAATCATGAGATCCTGCAGCGCAACCGATTCCCGTCAGACCCACGCGTTCGCCCACACGGGCGATTTTGTGGCCAATGGCGATGAACTGACTCCATATAACAATCAGGCCGATCTGTGGATATGGCCGGAAGACCTGACCGCACCTCCGGGCGAAACAACGGTAGTCATGGATTCAACGAGCGAAACGGGAAGCCATCTATCGATCCCGACCGGGAATGAGGTTGACTTTAGCGAGCTGAATCAGGGTTCCATTGCGATTGGCCCGGCCAATACCGGCGCTAATCTACCGGCAACGATGGTGCATATCTGCGCGCGCATGAAGGCTGATAGCGGGAGCGGGAGCTCGACTTTCTGGCTGCAGACAGGATCGACACAAATTGCTTCAACCTCAGCAGCGCTGACAGCGAACTACGTCACCTCCTGCTTCGATGCCAACTTATCGACATTATCCGGACAGCCGGCCGCGTTCTATCTCTACACGCCAACGACCACGACAGATTTGGCGTGGATTTCGGTGCATCCGTGGCCGAACGCAGAGAACGTAAATGGCGCAGTGAATGCAGCGAGTTTCCAGGTGAGCGGGTTGCCATTGGGCACTGCGAATCTGGCTGACTGGACGGATAGCGGCGCCGGGAACGGCTCGGTGCCGACGTGGAATGCGGCGACGAGCAAGTGGACACCGGGAACGCTGCCCAGCAGCGTGAGCTCGATCAACGGCAACAGCGGGGCGTTCACATTTACGGGAGCGGGAGTGGCGTGCACGGGCACGACATGCACTGTGGCCGGCAACACGGCGAGCGGCAACGTGCAGACAGGGAGCGAGTACAGCCCGGCATTTTATAACCAGAGCGGAACGAGCGCGACGGTGGGCGGCGTAACGCCGTTCACGGGATTGGGGTACTGGCAGACGAACGCTCCGCCGGCGGCGGCAACCGCGGCCGAGATTGTGAGTGCGATTGGCGCGACGGCGGTGGCCAACGCGACAAGCGCGGCGACGGCAACAACAGCTACGACCGCAAGTACGGCGACAACGGCGACGAATTTTACGGGGAGCTTGAGCGGCGACGTGACGGGCACGCAGGGCGCGACGACGGTGGGCAAGATCAACGGCGGAGCGATTCCGGCGAGCGCGTCAGTTCTGGGGACAAACGCGAGTGGGCAGCCGGTGAGCGAGGCGACAACGGGAAACGGGAGCGCAGTGCTGGCGACGAGCCCGGCGCTGAGCGCGCCGACGGTGAGCGGAACGCTGGCGGGGGCTTCAGAAACATTGAGCGGAACGTTGAGCGTGACGGGAGCGCAAACTCTGACGGGCGCCACCACCATGCAGGCAAACGTGACACTGCAGAACGGATCGAATGCAAATCAGACGCTGGCAATTCAGCCGGGAACGAGTGCGGACCAGATCGGCGCGGTGGCTTTCAACAACTATTCCGGCACCGCGGAGTGGCAGGTGCGCAAGGACGCAAACAACTATCTGCGGGTGACCGACGCGGTGAATTCGCTGGATCGAGTGATTCTGCCGGCGAATTCGAATACGACGATCAACGCCGGGGCCGGCACAAACGCAGTGGTGATCAACAATACGAGCGGTTCGGGAACAGGCGGATTCATCGTGTATGAAGGCGGCTCGAATTATTCGACCGCGGCGTTGCAGGTGGGTGGCAGCGGGAACACGACGGCAACTGGGTACCTGCAAGGCAAATTCATGATGGGCACGGGAACGATGGGCGTGGCAGCAGGGGCGGCGGCGGGATCGAGTCCGACGATTGCGTGCGCGACGAGCCATACATGCGACGGCATAAGCGGGACGGTAACGCTGACCACGGGAAGCAGCCCGGCGACGGGAACGCTGGCGACACTGAGCTTTCCGAATACACATAGCAACCAAGCCAACTGCATGGTGACGACGCTGAACGCAACGGCGATGATCACCAGCAACACATGGACGGAGAGCACAACGGCGATCACGATCACGGCGAATACGGCGCTGACGGCGTCGACGGCCTACACGATCAAGTATTGGTGCGGAGGGTATTAAAGGCAGGGAATAGGGAATAGGGACTGAGGACTCAGGGACTGCGGGACTACGGGACTAGGGATTAGGGAATAGGGACTGAGGACTCAGGGACTGCGGGACTGCGGGACTACGGGACTAGGGATTAGGGACTAGGGACTCAGGGACTACGGGACCGGGGACCGAGACGCAGGATCAACTCAACCATCAGATGAAGTGGAATTGCAGGTGCGGCCTGGGGCGGGCCGCGCCTTCGCTTGGCCCGCGACCTGGGCAGTCGCGGGCCAAGCCTGAGATGCGTGCGAAGAAAACGATGCCTATAGAGGCGGGGCGCATGGGATGCGCGAGCGCGCCGGCAGCGCGCGAAATTGCCCGGGACGGCGGAGCGGAGGGGACGAGTGGAGGAATTCGAAGGACTCGAAAAATTTGGGCCTGCATGGTGGGCGGCGCTCATCGAGAGACAAAACAGGCGAGAGCTGGTGAAGTTGGGAAAGAGTCTGGACAAGCAGCCGGGAGGTTTGGAGGGAGACACGCCGCTGATCTCGATGGCCGCCGGGCTGCTAGTGGTGCGGTCGCGGGGTGGGAGTCCGGAGAAACTGAAGGCGAACGCGGTGCAGAGGGAGTTCGAGCGGACACGCGGGCAGCGAAACATTGTGCTGAAGGCGCGGCAGCTGGGAATGACGACGTGGGTGGCGGCGCGATTTTTCCTAAAGACGATCACGCATCCGGGAACGCTGACGCTGGAAGTGGCGCACACCCAGGAGGCCGCGGAGGAGATTTTCAGGATCGTGCACCGATTCGTAGGCTGGCTGCCGGAGACGGTGCGCAAGGTAGGACTGAGGACGGGCCAGTCGAATGTGCGGCAGATTGTGTTTCCACGGATGGATGCGGAGTATCGCGTGGTGAGCGCGGCGGACCGGAATGCGGGGCGGGGATTGACGGTGCAGAACCTGCACTGCAGCGAGCTGGCGCGGTGGCCGGGCGATGCGGCAGAGACCCTGGCAGGATTGCGGGCGGCGATGGCGCCAGATGCGGAGATGGTGCTGGAGTCGACGCCATTGGGCGTGGGAGGGTGCTTTCACGAAGAGTGGCTGAAGGCCGATGAGACGGGGATGGTGCGGCACTTTTTTCCGTGGTGGATGGAGGAACGATATCGCGCGGAGGCAGTAAACGCGCGAAGCCTGACCGGGGAAGAACGCGAGTTGATGGCGAAGCATGGGCTCAATCTCGAGCAGATCGGATATCGGAGGCGGATTCGCTCGGATTTTCGCGGGCTGGCGCGGCAGGAGTTTGCGGAAGACGCGGAAAGTTGCTTCCTGACGAGCGGCGAGTGCGTGTTTGAGCTGGCGGCGGTGGAGGCGCGGATGAAGTCGGCTCCAGAGCCGGTGGAGCGGCGGAGAAACGGAGAGTTGGAGATCTGGCTGCCGCCTGTGAAGGGCAGAGAGTATCTGGTGGCGGTTGATCCGGCGGGCGGCGGAAGCGAAGGCGACTACTCCGCTGCCGAGGTGCTGGAGATGGAGACGGGGTTGCAATGCGCGGAATTTGCCGCACACGTGGGCGGGCTGGAGCTGGCGCAGTATGTGACCGAGATGGCGAAGGAATACAACGGCGCGTGGCTGGTGGTGGAGCGGAACAACCATGGGTCGGGCGTGCTGGCGCTGGCCGAGACGGCGTGCAAGTACGGGCGGATTTACAAGCAGGGCGGGCAGCCGGGTTGGCTGACGACAAGCGTGAGCCGGCCGGCGATGCTGGGAAAACTCAATGCGGCATTTGTGGAGGAGCCGGATCGCTTCCAGAGCCGCAGGTTGCTGGGAGAGTGCCGGAGTTTTGTGCGGATGACGAATGGAAACTCGGGCGCGCAGGCGGGTACGCACGACGACCGGGTGATGGCGATGGCAATGGGGCTGGCGGCGAGGGCGGAGTTGGTGGGGCGAAAAACAGGGAGTAGCCGGTAGGGAATAGGGAATAGAAAGCTTGGTGGTAGCGGGGGTAGCAGTCAGCTTTCAGTTCCGGGCATGCTGAACGAGCCGTTGTGAAAGCATGGAGGCAAGCAAAGGCAAAAACCGAAGGCTGACGGCTGAGAGCTGATGGCTGGGAGCTGAACGCCGCATTCCATAATTCCCCGCCCCGGCGGCTGAGGCCGCGATGATTTTGCAACCTTTGCGGCACGCGACCCACACGCTGCGTGGGGTCCCCGCTGGTGCCCTTTCAAAACAGCGAGTTTTTTCGCAGCCTGCAATGCCCCAACCCTTCAAACCGACCTACTGCCCCGGAATTGCGAAAGCGGGCGAATCCCCCTACAATATGAAGAGAGACGAAATGCAGGAAAGCGAGTATTTGGAGCGATGCCGAAGGAAAAGATTCATCCCAATTATGCCGCGGTGCGAGTGATGTGCGCCTGCGGAAGCAACTTTGAGACGCGTTCGACCCACAAGGGCGACATTCACGTGGAAATTTGCTCGGTTTGCCACCCGTTCTTTACGGGCAAACAAAGGCTGGTGGATACGGCGGGACGCGTGGAGCGGTTCCGGCGGAAGTACGCGAAGAGCGACAAGGCGATTGCAGCGGCGAAGTAAGCCGAGAATCCCAGGTTACAAAATCGAGACCTGGGGCACCCAACGGATGGGATTGGCCTCCGCCACGGCGGGGGCTTTTTCGTGGAGGCAGCTTTTCGTTGTCAGCTTTCAGCCTTCAGCTCTCGGAAAACAAATGCAGGTCCTTCGACTTCGTCCCGGAGCGCCGGGACTTCGCTCAGGATGACAGTGCATTTTTGATGCAAAGATTAGAGACGGCGCACAAAAGCTCCGGCGGATGGTAGCTATGGCGGGACGCGGATTCACGGTAAACAAGGACTGGGACAATCCGGTGGAGCACGCGATGCCTGCGGAGGCGCGGGTGCCGGCGGAGGTGCGACTGGGTGCGGTGGTGGTGCGGCCGGCGACGGTTCTGGCGCCGATGGCCGGCGTGACGGACACGGTGTTCCGGAGATTCATACGGCACGCGAGCTGTGTTTTCAAGAGATCAGAGAACAGAGATCAGAGAACAAGGGACAGAGAACAGAGATCAGAGAACAGCGAACAGAGCGCAAGGGAGCGAGGAAGCTGCGGCGACGCAGGTTGATGAGGCGATCTCGAATGTAGAGTCGGGGTGCGGGCTGATCATGACTGAGTTCACGTCGGCCGATGGGCTGGCGCGGATGCGGGAGACGAAGCGGCGGCGCTACCTGACTTTTTACGACGATGAGCATCCGATCGGGGCGCAGTTGTTCGGATCGAACGCTGAAACGCTGGCGGAAGCGGCGCGGATTGTCGAAGAGACGGGATTCGATACCGTCGATCTAAATCTGGGATGCCCGGCAAAGCGAGTGGTGGGATCGAATGGAGGATCAGGGCTGCTGCGCGATCTGCCGAAGATCGGCGAGATCTTTCGGGCGGTTCGCAAGGCGGTGACGATTCCCTTCACCGTGAAGTTTCGCATGGGCTGGAACGATTCGCAGATTGTGTGCGTGGAGCTGGCGCGGATGGCCGAGGCCGAGGGGCTGAATGGACTGGCGCTCCATGCGCGGACGCGCGAGCAGGGATACAGCGGACAGGCACAGTGGCAATGGATTGCGGCGGTGAAGCAGGCGGTGGGGCTGCCGGTAATCGGCAACGGCGACGTGCGCACGCCAGAAGATGCGGCGGCGATGGTGGCCGAGACGGGCTGCGACGCGGTGATGATTGGGCGGGCGGCGCCGGCAAATCCATGGATCTTCAGGCAGATTGCGCAATACACGGCAACGGGCAGCTACGAGAAGGCGACGAATCTGGATCGGTACAGAATGATTCGCGCATATTTCGAAATGCTGCTGGCCGAGGCCGAGGCGACGAAAGATTTGCCGCGCGATGCGAGGATGGGCGATCCCGAGGGAAAGATGAAGCAGTTCGCGACCTGGTTCACACATGGCGTGCCGGGCGGAGCGAAGCTGCGCGCAGCGATTTACCGCGCGCGGACCGGACCGGAAGTTCTGGGCGAGGTGGAGCGTTTTTTTGTGGCGCGGATTGAAGCGGGCGAGGCGGCCGAGCCGGAAGAACTCGAAGAGCAGGTTTATCCCGATGGCGCGCTGGTGTGCGACTGATGAATGCAGGGAACAGGGATTAGGGAATAGGGTGCAATCCCCGGTCCCAAAAGCGAGGGACCGGGGGACCCATTCGATGTGGGACCAGGGAGCCTCGAAGGGTGACAGCAGTCAAACGTGGCGCGCTGCGCCAATCACCAGGATGGAAGCCTTTACCGGAATGTGCGGGTGCGGGCGGGGACGCCTGCACGACAGCCGGCGAGGACGCCGGCGTTACAAGGATGTGCATTTTCCACATTGGGGCACGGGAGATGCACCGGGATCGCGTGAGGCGACGTACGCTAGGCTGAGAAGCGAGATGACGGTTTGCGGGATTTGCGGGGGATCGGGTCTGGTTCGGGCGAAGGATGCGGCCGGGAATTGGGTGAGCCGCGAGTGCGAGTGCCAGGAAGCGGAGCGGGAGCAGCGGCGGATTCATGCGGCGCAGATTCCGGCGCGGTACCGGGATTGCACGTTGGACACTTTCCACGTTTACCATGGCGCCGACCGGTTGTTGGCCGCGGCGCTGACGACGGCAAGGCGCTTTGTGGATGAGTATCCCGTCGACACCGGCGGGAAGGGATTGCTCTTCACCGGGTCAATAGGTGTGGGCAAGACGCACCTGGCGGTAGGGGTACTGCAGCGGCTGGTGCGGGAGCGTGGCGCGAAGGGATTGTTCTGCGATTACAGGGAGCTGCTGAAGAGCATTCAGAACAGCTATAACCCCGAAGTGCGGACGACGGAACTCGAGTTGCTGAAGCCGGTGTTTGGCGCCGAAGTGCTGGTGCTCGACGACCTTGGTGCGCAAAAGCCGAACGAATGGGTTTGGGATACAGTGGCGCTGATCTTAAACACGCGCTACAACGACCGGCAAACGACGATTATCACGACAAACTATGCCGATGCGCCGGCCGGTGGCGGAGGCTTGAGCGACCCGGAGCGCGCGGCACGGGAGGCGACGCTGGGCGACCGGATCGGGGATCGCATGAGGTCACGCCTGGCAGAAATGTGCGTTCGAATCGAGATGCGAGGCGGCGACTTCAGGCAGTCAGTAAAGAAGGCGAGCTTCGCCGAAAAAGGCAGCTATTAGCTTTTTTTGCTCCGGGCTAGCAGTCGCCCGTGAAAAGATTTGGCATTCAGGCCGCACGCCGCACACTATCCAACCGGTAAGTCGCGCCAACCGGCAATGAGCGCCGTGATGCGCCGGGCGAAGCTTCGGGGGAAAGCCGCTAAACCAAAAGAATGCTGGCGAGGATCAAGAGCATGGCTGCGATGGTGAGCCCCTGGTAGGCTCGCTCGGCAGCCGGATTGGATTGAGAAAAGGCGGCCGATGCCGGTGAGTTGATTGTGTGGTTCTTTGGGGGATGCATTTTGGCCTGCCTTTCAAGTTGATTTACGGTTCGATCACGCTGATGGTTCCTTCTTGAGGACCCGTTTTTTCTGAGAGCTCTTTAAGATTTGCCGGCGAGGATTGCCCCTCTCCAATTGGATGCTGGTTAGACGCGCGCCGGGAAAGTTGGATGCAAACTTCCGTGCGAGCCGGAGCGACAGAGCGAGTGGCATTGCACGCCCGGTCTTTTTAGAGCCTGCATCAGAGACGGGGCCAATGGAATCGGGTGTACAATCGCGCTCGTGAGCACCGGTCCACAACTGATTCGTCCCGAGGCTGCGCGGGAGCGCAACTGGCTGCCGATTGCCGCAGCCGTCGTGATTGTGGTCGCTGTAGCAATCGCGATGGTGCTCTATTACAAGCATGGGAAAAACGTGCCGGTGGTGACGCCAATCTCGGCGGCGCTGGATCCGTATGCGGGTAATTTGACGATCAGCAATCTGCACATGAGCGAATCGACAAACCTGGCCGGCGGCAAGGTGACTTACATCGACGGGTCGATTGCCAACGCCGGCAGTCGAACGGTGACCGGAATTACGGTGCAGACTCTGTTCCGCGACCCGGCACATGAGGTGGCGCAGAACGAAACTCAGGGATTGAACCTGATTCGCACGCGCGAGCCTTATGTGGATGTGGAGCCGGTGTCGGCGGCGCCGCTGAAACCGGGAGACAATGCCGACTTCCGGCTGGTTTTCGACACCATTGCCCAAGGCTGGGATGGCGCTTTTCCCGAGATTCGAATCATTCACGTAGCCTCGAAGTAGGGGGCACGCGGCCTCGAAGCAGGGGGTGGCGTTCGCCACCGGGTAGAAACTACGTGAAGGTGCAAAAATTACCCGCAAACAAGGGTATACAGCACGCGAAACCAGCCAATTCCCCGCCACCGTCAAAGTTTGAAATAACTTTATTTTCATATAGATAGCCGATTTCCAGACCCAGCCCCCACTTTGGCAGCGATCTTGCTTTTAACAGGGCGAGCGGACAGCAGCGCTCAAATCCGCGGACGGTGATTCAATACCGCGAGCCAAGAGGGGTTCAACCCATGAAAACATCTGCGAGAGAAATGAAGCTCTTCCCGCGCCATCTGGCAATTCTTGCGTTGGCATCTGCAATTGCGCTTCCCGTTTGGGCTCAGGACCAAGTGAATACCGGAACCGCTTCCGGGGTTTCAAATCAGGACACATCCACCACTTCTACTTCGACGCCGCAGGCTCAGCCCTCCTCCGGTCCCGCGGCCGAACCGCCCCTAAGCGCCCCTAAGGAGGGGTTCTGGGGCCGCATTTATCCCTTTGCCCGCAAGAAGTGGGTGAAGAGACAGATTGATCCGATCAACGATCGTTTGAGCGAACTGGATGAAGTGAACGCCAAGAACGCGGCCTACATCAAGGATGTGGATGAGCGCGCGCAGGCGGGCATTCACAAGGCGCAGAACACGGCCGACGCGGCAAACGAGTTGGCGATGAACGCCAACAGCGAAGCGCAGAACGCCAACACTGCGGCGCAAAACGCATCGAATCACGTGAACCAGATCAATACCACGGTGAGCGGCCTGGATCAGTACCACCAGGCGACGGACCTGGTGATCAAGTTCCGCGGCTCAAGCCCGGTTTTGACTTCGGATTCGAAGTCAGATCTGGACAAGCTGGCCTCAAGCCTAACCGGGCATGAAGGCTACATCCTGGAATTGGAAGCGCACTCGCCGATGGCGGGCAGCGCGGGCATACAGAGCTCCGAGCGCCTGGCGGAAGCGGTCAAGCGTTATCTCGTAGCAGAACATCAGATTCCCGTCTACCGCATGCACTCGGTGGCCCTCGGCAACGAAGTTGAGATGGCCTCCACCGGAACCGGCGATCAAGATCAAACCCAAAAGCCGGAACGGGTACGGTTCAGCAGTGTGCATCTGAGTGTGATGGAAAACAGTTTGGCGGCCCAGGCAGAAGCGTCACCCCAAAGCGCTCCTGCCGCAGCAGGCGCGGAGCAGCCGTAATTAGCGGCCAACTCCTCCCCCGAGGCTCTGCACTCGCGCCAACGGCCACCCCGCCGTAGGCCGCCAAAAAAGCTCTCGCAACGCGAGAGAACCAAGGCAACTTGGCCCCCGTTAACACGGGGGCCGTTTTTTTTGTGCGCGCGAGAGGAGCGTGAATTAGGATGGGGCATCTTCAGGAACTCGGCAGGACCAATCAAAACGAGACAGATTGAGGGGGGTCGGCATGCGATCGCAGGGCACAAGGCTGCTGTGGGCGGTATATGGCGTAATCGCGCTGTTTCTATCTGGCTGCAACTATGTCGTTCTGGAGAATCCACTGCCCTCGGTTCTCGATAACCGCATCGTAGGCAGCTGGGCTACGCCGGACGGCAAACTCTATGCGGTGATTAAACCCGGCGACAATTCGTCGTATGTGTCGCTCACGGCAGACGATATTACGAAGAATGGAAGCGGGTCGACGTTTTATCTTGCCAAGGCGGGCGGCACACTGCTGGCGGAGAACCCATCGGCCTGCAGCGCATTCCTCTTCAGTGCGCCATCCGCCGACGACACTCCGAACGGCTGCTGGACGATTACCCGCGTGGTGCTAACCGACAATGCGCTGGAATATGACACATTTGACACCACCCTCATGCTGCGCAAAAGCGTAGGGGGTGAGCTTAGAGACGTCAGTCTGCAGTTTGGCGCATCGGTTTCAAAGGGCGCTAACTCGACAATCGACACCGATGTGCTGATCGAAGGCAAGCCCGAGGACGTGACGCCCTTTTTGGCCGCCTATTCGAGCGGGATGGTCTATACCCAGGTGGTCCAGCTGCACCGGATTTGATGGCGACACGGCCGGTGTTATTCCGGATTTCCAGGTCTTTTCGGTGCCCTTTGTTCTAACATTTGTTATAATCGTTAGAACGGAGGCGACGATGATCAAGCTCAAAGTTACGACGATCGGAAGTTCGGCGGGGATCGTGCTGCCGAAAGAGGCGTTGGCGCTGCTGAAAGTGGCGAAAGGCGATTCGGTGTTTTTAACGGAGGCGCCGGACGGGCTGCGGATCACGCCATATGACCGTGAGTTTGAAGAAGACCTGACTTTGGCGCGTCAAGTCATGCGCAAGCGCCGCGACCTGCTTCGTGAGCTCGCCAAATGACGGCTTCACCCTGGAGATGGATCAAGGAAAGTTCCGTCCTGGCCATTCACGACGAACAGATTGCAGAGCATGGCGGCTTGGCAGGAGTGCGGGACCTGCCGCTCCTGCAGTCCGCGTTGGCTCGTCAGCAGAA
The DNA here is from genome assembly GCA_963828325.1 of uncultured Acidobacteriaceae bacterium. Taxonomy (GTDB): domain Bacteria; phylum Acidobacteriota; class Terriglobia; order Terriglobales; family Acidobacteriaceae; genus Telmatobacter. Next base: position 212,191 of record CAWHEK010000024.1, read on the forward strand.
TCTGGAGGCTTACGAAGATCCTGACATCGCGGACCTGTCTGCCTCTTACGCCATCAGAATTGCGCGGAATCACGCGTTCCTGGATGGAAACAAACGTACGGCGTGGGTGGTTGCTGAAACTTTCCTGCTCAAAAACGGCTATGAGCTCATCGCGAGCGACAGGGATGGCGTCATCACCATGCTGGCAGTGGCGGACGGAACGATGTCCGAGCCGGAGCTCGCAATCTGGTTTCGCACGTATATCCGGTCTTTGGATCCGAAATGAATCGCCGTGGATCGGCCATCCTCCCCTGGGTGCAGGCCGCCTGGATGATGCGCCTTGATGCGTCACGGCAGTAGTATTCTGAAACCTCACCGAGATTCTGGAGGGGGTTCTATGCGCAGGATTCTGCTCGCAACAGTGATGCTGGCGATCGTTGCCGGCTTTTCCAGTTCCCTTTTCGCGCAAGGTGCGCCGGCGCAGTCGAGCGCAGGAGCGCCCTACACGATCGAGTACTACTACAAGTGCCAGTGGGGGCATCAGCAGGAGTTTCTGGATCTGTTTCTGAAGAACCATTGGCCGCTGCTCAAGAAGATCGAAACGACGGGACGGATTGTTTCGCTGAAGATCGAGTCGCCCGCATACCACACGACCGAGGATGGACGCTGGGACTACCGCGTGACGATTGTTTACAAGAACTCGACCGTGGCAACGAGCTCGAACCCGGACGAGGACGCATTCATCAAAGCGCTTTGGCCGGATCAGGACACGTACAAGAAAGAAGAACAGCGGCGGTTCGAGATTCTGCTGGGGCACTGGGATTTGCCGGTGACGGACGTGACGCCGAAGTAGCGGAGATCAGAGAGCAGAGATCAGAGAACAAAGATCAATGGCGGCGATCAGAAATCGTCGCGGGCGCGCCATTGCCGCACGAGGTCGGCGGCGGCTTCGGGCCAATCGGGAAATTCGAATTTGAACCCTGCGTCAAGCAGGCGGCCGGGAACGACGCGGCGGCTCTTGAGGACCAGCTCCGGCTCGGTGCGCAGGAAAAACATGCCGATGGCCATGAGAAACGCTGGCGCAGGCAGCCCGTTTGGCATCTCCCAGGCCTCGCGCAGATCGGCCATGAATTCGCGATTGGGCAGCGGATGCGGCGCGGCGATATTGACGGGGCCGTCGAGCTCTTCATGCTCGATGAGGAATTCGATGGCGCGGGCGAAGTCTGTCTCGTGAATCCAGGAGACGTATTGGCGGCCATTGCCCTGGGTTCCACCGAGACCCACGCGGACAAGACGGGACAGAACAGCAAAGACGCTGCCCGGCGCCGGGCTGAAGACAAGCGAAGTGCGCAGGGCGATGCGGCGAGTTTGAGGGAGCTCGGCCGAGAAGAATGCGGATTCCCAATCCTTCACAAGCTGGACGGTCCAATTCCATTTCGCGGGCGCGCGGCGACGTGCTGAGATCGGTTCGTTGCCGCCGATTTGGCCGGTGGCCTCGTCCATGTCGCGATCGGATTCGGTTCCGTGAAGCGCGTGGCGATAAATCGTGGCGGTCGACGCATTCATCCAGAGGCGCGGCGGATTGGCGAGGGTGGCGAAGGCGCGATGGAGAAGGCGCGTCGTGCCAATGCGCGAATCATAAAGCTCGCGGCGGTTGCGGGCGGTGTAGCGGCAGTCGACGCTGCGGCCGGAGAGATGGATGCAGACGTCGGCGCCTTCCAGCGTTTGAATCCAGGGACCGAGTTCAACTCCGTCCCAAAATACAGTTTGCCAGGGAGCTGAGTAGGGGCCACGAGTAAGAACGGTAACGTGGTGACCACGCTCCTGCAGGAATTGCGCCAACATGCGGCCGACCTGGCCGCTGCCGCCGGGCATGACGATGCGTAAGGGGCGAACGATTGCCATCCGCTCTCAACGTACTACAAAGGGCGCGTAGCTATTGCCGCGGGGGCGGCGGGGTTGGGTAGGCTTGGGCGAAGCGGCGCTCACGCTGGGTTCGGACTTCGTGGATGATCACGAAAACAATGAGGAAAACGATCAGGAGCGGACCGAAGAAAACCCAAGGCGGGAACACGACGTGGTCCTGGCCGATCGAGTCGCTGGCTGGATTGTGCACCGTGCCGAACATGGTCACGAGATCCCTGGCCACCCGGACATTTTCGCCAAGGCGCACGTTGCCGAAAAACGAGACGAGGTCGCCGGCGACGGTGGAGTTATCGGCTGCCGTCACGTTGCCGAAGAAATTGACGACATCCTGATGCGCCTGGCCGTCGAGATGGACGTTGCCAAAGAAGACGACAATGTCGCCTCTCACGTCGCCGTGGGCATCGACATTGCAGAAAAAGCAAACCGCGTCGTTCACCGGAGCGTCGGGGGTGACTTGAATGTTGTCGAAGAACTGAACCGCATCGTTCTCGGCGCAAGCAGGCCGAGCGGCGAGAGCCAGAGCGGCCCCGAAAAGGCAAAAGGCGAGAAATTTCCTGGGCATGGGTGTGCGTTCCTCGCTACAAGCCCAATATACGCAAGAAGCGGAGGGAAAGTTCCTATGAGAGATTCGATTGCTAAGTGGTTTCCCTTGATATGTTTACGATGGGCCTTAGGGCCTGCGTCCATTCCGCTGCGGTGGAGACGAGCACATCGGGAGGGGTGTCCAGCAGATTTTGAGGCCCGAAGCCAAATGCGCAACCCACGGACCATGCTCCGGCATTGCGCGCGGTCTCAACGTCGACTTTGCTGTCACCGATCATCACGGTTTCCTCGGGTCTGGCGCCGGTCTCTTCCATCAGAGAGCGGAGTCCGAGGGGATCGGGCTTTTTTAGGAGGAAGCTGTCGCCGCCATAGATGTGGAGGAAGTAGCCGGCAAGGCCAAGGCCCTCGCAGATGCCGCGCGCCGGACGGACTGGTTTGTTCGTTAACACGGCCATGGTCCGCTGTGGGCCGCCGGGAGCATCGTGCAGCTCGTGCAGGGCCTTTAGCGCATCGAGAACGCCTTCGTAGGCGTACGTGAAGTCCAACTTATGCTCGCGATAGTACTGGAGGAAAAACGCATAGGCTCTGGCGAAGAGGTCTTCATGTACATCGCCAATGGCGATGTTGGCGGCCATGGCCAGTGAGCGGCGCATAAGCATGGGCGCGCCGTTGCCGACGAAGCCGGCGATGGCGGGATCGGGTAAAGGGGCGAGACTGAATTCGCGCAGCGTTGCATTGACGCTATTGCACAGGTCCTGCGCCGAATCGATCAGGGTGCCGTCGAGATCGAAGACGAGCAGCTTCAACTTCTCCACGGGAATCGAACGAAAAACACGAATCATGCTGCATTTAGTCTAAAGGGCGATGCAGGTACGTTGTTTACACTAGGCAGGCAAAGTGCCGTTGAAGGAGTTTCGGTGTCAAATCTAATACTCTTTGAAAAACAAATGCAGGTCCTTCGACTTCGTTTGGCGCAGAGCAGGCGCCAAACTACGCTCAGGATGACCACTCTGTTTTTGTTGGATGTTTTGAACGCGTTGAAGCCGAGAATGCGTCGGGCAATGCTTGCGGCGCCGCTGATTCTGGCGATGGGGCTGAGTTCCCTTCCCGCGCAGCAGGCGGCGAGGCCGCAAGTGAGCAGCGATGCGGCGGCGGAGCGCATTCCGAATCTTGGGTCGCTCAAGACCGAGCTCAAGGAGTACCACGATTGCACGTGCAGGTGCGGATGTTATGCGCGCGACCTGGACGCGCAGGCGGATCGGGCCATCGCCTATCTAAAGCAGCGGGCGGCGCGGAGAAAATCAAACGAGAAGCTGGCGCTGATTCTGGACATCGACGATACGACGCTGTCAACCTACCCGGAGATGCTGGGCGCCGACTTCGCGTACATCGAGCCGGCATTCGACCAGTGGCTTGAAACAGCAGAGGCGCCGGCGATTCCCGGCACGCTGCGGCTCTACAAGGAAGCGCAGAGCCTGGGAGTGAGCATTATCTTTCTAACGGGGCGCAAAGAATCGCAACGCGATGCGACGGAGCGAAATCTGCGCGCGCAGGGCTTCGACGGCTGGAAGCTGCTCGTGATGCTGCCTGCGAATCACGGCTCGCAATCCATTGGAGCTTTCAAGGCGGTCGCCCGCGGCCAGATCGCCGGGGCAGGTTATACGCTGGCGCTGAATGTGGGCGACCAATGGAGCGACCTGAAAGGCAAGCCGGAGGCGGAGTATTCAGTGAAATATCCCGATCCGTATTACATCATCCCGTAGGGCGTGTTAACACTCACTTGCGATCAATGAATGTGAATGGCTCCCGAGCCGGTTGAAACGTGCACTTCGGGCCCTCCGCCGCCGACGCTGCCTTTCACATGGTGGCGATCGAAGCTGCCTTGCGATGTGAGCTCCCGGTCGCAATGAACGCCGCCAGAACCAGTGGATGCATCGAGCGTGAACGCCGCGCTACCGGTCCACAGCTCCACGCCACCAGAGCCGGTGTGGATGCGCCACGGGGCAATTGGCGTGCCATCGATTTTGATGCTGCCCGATCCAGTTCCGGCTTGCAGGCCGCCGTGGATATTCTTCAACTCGATCGATCCCGATCCGGTTCCGGCCTTTACGTCGCCATTTCCGGTCTGTGAAGCGCTGATGCTGCCCGATCCGGTTTGCGCCGTGAAGCCGCCTTGAAGACCGTTGGCTGCGATCGATCCCGATCCGGTGCTTAGCTTGGCATTCGCGCCCACGCCCTGGTCGAAAACGCTGCCGGAACCGGTGGCGGCATCCAGATAGGCGTCGGGAGGAGCCTGAATCTCATAATCGATGCTGATGTTACTCAGATTGCGATGATCCCCGCCGATGCGGACGATGTTGCCGGTCTGCTGGATGGGAGGATGCGCCGCGATCTCGCGTATTTCTTCCCCGGTTGGCGCCGCGGGAATGAGAGAGAACCCGAAGCCGGATTGCCTGACCCGGCCGAATATGTGAATTTTCCCTGCCGGGCCGGTGGTGAGGCGGATCGAGCCGGAGCCGGTGGCGACGGAGAGATCGAGGCGGCCGCTAAAGTTCAAGTCGCGCTCAAAGGTCGTATCGCTGGCCGCCATAGCTGGAACCGCCGCAAAGGCCGCCAAGGCCACCAGTATGGACAGTGCCGCACAAAATTGCTGCTTCGCGTTTCTCATTCCGCCTCCTGAATCGTTCTACGCAGCGGACGAGCCCAGGGTTCCATGGTTATCTGGAAGAGCTCCGGGCTGTTAGCACGCCTTCCAATGCTATTCTCACTGCGAGATGCACGAGCTCCTGCTGATCAAACCGGTTGCCGTGGCCCTGCTGATTCTGGCCAACGCCTATTTTGTCGCGGTTGAGTTCGCGCTGGTTTCCATTCGCGACACGCGGGTAGAGCAATTGCTGTCGGCGCGGGTGCCGGGCGCGAAGGCGGTGCGGAGCCTGCAGCGCAACCTGGACGACCTGCTGCCCGCTGTGCAGCTTGGCGTGACGCTTTGCTCCTTGGCGCTCGGCTGGCTGGGCGAGCCGCTCGCGGCGCAAATGTTGGCGGGATGGATGAGCGCACTGCCCGACGCGCGGATCTGGGGCCATGTGGCCGCTGTGGTTCTGGGTTTTGCGCTGATAACCTACTTTCACGTGGTGGTGGGCGAGCTGGTGCCTAAAGGGCTGGCACTGCGCCGGGCCGAGGCGCTGGCCCTGGCAGTGGCGCCACCGATGCTGGTGTTTATGGCCGTGGTGCGCCCCGCGGTGCGCCTGCTCAGCCTCTCGGCAACCGCTGTTCTGCGGGCGTTCGATATTCCAGCCGGGGGTCGCGCAGCGAGCATTCACTCCGCTGAAGAGCTGAAGCTGATTGCGACGGCGGCGCGGAGGCTGGGCATCCTGCCAGAGTTCCAGGAGACTCTAGTGCACCGCGCCCTGGAACTGGGCGATGTGCCGGTGCGCGAGATCATGACGCCGCGGCAAAGGATTTTTTCATTGCCTTCGAACATGCTTCTCGAAGACGCTTGCTCGCGCGTGTTTAGCCGCAGCCACTCGCGCATTCCTGTTTACGACGAGGCCAGGGGCCCGGAATACATTGTGGGTGCGGTCTATGCGCGGGATCTGGCGCGGCTGTTCTATCTGCGCGAGTCAAAAGCCGTACCTGAAGGCGAAGTCCGGCTCGGCCAGATTATGCATGAAGTACTGGTGGTACCGGAGTCGAAATCGGCGCTGGATTTGCTGCGCGACTTTAAACAAAACCGGCGCCACCTGGCGATTGCAGTGGACGAATACGGATCGACCGTGGGACTGGTCACCGCTGAGGACGCCATTGAGCAGCTGGCAGGCGAGATGGAAGACGAGTTCGATGCGCCGTCGCACCCGGTACTGAGCAGCGCTGGAGGGGCGGTGGTGATGGACGGCAGCGTAAATCTGCGCGACCTGGAAACGCAGATGAACTGGGACCTGCCACGCGATGGCGGCGTGGAAACCCTGGCGGGATTTGTGCTGGCACGCCTCGGGCATATTCCCGCCGTGGGTGAGACGGTGGACTTTGAAGATCGCCGCCTGACGGTTGTGGAGATGGACGCGCGGCGCATTGCGAAGATTCGCGTGGAACCGATCGAGCCGGCGCTTCCGGCATCGGAATAGCATTTTCCGGGCTGGATGCCATTCTCGCGGGTACATCATCCATTAACCTTGCCTTCGCACACAAACCGCTCTGCATGACTGAAAATGGAATTGAATGAATCCAGCAGACACGACGAAAAGGCGCTTGGCGCCCAAGCAAAAAGCAGGCCGGCAATGGAGGGCAGAGGAGTTTGAGCGGCTGGTGTTTGAGTGCCAGCCCAAGGTTGCGGTGTTCGATTGCGATGGAACCCTTTGGGGCGGCGATGCAGGGTACGGATTCATGGCCTGGTCGCTGGAACAGGGGCTGGTGTCGCGGTCGACGAACGACTGGATCGACTCGCGCTATCGCGCCTATCGCACGGGAGACGTGAGCGAAGCCGCGATGTGCGGCGAGATGGTGCAGATGTATGCCGGTTTGCGCGAGAGCGAATTAGAGGAAGCGGCAGCGCGCTATGTGAATGAGTTTGTGCGCGAGCGCGTGTTTGCCGAGATGGCCGCCTTGGTGAACAAGATTCGGCAGGCCGGAATCGAGATATGGGCAGTCAGTTCCACAAATCGCTGGGTGATCGTCGAGGGCCTGCGGGATTTCGGGATCGGGAAGGAACGAATCCTGGCGGCCGAGGTGCGCGTTAAAGACGGGTTGATTACCAGTGAGATTGTGGACGTTCCCACGGACGAAGCCAAGGCGACTGCGCTGAAGCGCGTTGGCGTATCCGCGCCCGACGTGGTCTTTGGCAACTCGATTCACGACCTTGCGATGCTGGAGATGGCGCGATGCCCGTTTCCGGTGAACCCTTCACCGGCACTCCTGGAAGCGGCGGCGAAAAAAGACTGGGGCTACTTCATACCGCAGGCTGCCGAAGGCATCGAAGCGGTGGTAGGCGGCGAGTAGCACCGGCGGTTTGCGGCTGGCCGATATTGAGCGCACGACGCCGGAAAACCAGATCGTCGAACTGGGATCGAAGACAATCCTTAGACAATTCGCTCTTTTGCGTCATATACACTGGAATGCGTGAATGACGGTCCGGCCACGCCTAAAACCCACACACCGGGGCCCGCACTGCGTTTCGTCGCGGCTGCGTTGATTGTGCGCGACCGCGAAGTGCTGATTGGGCAGAGGCGGGTGGATCAGCCGATGGCGTCGTTGTGGGAGTTTCCCGGCGGAAAGATTGAGCCCGGCGAGAGCGCGCAGGAGGCGCTGGCCCGCGAGCTGGTGGAAGAGCTTGGCATTCGCGCGGAAGTCGGCCCGGCGGTGACGCGCATTCGCCATAACTATCGCGGCGGCGGAGCAGTGGACTTGCAATTTTTTGCGGTGCACAGCTTTGCGGGCGACATCGACAATCAGATTTACCAGCAGGTGCGCTGGGTGAAGCTCGAAGACCTGACCGACTACAAATTTCTGGCGGCGGATCGCGGGCTGATCAAGGATCTGGCGGCGGGGAAGCTGCTGTAGGGCGGCTCTCCGGCAACTAGGCCGTTTGACATCCGTTGCGTTACGCGTTACGCTCGGTAATGATCAAGTCCTTTCGCCACAAGGGGCTGAAACGTCTCTATGAGGACGATGACCCTCGTGGCGTGGCGGCGGAACATCTGATCAAACTGCGTAACATCCTCGCGCGTCTCGATGCAGCCGGTTCAGTCGAGGATATGAATTTGCCGGGCTTCAGCCTGCATGCCCTAAGAGGGCGGTTGAAAGGCTTTGTGGCGGTCACGGTTCGAGCCAACTGGCGAGTGATTTTTCGATTTGTCGAAGGCCATGCATTTGAGGTCGATTATCTGGATTACCACTAAGGAGGTTTCCCCATGCCTATGAAGAATCCACCTCATCCGGGCAGCGTTGTTCTCAGCGAGTGCATTGAGCCGCTCGGCGTCACCATCACCGAGGCGGCGCGGGCTCTGAGCGTGACACGCACGACGCTTTCAGAACTGGTCAACGGTAAGCGCGGAATTTCGCCGGAGATGGCGATCCGGCTCTCGCAGGTCTTTGGGGGCAGCGCGGAGAGCTGGATTACGCAGCAGGCCCAGTACGATCTTGCACAAATACCGGTAGGCCGGATTAGGCTCAAGCGGTTGGCCGCGGCGTAGCGATTATTGCGCCATCCGGGAAAGGGGATGGGCCATGGGTTGGTATTTGATTGCATGGAAGCGCGCTTCCGATTTCTCGGGCCGATCACGGCGCTCCGAGTATTGGATGTTCATGCTGATTCACGTGGTCATCTACTTGATCCTCTTCGTAGCCGTCGAGGCCGCGGCCTCAGCGTTCGTTACGCCGCATTTTGCGTCGCTCACAGTCCCGCTGTTCCTCCTGTGCTTCATTTATGGTCTGGCCGCCACTATTCCCGGGCTTGCTGTGAGCGTGCGCCGACTCCACGATGTTGGGAAGAGCGGCTGGTGGATGCTGCTGGTCTTTGTGCCTGTACTTGGTCTGCTTTTAATAATCTTTTTCGCATTCGACAGCGAACCGGGCGCCAATCAATACGGCCCGGATCAGAAGCCACCCACACCTTTCGCCGCCAACTGAGGTCCTAGTTCTAATCTAGCCATTCGGTGCGGTCTTCGGCCTCCCGACCCGGCATCGCGTTCCCTGCTTTTCAGTGGCCCGGAATCATTCCCCACAGCATCACCATGGTCATGCCGATGACGATGAGGCTGGTGCCCCACGCGATCACGTTCCACAGACGGGAGTTTTTGTGCTTGCCCATAAGGTCAGTGCGATTGATGAGCAGCAACATAAGAATGATGACCACGGGGAGCAGGACGCCATTCAGCACCTGGGAGAGGATGGCGACGTTGATCAGTTGCGCGTCGGGCAGGATGAGGACGGTGATCGCGCCACCGGCGATCAGCAACGTGTAAAGCCAATAAAAAAACGGCGCTTCGCGGAAGCTCTTGTCGACGCCCGATTCCAGGCCCAGGCCTTCGCAAACGGTGTAAGAAGTGGAAATGGGCAAAATTGAAGCGGCGAAGATGGAAGCGTTGAACAGGCCAAAGGCAAAGAGAATGAAGGCGTAGTCGCCAGCCAGGGGACGCATGGCTTCGGCAGCGTCGGAAGCCACCTGGATGGCTCCCATGCCGTGCACATAGAGCGTGGCGGCACAGGCCACGATGATGAACCAGGCGACGACGTCGGTGAAAAGACTGCCTATGACTACGTCGAGCCGCGAGGCCGCGTAGTCCTTGACGCGAATCCCCTTTTCGACGATCGACGACTGGAGATAGAACTGCATCCACGGGGCGATGGTGGTGCCGACCACGCCGATGGCCATGTACATATAGGCCTTGTCGCTCCACACCGAGCGGGCGGGCAGCTTGACGGTGGCCAGGATCGCATCGTGCCAGTCGGGCTGAGAAAGGACGCCGGCGAAGATGTAGCAGATATAGACCAGCGAGGCGACAATGAAGATTTTTTCCGTGCTCTTGTAGGTGCCGCGAACCACCATGTACCAGACCAGCAACGCGCAAATCGGCACGGAGATGAACTTGGTGACGTGGAAGAGTCGCAGCGAACCGGCGATGCCGATGAACTCGGTGACCACGTTGGTGTAGTTGACCACGACCAGCAGCACCATGAGGACGAAGGTGATGCGCAGGCCAAATTCCTCGCGGATCAGATCGCTGAGACCCTTGCCGGTGACGACACCCATGCGGGCGCACATCTCCTGCACCACGATCAAAGCGATGGTGATGGGAATCATGGTCCAGAGGAGGGTGTAACCGTATTGCGCGCCAGCCTGAGAGTAGGTGAGGATGCCGCCGGAGTCGTTGTCGACATTGGCGGTAATGAATCCGGGACCGAGCACGGCCAGAAAGAGAAGGATCCGGATTCGCCAGCGCTTCCACATACCGGTGCGAGTTCCTAGGGTCGGTTAGCACTATCAGGGCGAACAGCGTTGCGCGCGAAAATCGCGCCAGGCGAGGCGGAGGCCGCGGACCGTGGCGGGTCCACGGTCAAGACCGACAACGAAGGATGACACGATTCTCGCCACAACCCAATGGGACGGGGCGGATTCTTCCGATTGCTTTGTCGCTCGTCGCTAAAATGTTTCAACATTTGCCACTTCTCGCTTCGCGCACTCAGAAGAATCCGCTCCCGCCGCTGTCGTCTTGATAGTGCTAACCGACCCTGGGTGGGTTCATTTTAGTCTTGGATTGATTTGCGGAAAAATATTCCTCAATGACCATAACAGGCAAGGGGCGAAGGCGGGAACTGGGACCCGAGAAGGAAAGGGGCGCACTTCGTGGGGCCGGCGGGAGCCGTTCACAGCAACCCGAGAGAACGGGCACTGATTGCGATTTTCAGATCAACTCGAAAAGTTGGCGGCTTCTTATGTAGCCGGCACAAGCAGTGGCCCGGGCGCCAAGACGGCGGCTTCAGCGTCCGGTTCTGCGACTTCAGATGTGCTCAGGCTCAGCAGCCTCGCGACAACGTCGGCGGCGCTATAGTTCGTGCGTCCCGGCGCCATAAACTGCGCAATGGTATTCAAGTCGTCGCCCACGGTGATGAGCGCGGGCTCGACGGCCCTTTCGCTCCGGATCTGGGCGAGCCCGATGTTGGCCAGGAGAGCGTTGCAAAGACATTTGCGGCCGGCGGTGTCTTCTATCTTGCCCCCCTTGGCTAAATAATTGGCCACAGGCTCCGCGGCGCAGCGATAAGCGACTTTGCCTTCTTCCGTCGCGTAGGGCTCCCGCAGGTAGCCAAGATCGCAAAAGCGTTTCCGCTCGTTATAGACGGCGCTGCTCGACGACGTGTTTTCAAGCTGGGCAACCTTAAAAGGAAAGCCAGTGGGCGAGGCCAGCGGATCAGTGAATACCTGACCCGTTCCCGCTGCAGCCTGCGCCAGGAGACTGTTTTTCGCATCGGACTCCATGCCGGACTCGCGGCTGAAGGCAAACGCCGTTCCCACCTGGACTCCGGCTGCGCCCTGTTCCAGCGCCTGGCGAAGCTTTTCGGGATTGCCATATCCGCCCGCCAACCAGAAAGGAACTCCAGGCGTTCGCAGATCCGCAATGTTGACCTGATCGCGCTCACCATACATGGGCTCACCTGCCGGATTGAGTTGCAGCTTGCCGCGGGGCGGAGCGTTGTGACCGCCCGCGGTTGCGCTCTCGACTATCAGCCCATCGACGCGGCCGCTGGCGCGCCGCAGTATGGTCGTGGCCAGCGTATTGGAAGAGACGATGGCGAAGAATTTCGGACGCTCGAGCACAGGCAGCGGGCCTTCGGCGTATTCGGCAGGATTGAAACGCATCATCTGGTCGGCTTCAGAAAGCTGGGCCTGCGCTGCGCCAGTGATGGCCAACCGATACTCGGCCGCGTGTTGCGCGGCAAAGGCATCAAGCACCCCGGGAATGTGCAGAGGTATGCCGGCGCCCATGAGAACGTAGCCCACGCCCGCCAGCATCGCTCCATAAATCGAATACAAATGCGGCATCTGCACTTTCTCAAGGTAGTTAATGCCCACGGGATTCTTATGACCTTCCCTGGCCAGAAACACCTCAACAAAGTTGCTGACCATGCACAGCTCGATCAGCTTGCGAGGGCTCTGCTTCTGGTGCATCGGTACCGTCGGGTAGGCCGTGCCCGCCGGTTTGCCGCCGGGAACGAAATGCTCGTTCCATATCCGTTTCGCCATTTGAGGAAAGGGAAAGGCATCGAGTCCCCTGCGCATATGTCCACCCTGGTCGCCGTCTGCGAGCCGCCGTAAAAAAACACAATCGAGCGCGGTGCCGGAGACAACGCCGAGCTGGCCGAGTTTTGAGACGGCCTGGGCAAGGCGCCAATTCGAGACACCGACCCCCATTCCGCCCTGAATAATTCTTGGAAACTGGATCATCGGTGCATTGTTTCACAGATTCCGGTTTTCTCCAGTGATTTGGAGCAGGCAATGAATGGATGCGGGCAATCAGTAACGAAGCCACATAGAATCTTGGGGATGGAGGAGTTTTAGAGCTTCTCGCGGAGGAAGCTGATGACGCGCTCGGCCTGGACAACGCCCACCATGCGGTTCTGCGAGTCAACGACGGGAAGCGCGTGAAGGTTGTATTTGTCGAACATCTCGGCAAGGTCGTTTTGTTTCAGATTCGGGGGGCAGGAGATCACGCGAGGCTCAGCCAGAACGCTCAGATGCGCGTCAGGCTGTGCCATGACCAGGCGAGCCAGGGGAATGGCGCCGCGAAGCGTGCGCTTGTCGTCGAGAAGGTAGACTTCGGTGACACCCTCCGGATCGCCGTCGAAGGTGCGGAGGGCCTCCACGGCCTGAGCCACGGTGGCATCGACAGCAAGGTAGACAAACTCCGTTGTCATGCTCCCGGCCGCAGAGTCCTCGTCAAACTCGAGCAGCTCCTCGACCTCCTGCCGCTCCTCCGGCTCCATCTCCTCGAGGATGGCGTCCGATTGCTCTCGAGGCAGTTCGGAGAGGAGATCGGCGGCAGCGCCAGGGTCCATTTCCTCGACGATGTCGGCGATGCGCTCCTCGTCAAGTTTTTCGAGCAGCGCTTTTTGCATCCGAGGCTCGACTTCTTCCAGAGTTTCAGCGGCCACATCTTCATCGAGCGAGGTGAAGACCGCCTGGCGCTCGGCTGGGGCAAGATCTTCAAGGATGTCGGCCAGGTCAGAGGGGTGAATCCCGCCCAGTCGTTCATGCTCGATGCGCAGCTTGACGCGCCGCGCGGGGTCGGGCTCAATGACGTCGACGAATTTCCAGGGAATAGCTCGCGGGGCGACTTTGCGCGAGAGGGATTCGAGACGCGCGCGAGGCAACACGCCTTTAAAGACCCGGCGAATGGCGCCACTCAGTCCCACTTCAACTTCGGCCACACGCAGATGGCGGGCCGCGCCCTCGCCAGTCCACTCCAGATCGACGTCGTTGACGCGGACAACCTTTCGGCCGTTGATATCGATGATTTGCTGGTCGACGAGATCCCTCTGCAGGAAGAGATAACTGCCTTCATCCTTGAGGGGTGAGATGGCGTCGGTGGAGCGCAATTCAAGCGTTCCGGCGGGGGTTTCCAGGACCTCCTGCGGCTGAACCATGGCGAGGCCGGTGCGCGTTTTGAGGATCATGCCGGCAACTTTGCCGCCATCCGGACCTGTGTCCACGACAATATCTTTGAGCTTGCCGCGCAGTTGCCCCCGCGCGTCAGTCACAGGCGTGCCAAGAAGGGCGGTGAGGCTGACGGGAGTTGGGGTGCGCTGATCCATGTCTGGCGGTTTGATGCGGCTCCGTGAGTCGAGTGCCGGCCCACGAAACGAAGTTTACTCCCTTGGACACGCTGCAAGTCCACGCGCAGCGACAATCGGGCCAACGGAAGTAATCCCCTTTCCGCGCTTGACACAATCGCATCCAGACTTGAAACTTGCCAGCAAGGTTGATGGAGCTAGTGGGTGGAGTTTGCGGAGCCACCCGGAGGCAAGAGGAAGCCCGGTGACTGGACCGAGTAGAGGACGGCGGAGTTTCCGGCTGAGCTCCACCATGGAAAGCGTGAGCGAGGTGGAGGAGGCTGCGGACCAATTAGCCACCGAAGCGGGTCTGGACGAGGACCAGCGTTTTCACATCGGGATGGCGGTGCGTGAAGCTGCCATCAACGCAGTGCTGCACGGCAACGAGTACGATCCTGCCCGGCAGATCGACGTCTCCATGGAAAATACCGGTAAGGACCTGGTGATTGTGATTGCCGATCAGGGCCATGGATTCAATCCCGACAGCGTGCCCGACCCGCTGGCGGAGGAAAACATTCTGCGCGGGACCGGCCGCGGCATCTTTCTCATCCGGTCTTTGATGGACGAAGTACATTTTCGACAATTGCATCCTGGGACCGAGCTAACACTTATCAAGCATCTGGCGGCGGCGGGGAAAACCGCTTAACATGGTGGCGGATGCGGGGGCCGCGGTTTGCGGATTTCTGCGCAAACCAGCCGGAGCCGGAGTTTTCCGCATACCGGCGGCGGTAAAGATGCTATAACCGATGTACCGATAAGGAGGGATTTTCCGTGGCACTTGCGATAGCTTCGAGGGAAGTGGATGGCGTGACGGTTTTGGAGCTCAGCGGACGGATCACGCTGGGCGAGGGTAGCGTGCAGTTGCGCGATGCCATTCGCGACCTGATCAGCAAAGGACAGCGCAACATCCTGCTGGATCTGGGCGATGTAAATTATATCGATAGCTCGGGCCTGGGTGAAATGGTGAGCGCATACACGACCGCCAAGAATCAGGGTGCGAAGCTGAAACTGCTCAAGTTGACCAAGAAGGTCCACGACCTGCTGCAGTTGACCAAGCTCTACACCGTCTTTGACATCTACGACGACGAGGCGAGCGCCATCGCATCCTACAAGTAGGCTTACTCAGCCGAATTATTCAAACAAAGGGCCATCCCGTTTGCGCGGGATGGCCTTTCGTGTTTTTCCTTGTCCGGGCAGCGACGCGAGCTTAGAAGCTCACGTTGGGCACGGCCTGCGATGCCGGGCTGGCGGTGAAGTAAGCGGTGTTCTGATGGAAGCCGGCCATTCCTGCCCAAATGCTATTTGGAAATTGCAGGATGAATGTGTTGTAGTCCTGGATGGCGTCGTTGTAGCGCTTGCGGGCAACGCTGATGCGGTTCTCGGTGCCCGATAACTCATCCTGCAGGCGCATGAACTGGTCGCTCGAACGCAGTTGCGGATAGTTCTCGGTGAGGACAAGAACCTTGGCCAAAGAAGCGTCGATCTGATTGTTCGCGGCGATCTTGTCCTGGGGAGTCTGGGCATTCATTAAGCCTTCCCGGGCCTGTGCGATGTCGGCGAAGACGCTGCTTTCCTCTTTGGTAAAGCCCTTCACCGTCGAGACAAGGTTGGGAATGAGGTCGGCGCGGCGCTCCAGTTGCACATCCACTTCAGACCAAGCTGCTTTCACAGTCTGATCTTTGGCCACCATCTGATTCTTGGCGCCCTGGTAGCTAAAAAAGACCATCACAACAGCCAGGAGCAGGACGCCCACAACGGCAAGCGTAATTCCAAGTGCTTTGCTCATACGATTTGTTTCTCCTCCATAAAAAAGCCTTCAGCCATCAGCCGTCAGCTTTCAGTTAATTTCTGTCGGCCATGCACCGCACGGCCAAAACTGAATACCGGGAACTCAATTACTACCAACTTCCTCCAGCGCCGCCGCCGCCGAATCCACCGCCGCCGCCGCCAAATCCACCAAAACCACCGCCGCCTCCACCGCCGAAACCGCCACCGCCAAATCCGCCGCCCACCCCAGAGCCTCCGCCCCAGCCACCCCGGCCCCAGCCACCAAAAAACAGGCTGGCGCCGAAGAGCATGCGAAGCAGCGAGCCACCGCCGAAGAATACCAACAGGAGAATAATAAGAATGATCTTGCTGACCGGGATGCCTTGTGGCGGGGGCTGGCTTGGCGGAGCCGCGGGCTGGTCCTGAGTGAGCGTGATTTTGGCGTCGTCGGCGATCACTTGAGCAATTTCGCCGACCGCAACCGTAACCGCTCCGTCGTAGTCGCTGGCCTTCAGGTCGGGAACCATGTCGCGGCCAATGTCGCCGGTCTTTCCGTCGGGCAGGATGCCTTCGAGGCCGTAGCCAACTTCAATGCGGTATTTGTGGTCGGCAACCGCCAGAAGAACCATGGCGTATTTGTTGTCGCCCTTATTGCCCATCTTCCAGTGGTCTTCGAGCTGGTTTGCGTAGTCGGCGGCATCGTCGCCGTTGAGATCGTGCACGGTGACAATCGCGATCTGGGAGTTGGCCTGGGAGTGGTCGAGTTGCTCGCAGATGGAATCGAGACGAGCAATTGCCTCCGGCGAAAGCACGTGGGCAAAATCGCTAACGTAGTCAGTAGGCTGGGGAAGGCTGGCAACCGGCTCAGCGCGCGAGGGAACAGGCAGGATGGCAAACAGCGCCGCCAGCAGGGGCAGAAACGTGGTGAATCGCACGCGGCGAAGGCCTTCCATTGCTTCTCCATTGTACGTTGGCGGGGTGCGGCGAGTTCCCGCAGCCGCAGCCTCTACACTGGGGTAGAGATGAATCAGAATCCGCTTCCATCGCCCCCAATTGCACGCAAGATCCACACTGAAACCAAGTTGCATGACGTTGTGTTGACCGACGACTATGCATGGCTGCGCGACAAGGAAAACCAGGATGTGACGGCGTATCTGGAAGCCGAAAACGCTTATGCGGACGCGGTGATGGCGCCGCTGGCCGGCCTGCGCGAAGAGCTCTACCAGGAGATGCTGAGCCATGTAAAGCAGACCGACGTGTCGGTTCCCTACCGCGACGGCGCTTGGTGGTATTACACGCGAACGGAAGAGGGGCTGCAATACGGCATCCATTGCCGCAAGCGCGGCGGAGTTGCAGGAGCCGATGCCGGCGCGATGGAAGAAGTGGTGTTGGACGGAAACAAGCTAGCCGAGGGACATGCGTTCTTCTCGATTGGGGACACGGACATCACGGACGACGGCCGCCGGCTGGCCTATACAACCGACACGAAAGGTTTTCGCCAGTACACGCTGCGCATCAAGAATCTCGAATCCGGCGAGACGCTGGCCGGCGAGGTTGAACGCGTTGGGTCCGTGGTTTGGGCTGCCGATAATCGAACGCTTTTTTACACGGTTGAGGACGAGCAGCAGAAGCGGCAGTACCAGGTTTGGCGCCACGTCCTTGGCTTGGCGCACACGGAAGACGTCCTGGTGTATCAGGATGACGACGAGCGGTTCAACCTGGCTGCCGGGCGGACACGCGATGGCAAGTACATTGTGGTCGAGTCAGCCAGCCACACGACCAGCGAGGCGCGGGTGCTGCGCGCGGACGGGCCGGCGGAAAGTTTTCGGCTGATTGCAGCGCGCGAGGATGAGCACGAGTATTCGGTCGACCACCGGAATGGGCTGTGGTTTATCCGCACCAACGATCGTGGGCGAAACTTTCGGCTGGTGACTGCGCCGGTGGCCACGCCGGGCCGCGAACATTGGACCGAACAAATCGCGCATCGCGATGCCGTGATGCTGGAAGACGTGGACCTTTTTGCAGGATTTTTCGTCGCGTGCGAGCGCGAAGATGGGCTGCCGCGGCTGAGACTGTGGGAGTTCGCGGGCGAAGGTGCGGAGGCAACGCGAGCAGGCGAGATCGCGTTTCCCGAGCCTGCGTACAGCGCGCATCCGCATATTAACCGGGTTTTCGAGACAACGACATTTCGCTACGCCTATCAATCGCTGGTGACGCCCAGCTCGGTCTTCGAGTACGACGTGGCGACAGGCGTGTCGACGCTGCTTAAGCAGCTTGAGGTCCCGGGCGGATTCGACCGTACGCTCTACGCGAGCGAACGGATCCGGGCCAAGGCGCCGGATGGAGCCGAAGTTCCGGTGTCGATCGTGTATCGGCGAGACAAACTCGACAAGCGACAGCCGGCAAAAAATCCGCTTTATGTCTATGGCTACGGATCGTATGGCTATTCGCTGCCACTGGGTTTCAGTTCGAATCGATTGAGCCTGCTGGATCGCGGCGTGGTGATGGCCTATGCGCATATTCGCGGCGGCGGCGATATGGGCGAGCCCTGGCACGACGCCGGAAAGATGCTGGTGAAGCGCAACACATTTTCGGATTTCATTGCCTGCGTGGAGCATTTGACCGCGGCGGGCTACGGCGATCCGCGGCGCGTGGCGGCCGAAGGCGGGTCGGCGGGAGGCTTGTTGATGGGCGCAATCGCGAACATGCGGCCCGATCTTTTCCGCGCCATCGTTTCGCACGTCCCCTTTGTCGATGTGATGAACACGATGCTCGACGCTTCCCTGCCCCTGACAGTGCCTGAGTACGAAGAGTGGGGCGATCCCAACGACGAAAGATACTTCAAATACATGCTCAGTTACTCGCCGTATGACAACCTGCGCGCGGCGAGTTATCCCGCGATGTTAGTCAAGACTTCGCTGCACGACAGCCAGGTGATGTATTGGGAACCGGCTAAGTATGTGGCCAAACTGCGCACGCTGAAGACGGACGACAACTTTTTGCTGCTGGTGACGAATATGCAGGCAGGTCACGGCGGCGCGAGCGGGCGGTATGACTACTTGAAGGAGATCGCGCTGGACTACGCATTTGTGCTGAGGGAGCTGGGAGTGGTTTGACGTTCCGATTTGGTCAGCAGCTCACTCGCTGCCTTTGAGCTCCGCCAGCGTCTTCTCCAGGCTCGCAGCGTCTTCCACATTCAGCGATTTCAGAGTGGGATCAATCTGCTTGAGCAGGCCGCAGAGAACTCTGCCGGGGCCAACTTCGATGAATAGATTCGCGCCTGCAGCTTTCAAAGATTGCACGCAATCAACCCAGCGGACGGCACCCGTGACCTGGCGGACGAGCGCGTCGCGCGCGGCTTCAGCGGCGGTGACGATCTGGCCGGTCACGTTGGCAGCGACGGGAATGCGCGGATCGTGCAACGGGATGCCGGCCAACACGCGCGCAACTTCTTCCTGCGCGGGCTGCATCAGCGCGCAGTGGAATGGGGCGCTGACCGGAAGCATCACGGTCTTTCGCGCGCCTTTGGCTTTGCAGAGCGCCGCAGCTTTTTCGACAGCCGAGGAGGCGCCGGAGATAACCGTCTGTCCCGGCGAATTGAGATTGGCTGCCTGAACGGTGAGGCCGGTTTCGCGGGCGGCCTCAGTGCAGGCCTCGGCAACCAGCGCCGCATCGAGCATTAGCACGGCAGCCATCGCGCCCTGCCCTGCAGGAACGGCTTTTTGCATCGCTGCACCGCGAGCTTTCACGGCACGAACGGCATCGGCGAAAGATAGGGTTCCAGCGATAACGTGCGCCGACCACTCGCCCAGCGAATGGCCGGCCGCAAGCACAGGGACAACGCTATGCCCGGCAAGAACTCGCGCGGCCGCGACACTGACCGTCATGATGGCCGGCTGCGTGTTTTCGGTGAGCCGCAGGTCCTCTTCTGGCCCTTCAAAACAGAGACGTGAAAGCGGGAAGCCGAGCGCGGCGTCGGCCTCGGCAAAGGTTTCGGCAGCAACGGGAAACCGGTCGGCAAGCTCACGGCCCATGCCAACTGCCTGCGAGCCCTGCCCTGGAAGGAGAAAAGCAATCTTGTTGGACATTTCAGTCAGATTCTATCGTGGCGCGCGCATTCCGTTTCAAATTGGTAGCCAAAAGCAACCGCAGATCCTTCGGCGCCCTTCGCTCCGCTTCGGTCGGCTCAGGATGACATCTGAAAGGTATGGGAATTGCGATCTAAGATCTCCTATCCCTATTCCCTATTCGCTGTTCCCTGCATTCCTCAGTTCCAGCGTTTTTTGTCGTCGGGATCTTCGTCGATCAGCCGCCCCTGGCCGTCGAACTTGACGGTGCGGCCCTGCGAGCGCATGTAGACCTCAAACTTGCGGGCCGCGCGCCGGCGCTTCCAGCGGTAATACCGGTTGCGCAACCCATACCAGCTTTCGCTGAGCATGAAGGACATTCCGCGCCGCGGAGCGATGCGAACGAAGGCCCATCCGGCAAGCGCACCGCCCAGCTGCGCGAAGGCATACATGCGTTCCTGTCCGAAGAGCATGGCGATGGCAATGAGCGCGTAAATGATGACCATGTAGCGCGCCTTGATGCCGATGACGAAGAAGAGAAGGAACTGGGTATCGCCATAAAGAACCCCGATGGCCACCAGCAGTCCAAAGATTCCGCCAAAACAACCGTAGAGCGGATTGACATTGGTGAGCAGCGACGGGGCCAGCGTGCCGGAGATCAGATAAAGCACCAGCGCGGCCGCGGCCGTGCCCAGCACGGAAACTGCATAGAGGCTCGTCACCCAGTTGGAATCGTGAAAAGCCTCGAGGAACCCAGCCAGGAACCACAAGGAGAGCAGCTCGAAAAGCGTTCCAACGATTCCGATATGCACAAAACTGTAGGTGAAGGGCTGCCAGAGCTGGCCCTGCATGAATGATTTGGGGTCGAACACGAGGGAGCCGGCGACGCGTGCCGCATTGGAAGACACGAACCCGGCCACCAACAAGGCAAAAAACGTGCCCAGGTTGATCAGGATCAGGCGGCGCGTGGCTCCCTTGAAATCGGGGAAGGCGAGCGGACTGGAGCCAAATCTCGGCATCGTAGTCAACAGGGTAAACGCTGAAGCGCTTTTGTGTCATGGCGCCCGAGGAATAAGACGCAAGGAAATGGCTGCAGGCTCGGGGCCGGGCGGAGCGAGGGCAACCGCTGCGACCGCACAAGAATCGTCTAAGGCGTATGAAACGGTTTTTCCGGCAACGAAAACTCTGGTCCCCGATTACACCGTTGGGGTCTTGACCTGAAGCCGGGTTCTCCCTAAAACTAGCGATGGTTGCCGAATGCGGGGGGCTCTGACGCCGCAAGGCGATTCGGTTTGGAAAGTGAGGAGGCTGCTATGGCGAGTTGCCCTGAATGCGACACGGCACTGGACATTGAGCTGGACGAAGTAGAAGAGGGCGACATGATAGCCTGCGAGGAGTGCGGTACGGAGTACGAGGTGGTTGGCGTCGAACCGCTCGAGCTTGCCCGTATCGAAGAAGGTATCGAAGAGGAAGAAGATCTCCTCCAACAAGACGAGGAGGAGTGAGAATGGGTCGAGCCAGAGTACTGGCTGCAACGATCTTGAGTGTTCTCGCATTCGGAGCGTTCGAGGCGGGGCAGCGAAGCGGATTTTTATTTTCGACCGCAGCGGCCCAGAACATCGGCATGCGCACTGTGTCGGGCACGGTGCTGGACGGGAATTCCCAGCGCGTTTCCGGGGCCACGGTCTTCCTGAAGAACGAGAAAACAAAGACCATCCGCAGTTTCGATTCCACGGCCGACGGCCATTTCCACTTCGCTCAAGTTGACATGAGCACCGATTTTGACCTTTGGGCGGAGAAGAATTCCGCAAAGAGCGCGACAAAAACCGTAAGCTCCTGGGACGCACGCAAGGACTTCATCACCGACCTGAAGTTGAAATAGCCAAACACAGCCGGCTCTCCGCGAGGCCATCGCGATCCGAGCCGCCAGGCTCGAAAACAAGCCCAATTCTCGAAATTCACCCGTTCAGTTTCTTCACCACCAATTCATTCAGCAGCGCGGGGTTCGCCTGGCCTTTGGATGCGCGCATCACCTGGCCCACAAAAAACCCCGCCATGGTGGTTTTGCCCGCGCGATATTGCTCAACCTGTTTGGGATTGGCGGCGATCACTTCGTCAATCAGTTTTTCGATTGCCGATGCGTCGGTGATTTGCTCAGGCTTTTCACGCTCGTAGACGGGGCCAAAGTCCTCGCCCCTTTCAAAACACACATCGAAGATCTGCTTCATTTGTTTGGAGCTTATCTTGCCCTCATCCAGCAGATCGGCGGCCTGAACGATTCCGGCCATGGTCACCGGAGATTTATCGAGCTCGACGCCGAGGGCTTTGAGGCGCCCGCCGACTTCGCTCAACAGGACATTGGCCACGCGCCGCGGATTGCGTGCGGTCTTTGCCGCGGCTTCAAAGCGGTCAGCAAATTCGCGCGAGGCGGTGAGGGTGTGCGCGTCCTGCACGCTCAGGTCATAATCGGCGATCATGCGCGCGCGGCGCGCTTCCGGCAGCTCCGGCAGTTTTTTCCTGGTCTCGGACAAGACTTCAGCGGACACGATGAGAGGCGGCAAATCCGGCTCGGGAAAATAACGATAGTCGTGCGCCTGCTCTTTCGAGCGCATGGAGAAGGTGCAGCCCTCGTTGGCGTTGTAGAGGCGGGTCTCCTGTACTACATGAGCGCCGGATTCGACGACTTCAATCTGCCGCTCGATCTCATATTCCAGCGCGGCGCGAATGAACTTGAAGCTGTTGACGTTTTTGACTTCGACTTTGGTGCCGAGTTTTTCCTGGCCTCTCGGACGGATGCTGACGTTCGCATCGCAGCGCAGCGAACCCTCCTCCATATTGCAGTCGGAGACGGCGGTATAAAGAAGGATCTCCTTGAGGCGCGTGAGGTATTCAAAGGCTTCGTCGGGAGTGCGAAGGTCGGGCTCGCTGACAATCTCAATGAGCGGCGTCCCGCAGCGGTTCAGGTCGAGATAGGTGCGCGTCGCGGAGTCGGAGAATCCATCATGGAGACTCTTGCCCGCGTCCTCTTCCATGTGGACGCGAGTGACGCCGATTTTTTGGCTGGTCTTGGACGAGGTTGGAATTTCAATCCAGCCGTGCTCGGCCAATGGCTTATCGTACTGCGAAATCTGGTAGCCCTTGGGCAGGTCGGGATAGAAGTAGTTCTTGCGCGCGAAGATCGACTGTTCGCGCACCTGGCAATTGAGTGCGAGGGAGGCGAGGGTGGCGAATTCGACAGCCTTCGCGTTCAGGACAGGCAGCGCTCCGGGCAGGCCGATGCAGACCGGACAAATATTCGTGTTCGGCTCGGAGCCAAAGCGATTGGCGCAACTGCAAAAAATCTTGCTGGCGGTGAGCAGCTGCACGTGTACTTCGAGGCCGATGACGGGCTCGTATTTGGTCAGAATCCCAGAAGAAACTGCCGTAGCGGGCATGTTTGGATTTTAAGGCATTCCGCGAGTGGCCTGGATGAGGTGCGATTGCCTACAATCGTTGCCGGGATAAATGTTCGGCCGTAGCCGTCATTTGCAACGATAGGGGCACAGAAATGAATCGATCAATGCTATGCAAGGCCACTTTTTTCGCAGCGGCACTGGCCGCACTTTTTGCCGGAGCGGCATGCCGAGCTCAGGCGCCGGCAACCTCGCCACAGAATGCAGCACCAGCGACGCCGGCGGCGACTCCTGCGCAGACTGCGCCGGCAGCGCAGACCTCCCCATCGGGACACCCCAACAACCCGTATTGGATCCAGCACGATCAGGAACTGCTCACGGACTTTGGCGGGCTGGCGCACTTCAAGGAGGCAAATGCGATGGTGTTAGCCCCGCAACCGGGCGAAAACCGAGTGGTCTTCATGGGCGACTCGATCACTGCGGGCTGGAAGCTGGATGAATCGTTCCCCGGCAAACCCTACATCAACCGCGGAATCGGAGGACAAACCACGCCCCAAATGGTGGTGCGCTTCCGTCAGGATGTGATCGACCTGAAGCCAAAGGTTGTGATCATTCTTGCGGGCATCAACGACATTGCCGGAAATACCGGACCGATGACGCTGGAGCAAACCGAAGGGAACATCGCATCGATGGCCGAGTTGGCGAGAGCGAATGGGATTCGCGTCGTGCTCTGCTCGGTGTTGCCGGCCTTCGATTTTCCGTGGGCGCCGGGATTAACGCCCGCTCCCAAAGTCGTAGCAGTGAACGAGTGGATGAAGAAGTATGCGGCCGAAAAAGGCGAAGTCTATGTGGACTACTACTCGGCGATGAAGGATGACCGCGGGGGTTTGCCGCCCACGCTCAGCCACGACGGCGTTCATCCGCTCCCGGCCGGATACGCAATCATGGCGCCGCTGGCCGAAGCCGGAATTGAGAAAGCGCTAAAAGCAGGGACTGGGGATTAGGGAACAGGGGTTAGTCAACAGGGAACGGAAAGACAAATGCAGGTCCTTCGGCTCCGTCCCGCTGAGGCGGGACTTCGCTCAGGATGACAGTTTATCTAGGTGCGAACTTCCCCGAAACAAAGCTAAACCGAAAACGACGAGCCGCAGCCGCAGGAGCGGGCGGAGTTGGGATTGAGGAAGTTGAAACCCTGCCGGATCAGAGTCTCTTCGTAATCGAGCGTCATGCCCTGCAAGTAAACAAAGCTCTTGGGATCGATGAAGACGCGCACATCTTCGAACGTGAAGATGTTGTCGCGCTCGCGGGGGTGGGCGTCGAAGCTGATGGCATAAGACATTCCCGAGCAGCCGCCGCCCTTCACTCCCAGTCGCAAGCCGCCCTCTTCAAGCGAAATGCCCTCTTTGGCGAGGATGACTCGAATGCGCTTGACGGCGCTTGGGGTAACGTCGAGCCCACCTGGAGCCGAGGGCCGCGCAGCGACTGCGTCCGATGATTGATTCGATCCGATGGTAACAATTTCTGCCATAGTTTTTGTTTCGTTCAGCGACCTTGATGTTCGTTCTATTCGATTCAAAAGGACCGGCCGGCGATCCTATTCCTGATTAGCCAGTGACTGCCGTTCCTGCTGCTGCTTTCGCCTCTGCCACCATCTTGCGATTTCTTGCAGAGCGAGTGTTCCGGCGCCCCAGCCCAGTCCAAATCCGAGCAACCCAACCCAATCGACTGCGCCATGACGCCACCAGCCGTAAGCCGCACAGCCCGCCGATGCACTTAAAGCTGAATAGAGTGCCATGCTAGCCGAATTCTTCGCACTGGCCGCCACTTTGACCTCCAAATTCGGCGCCCGAACGATCTACAGCCTCAGCGAAACCAACCCTTGCGCATCGTGGGGCTTCCCGGCCGCCGGCTCCTGCTCGGCCAGGTCCTGAATGCTGATGCTTTTCAAAACTCCGATGATGGTCTCGTTTACGCGCGCCAGGGGCTCCTTGATGGTGCAGCTCGGCGTCAAATCGCACGCCTTTACGCCTTTGAAGCAGGAGGTGATGAAGAGCGGCCCGTCGATGGCGTGGATCACCTCAAAGGCCGAAATCTGCCGCGCGTCCCGGGAAAGCGCGTAGCCGCCGTTCATGCCCGCGTGAGAGCGCAGGAGGCCCACCTTGGTGAGCCGCTGCAGGATCTTGGCCAGAAGCTGGGCGGGGATTCCGTAGGCGTCAGCGACATCTTTGGCGCTCAAGGCCGGGGTCTCAGGGTGCTCGGCGAGGTATTTCAGCGCCATGAGCCCGTAATCCGCTTTTTTGGTGAGCTTTAGCATGAAATATGCGACTGGTTAGGTCCGTATTCAGTATACGTCCGGTTGAATTCGCCCACAAGTCGGCAATGGCCTGCTCGTAACGCTGACGATATGGGCGCCCAGCCCCTGGATCGATGAAAAATTCCGTTTGCAATCGAGCGAAAGACGGCTACAATCTGGCGGAAAGAGCGCATATAGCCCATTCCTGAGCAACCATACCCCGACGCCAGTACTCTCAATTGGAAACAACTGCAAGGGAGAGCGGCCTCCACCTATTCGGAGCGGGGATGGGGCTTCGGAATCGCTAAAGGAGCTTTCAGGTTCGAAGAACGATGGCAATCGCCTGCAAACACCCTAAAGTCCGCATCGTTTCCCGGCATGAAGACACGGAGTTTGTCGAGTGCCTGGAGTGTGGCGAAGTCTTCGACTCCGAAGAGTTTCGCGACATGGAGATTGAAGACACGGTTGGAACTGAAGACCTGCAGGACGATTCCTAAGCCGTAACCCGAGCGAAACCCGCCATGGCTTTGGCGGGGCTTGGACAGTGCAAGGACAGATGCAGGTCCTTCGACCCCGTTTAGCGTGAAGAACTCCGTTTGGCCGGGAGAATGCGCCAAACTCCGCTCAGGATGACCGCCTCATTTTTGTGGAGCCGCGCAATTATTTTGCGGCTGCGCCATTTGCGGCGGGAGTGGCTGGCCGGCGTGAGACCAGCCAGGCGTAATGCAGGCCTGATGCCACGGTAAGTGCGATGGTGGCGCCGAGAGCGATAGACCGCGTAACCGTAACCCAATACCAGCCCGGCGTAATCTGATGCAGCAGTACGGATGCGACGGCGCTGATTTGGGCGAGGGTGTTGGCCTTGCCGAAGATGCTGGGGTGGAACTCGCGCCGGCCCACAGCGGCATAGAGGATGGCCGAAACCAGCAGGATTCCTACGTCCCTTCCGAAGACCAGCACCGTGACGGTGCCCGGCATCAGTCCCTTGTAGAACAGCACCAGGAAGAGTGTGCTGAGCAGCAGCTTGTCGGCAACAGGATCAAGGTAGTGGCCGAGCATGGACCGCTGCTTGAGGACGCGCGCCAGAAGGCCATCCAGCCCGTCGGTCAGTCCTGCGGCCACAAAGAGAATGAAACTGAATAAGAAATGCCCCTCGAGGATTGCGGCCACGAGGAACGGCGCCATGCAAATGCGCATCAGCGTGAGCAGATTGGGCGCGTTGCGCAGCGGGTTCAATCGAAAGTTCACTTCTTCTTGCATGGCAGACGGTCGAGCGACACATCCCAGCCGCTACGCGACAAGGAGCCTTGATCTCGACAACGATGGTAAAACATCGAAGGCACGGGATGCAGTCTGGCGGCAGGCAAAGATTCTTCCCGAGCTTATACCGGCCTTTTAGGCCTCGACCGGCAGTTCGGCGGAAAGAATGTTCATCGGGGTCAAGCCGCGCTGGCGCAGAGCTCGAAGACTGAGCGCATCATGGCGCTTGGCCAGCCGGCGTCCGTTGTGGTCCACCACCAGGCGGCAATGGTACCAGGCAGGAGGATTGATGCCGAGCGCGCGAAAGAGCAGAATCTGCCGCGCGGTGGACTTGAGCAGGTCGGCGCCGCGCACGACTTCAGTGATTGCCATGGCCGCATCGTCGGCGACACAGGCGAGCTGATAGCTGGGAACATTGTCGCGCCGCCAGACGACAAAGTCGCCGAAGTCCACGCCGGCCACAAAGCGTTGCGGGCCGAGGTTGAGGTCGACGAATTCAATCACCTCTCCGTCGGGAACGCGGAAACGCCAGTTGGAGCCGCTGGGGTCCTCAAACTCGCTGGCAGTGGGACCAGGAAGCTGGGGCGTTCCTCCCATAAAAAGCCGGCAGGTGCCGGGGTAAAGCGGTTCATCGTCGGGCTCATCGTCCTCGCCGTCGAGTTTGCCGCCACTTGCGGCCTGTGCGCGCTCGTGCGGCGCGCTGAGTGCGCTCGCCAGGTCCTTTCGCGAGCAGCGGCAGGGAAAGAGGCGTCCGGTGCGCAGCAGCTTGCGCCAGGCATCCAGGTATACGGAGCGGCGCCTGCTCTGCACATAGGGGGCGAACGGGCCGCCTTTGTCGGGACCGGCCAAATCCGGACCCTCTTGCCAGCGCATTCCGAGCCAGCGCAGATCTTCGAGCGCGGCCTCAGCATAGACCGGGCGGCAGCGGTCGGGGTCCAGATCCTCCATGCGCATAACGAGTTCACCGCCGGCTTCGCGGGCGCGCTGAAAGGCCGTCCAGAAGGTGCGCGCGTGACCCACATGCAGGTAGCCGGTGGGCGAGGGTGCCAGGCGTCCGCGATAGCCCGATGAAGGCTCGCGATCGCCTAATTCCGCGTTTGGAGAAGAGCCGGGCATTCTGAAAATGAGTGTAGGCGAGCGGGAGCGTCGAAGAAAATGGCGGGTTTGGTACTCGAACGACTCTATCGGGCGCACGATTCAACTCCCTTTGATGGGCGGAGCGCGAGGATTCATTCGAATGGCCGATCAATACCATTGACAACAAGTTGCAGGTTCTTCAGATAGAACAATGGGGAAGGAGTTCCGTGCCGCTGAAGCTCCAACTCGCTATCGCCAGCGATATCGCCGAACTGGTTGCCATGCGCACGCGTGTGAGCCATGACCTGGCAAAGAAATTCGGCGAAGGGTTCTGGGCTGGAAGGCCGTCCGAAGGCGGCGAGCGGTTCCTGATGAGGATCGGGCAAGTGTACTTGGCCCGGTATCGTGGCAGAGTGATTGCAGCCTTGGCGCTCACAACCAGGAAGCCGTGGTCGATCGACGTGAAGCATTTTCGCGCGAACGCGAAGCCGCTTTACTTGAGAGCTATGTCAGTGGACCCGGCTCAGCAACGCAAGGGCGTGGGCAGGCAGTGCATCGCGGAGGCGCGGCGGATCGCGGCAGAAATGGGCCGGGAAGTCATCCGGCTTGACGCCTTCGATTGCCCGGCGGGTGCGGGAGGATTCTATCGCAAGTGCGGATTCGCCGAGGTCGCGCACGTCGTCTACAAGGGCGTGCCGCACATTGATTTCGAGCTGGTGGTATGAGCCTGGAAGGGCGTGGATTTATTTTTCAGCAGGTTTCCAGCGCAGGATCGGCTTTCGCGCAGCCAGCACCTCGTCGAGCCGGGAAACGCGCGTGGAGTGCGGCGCCGTCTTGACGATTTCCGGATTCTCCTCGACTTCGCGCGCAATGGAGCGCATGGCCGCGATAAACAGATCAAGCTCTTCGCGCGACTCGCTTTCAGTGGGCTCGATCATCAGCGCTCCGTGCACAATGAGCGGAAAGCTGACCGTGTAGGGATGGAATCCGTAGTCGATGAGACGTTTGGCAATGTCGCCGGTCTTGACGCCGAGCGCCGCCTGCCGTTTATCGCTGAAGACTACCTCGTGCATGGAGGCGGTTTCGTAGGGCAGCTCGTAGACGTCCTCGAGCTTTTTGCGGATGTAGTTGGCATTGAGGACAGCATCTTCCGTGGTCTGGCGCAAGCCGTCGGGACCGTTGGCAAGAATGTAAGCCAGCGCGCGGATGAACATTCCGGTGTTGCCGTAAAAGGCGCGCACACGGCCAACGGATTGCGGGCGGTCGTAGTCCCAGTGAAGCGGCTCGGCATCGTCGACGGGCTCGCCGTCGGCCTTGGGCTGCGGCGCTCGAAACAGTGGCGGGCAGCCGTCGGCTGTCGGCTCGGCGTTCGTGTCTTCCCAATCTCCCGCGTCGGGGCAGGGCTCCTCGCGCTTCTGGTCTCGCACCAGCACAGGAATGGGAAGAAATGGCTCAAGAAACGCCTTGCAGGCCACAGGGCCGGAGCCGGGCCCTCCGCCGCCGTGTGGCGTGGAGAAGGTCTTGTGCAGATTAAGGTGCATCACGTCCACGCCGAAGTCACCCGGCCGAACTTTGCCCACAAGAGCATTCATGTTGGCGCCGTCCATGTAGAGCAACGCGCCTTTGGCGTGGAGAATGTCGGCGATTTTATGGATCTGGCTCTCGAAGACGCCCAGCGTTGAGGGATTGGTCAGCATCAGGGCAGCGGTTTCCTCATCCACCTGCCGCTCCAGCGCCTCAAGATCGATGCCGCCCTCGGCGTTCGACTTAAGATTCTCGACCGCGTAGCCGCAAATGGCCGCAGTTGCCGGGTTCGTGCCGTGAGCCGAGTCAGGGATCAGAACCTTGCGCCGCGGATTGCCCTGCGACTCGTGCCAGGCGCGCGTAAGCAGGATGCCGGTAAACTCGCCCTGCGCGCCCGCGGCAGGCTGGAGCGTGATCGCGTCCATGCCGGTGATTTCAAGCAAACAGCGCTGCAGCTGCTCGATGATCTCCATGCCGCCCTGCGCATGAGAGTTCGGCCGATACGGATGCGCCTCTGCGAACCCTGCAATGCGCGCAACCACTTCGTTCACGCGCGGGTTGTATTTCATGGTGCAAGAGCCGAGCGGGTACATACCCAGGTCGATGGCGTAATTCCATGTCGAAAGCCGCGTAAAGTGGCGAACGATCTCGATCTCGCTGAGCTCCGGGAGCGCTGCCGGTTCCTGCCGATACGCCTCTCCGAGGCGGGCAGAAAGATCAACTTCGGGCACGTCGAGCGGAGGCATTTTGTAGCCGCGCTTCCCGGGCGCCGACTTCTCGAAAAGCAGCCCCTCGTTCTGCGTCTGGTGAGAGCGGACTTTGCCGAGAGTGCCGCGAGCGATAACCGTCGTCGAATTCATCGTTTCGGGCTCCATTGATTTCGTCTACACCTTCGCCGACGGGGAAGCGATCACCCTCGCGGCCGTATCGATCTGCTTGCGCGGCATGACCTCGGTTGTGCACCAGAGCGTCGCGTTGCCGAGTTCCGGATACCAGCGCTTGAGTGGAACGCCGCCGGCGATGTTCACATCGAGCAGTCGCGGCGTCCAGAGCTCCGGCGATTCTTCGGTATCGAGGACGAATTCGTTGAATCGTGGAGCGCCGTCGAATACCAGACGAGCGCCGGGCTGCGCGGAGAGTGTTTTAGCGGCATAGTCAGCTTTGGCTAAATTATGCTCGGCCAATTCGCGCATCCCTTCCTTGCCGTAGACACTCAGGAAGATCGTCGCCATCAGGGCCATCAGCGCCTGGTTGGTGCAGATATTCGAGGTCGCCTTCTCGCGCCGGATGTGTTGCTCGCGCGTCGCCAGGGTGAGCACAAAGCCGCGGTAGCCATCGCGGTCGACGGTCTGGCCGACCAGCCGGCCCGGCATTTGTCGCACGTATTTTTCCTTGGCCGCAATCACACCGCAGAACGGCCCCCCATAGCTGAGAGCAACGCCGAGTGATTGTGCCTCCATGGCGACAATGTCGGCCTCGACCGGTGGGCGGACGACCCCCAGCGACACCGCCTCAGTGATGGCAACAATCAGCAGCGCGCCTTTGGCGTGAGCGATGGCGGCGATGGCCGGAATATCTTCAATCACGCCGAAGAAGTTTGGACTCTGCACCAGGACAGCGGCTGTCTCATCGTTCACTGCTGCCTCAAGGGCGTTCAGGTCGATGCGCGCCGTTTGACGGTCATAGGGCACAAGAGACACCGGTATGTCCTGGTACTTCGTATAAGTGGCCAGCACTTCGCGATATTCCGGATGGACGGTGCTGGCTACGACTGCCTTGTCCCTTCCGGTCACGCGGACCGCCATCATCACAGCTTCGGCGGTGCCTGTTGAGCCGTCATACATGCTGGCGTTGGCCACATCCATGCCGGTCAACTCAGTGATCATGGTCTGGAACTCAAAAATGGCCTGCAGCGTACCCTGTGTGATCTCGGCCTGGTAAGGCGTGTAGCTGGTGAGGAACTCGCCGCGCTGGGCAAGCGAGTCGATGACGACCGGGCGGTAATGGCGATAGGCCCCCGCGCCCAGAAAACTATAAAAGCCCACCGAGTTTCTTTTGGCAGCTCGATGGAAGTGGTCGAGAATCTCGCTCTCCGCGAGCTGCCGCGGGATTTCGAGATCGCGATTCAGGCGGTACTCAGTAGGAATGCTCGAGAAAAGGTCGTCGATTGAGGCAGCGCCAATCTCCGCGAGCATCTGCCGGCGTTCTTCGTATGACTTGGGGAGGTAGCGCATTTTCTTAGCTTTTAGCTCCTAGCTTCTAGCGTCTAGCTAAAAGCCTGTGCGACAGGGAGACTTTCCCTATTCGGAAGTCCAATTCGGTCTCTGCGGCTTCCAAGCCACCGGAACAGCTAGGGGCAAGTAGCTGGAAGCTAGCAGCTAGTTTGCCGTTTCCTCTGCGATAAACGTCTCGTAGGCGGCCGCATCAAGCAGCGTATTCAGCTCTGCCGGATTAGAAAGCTCGACTTTGATAATCCACGTGCCGTGGGCATCGGCATTGATCTTGTCTGGCTCGGTCTTCAATTCCTCGTTCACCGCCGTTACCTTGCCGCTGACCGGCGAAAAGAGGTCGCTGACGGCCTTCACGCTTTCGACCGATCCGAAGGTGGCATTGGCGCTCACTGTATCGCCCACTTTCGGCGCATCGACATATACGATGTCTCCGAGCGAGTTCTGCGCATAATCTGTGATGCCGATCGAGCCGATGGTGCCGGCCACCGAAATCCATTCGTGCTCGCGGGTGTAGCGATAATCCGTGGGATAGGGCATGGCGAGTCTGCTCCTTGATGAAGACGGCAAAAATCCAGTTTAAGGCGAGAGGGCCAAAGGCCATGAGGAAAAGAGGGAAAGCGCGGATCGCGGTTCTCTTCGATGCGGTTAGCCCATGACGATGGTCGGCTGAAAGAGCGTTCCCGCTACTCGGTGCGCGATTCCCACCAGTTCTCGCGGTCCGGCAAAGACCTTTACCAGCGGGGCGGCGGAAAACTCCGGCAAATTGGCTTGCGCTCCATTGCGAAGCCGTCCCAGCGCCTGGCTGTCGCCGGTGACTGCTGGGATCTCCGGCAGCAGAGTTCGCGGATGAACGCAAAGATCCTCCAGAGCCGGCGAATTTCCCGCCAAAGCCTCCAATTCTTCCAAAGTATGCGCTTGGGCCAGGGTGAACGAACCGGCTCGAGTGCGCCTCAAACAACTCAGATGCGCATCGCAACCCAGATCGCGCCCCAGCTCGTGCGCCACGGCGCGCACATAGCCTCCTGAACTAATGTCGATGGAGAATGTGGCCTCGGGACCCTCGAGCGATTCGAGGATGAAGGACTCAATCTGGACGCGCGCCGACTTGAGCTCGACCGGTTGGCCCTGGCGAGCCAGCTTGTACGCGGGCTTGCCGTCGATTTTCTTGGCTGAAAACGCCGGCGGGGTCTGCTGCATCTCGCCATGGAACCGCGCGGCAGCCGCCCGGATTCTCTCGAGCGTCAAGGTCGATGCGATTCGCGGCCATTGGTCGGGGCCCGCAGGTTGGCCTTCGGCATCATAGGTATCGGTAGCGAAGCCAAAGCGAATGCGACCGGTATAGCTCTTTCGAGCTGCCGAAAAATACTGAGCCAGGCGGGTAAATTTCCCCATCAGCAGCGGCAGAACCCCCGTTGCCATGGGGTCCAGAGTGCCCAAATGGCCAATGGACTGCTCGGCAGTCATGCGTCGCAGCCGGTTGACCACGTCGTGGCTGGTGATGCCACCCGGCTTGTCGATCACAAGAAGCCCGTTCACATCATCACTTTATCCGGTTTGCGCCGGGCCGGACATGCCGGGCTGGGCTTGCCGGCCCCAAACGCCACCAGAGGCGCGCTTGCCAACCCCGTGCCAAACACCCCAAGCTAAGAACAGAGATGGCCGAAGAACTGGAACGTGCACGCAAGGCAGTGCGGGAGCTCAGCAGAACGCTTAAGAGCCTGCCCAATGACCCTCCGCCCGGAGAGGTTCACAAGCTGCGCACCACAACGCGAAGAGTCGAAGCCATTGTCTCAGTTCTTCCGCAAGCAGAAGCCAAGGAACAACGGCGCCTGCTTAAATCGATTGAGCCGATCCGGAAGGCGGCAGGGGATGTCCGCGAGTTGGACGTGATGATCGGCAACGCGCGAAAGCTGAAGCACCAGGCGGCTGGCGATTCCCTCACCCGCCTGGTGGAGCAGCTGCACATTGCGCGCAGTCAGAATGCCGTGGAGTTGCGGCGCGTCCTCGGCCGCCGGCGTGGGGCGGCGCGAAAAAATTTGAAAGAGTATTCAAGCCTCATCCGAAAAGCCGCTGCTCACGCGAAAAAAGCAGCGTCCGCGGGCAGATCCGCGGATGCTAGCGACTGGATCCACAGTGCGGCAGCCAAGGTTGTCCGCGCCCTTGGCGAGTGGCCGCCGCTCAACGCCGAGAACATCCACGCCTTCCGGCTGAAGGTGAAGGAGCTGCGGTATATCCTGCAGCTTTCCGCGGACGCCAATCCCGCAATGGCCGAGGCCCTGGGAGATGTGCAGCGCCGCATCGGCGACTGGCACGATTGGCACCAGTTACTGGAGATCGCACGCGAGATTCTGAATCAGGAACAGGACGCCTCGATGTTGACGCGAATCGAAGAGACGAGTGGGCGCAGATTCAAGCAGGCGCTCGCGGCAGCCAACAGGCTTCGCGGAAAGTACTTGTCGATGCCGATAGCGCACGGCGTTTGAGGGGCGACCAACCTGGAAGCCGCGGCCGATAGGAATCGGCCGCCCTGCGAAGCCGACTTTAAGCGATGCCCGTACCCTGCTGCCGCACTAGCGAAAGGAATTCCGCACGCGTCTCTTTCTGCCTGAAGCAGCCCACCATGGCGCTGGTCACTGTGGACGAATGCTGCTTTTCAATGCCGCGCATCATCATGCACAAATGCTTCGCCTCAATCACCACGCCCACGCCCTGCGGCGCGATGGCCTCCTGAATGGTGTCGGCAATTTGCCGCGTCAGGCGCTCCTGCACCTGCAAACGGCGCGCGAAGACCTCAACCAGCCGGGGAATCTTGCTGAGGCCGATGACTTTGCCTTTGGGAATGTACGCCACGTGCACCTTGCCAAAGAATGGCAGCATGTGATGCTCGCAGAGCGAGAACATTTCAATGTCCTTGACGATGACCATCTCATCGTAATCCACTTCGAAAAGTGCGCCGTGAAGAACACGCGCCGGGTCCTGATCGTAGCCCTTGGTGAGGTATGCCATCGCCTTTTCGACGCGTTCAGGGGTCGCGCGCAAGCCGTCGCGGCCAGGATCCTCGCCCAGGCGGCATAAGATTTCGCGATACATTTCCTGCGTGCTGAAGCTGCTCAGCCCTTCGTCCGCTTCGATTACCCGCCGGGCGGGTTTACTCACCGCAATTGGATGCGCCATGGTCGTTTTATCCTCTCGCCGAACACTCAAAAAAGTTATTTTCGGTTTCTTCTATGCGGACATGCTCCAAATCGCCCGCGGGCAAAGCATCATGCAATAGATCAAAGATCGCCGTGCAGAAATTTTCCGTCGTCGGAACGCGATCGGCAAACAGCGGATCGAGGTTCAGGTTGGCATGGTCGAACCGATTCAGCACCTGCGTCCGAACCGTTTGATCGAGTTCCACCAGATCGACAACCATTCCTGTCTCCCTATCGATTGCGCCGCCTACCAGTACCTCAAGAAAATAATTGTGGCCGTGGCCGTTCTCGTTGTTGCATTTTCCAAACGCCGCGCGGTTGGCTTCCGCCGTGAGCGCCGGCGTGTGCAGCCGGTGGCTGGCGCTGAGCATGTAGCGGCGGCCGAAGTACGCCCTCACGCCTCACCCCTGTATTCGGCGAAGATCTCCGGCGTCTCGTAAACGCGAATCCTGCTGAGCCGCGCTCCCCCTGCCGCATTCACAGCCGGCTCAAGCCGATTCCACGACGCAATTGCGATATTTTCCGTGGTGGGGTTGGAGTGCTTGAACTCCGGTGCATCGAGATTCAGGTGCTTGTGGTCGTATGCCGCCAGAACTTCCCTTTCCATCACGTCCTTGAGCCACTTGAGATCGACGACAAAGCCAGTCGCGGGGTCTGGCTCGCCGGCTACCGTCACTTCCAGCGTGTAGTTGTGGCCGTGCCCATTGCGATTTGCGCAGCGTCCAAAGACGCGCTCATTTCTCTCCGCGGGCCAGGACTCGTTCCAGTAATAATGCGATGCGGAAAACGTCGCCCGCCGCGTTAGAAAGATCATTCCTGCCCTCATTTAAGAGATTCCAGAGCCCAACAAAGGTTTCAGGGAACCGAGGCTAATCTGCGCAGAATCAATGAATCCGCCCGGTGAATGGGCTCAAATGCTCTCGCCAGATCTCACCTTACGGAGCGTAACTCCGCCCCTTCCAGCTTACGCGCTTGAGGACGCGGTGCTGGAACCAGCTGCGATAAAGCAACGCCACAAAGAGCGGCAGGCCCAGGGGCGCCAGCGCACAATCGACCAAGGGAAAATTCGACTTTGCCACGCGCGAATAGAACCGGAAGATCGTGCGCAGCCAGAGCAATGCCAGCACCCATCCCGCGCCCAGCCACTCCAGGCTGTGAGCGCCCAATCGCGCGTTCCAGAGTTCGTAGGCCAACACCGGCAATCCAAAAAGAAGACAAAAATCCAGCGCCCTGAAGACGGCCAGGACAAGCGCGTTATTGAAGAGCAGTTTCAGGTTCTTGGTCCAGCCCTCGATCATCGCCCGAGTGCTGCGGTACATGCGTGCGGAGACCGCATCGTCGGCATAGCGGAAACGCAGTCCTACCTTGCGCCGCTTGGCCAGGAACGCCAGCTCCACATCTTCCAGGACCTTGCCGGCCACGCTGGGGTGACCGCCGAGCCGCCGGTAGGCCTCCCGCTCCACCAGCAAGAACTGGCCATTGGCAGCGGCAATACGCTGAGTGGGATCCGAAACCTTGGCCGGCGGATACGCCAAGGCCAGCTCGCAAAACACCAGAGGCATGAGCGAACGCTGCGCCAGCCCGCGAACAATCTGTCGCGGCGAGTAGCTCAACATGCCCACCTTATTTCGCTCGGCTTCGTGGATGGCCCGTCGCAGGTCGCCGGGCTCGTGGATGGTGTCAGCATCGGTAAACAGGAGCCAGCGCCCTCTGGCGCGCCGCGCCGCTGTCCAAATGGCGTTGGCCTTCCCCGTCCATCCGGCTTCGAGCTTGTCCGCCTCAAGCAGTGTGACTTCGGCAAAGCCGCGGGCGATTTCGGCCGTCCCGTCGGTTGATCGGTCGTCGACCACGATCAGATCCCAGTCGCGGCCCAGCTCAAAAATATCTTCTGACTGGCTGACCAGTGACTGCAGGCACTCCCCCAGGCAGTCCTGCTCGTTGCGCGCGGGAACGATCACGGTCAGCTCGATCAGCTCGCTCGGCTCGGGCTGGTCAAAGACCGTTCCGGGAACCGACTTCGCGGCCCAGTCGCGCCAATCAGTCAAAGGGGGCGAGTCGTCCGTGGGGTCGGCCAGGCCCAGGACTGGCTTATACCCAGGCGAGGACAGGTCAGCGGAGGTCCCGCGCTTCCAGGTTCTTGTCCCGGTTGGCCCTGCCTCATCTTTCTTCATTGCGCCGCACCGTTTTCTTCCCGCCTCACGCTCCGTATTATAAGGAGGTGCGGTTCCCTCGGTACCTCGTCCTGGCGCTGTTGATCCCGATGGCCCTTCTGCCCGCTTGCAATCGCGGCTCGCATCCCGCGCAAACCGGCAAACCCGCCCCCGATTTCACCGTTTCCGATGGCACTTCGACCGTTCACCTTGCTAGCTATCGCGGCAAGGTGGTTGTGCTCAACTTCTGGGCAAGCTGGTGCGGGCCCTGTATCGAGGAATTGCCTTCGCTCCTCGCGCTTCATCATCAAGATCCCAATCTCGTGATCCTTGCCGTCAGCATCGACGACGATCCTGCCGCGTATTCGGCTTTCATCGTTCGCCATCACATGGACCTGATTACAGTCCGCGATCCGTCGCAGTCAGCGGCGAATCTCTATCACACGGATATGTGGCCGGAGACCTACGTGATCGACCGCCAGGGAATCATCCGCAGCAAGCTGGTGGGCCCACAGGAGTGGACGAGCCCCGAGATTGTGAGCTACCTCAATAGCCTCTGAGACGAGGCCCGCGCACTGACTTCTTGGTATTCTTTGGCTATGACCACGGTTGACATCGTCTATCGCTACGCGACCGCGCCCACGGAACAGGTGGCAGTGGCGCTGGCCCACGCCCGCGATGTGTACGGCATCCGGAAGTTGAGTTTCGATCATGCCGCCCGCACGCTCCGCATTGAGTACGACGCCACCAGGCTCAATGCGGCCGCGGTGACAAAGCTGGTCCGCGAATCCGGCCTCGACATTGAAGAAGAGGCGCCATTGCTCCCCGCGCCTGCACCTGTCGCGGCAGCTCCGCCAACCGCTTAGACCAGCTGCCCAGCTGCCGGTCGCTGAAACCTTGCCGCCCTCGATGAAATGATGTGCTGCCGCGGGACTTGCGCGCCGTTCAAATCGCGGGCTACCGGTCGAATCTTGCGCCGCCGCGCTGGCCTTGATACTCTGACAGAGGTTCGCGTGCTTCGCCCTGAAGCCCGAAAATGTGCGCCCGTAGCTCAGCTGGATAGAGCGACTGACTACGAATCAGTAGGTCGGGAGTTCGAATCTCTCCGGGCGCACCATTTAAAATCCAATAAAATAAACAACTTATGCGACCCTTCCGGATTGAGATCTGGCGCGGCAATTCTGCTCCAAAGGCGGTTTTGAAGCCCAGAACCACGCGCTTCAGTTGGAGTTTCCACCGGGCCATGGGTTCCGAAACCTGGTGCTATTCTTGTCGATGTGTACGAGCAGATTGAACGCGTTGTCGACCTCACCGACCCCGCACTGAATCACCTCTACGACTTGAGCGTGGTGGAGGCGCGCGCGCTGGTTCTGGATGGGCCCGCGGAGAGCGTGAGCCGGATTCGCGGCTCGTTTGCCCTGCTTGCCAAGCGCGGCCGCGTGGTGCGGATGGCGCGCTCGCTCGACAGGCCGCTCCGCTATTTTCTGGCCAAGCGCAAAGAGGGGCCGGCGCTCATCGTCTCCGACCGCATCGACAGCATTTACGAGTGGCTCAAGGGTGAGGGGCTCGACGAGCAGTTCCACCCCCATTACACGCGAATGGTGCCCGCCCACTATGTTGTGGAGTTGCAGCTTGTGGGCTGTCCCGACCCGGATCCTGTCTATGAGCGGTTCTTCACGCCGGCGATGGGCACTTTGCCGGCTGATCTGGAGGCGATCGGCCGTGCATACATCTCCGCGCTGGCCGACGAAATTGCCCAGTGGCTGCGTTCGATTCCACAGGGCGAGCCGATCGGCGTTTGTTTTTCCGGGGGCATCGACAGCGGCAGCGTATTTCTGGTCACTTACCACGTGATGCGCAAGCTGGGCATGAATCCCAGCCGGCTGAAGGCGTTCGTGCTCGATCTCGGTGATGGGCCCGACCTCGGCCAGGCGCGCGCCTTCCTGGAGCCGCTGGGGCTGTCGCTGTTTCTCGAATCCATTGAGGGCCAAGCCTCCGCACTCGACTCCGGCGAGACGATCCGAGTGGTGGAAGACTACAAGCCGCTCGATATTGAATCGGCCAGCATGGCGCTCGCCCTGGCGAAAGGGATTCGTGCGCGCTACCCCGACTGGCGCTTCTTGATGGATGGCGATGGCGGGGACGAGAACCTGAAGGACTACCCCATCGAGGCCAATCCCGAGCTCACGGTTCGCAGCGTGATTAACAACCCCATGCTCTATCAGGAAGGTTGGGGCGTGGGAAAGATCAAACACTCGCTCACCTACAGCGGGGGCCTGAGCCGCTCGTATGTGCGCACATATGCGACGGCGCGCCGCTATGGTTTCAGCGGCTTCAGTCCTTATACGATGCCGGGCGTGATCGCGGTGGCTGAGGCGATCCCATTCAAGGAACTGACCGATTACGATGTCGAGCGCCTTTACGCGCTAAAGGGCGAGGTGGTTTCGCGGGGAGTGGAAGCCGTGACCGGATTGAAGATGCCGGTCTTCACCAAACGGCGCTTCCAGCATGGCGCGCTCTCTGAAGATGCTCTGCGGCAACGGTTGCCCTTCCGTGAAGCCGAATACCGCAATCGGTTTCTTTCGCTCTACGAGTGATGCTGCCTTCGCTTTCGACCTATCCCCACGCCTCTCAGGAGCGCGACGAGTGGATCGTGGCTCGGCGCGGCCCCCGAAACGCCGTCGATCCGTACCAGCCCTATGCATTTTTTGTCGAAGATGAGCGGACCGCGGACGGCGAAATCGCGCCTGTTGCAACCGTTTTCCTGACCAATCGCGAGTGCCCGTGGCGTTGCCTGGAGTGCGACCTATGGCGCGACACCTTGACTGAAACTGTGCCTGCCGGTGCGATTCCCCATCAGATCGAGTACGCGCTCTCGCGCTTGCCGGCGGCCAAACAGATCAAACTCTACAACAGCGGCAGCTTCTTCGACCCGCGCGCGGTTCCAACCGGAGATCACGAAGCGATTGCGCAATGCGTCGGCGGGTTTGACCGCGTGATCGTCGAGAGCCATCCGGCGCTGGTGGGCGATGCGTGTCTCCAATTCAGAGACCGGATTGGGGGACGGCTGGAAGTTGCGATGGGACTGGAGACAGCACACGCCGAGCTCCTCGCGCGGCTGAACAAGCACATGACGCTGGAGATGTTCGCGGAGTCGGCGCGATTCCTGCAAGAGAACGAGATCGATTTGCGCGCTTTTATTCTGGTAAAGCCGCCTTTCATGCAGGAAGCGGAAGCGGTTGAGTGGGCGCGGCGGTCGGTGGAGTTCGCGTTTGAGTGCGGGGCCACCGCTGCCACGTTGATCTCGACGCGCGGCGGCAATGGCGCACTGGACGAGCTCACAGTCGCCGGAGATTTCTCTCCGCCCCTCCTGCAAACGCTTGAGCGCGCTTTCGCTGAAAGCCTGTTGCTCAATCAAGGAAGGGTTTTTCTCGATCTTTGGGATGCTGGAAAATGGCGGGGATGCGCAATCTGCCGCGAGTCGCGCATAGCCCGATTGCGAGCCATGAACCTTGAGCAGAAGATTGCGGACCCGCTGGTCTGCGACATTTGCGAGGAGAGCGAATGAACGCGCGATACGACATCGCCGTGGTCGGCTCGGGCTTTGCAGGTTCGCTGCTGGCCATGATTGCGCGACGGCTCGGACACTCGGTTGTCCTCATTGAGAAGGGCTCGCATCCACGCGTCGTGATCGGCGAATCGTCAACGCCGCTGGCCAATTTGCTGCTTGAAGAGCTTTGTGTGCGCTACGATCTTGCGTCGCTCAGGCCGCTGACAAAGTGGGGAAGCTGGCAACGTGCACATCCAGAGGTTGCCTGCGGTCTCAAGCGCGGCTTCACGTTTCATCATCATCGGCTCGACGGCACGCATTCCTTCGACGCCGGTCATCGGGATCAGTTGCTGGTTGCGGCCAGTCCTCACGACGAGATCGCCGACATGCACTGGTATCGCGCCGACTTCGATCACTTCCTGGTGAAACAGGCAGAAAAGCTCGGCGTGGACTATTTTGACCGCGTCGCGCTGAATGGTTTCGAGGACGACGGAAAGGAAATCCAATTACGAGGCGAGCGTGGCGGCCAAAGCGTAGCCATTCGCGCGCAGTTTGTTGTCGACGCCACCGGGCCGCGTGGTTTTCTGCATCGCGCGTTGCGGCTTGGTGAATCGGCTTTTCCGGATTATCCCGCGACGCAGAGCCTCTACAGCCATTTCTCTGGAGTGGGAAATCTTGAAGATTCGGCATTCAACCGTCTCGACGAGCAGCCTCCCTACCCGATCGATGACGCCGCCGTACATCACGTCTTTAGCGGCGGATGGATATGGGTTCTTAAATTCAATAATGGAATGACGAGCGCGGGTATTGCAGCGACGGACGAGGTTGCGGCGCAATTGAGATTCAAAGACGGCGCGCCGGCCTGGGATCGGCTGCTCGATCTGATTCCTGCTTTAAAGGCGCAATTTGCCAACGCGCGAGCGGAGCTGCCCTTCACGCACATGCCGCGTCTCGCCTTCCGCAGCGCCGAGATTTCCGGCGAACGATGGGCGCTGCTGCCATCAGCAGCCGGCTTTGTCGATCCGCTGCTCTCCACAGGTTTCCCGCTCACCCTGCTTGGCGTTACGCGCGTTGCTGAAATCATCGAACGCCATTGGGCAGGCGAAGAATTTGCCGCCGAACTTAAAGCATATGCGGCAAAAACCGACCAGGAATTGCTGGTCACGGCGCAACTCATCGGCGCTCTATACGCGAACATGAGCCGGTTCGATCTCTTTGCCGCCTTGACTCTTCTTTACTTCGCTGCAGCCAGCTTTGCCGAATCGGCGCGGAGGCTCAGAAAGCCGCAACTGGCGCCGTCGTTTCTTCTCTGCACGCATCCTGAATTTGGCCCGGCTTGCGCGGAGATCTGCGCGCGGGCGAAGCAGCGTCTCTCAAATATCGAATCAGACGCGTTGATTGCCAGGATTTATGCGACGATTGAGCCAATCAACGTCGCCGGCCTCGGGAATCCGAAGCGGCGCAACTGGTACCCCGTTGAAGCCGATGACCTGCTGAACGCGGCCGCGAAACTCGAAGCCAGTCGCGATGAAATGGAAGCCCTTCTCAAGCGCTGCGGATTTGTATCCGAGACTGTCCCCTATCGAATCGCTACGGCTTAGAATTTCGGAGTGAACACAATCGGGCGCGCCGACACAATGCCCCTGCCTTCTTCGATGACGAGAAACTGATCGGGCTTAATGCTCGAGAGCGACTCATTGCGGCCGCTGGGCCACGCGATCTCCAGATTCACCGAACTGACGCTACCAGGTCTTCCGAGTCCAAAGGTCAAGGGAAACTCGCTCTGCGAAAGGTAGCTCGATCCCGACTTGACCATGGCAAGCTGCCGCATTCCTCCCGCGGCAGTCAGCGTCACTCTGGCCCCGATCGCGTCGCGATTGGATTTCGTCCCTACGAGCTTGAGCCTCAACATGTCATTACGATTGCCATTCTCATTGCGGAACAGATGTGCTGGACCGTTGTTGGTGGTTACGACAACATCGAGATCGCCATCGTTATCGAAGTCGGCGTAAGCCGCGCCGCGCGCAACCATCGGGCGGCGCAGCGCAGGGCCAACATCAGCCGTGACATCTTGAAACCTTCCCCGGCCGATATTACGGAACAGGAGCGGCGGCTCGGCATAATGAAGATTGGGGCGCACCACGCCGATGTCGTCCGCGACATGGCCGTTCGCGGCAAAAATATCCAACCGGCCGTCGAGATCGTAATCGAAGAAAAAAGTGCCGAAGGTGAGCGATTGCGCCGAGCGCGCAGCGATCCCGGCGTCCGCCGATTGATCGGTGAAAAGCCCCGATCCGTCGTTGTGATAGAGCGACATGCTTTCGTCAGTGAAGTTGCCAATCAGCAGGCTCTGCCGGCCCGAACTGTCGTAATCGCCCGCATCGGTGCCCATGCCGGCACGCGCGCGCCCGGCATCGCTAAACGCAACGCCTGCGGCGAAGGCGTCCTCTGTAAATGTACCGTTGCGATTGTTGTGGTAGAGCTTGTTGGCTGCGGTGTCGTTCGAAACAAAAAGATCGAGCCAGCCATCGTTATCGTAATCCAGCAGCGCCACGCCCAGTGATTTGCCGCTCGTGTCGTAAAGGCCGGCGCGCTTGGTCACGTCCTCGAATCTTCCGTTGCCGAGGTTGTGAAACAGCCGCGCACTCTGGCCTTTGTAGGCCTCGGGCGTGCAATAGGACTTATGCTTGCCGTCGAGCGAGCAGAACTGATCGGTCTTCTGCGACCAGTCCACATAATGCGCAACAAAGAGATCGAGCTTGCCGTCGTTATCGTAGTCGAACCACACGGCGCCAGTCGGGAATCCCGAGTCGGCGACGCCCGCTTTCGCCGTCACGTCGGCAAACTTGCCGTTGTGCAGGTTGCGAAAAAGATGGCTGCCGCCAATGGCGGTGA
Organism: uncultured Acidobacteriaceae bacterium; assembly: GCA_963828325.1. Classification (GTDB taxonomy): domain Bacteria; phylum Acidobacteriota; class Terriglobia; order Terriglobales; family Acidobacteriaceae; genus Telmatobacter. The sequence continues at coordinate 255,358 of CAWHEK010000024.1, forward strand.
CGTAGATGTCGTCGTATCCATCGTTATCGAAATCGCCCACGGCGCAGCCCATGCCATACATTTCCACGTCGAGCCCGGCCTGCCGCGTCACGTCGGTGAATGTGCCGTCGTGATTATTGCGGTAGAGCGCAGGATACGATTTGCCCTTCGCGTGACCGGGCCAATCCATCGAATTGACGAAGAAGATGTCGGGCCAGCCATCATTGTCGTAATCGATGATGCACACGCCGCTGCCCATGGTTTCAGGCAGATATTTGGCGCCGAATGCGCCGCTGTTGTGTTTGAAGTGGATGCCTGCCTGCTCTGTCACGTCAGCAAATGTAATAGGACCCGACGGACGCGGTTGGGCCGGTTGCGCGCTGTCGCCGGGCGCCGAAGGAGACGAAGTGGGCTGCGCGCTGGCGCTACTCTCGGGCTGCAGCGCGCTATTCGACTTGCAGCCGCAGAGGCTGGCGGCCGCCAGCGCAACCAAAAGAATGGTGCGCGCTGAGCGCGTAAGCAGCCGGCTGGTTGCACGGTCAGACATAACGCGGCTAGGCCTGCACCGCTTTCTGGCCTGCGGTCGTGGGTGTATCGGCGCCGCGAGTCCGGCGCGAATCGATGGCCATCTCAATCAGTAAAGCCGCCGGGCCAACCCAGAAGAGCGCATAGAGGGGTGCGTAGATGCTGCTGTTGAGGCGGAAAAAGAATTCGAGCACCGCAATCGCGGCGGCTACCACGCACTGGCCCATGCGCGAGCGCACCGTCGTCTTGGGATCGGTGATCATGAAGAAGACGAAAAGCTGATACATGGGGCCGGTGATCGGCGAGACCTCGGACTGCCATGGATCACCCACAATGTGCGCCCGCAGAAATGAGAGCGCGATAAAGCAAACAACGTAGGTAAGGGTGATATTGAAGCGCTTGGCGCGCCATACGATCACCGAGCCCAGGACCCAGATAACAACCAGCGAAGCAAGGTTGTTGCCCCACTGAATGCTGAGCGAGGCCACGGCCTGCGACGCCAGGATCAGCATGGCGCAGATGCCGAAATTGGATGGGTTCCAGATGTGACGGCCGCGGACGCGCAGCGCGTATTTTGAAGTGATAGAGAGCGCGCTGCACAATGCATAGGGCCAGAAAGCCGGCGAGCGGAGCAGAATTCCTACGCTGATCCCGCTGATATAAGCACTGGCCGGATGCGGCCACTTACGCAGAAAAATTCGGCCCAGTACCATTTCAACTGTGATGGCCGTAACGATTGCAAGCAGAGTTTTCGAATAGCTTTCGAGAATCCCGAATGAAAGGTTGCCGGCCAGAAGAATCAGCGTGATGAAGATAGGCGGCAGATAGGGATTGAGCCAGGCCGGAACCGACAGCCCGCTCTTCGCCGGTGGCGAAGTTGCAGTGCGCGGCTGCGCTGGACCCGTTCGCGTCGTTAGCTGGCTCATCATGGTTCCTTCACAGTGTAGAGGCGATCGGGCGCCAGATTGTCGAGCGTTTGCACGTTGCCCGAGGGCCAATGGATGACTGCTTTTTCAATCTTCGGGTTCCTGCCAAGCCCAAAGTGCACCCGCCGGTCGTTTTGCGAGGCAAATCCATTGCCCCCTGAGACCTGCTGCAACTGCTCCTTGCCGTCCCAGTAGAGAGTGATCTCGGCGCCGATTGCGCTGCGATTGCTCTTTGTGCCCTCCAGTGAAAATTCAATCCAGCCGTTTGCGGGATCGGCAGTGTCTTTATAGATCAGCAGCGGGCCGCGTTGGTTTGCGACAACGATGTCGAGCGAGCCGGTATTCCAAAGGTCAGCCAGCGCAACGGAACGGCCGTCGTAGGTGTCGGTTGCGCCAACCGCCTGTGCAACATCGACAAATTTGCCTTCACCATCGTTGAGCCACAGGCGTTTTTGCTGGTAACCGGAGAGGCTGCGGCCGTTGAACGCCGGCCAGTTGGCGGCATCGCCAATGATGGCGCTGTTGCCTCCCGCCACCTTGGCAAAGTCGTACCAGTAGCTGCGCTGGCGGTCGAGCGAAATATAGCCGTTGGCGAGGTAGAGGTCCAGATTGCCGTCGTTACTGAAGTCGCCGAACTGCGCACCAAAGCTCCACCCGCCGAGTTCCACGTCGAGGTCGCGCGCCATGTTGACATATTTGAGCGCGGAGCCGGCTTGCGGCACCCACAGATTGTTGCCCTGAATCAGCACGCCTTCTTCAGAAATATTTGAAACGTAAACGGAGAATTTGCCCTGGTCGAAGATGTCTCCGAAGGAAACGTTCATGCCGCTCTTGGGAGCAAAGCCCACGCCGGTTGCCTTACCCGCCTCGTGAAAATGCCCATGGTCATTGACGTAGAGCTCCGAGACTCCGTAGTCATTGGCGACGAACAGATCCGGATAGCCGCTTCCACTCAGATCGGCGGCGGCGCAGGCCAGCGCCCAGCGGCGGCTGTCGATGCCGGCCTTGGCGCTCACCTCTTCAAAGCGGCCGTTACCAAGATTATGGAAGAGATACTTGCGGCCGCCGTTTTTGGCGTACTCAAAGCTTTCGGGCATCATGCGGGTGTCGCGCAGATGCCACAGGTCTACGTCTTCGGGATAATAGCCGGCGACAAAGAGATCGAGCTTGCCGTCATGGTCATAGTCGAACCACACTGCGCTGTTCGCGTTGATCCACGGGGGAAGGCCGGCTTGATCGGTCACGCGCGTAAAGTGCTCGCCATGATCGTTGTGAAACAGCTCGGGTTTGCCCCATTTGATCAGGAAGAGGTCTTCGTATCCGTCGTTATCGTAGTCACCCCACACCGCTCCCATCGAAACTCCGGTGCCGGGCTGATTTACGTCGGCAATGCCTAACTGTTCCGCAACGTCGGTGAACGTGCCGTCATGGTTGTTGCGGTAAAGATGATTTTTGCTGCCGATGGCGCTGTTGGTGACGTAGATATCGGGCCAACCGTCGCGGTTGTAGTCCACGATTGAGACCGAAGCGCCCATGGACGCAACTTCAGGCATGATGCCGTCGAGTTTGGAATCGAATGTCGGCGCCTGATGGATAAAGTCGATACCGGAAGCATGCGCGACCTCCTGAAGCGAAAAGCCGTAACGCGCCAGCGCAGCCTGCGCGTTGGGCGCAGTCCCGGTTGTTGCGGGTTGAGAGAAGTGGCGCACCATCCACGGCACCGCAAGCATCGCGGCGAAGAATATTGTCACCAGGATTCGTGCGATGGGGACTTTCTTCATTGCGTCGCCCCGTCGCGCAGCGCATCCCTGAAGACGTCCGCACTCACGTAGCGCGTCTGGTAATTCTGCCAATCCTGGGGATGATGGCGATAGACCCATTCGTCTTCGAGTGTGCCCGGAGGTGTGTCGTATTCAGTGCGCGCGTGGTAGGGCAGCGGCTGCACGGTGCGCGAGAAAGTGGAATTGTAATCGCCATCCTTTACCCAGCCGTCGCCCGCGATCACATAGTCGCGCACCCATCCTGCGGGCGGAGGAGGCGGAGAGGCAAAACGCAGCGCAAGTTCGTCCCCGGCGTTCATAATCACGTACCGGTCGTCAGTGGCCTTGAGCAATTCGCGTACGTCACCATAGCGCGTGTAGAAACCTTCGAGGTCGCGCCAGATCTGTGTCGTTCCCGCGAGCTGGCCGTAATCGGGAATCTCGGGCGACGACGCGTTTGCCTGATGAATTACCGAAAATCCGCGATAATGCAGGTCGGCCGACTGCGGAGCCATGCGGATGATGCGTGTCGGCGCATTGGTCAGGCCCTGCGCCCACTCGATCTGGTCCCAGTAGATCTCAAGATTGGTGCGCAGGCGCAGCTTATGCGGCTCGCCCGCGCGGAACAGTCCCGTGAGGTCGATCAGGCAGGTCTTGTTGCGGCCAGCGGGAAATCCAAGATTGGCGCGCGCGACTTTCCATCCACCGCGGCCATCGGGAATCTCAAGACTCAGCGGCTGTGGATGAACGCGGTCGCCTTGCGACATCGCAACATTGATCGACGAGTCCGACGGATGCAGCCAGCCGCTCGCGATGAGCCAAAGCGGCCAGGTCGTGGGCAGATCGTTGCCAAGATCGACTTCGACGTAATGATCGCGTGTAACGCCCTGGTACGGACCGCGGCCGAAGGTGTCAAGATAGTTGCCGTCGAGGCTGCGCAAAGTTTCAGTCACGTCGTTGCCAAGATCGTCCGTCGCGTGCGCGATGGGATGCGGCTCGGCAACGGTGGTTACCGCCAGTTTGACCGGCGGCACCACGAAACGTTCGTCGGTAAAGACCTCAGTGCCCACGGGGTGGTCAACAACCATCAGCGAGAGGGAGTCGTAATAGTAGGTCTCCCACAACTCGCCCGTAATACTCAAGTCCAGCGAACCATCGCGCGGCGTGAATTCGCTACCCGGAATTTTGTACCACTCTTCGGTAGCTGCGATGCGGGCGGGTCCCATGGAGTCAATGCGCAGGCCAAGTGCGGCGCCCCATGGCACGGTGTCTTTCACGAATTGCATCGACGTGCCGTTCCACGCGAAAAGGAACGGGCACGATCCTTTCAGGCGCTGCTCGGTCAGCACTTCTTGGTCAGCCTTAAGCGCGAACTCCGCTCGAACCGTTCCATTGGGCCAGACGATACGCGCCACTTCCGCTCCGGTTTCAGTGCCCAAGCCGAAATGGAGTTGCGGTCCATCGATGGGCTGCATCTGTAGCAGGAGCCCCGAACGGATTTCGATCTGCCCGCCAATCCCAAATGAATTGATGCGTTGGTCGCCGGTTGCCTGGTGCGCGCGCGGGCGAATGACCTGCCAGTGATAGTCCTTCGTAGTGCGGTTGACTGCGTCAACTGGCTGGCCGTCTGCCGTGAGACCGAGCAGATCGAGGCGGCCCTCGGTGCTTGCCGGAGCAGCATCGAAAACGCGCACCGGTCCTTGCGGAGATGAAAGCAGCGCGAACTGCTGATTCTGGTCCGCGAGCCAGACGAGGGCGCCGGCTGCGCCCCGCGGTGCACCGACGTTGGCCAGCATCAGATCGAAGGCGCCGTTGTTGTCAAGGTCGGCCACCCGAAGTCGTACATCGCCGGTCAGTGTGTGCAGGGCGTCAGGAACCTGCGCGACTTCGCCGCTGTCCCACGCGTCATTGAGGTTTGAGAGGCGAACGATTGTGCCAGACGACTGAACGGCGAGCAGGTCGAGAACGCCGTCGTGATTGGCATCGGCCGCGACGATGGCCTTGATATCGCCGAAGCCGGTTGGCAACTGTGATTCGGCAAAGTTGCCCAGCCGCTGATTGATGAAAATATGCAGCCGCCCGGCGCCGTCAATGAGCGACGCGTCAGGATTGCCATCACCATTCAGATCGGCCCAGACAAACTGGCGGATTCCGGAAACTGCGGCGAAGGGGTGGATGGCCTTGAACGTACCATCGCCGTTATTGCGCAGCACCGTCGGCAGGCCGCTGGCCGAGCCAAGCACGATGTCGAGATCGCCGTCCGCTTCAATGTCCACGGCCCAGGCTCCGGTGTAAGCCGCGGTCAGCAAACTTTTCGGCAATTTGGTTTGTGCGGTAACGTCGGTGAATTTCGTCGAATCGTCCTGCCGCATAAATCGCAGACCGCCCGCTCCGGCAAGCACCAGATCGGTCTTGAAGTCGTAGTTAAAGTCGATGGGCAAAACCGATTCGGGCGACGGGGCCGTGTTGCTCGTGCCGCCGGGAAACGGAAACGAGGCGCCGGTTGAGATCCGCACCAGCCGTGAATTCGCAGTCACGATTGCAGGCGCGCCTTCTCCGTTCAGCGAAACCGCGCCGATCCAATCCCATTTTTCGCCAGTAGGGTTTGCGAGGGGCTGATTGTCAAAGTGCAGTGCGGTGTCGGGCGGCGCAGGCTGGCCTGGTGGCGACGCCATTCGTAGCAGATGTGTAAACGGCTGCGCTTCGTCGCCAGGCGCGGGCTTGATCTGAGCAAGCTCCTGGCGGAATGCGGGAAGCTGCATAAGCACATTGCGCAGAAAAACACTCCGGATAGCCGCCGCCGTCAGCGGGCCTGAACCCGCCGCTGCCTGAAGTTGCGCCAGCTGATCGAGCGCGTCCTGCGGCCACCCAGCCGACTGCGCAGCAATGCGATTGACCGCGGAGTGAAGGGTTGCAGTGTCGCCGCGTTTGGCGGCGATGCGGCTCAGTTCGAGAAGTGCAGGAAGGTTGCGCGGCTGGGCGGCGAGAATCTGCAAAATCAGTTGCTGAAATTCATCTTCATTGCCCTGCGCACCTTGCCTTTCCACCTCGAGGGCAAGCTGGTATGTGGCCTCAAGATTCGAGGGATTGAGCTTCACAGCTTCGCGCAGATTCGCAATTGCGCTGGTTGGGTCGCCTCGGTCGCTGCCGAGAATCCCCATAAGGTAGTCGATGTGATCGTTATTGGGTGCGAGCTTGTGCGCTCGATCGAATCGTTCCGCGGCGAGATCGAAGGTGCGCTGCCGCAGCGCGAGAATTCCCCAGTCGGCCCAGGCGGCGGGCTCACCGGGAGCGAGTTGTGTAGCACGACCAAGGGAAGTTTCGGCGCGCACATCGTCGCCCACCTGCAATGCCGCCAGGCCAACATAGAACGACGAGATGAATTCGTGATACTCCGCCGAAGACGGCGAGGGCAGTCCGCGATGGCACCCGGCTGTCATGACCAGTGCGGCCGAGCAAACAGCGGCTGCGAACCGTGGCGAGCGGTGAGGAAGACTTGATTTCATCTCGTTCTTGCTGAGAACGATTCTAACCACTCGTGTGCAACATCGGATACCTGAAGTCATTGCGGCACGCGGGACTGCGGTACGCGTCTGCGGCGTCCGCGCGATCGCTTAACGCTTGCCGCCTTGAACCACAAAACGCCGATGCCGGCGAACGGCAGCAGAAAGAGCAACAAGTCCCATCGGCCGAGCAACGTCGGCGTCACTGGAACATCCGCGTCGGCCGCGCCGTTGGCAGTTGAACTCGCGAATGAAATGTGGACGTGCCACGTCTCCTGTTTGTCGAACGGCACCACGGTCTTGAATTCAACGTGGTCGAGAAGTTTCTCGCGCCAGCAATCGTATGTGGCCACAGGCAGGCGCTTGCTGGCGGGCTGCACGGACACCTGGACCTTCATATCGGACGGAACCGTCAGCGAACTGCCTTTGGGCGGATCGATGATGATGTAGAAACTGCCGGTGCCAACGTCGGGGTTGCTCCAAACCTCAACGTTGAATGGCCCCACTTTGCGATTCTGCATGATGGGGTAGGGTGGCCCGATGTGGGCCCAGGCAGGCACGCAAACACAGGCCGAAAAGACAGCCATGGCAATCAAGCCACGCGTCGAAACCGCAACGGCGGAGCCGCGGCGCCTGAAAGCAGATTCAAATAAATTGAAAATGAGTCGCATCCTATCCGGCCAGCATGGTGGCGCGCATGTCCATGGGTTGAGTCAGCAGCCATACACAACAAAGGAAGAGGATCACGCACAGCGCTCCCCACGGAACAAACGCGCGGACCGGGTGCTTTTCCGAATCGTCCTGGGCCAACCGCCACGCGACCAGCAATGAACCGGCGAGACCGAGAATCAGAAAGCCGAATTCGATCGGTTCCACAACTGTTTTCGGCAAGCCGACAAGGGTCCACTGCGGCTCGCCGAAAATCGGCCAGCCCAGCTCGACGAGTGCATTTTGGGTTACCGGAACGATGGTGTAGAGGCCGGTAAAGAAGTGGTACCCGTAGTGCGCCAGCCACATGCCGAAGCCCAGTGGTGTGAGCGCATAGGCATAGCGAACTCCAATGGCTAGCCAGCCGCTCTTTACGCCCGCCCACGCACGGGTAATCCATGCTGCCAGGCCGAGCAACAGCGCCGGCTCAACAACAATGACCGCTGTGAAAAGAATTCCCAGCACCATGGCCTGGCTTTCAAAATGCAGTGTGCGCTTAAGCCAGCTCTCCACGGTGTAAACGGGGCTCACCATGCCGAAGGCATTCATGAGCGCGCCAAAGCAAAAAACCGTGGCCAGTGCGGCAATGTCGTTGCGGCGCGAGAAGCGGCCGATGCCGGAGCGCTGCGGATCGCTCATCAACTCGCCGGCGGGAAGGCGGCTGAGGATGCCGACGTTGTCATGCGGGCAGGCGTGAACGCAGTCCAGGCAAAACGTGCAATCCATGTTGCCCACTTTGGCGGGCTGAAAGAGGGCCAGCTCGCAACCGCGCTGCAACACGACGAGGTCCTGCGACGGCTCCCGCCGCCCACGGATGCAGTCTTTTGTCTTGCAACCATCGCACACTTCGTGATCGCGCACCGCGACCTCAAGCGGCGATGCGGTGGAAGCGATAAAGTTGAACTGCCCGATCGGGCAAACGTATTTGCAGAACGTCGCATGGGTGAAGAGGCCGTCGACAATCAGGACGGCAGCAAAGTAGCCGACAATAACCCACGCCGTGAGCCACGGCGATGCCCAGAGGCCGAATAGTTCGTAACTGAAGAGAACGCCGACGAAAAGCCCAATCGGGATCCACTTGTTGCGCAGGCGTCGCGGCCAGATAAAGCGCGGACGAATCCACTTGCGCATGAAGTTGCGCACCAGCATAAAGGGACACGCGAGGCAGAAGAGATTGCCGGCGCAGAGAATCGCCAGCACCAGCGCGCCCCTGAAGTGAACCCAGGTGAGTACCGTGGCCAGGTTCTTGGGCGAAAGCGTGGGACCGAGCAGTCCCTGAAGGATCATGACAACGCTGACGATGAACAGTGGAATCTGCAGCAACGTGCGCGAGTGACGCCAGCTCAACAACGATCCGACGATCGGGACGGTGAGCAGATCGAACGGCTGTGCCTCCAGAAACTCCTCATCCTCAGCGTGCAGCTCCCGCTCCTCATCGTCGGAGATGCCATCTGAAGAGTGCGCGGCTGGCCGTTTGGTCAATTCGATTCAACTCCGTTCACGTCCATTTGCCGTTCCACTTTGCGGCCATCGCTCAAGGTGATGTGGAAGAGCACCACCCAGTCGCCGCCCATGGTCAAGTCAAGGGTCGCTTTGTATTTGCCGGGCGAGGTTTCTCGAGCGTCAGCAAACGTCGGCGCCATGCCGGGGTGGCTCATGTCGCCTTCCACTTGAACATGCGCACCGGCGACCGGCTCGTGCGAAGGGTTCGTCAACTGGAACGAAATGGTCTCCGTGCCGGTATGAGCGGGTTGTGGCGCGATCGATGTCTCGATCGAAACGTCATCGGTCGCCCCGGCGGGTTTGCGGCAGCCGAAGACTGAGAAAGCAGGCATCGCGGCCGCTATCAATATCAATACCGATAAACGTTGAGAGGCCGCCCATCGGCGACCTCTCGAACCACACCAATTCATCTTCAATGTCCGAGATTTCAGTTTGCCGTCGCCCAAGTTATGCGTGGCTGTCCGCCTCTTCCGTCTCATCGTCTTTGTACCACGAGCAAGTGCAGGCGGACGGCGCCTCGCCTTCGGGCGGAAACATATGGTAGTACATCGCGATCACCATGGGGATGAACACGATCGTGTTGTAGAACAGGTGCAGCTGAACACGCGGAAAGAAGAATTGGAGCACGCTGAAAGGTACGGGCTTGCCCATCAGGTTGTGATGCAGGGTGGCCTGCGTGATCAGCAGCAGATGTTCGAAGTGATGCCAAAACTGAATAACGAGAGCGATCATCCACCACGTGCGGCTGCGGCCCGTGAATCCTTTCCGCAGTACCCAAAGGCCGATGAGCATTACCAGCGCGTAGCCGTAGTGGAGCGCTTCAGATTTGATGAGCCATGGGTACCATAGGCCCAGAATGCCGTTCGATTTCGCGACCGGCCAGCCCATCACCCAGATCTGGTAAGCCTGGGCGAGGTGCTCACCCCAGTGCGCGAGCACGACAACCATAAAACCCCAAAGGGCTTTTTCATGCCATTTGCCGTTTAGCTTTTCAGAAAGCGTGGAATGTTCAGACGCACTCAGAGAATGTGCGTGAATATTGGGGATGGATGCAGCCATTTTTGATTGACCTCACTCGCGAGTCGAGACTGGGGAAATCTCCGAACCGAAACCAAGTGTACTTGAGAATCAGCAAAGTTGGAGTCGGTTGAATGGGTGATGGGCGTCTCCACCTTTTGGTTGAGGCGGGGCAGGTCGGGGTACCCCGAACCTTACAGTTCAAGGCACTTAAGTTACTGATTATTAAATAGAAATACGCGTTCAAATCGCAAGACAGGGCATCTTCAAACGCAAATTGGGCACAAACCGGCCCGCCGTTCCTCACGACGGCATCGTCTATCAGAGTTCCCACTCCATCAGTTCGTTCCGCCGGAGATTCTTTGAGGTGTCGCGGCCCTGCGCCGGCTCACACTCCGCTGTACGCCGAGAATCCGCCATCAATCGGAACCACCACGCCGGTGACGAATTCCGAAGCCGGAGACAGCAGCCACAGCACCGCGCCAAACAAGTCTTCCGGCTCGCCAAATCGCGCCATGGGCGTATGGCCAATAATCGATTTGCCGCGTGCGGTCAGTTCGCCCGAGTCCTGATCGAGCAGCAGAAAACGATTCTGGTTGGTGAGGAAGAATCCGGGCGCGATGGCGTTCACGCGAATCGCCGGCGAGTATTCCTGCGCCATGTGCACGGCCAGCCACTGCGTGAAGTTGCTCACCGCGGCCTTGGCCGCCGAATAGGCCGGGATGCGCGTCAGGGGCCTGTAGGAATTCATCGACGAAATGTTCAGAACCGTTCCGAAGCCCTGCGCCGCCATGATCTTTCCAAAGGCCTGGCTGGGCAGAATTGTCCCCAGAATGTTTAGCTCGAAAACCCAGCGCAGCGCGTCGGCCGGGAGATCGAAGAACTTCAGCTCGTCGCCGGTGGTGGCCTGGGGCTTGTTGCCGCCTGCGCCGTTCACCAGGCAGTCCAACTTGCCGAAGCGGCTCACAACATCCTGTGCGGTCTGCGCCACGCTGTCGCGATTGAGAACATCGCACGCAAAGACAGAGACCTGCTCTCCGTGCTCGCCCATCCGCTCCACCGCGGCTTTGCCCGCCGCGGGGTTCACGTCGAGAATGGCCACTTGCGCGCCGCAACCAGCCAGAGCGCGCGCGATTGCGCCGCCAAGAATGCCGGCCCCGCCGGTGATGGCAACCGTTCGCCCCGAGAAATCGTACAGCCTCGTCAGCTCCGCCAGGTCAAAAGGAGCGTGTTGCGCTGACCCTGTGCCGCTCGCGGCATAGTGTGGAGCTTCCAAAACCGACGGTCCTGCCATATCGCACCCTTCCTTTGTTCTGCGGGCTTAAAACGGCACCCGGCAGATGAAGAACACTTGATGAAATAGGGTTTCGCGAAAGACGCCTTGAGCACGGTGCGTGTTGTCACACGCGCGTGTATGGCAAATCACGGCCTTCGTTTGCAGCAGGATGTATCAGGTAGAAAGGAAGACCGCGAAGGGATTGTGCCCATGCTTCTCGAGTTGAGCGTATTGCCGAAGGGAAAAAGCCGTCACGTGGGCGAAGCCGCCGCCGACTTGGGAAAGATCATCGACGCCAGCGGCCTTTGCCACCAGGCCAAGGACAAAGGGACGGTCCTCGAGGGCACCTGGGAGCAGCTCATGGCAGTCGCCAAAAAATGCCATGACGAAGTGATGAAAACCAACGAGCAGTTTGTCACCGTGATGCGCGCACTCGATGGCCCGGACATCCAAGGCCATGAGGCGGTGAGCTCTTCACCTGCTGCCGCCGATTGCTCCGCCATGAAAGAGCTTTTGGAAGATGACGGCGATTGGTTGATCCCATAAAAAAGCAGAGCCGCTTGGGCTCCGCTCTTTGGTCCCGAAAAAATCAAGGCTAGTACAGCCGGAAATCGACCTCGATGTTCAGCTGCACCGGTACCGGCGTCTTGCCGTCCTTCAAGGCCGGCTTGAATTTGTACTGCCGGATCGCCTCGATTGCCTTCTCGTCCAATCCCATCCCCAGTGCACGCGATACATGGATGTCTTGCGGGTTGCCCTGCGCATCCACGATCAGCGAAATCAGGCAAACCCCCTGATATTTGGCTCGCCGCGCCTCGTCGGAGAATTCGGCCTCTACGCTATGGATGATCTCCGGCGATGAAATCCTTCCGCCTACCTGGTACACACCGCCGCCGTAGTTGCCCCCATCGCCGGGACCGTATCCATTCCCGCCCCCGGATCCCATACCGCCGCCGCGGCCCGAACCCATGCCGGCGCCGCTTCCTGAGCCGGCCGAAGCGATGGTAATGTTCGATGAACTGTGCATGCCGATCATGGGCATGTTCATGTTGTCAGGCAGTTGAATGTCCTTTTGCACATTGATGGCAGGAGGTTCCGGCAGTTTGGGCTTGTCCAGCGTTTCCGGCTGCACGGGCGTGATCGGATCCTTGATCCTATCCGGCAGCTTGCCTTTATTGGCGTCGATAATGCTTCGGTCGCCGCCCCCGCCACCGCCGCCCGCGGCGATGTCGGACTTGGGAGCGTTATAGGCTCCCACATCGATATTTGTCGCCTGCACCGGCGGGCTCACAATGTTGTGAACCACGCGGATGCCCAGCCAGATGGCCAGCAACAGAATGGCAATATTCAACGTCGAGGAGATTCCAACGGCCCACGGATTCGCCTTCACGGCCATCCGATCGGGCACAGGAATAGGCGTCGAGGTCAGTTCCAGAGGCGGCAGCTTGACCGGAAAAAACACGTCCTGGATACGTCCCCAGAGGCTGGTCCAGATGGGCTCCTCTCGAAACGCGTTTCCAAGGAATGCATCCAGCTCGTGCCCAGTCTCTGGAACCGATGCTGCCTTGTCGTCCTTTTCATCCGGTGTCATGAGTGGATCGTTTGCCCTCTTGCCCTGCGTCTCGGCTGGCACTGCCTGGCCGGAAGCGAGCGCTCCGAAAACAGGCCAATCAATCTATTATGCTTGACCGAACGGGCCTTTGTCTCGGCTTCCAAACCAGCTTAAGTCCTGTTCTCCGCTTTCTCGTACTCCAGCAGATTCAGCACTTCCATATGCAATAGACGGTCGCCGCGCTCGGTTTGTTACCCGGAAAAATGGGCCTGCTTTGTTTACACTGATTCTTGAGTAATTTTGCACCCTCGAACGGAGCCCAGATGTCCCCTGCGCCGGAGTTGAAGGCGACCCTCACTCTGCCTCAAACCGCCTTCCCGATGAAAGCCAATCTGCCGCAGAATGAGCCTCTCCGGCTGGCCCACTGGGCCAAGCTCAATCTTTACGGAGAGATGCGAAAAGCTGGGCGCGGGCGGCCTGTCTATTTGCTTCACGATGGCCCTCCGTATGCCAACGGGCCCATCCACCTGGGTCATGCGCTCAACAAGGGCCTCAAAGACTTTGTGGTCAAGTCCAAAACCATGGCTGGTTACGACGTGCCCTTTGTTCCGGGCTACGACTGCCACGGCCTGCCGATTGAGATCAAAGTCGACGAAAAACTCGGCCACAAGAAGCTGGAAATGCCGGTGCCCGCTGTTCTTGAAGCCTGCCGGGCCTACGCGCAGAAGTATGTTGACCTGCAGACCGAGCAGTTCGAGCGCATTGGCTGCTTTGGCCGCTGGCAAACGCCCTACAAAACCATGGCCCGCTCGTACGAAGCCCGGACTTTGGAGGCCTTCTATGGCTTCCTCGAGAAAGGTTTCGTCTATCGCGGCCTCAAGCCGGTTTACTGGTGCATCCACGACCGCACCGCGCTGGCTGAGGCCGAAGTGGAGTACGCGAACCACACCAGCCCGTCGATCTATGTGCGCTACCGGCTCACTTCGGATGCGGCCGCCATCGCCCCCGCGCTTGCCGGCAAGCAGGTTTCAACCATCATCTGGACCACCACCCCATGGACGCTACCCGCGTCGCTTGCCGTGGCCTTCCACCCCGATTTCGATTACGTCGGCGCTGGAAATACGGAATCCGGCGAGATCTACATCGTGGCCGCATGCGCTGGCCGAAGCAGTAACTGCCGCCTGCAAACTCCTGAGGCCGACCAAAGAGCTCGCTCGATTCAAGGGCGCCGCCCTCGATCGCGTCACATTCCAGCATCCGTTTCTCGATCGAGCGATTCTCGGCGTGCTGGCCACCTACGTCACCGCCGACACGGGCACCGGCGCGGTCCATACCGCTCCGTCGCACGGCGCCGACGATTTCTACACCGGCCAGCGCTATGGCCTGGACCCCACCACCCGCGTCGATGCCGGTGGGCGCATTCACTTCGATCCGGATTCATGGCATAGCGCCCAGCCTCCGGCATACGACGGATTGAACGTGTGGAAGGCGAACCCGGTCATTGTCGCCATGCTCGAAGAGCGCGGCGCGTTGCTGGGTGGCTCTCAACTCGAGCACTCCTATCCGCACTGCTGGCGCTGTCATCATCCCATCATCTTTCGCGCCACCGAGCAGTGGTTCATTTCTCTCGAAACGCCGATGAAGCACGCCGACGGTTCCGATACGACGTTTAGGCAACTCTCCATCGAGGAGATCGACAAAGTCGTCTGGGATCCCGCGTGGGGCAAGGAGCGCATCACCAACATGATCGCCACGCGCCCCGACTGGTGCATCAGCCGCCAGCGCATCTGGGGCGTACCCATCGCGGTATTTATGTGCGAGGGCTGCGGCAAACCCATCGTCGACGCGAGCCTGAACGCTAAGATCGTCGACCTGTTCGAGCGCGAGGGCGCGGAAGCGTGGCACACCGAACCAGTTGAGTCGCTTCTTCCGGCCGGCGCTAAATGCGCGCAGTGTAGCGGGAAAAACTTCCGCAAGGAAACCGACATTCTCGACGTCTGGTTCGATTCCGGCGTGAGCTGGCTGGCGGTCTGCGAGTCGGACCCGGACCTGAGTCAGGCCTACAGGGCATTTGAGTCGAGGAACGAGTCTGGCTCGCGCACAGAAGCTCGCCAAAATGGCGCTTTGTATCAGGACACGACTTCGCACCCTGTTGAAAAACTCGAGAACAAAGAAGCCTTGTATCAGGGCACGACTTCAGTCGTGCCGAAAGCAGCAGAAAAAAAGAAGGGGGCTTTAGCCCCTGCGGGCGTTCCTGAGGTCCTCTATCTTGAAGGCGGCGACCAGCATCGGGGATGGTTTCACTCGTCGCTGCTGACGTCTGTCGCGCTGCGTGGCCGCGCGCCCTACTCGCATGTCGCCACCGCCGGCTGGACACTCGACGAAGAGGGTCGCGCCATGTCGAAATCGCTCGGCAACGGCGTCGATCCAGTCGATATCGCTGACCGCATGGGCGGCGAAATCGTCCGCCTCTGGGTTGCCTCGGTTGACTTTAGAGAAGACATGGCCGCCAGTGAGAGCCTGATGCAGCGTTGCGCCGAGCTCTACAAAAAGTTGCGCAATACCTTCCGCTTCCTGCTGGGAAATCTGAATGGCTTCGATCCCGTGCGCGATCGCATCGCCGAGAACGAGCTGCTGCCTCTCGACCGCTACATGCTGGCCCGCACGCGCGAACTCGCGGAAAAGATCCTCGGCTGGTATGAGACCTTCGAGTTCCATCGCGTCTACCAGGCCGTGAACGAGTTTGCCATCGTGGACCTGAGCTCCTTTTATCTCGACGTGCTCAAGGACCGCATGTACACTTTCGCGCCCACCAGCCACGAACGCCGCTCTGCACAGACGGTCCTTTGGCAGATCACCGAAGCGCTTGTCCGGCTGACTGCACCCATTCTCACCTTCACCGCCGACGAAATCTGGGAACACCTGCCCGCCGTCGAGGGCCGCGAGGCGTCTGTCCACCTCGCCCTTTTTCCAAAACCAGAAGAAATCTTCTCCGAAGATCCGGAGCCTGTGCTTGAGGAATGGACCAAATTGCTTGGAATCCGCGATGAAGTGCTACGCGTGCTGGAACTCAACCGACAGGCTAAGCACATCGGAAAGGGGCTTGAGGCCGATGTATCGATCGTGGCCACGGGCGATGAACTAGACCTTCTTGAACGCCACGCTGTGGGGCTGAAAGAGATTCTGAATGTCTCGAATGTCACAGTCGTCCGATCGAATTCAGACGATTATTTTCAGGTCACCGTGAATCCCGCTTCCGGCCACAAATGCGCGCGCTGCTGGAACTTCATGCCCGACACCGCCGATTATGGCATCTGGCAAAACGTCTGCGGGCGCTGCCAGTCTGCCCTCTGCGAGATGGGCATCGAACCGCCGCAAGCCGACAGCCCTGAGCCGGAGGCCGCCGCGTGACCTGGTTCAAAAACTGGCCCGTACCCCGACGTCTCCCCTGGCTGCTTCTGATCTCGGCACTCGTCATCTTCGCCGACCGCCTCACCAAGAATTGGGTCTCCGCGCACGTTCGTCTCGGCGGAGCGATTCCTATCATCCCCCGCGTTCTTCGTATTACCCACTGGACCAACGAAGGCGCGGCTTTCTCGCTCTTCGCCGACACTGCTTCGCCCCACGCCGTGCGCTGGGCCCTGATCACTTTCACCCTCATCGCCGTGGTGGTG
The DNA here is from genome assembly GCA_963828325.1 of uncultured Acidobacteriaceae bacterium. Classification (GTDB taxonomy): domain Bacteria; phylum Acidobacteriota; class Terriglobia; order Terriglobales; family Acidobacteriaceae; genus Telmatobacter. Next base: position 271,781 of record CAWHEK010000024.1, read on the forward strand.
ATCCTGGTCGTGTTGCTGCGCCTCGGCAATCAGTTCACCCTCACCACCATTGCCCTCGCGCTCATCCTCGGCGGAGCCATCGGCAATGTTCATGACCGCATCCTCTACGGCTCAGTGGTCGACTTTATTGAGGTCCACATCTTCACCTATCACTGGCCCGACTTCAACGTAGCCGACTCCTGCGTCGTCATCGGCGCATGCCTTCTCATGCTCGATTCCCTGCTGCCGCACCGCAATCCTTCAGCCTGATATTCCTGCCAAATTGCGCAAAGTCAGCGCCCGAGTTTGGCCGGTATAATTGGTCGGACCACTCGGCCCCTCAACGAGCCCGCTTGTGATGACTACGAATCCCGTCGCTTCTTCGGCGAATCCGGCCTCAACAGCGCGCATGTCGCACCTGCGATGGGTGATCTGCTCCCTCCTTTTCCTCGCCACCGTCATCGCCTACATCGACCGCGGAGTCATCGCCTACCTTGAAAAGTTTCTCGAGGGCGTCATCCCCGGCCTCAACAGCATTAAGTACGGGTACATCCTGGCCGCGTTCCAGGCCGCCTACGCCATTGGAATGGTGGTAGCCGGCGGGCTGACCGACAAGCTGGGCACGCGAAAAGCCTTTGCTATCGCCATCTGCCTGTGGAGCGTCGCGGCCATGCTGCCGGGCATGGCATTTTCGGTTGTCACTTTCGGTGTGGCTATGTTTCTGCTCGGCTTGGGCGAGGCCGCAAACTTCCCTGCTTGCATCAAGACTGTGGCCGAGTGGTTCCCCAAACGCGAGCGTGCGCTGGCCACCGGGATCTTCAACTCCGGCGCCAATATTGGCAACATTGCCGTCCCGTTGATCGTGCCGTTCCTTGTTGCGGCGTTCAGTTGGCGCGGAGCCTTCGTCGTCACCGGGGCCATGGGCCTGGTCTGGTTGGCCGCGTGGCTCATCCTTTACCGTCGCCCGGAACTTCACCCTGGCGTTTCCAAAGGCGAACTGGACTTAATTCTCAGCGATCCAGTCGAGAAAACTGAATCTGTTCCCTGGAGCAAGGTTCTTCCGCTCAAGGAAACCTGGGTCTTCGCCATCGGCAAGTTTCTCACCGACCCGATCTGGTGGTTCTATCTTTTCTGGCTGCCGCGTTACCTGCAAACCACGTTCGGCCTCAGCTTGTCGGCTAATCGCTTACCCCTGGTCGTCGTCTACAGCATCTCGACAGTGGGCAGCATCGGCGGCGGGTGGATCTCGTCGGCTCTGTTGAGCCGCGGACGGAGCGCGAATTTCGCCCGTAAAACCGCGTTGCTTATCTGCGCTCTATCCGTGCTGCCTATCTTTATGGCGCCTTATCTTCATCATCTGTGGCTTGTGGTTGCCGTGGTTGGCCTGGCTACCGCCGCGCACCAGGGATGGTCCGCCAATCTATTTACTCTGCCCTCCGATCTGTTTCCAAAAGCCGCCGTCGCCAGCGTCATCGGCATCGGAGGCATGGCGGGCGCCATCGGCGGAGTCCTTCTGCAATTGGCGACCGGCTATATCGTCGGGATCACCCACAGTTACGTGCCGCTGTTCGTCATCGCGTGCCTGGCTTACCCGCTAGCTCTCCTGATCATCAACGCAATCACGCCAAAACTGGCTCCGGCACAGATTCGCTAGCCTCGCGCAGGAGTCGTCATCATGCATTTCCCGTGTCAACCCCGCCGCGCACACCGTACCCCGCATCTCTTTGATTTCACGCGAAATAAACTCCTTCGCAAGTTTGCTGGTAATTAGGCCCTCTTGGCGCATACTCGAATTGAGAATGGACCGAAATGGCACGGCGGCCTATCCCCGTCGCGCTAGCTTTTGGCGGCCAAAACCGGGCTCGCGAATCGGTGCCGTACAGTAAACCCTTTGTTTTCAAATTCTTGTTTCTAACTGCAACAAAACAGGAATCTTGCGCGGTTTGCCGCCCGCAACCTTTATGGAATGAGAATCTTGCGCAAAAAGAGTGGGGGACTCCCCCTGGGTGAGAGAGAGCAAACATGAAAATCATCCCGGAGCGTCTTAGAGCTCGCGCAGCCGATCGCAGGCTTCGTCGAGCTCTGCGTCCTGCTTGGCAAAGCAGAAGCGCAGCAGATTCTCGCCGCGTCCCTTGCGGAAGAACGCCGACCCGGCGACCGCGGCCACGCCGGTCGCACGAAGCAGATGCCGGGCTTTCTCGGCGGCGGATTTTCCCTGCAGACGGCCCACGTTGGCCATGATGTAATACGCCCCCGGGGGCACGGATGGCTCCATGCCTGCATCCTGGAGCGCGCTCAGCAGCCGTCCGCGCTTGGATTGATGATCGGCTGCCAACCGCGCGTAGAAGGACGGCGGCAGCTGCTCCAAACCCGCAGCGGCACCGACTTGCAGCGGTGCGGGCGAGCAGACGTAAGTCAGATCGTGAAAGTGCGCCATGGTCGGCATCCACTTCGCATCTGCCGTGGCGTATCCGATACGCCAACCGGTGATCGAAAATGTTTTGCTGAAGCCGGAGATCACGATAGTCCGCTCGCGCATGCCGGGCAGCGTAGCCGGGCAAATGTGCTTCGCGCCGTCATACACGAAGTACTCGTAAATCTCGTCAGTGAAGAGGAACAGATCGTGTTCAATGGCCAACTGCGCAACGGCTTCGAGCTCGGGCAGCGTGAAGATCTTGCCCGTGGGATTCGCGGGAGAATTCAGCAGAATCGCGCGAGTGCGAGGCGTAACCGCGGCGCGCATGGCGTCCACATCGAGCTGCCAATCTGGCTCCGCCAGCGCAACCAGCACTGGCTCAATGCGCAGCGAATCGAACGTGTGCACGTGGTAGCCGTAGAACGGCTCAAAGACCAGCACCTCGTCACCAGGATTGAGCAGCGCCATGGCCGCGGCATGCAGGCCGGCCGTAGCGCCGGAGGCGACCATGACCTCGTTTTCTGGGTCATAGGTCAGTCCGTAATCGCGCTGTTGCTTGGCCGCAATCGCCTCGCGCAGCCGCGCAATGCCGTCGCACCGCGTGTAGATGTTCTGTCCGTCGCGGATGGCCTGGATCGCTGCAGCCTCGACCACCGTGGGCACCGGCGTATCGCAAACGCCCTGCGCCAGGTTGATGCCGCCGATGCGATCGCATTCGGTGGTCATGGCGCGGATTTCGGATTGCAGCGTCTTGGGCGCAAGCGCACTCAGCGCAAGGCGCGATTCAACTCCGGTAGCGTGCGAAGAGGTGCCTGGCAAGGGGAAGTTCCTTTCGAGCCATTTTACATTTTGGGGCGGGCATTTTGGGGCGGGCATTTTGGGGCTGGTCATAGCCTGTGTGCAGCGTCGCAGCCAAAGTCTTCGCCACCGTAGTATCGTGCAGGAAGAATCGATGCACGAGCTTTCCATTGCGGCGAGTATTGTGGAGACGGTCACCGAATCGGCCTCCGCTTACCCCGGCGCGCGCGTTAAGGAAGTCCGGCTGCGGGTGGGCGCTCTGGCCTCTGTGGTCGAAGATTCTCTCCAGTTCTGCTGGGAACTGGCGGCGGAAGGTTCGCCCGTTGCCGGTGCGAAGTTAGTGATCAACATACTGCCGGTTATCGTGCACTGCAATGCTTGCGGCTTGGATTCCGCGATCGATGGCGTGCAAAGTTTTCGTTGTCCCGGCTGCGGCGAATTGGCGTCCAGCCTTCGCCAGGGGCGTGAGCTGGAAATCGAATCGATTGAACTGGAAGAACCGGATGCCGGAGAAGCGCCAGTCGGCGCACCGAATTCGGTCCAGAAAGAACAGTAATGGAGCGTTTATGACCACCCGGATTGTTGAGCTGCGGCGGGGAATCCTGAAAAAGAACGATGAGTTGGCGGCTGGGCTGCGCCAGCGTTTCACGGCCGCCGGAGTGCTGGTGCTGAATCTCGTCTCCAGTCCCGGCACGGGCAAGACCGCGTTTCTTGAGCTGACTCTGCGTGAGCTGCGGTCTCGCGGCGCAAAAGCGGCGGCCCTGGTCGGCGATCTTGAGACCGACAACGACGCGCGGCGCCTGGCCGCGAGCGGAGCGCCGGTGCGGCAAATCAATACCCATGGCATCTGTCACCTGGATGCCGAAATGGTTACGAAGCACATCGAAGAATGGAAGGAAGTCTCGCTCGCCGGACTTGAGTATCTTTTCATCGAGAACGTCGGCAACCTGGTCTGCCCATCCAGCTATGACCTCGGCGAGCGCATCCGCGTGGCGCTATTGAGCGTGACCGAAGGCGAGGATAAGCCGCTCAAGTATCCGGGGCTGTTCAACTCGTCCGACGCGGCTGTCATCACCAAGATCGACCTCGCGGCTCCCTGTGGATTCGACCGCGAGCTGGCGCTCAAGAACGTAAACGAGATCCGCCCGGGAATCCGCATCTTCGAAACCTCGGCCAAGACGGGCGCGGGCATGGAGGATTGGCTCGCTTATCTTACCCACCAGGCGCCGCGCACCTGAACCTGGAACGAGGCGTCAATATTGATGCGCATCCGCGCCTTTGCCGTTGCGCAAGGCTCGCCCAAAGCGATACCTTTCAGCTAAGGTCGGTAGCACAACATGGGCCCCTCGGATTCCCCCGGGCAGGATACGGCTGCAAAGCAGTTCGTCGAGCCGGAGTTTGCACAAAATACGATCGAGCGACTGTTTGAATTCTCGCCAGACGCCATTCTCGTCACAGACGCAGACGGCGTGATGCGTGCCGCGAACCCGCGTGCCGAAGAGCTATTCGGTTTCGGCGCCCAGGAACTGATCGGCCAACCGATTGACATCCTCGTGCCGGCCCGTTTCCGCAGCGGCCATCCGCGCCATCGCGAGAATTACAGTGCCCACCCCCGCACCCGCCAGATGGGCGCCGCTCTCAATCTGTTCGGCCTGCGCAAAGACGGCACCGAGTTCCCCGTCGACATCATGCTCAAGCCCATGCAGACTGAGAGTGGCCCGGCCGTGGTCAGCTTCATCCGCGATGCCACTGAACAGCGCGCCGCGCAGGAGGCCCTGCGGCTCAACGATCTGCGGCTGCGCTCCATCGTCGAAAACATCGGCGAATACGCCATCTATCTGCTCGACCGCGACGGCCATGTGCTTACCTGGAACCCAGGCGCCGAACGCATCAAAGGCTACAAGGCAGACGAGATCATTGGTCTGCATTTCTCGCGTTTCTTTACGCAAGACGATCAGGAGCGCGGCCGTCCCGCCGAGTTGCTGCGTCAGGCCGCGGCACGAGACCGAGTGGAAGAGGAAGACTGGCGCGTGCGCAAGGATGGTTCGCGCTTTTGGGCCAACATTGTTATCACGGCCATCCGCGACAGCAGCGGCGAGGTTTCGGGCTTCGCCAAAGTCACGCGCGACATGACCGATCGCAAGCGCGCAGAAGAGGCTTTGATCTTTCAGCTCAGCGGCGCCCTACTGGCCAATATGGATGCGGAGAAGTTGCTGGGAGCGATTTCGGCTTCGATTCGCGAGGTGATTCCACACGATAACGCGGGCCTGGTGCTGCACGACCCGGCGGCAGATGACATGGTGGTGCAGTTTCTTGGAGGAACCGGCTCGGATGCGTTTCAGGGCGAATTGCGCGTTCCCATCGATGGCTCGCTGTCGGGAGTGGCGTTCCGCACCCGCGAGCCGGTGCTCCTCGAAAGCCTTGCCAAAGCGTCCTATGGACCGGAGACACTCAATTACCTCAAGCGCATGGGAATGCAGTCCGGAATCTGGGTTCCGCTTGTTCACCAGGGCAAGGCTCTTGGCGCGCTCTCCGTGGTGAGCCGGCAGGAAGGCAGCTTTGGGCGGCGTGAGGTGGAGATGCTGGTCCAGATTGCAGGGCAGGTGGCCATGGCGGTCGATAACGCAATGGCATTCCGTCGCATTGCGGAGCTGCGCGACCGGCTCAAACAGGAAAAGCAATATCTCGAGGATGAGATCAACATTGAACATCGGTTCGACGACATCGTGGGCGAAAGCACGGGTTTGCGCAATGTGCTCCGGCAGATCGAAACCGTCGCACCCACCGATGCCACAGTTCTGATCCAGGGTGAAACGGGAACCGGCAAAGAGCTTCTGGCGCGCGCCATCCATCGCCTGAGCCAGCGCAGCGAGCATACATTCATCAAGCTGAATTGCGCCGCGATCCCAGCGGGCCTGATCGAAAGCGAGCTCTTCGGCCACGAGAAAGGCGCGTTCACCGGCGCTATTGCGCGAAAAATTGGCCGTGTGGAATTGGCTCACGAGGGCACGCTGTTTCTCGACGAGGTCGGCGAGTTGCCGCTCGATCTCCAGCCCAAACTGCTGCGCGCCTTGCAGGAGCGCGAGATCGAACGCCTGGGAGGAACGCGGACCATCCCCGTGAATGTGCGCCTGATCGCCGCCACCAATCGCGACCTTGCACAGATGGTCGCGGAGAAGCAATTCCGCAGCGACCTCTATTACCGTCTTAAAGTCTTCCCCGTTTCGGCCCCGCCCCTGCGCGAACGTACTGCCGACATTCCCATTCTCGTGCGCCACTTCGTCTCGCGTCACGCGCGACGCATGGGCAAGAACATTGAAACCATCCCTCCCGAGGCGATGGCGGCGCTCGTGGCATGGAAATGGCCCGGCAATATTCGCGAGCTGGAAAACTTCCTCGAGCGCGCGGTGATCCTTTCGCGCGGGCCGCAGCTCCATGTGCCTCTTGCCGAGCTCGAAGCCATGAAAGAGGAAGACGAAGACTATGAGGTCGCGACCAATCCAACCTTGCACGCTGCGGAGCGGGACCATATTCTCCGCGCACTCCGCGAGGCCAAGGGCATCATCGGCGGACCCGGCGGCGCAGCGGAGCGGCTTGGCCTGAAGCGGACCACGCTCAACTCCAAAATGAAGAAGCTCGGCATCGAGCGCGGCGACTATATGTAGTCTCGGTGACGAAATACCGTCATCGTCGCTTCGTCACGTTACAAGATCTCGCCTGCCCTCCCGCAAATCCTCCACAATAACAAGTCCTTTGCATTCAATCGACTGCGGCGGAAAGCCCTCGGCGCCCGGCATTTGGCACGCGTCGTGCTTTATCACAGGCGTGGCGCTGGACGAGCCAATAAGTGCTTCGAATCTACTTTGAAGAAAACCCAGACGCGATCGCGATCAAGTTGGAAGGCCGCATCGCTGGCCCATGGGCAACCGAACTTGGCCGCCTGTGGGATGACAAAGCTCCAGCCGTTGCAAAAAAGAAAGTGACGATTGATTTGCGGGCAACGACATATGCCGACGCCGGCGGGATCACCGTTTTGAGAGCGATCTACTCTCGAACGCAAGCCGCGATCCTGACTGGCACACCCTGGACTGAGTACCTTGCCGAAGAGGTCACGCGCAAGAACTCTCAAACTGCAGACACGGAGAACTGAGATGCAGACGGGACGCGATTTAATGAACCATGCGGGTGTACCTTCTTACCTGAAGGGCGAGTTCTTTAAGGCATTGCCGGCCGCGGCGCTAGCCGATTTCGAGCTGCTGCTCGCACCCTCGACCTATCCCTCGAACGTGGTGCTTTTCACTGAGACACAACCAGCCTCGGGCATCTACGTGGTTCTGGACGGCGAAGTCAAGCTTTCCATCAATTCGAGCGATGGCCGTCGACTGAGCTTCCACATCGCCAAGGCCGGCGAGGTTCTGGGCCTTTCGCCCACGCTCTCGGGCGGTGAGTATGAGATGACGGCGGACACGCTCTATCCGGCGAAGATCGCGCACATCTCGCGTCAGGTATTTCTGCAATTTCTGTCTCGTCACCCTGAGGTCTACCCCGTCGTCACGCGCGAGATCAGCCGCGCCTTCAACCTTGCCTGCGAGCAGTTGCGCATGGTTGGCCTGTCGACCTCGGTTCCGGAGCGGCTGGCCCGCCTGCTGCTGGTGTGGAGCGATGAGCCCGGCCAAAAGCAGGAGCGTTCAGCACATTGCCGCGTATCGATGACCCACGAAGAAATCGGCGAATTTATTGGCGCCTCGCGCGAAACCGTTACGCGCACCTTGAGTATTTTCAAGAACCGCCATTTGGTGGCGCAGCACGGATGCACGCTCACAATTCCCAGTCGATTGGCGCTGGAAAGCTACGCGCGGGGATAGAGTTCATTCTCTGGTTGCCGATTTTCGGGTTGCAGAATTTCACTGGGAACGCAGTAAGGCTCGCAGCATTGTTCAGACTTAAGTGGTCGCTCGTCTGAGATCCGCGATGTGGTGGGCATCGCGCATCTTCGGTGAGCGGCCAAAGTTTTTTATTCTCCAAGCACTAGCTTTTGATTCGCAGTAACGCATGCCGCGCCGCATGGTAGCCGCACATGCCGTGCACGCCCCCACCCGGTGGCGTCGACGCCGAACACAAATACAGCTTGGGCGCTCCCGTCGCGTAGCCTTTCACCGTCGGCCGGAAGAGCATCTGCCGAATCGTCATTGCGCCGCCGCTGATGTCGCCGCCTAAGAGATTCGCATCCATTGATTCGAGGGCGGCGGGTGCGGATACGTGTCGCGCCATCACGCAATCGCGAAATCCAGGAGCAAAGCGCTCAATCTGCGCTTCGATACGTTCCGTCATATCGAATGTTGAACCGTTCGGCACGTGGCAATAGGCCCACAGCACATGTTTTCCCTCCGGCGCGCGCGATGGATCGTAAAGCGTGGGTTGCGCAACCAGCACGAAAGGCCGTTCGGCTTCGCGCCCGTGAGCGACTTCGTATTCTGCCTCCGCAATATCCTCGAACGAACCGCCCAAATGAACCGTAATCGCTCGATGGCAATCGGTCGCGCGCCATGGAACCGGTTGCGAGAGAGCATAGTCGACTTTGAATACGCCGGGGGCGCGCTGGAACCGATTCAGCTCGCTCTTGTATTTGGGCGAGAGCCTCTCGCCGGCAATTTGGACAAGTTGCGGTGGTGAGGTGTCGAAGAACACGAGATCATTTTTCGATTCCAGCTCACGGAACGCAGACGCATCGATGCGGCACGAAGTGTGCAATGTGCCGCCCAGAGTTCCCAGATAGCCGAGCAGCGCCTGAGTAACGGCCTGCGCGCCGCCGCGCGGAATGGGCCAGCCGACCGCGTGAACAGTGATCCCGAGCATCCATCCGACGGTCGCACTCAGCGGCTGGTCAAGGCTCAGGAACGAGTGACCCGCCAGTCCGGCAAAGATAGCCCGCGTGCGCGCACTTGCAAAATGGCTCTTGGCAAATCCTTCCGCGGATTGAAACGCCGTGAGCCCGAATCGCGTCATGCGCAGCGGGTGATGCGGGATATGGATCACCGGTCCCAGTGTGTCTTCGGCAAACTCCATCCAGTGGCCCGCTGAGGGCTGCATCAAACCGCGCCACATCTTCCCGTCCGCTCCCAGCGCCCGTTCGGCGTGCTCCAGATTGCGCTCCAGCACGACGGCTGAACCATCGTCGAGAGGGTGCGCAAGCGGCGCCTCACCGTGAATCCATTCCAGTCCATGATCTGCGAGAGGCAGCGAGGCAAAAAACGGAGACCCCGCAGCGAACGGATAAACGGCCGAGCCGAAATCGTGCCGGAATCCCGGCAACGTGAGAGGCAAAGTTCGCACAGCTCCGCCGGGCTCGGCGTCTGCCTCGAAAACATCCACGCTCATTCCGGCCTGCGCCAGCACAATGGCCGCAGCCAGCCCGTTGGGGCCCGATCCAATTACGCATGCGCGGCTCATCGCTTCATTGTCCTCGTCCGTTGCTTAGTCATGTGGCGGCAGCTCGTCGGACCATTGCACCACGGCAAATTGTCCATCTGCGCCCATCGTCAACTCGGGCGCGTAAAGGCCAAGATACTCGCGACGCCACCAGTCGCCGGTCCGTCGTTTTTCTTCCTCAGTTGTAAACCAGTATTGCCAAATCACGGCGCGCACATACCGCGGCGGAGTCTGCGTGAAGGGGTTGCCTCGGAAAAGCGCCAGCACATCAGCGTCACCGACGAGAAGCCGTTCTTCAGTCAACGGCACGAACTCGTTGTCGCGCCAGCCGCCGAGCGACGCAAACCATAGGTTCCAGTCAAACCGCGGCTGATAGGGCGCGTAGATTCTCGGCTCTTCGTTCAACGTCTGCGGCTTGTTCCGAAAAGGATACGCGACCCAGTTTGTGCCGTCGTTGGACCCCTGGAACTCGATCTCGTAGCGTCCGCGCGTCATCACCGCGAAGAGGCCATATTGGTTGGCGATCCGAAACGGTTCGAGTGCGATCAGCGGACTAGTCGGCAGCGGAAAATCGCGCGCCGGAATCCAGATCATCTCCGCCGTCGTGTTGTAGGCGATCCAGGTCAGCATGAGGGTCGAAATGGTCAAACCTGCAAGCCACCAAGCGAATCCGACGCGCTGAAAAAATGTGGGCCGTTTCGGGGCGGGATCAGACGCCTCAATGTCGGCAGTCGTCACCGTGGCGTCCCCCACGCCCAGAACTGACAGAGGCTGCTCTTCCTGCGCCTTTGGCCACGGATTCGGCGCCGCGCTTCGTTCTGGCACACGGAAGCGGAAGCGCGCGGGGACGAAACGAAGCAGAAACTTGTCGTCGAGCAGGAGAAAGCCGAGCGACAACACCAGGTAATTCAGGAATGCATAGTTGGCAGTGAGAATAACGCCAATCTCCCAGGGCGTGACGATAAAGAAAAGGATCAGGCGCACCTTGCGCGGAAAAAACATCATGAACACCAGCCCCAACTCCAGCGCCAGCGTTCCACCGACGGTCGCGGCATGAAACCAGTGCGGCAGATGCTCGACGTGCCACCCTATCCACGTAGGCAGCGGCCCGTTCTGGTAGTACTCATCCATCGCCGTGAAGTTGCGCCATTCCACGTCGCCGCTCAAAAGCTTCACCAAACCGGATTCAAAATAAATCCGGAACCATTCCCATTGCAGCAGAAACCAGCTCATGCGCGAAGGTGGATCGTGAGCGCCCCATCCAGACCAAATCCCGCGCGGGGCGAAAAACAGCGCCAAAAATCCGGCCTCCAGCAACATGCCGTCCGACTGATAACTCGAGAACGCGCCGCTCGCTCCCACGAACGAAAGAAAACATACGAAGCAGACGAAGAAACTTAGCCGCGGCCAGAGATTCAAAAACGCAACAACCGATGCAATGAGTCCGATCCACGTCACCGCCATCATCATGGCGGAGCTTGACGAGATCCAGTAGAGCGACGGCGCGTACCAATAGCGCTCGAGGCCCAATTGCTGCGAGATGTCCGCCAGATAAGTCTGCGCCGGCAGAATCCCATTTGGACCGATCAATCCCTTGATCTGAAACAGCAGCGAAAAAAAGGCCGAGAAATAAATAAGGGCGAGCGCCCGTAAGAAGATCCACCGCGGAAGGAGCTGTCCCCGGGGGCCGCGCCGCCCGTCGAAGAGCCACCGGAATGCGTTAGCCAGCCTGCGCTCCACCATGTCTCGATCAGGATACCGGCTAGCTGCGGATCCGCTACAAAGGAATCCTGCGGCGACAGCGTAATCTTGTTATCAGGATCGCGAGCGTCAAAATTCGGCACCGGATTCGTTGCTTTCGTCGTATGGCCTGATCGAAGCGGTTTTCATCAATGCGTAAGTCCTTATTCGATTTATCGGGCAGAGTGGCCGTGGTGGCCGGTGGAACCACAGGCCTGGGCCACGCAATGGCCCTGGGTCTGGCGGCAGCGGGGGCAGACGTTGTCTCGAGCTCGCGCCGCCGCAATCAGGTCGAGAAGGCCGCCGCCGAAATTGAAGCGCTCGGCCGCCGCACTCTGCGGGTGGTGAGCGACGTTCTCGATCGTCCCTCGATCGAGGCCCTGCACGGTGCCGTCCTCGAGGCCTTCGGCAAGGTCGACATTCTCGTGAACGCCGCCGGCATCACCAGCAAGTTCCCCGTCTTGCAGGCGCCGGAGGCCGACTGGTCGCGCATCATTGAAACCAATCTCACCGGCACGCTTCGCGTTTGCCAGATCTTCGCGAGCAGCATGGCCAAGGCCGGCTACGGGCGCATCATCAATGTCGCTTCTCTTGGATCTTTTGTCGCGTTTCGCGGCGTAGCACCCTATTCGGCAAGCAAGGCCGGCGTGGTTTCGTTAACCAAGACTCTGGCGATTGAGCTGGCACCCAACGGAGTCAACGTGAACGCCATTGCGCCTGGCGTGTTCTCAACCGAGCTGAATCGGTCGCTCGTTCAAGGGACGCCACGCGGACGGGAGCTTCTGATGCGCACGCCGATGCACCGTTTTGGGCAGGCACATGAACTGGCCGGCGCGGCCATCTTCCTCGCCTCCGAGGCAGCCTCGTTCGTCACGGGTGAAGTGCTTGCCGTCGACGGCGGATTCCTCGCCAGCGGCGTGAATCAGTAGAAATTCTGCCTGACCGGCGCGCGAACGGCTGCCGCCAACCGCGCTCGCTACGGCACAGCCGGCGCGATCTGGACCTTTCGCCCTTCGGCGCACGAAGTGTAGATGCTGCGCACCAGTTGGAGCGCGCGGTACCCATCCACTCCAGAAGATGCCGGCGGCCGACCCATTTCGCATGCTTCGCCAAAGTCAGTCAGCTGCCGCTCAAAGGGTGTGAGCGAAATGGCCATCGGATCGGACGCGCCCGATTTGGACTGCGATGAAATCGGCGCCGGCTCGCCTCGATCGTCCTGCACATCCCAGGCGGTTAATTGATCGCCGGTAACGATTGCGCTTCCCTTTGTTCCATGGATTTCGATGCGCTCCGGATAGCCCGGCCATAGTGACGTTGCAGCCTGGATCACGCCAGTCGCGCCCGAAGAGTAATGCAACACTGCTGACACAAGGTCCTCCGATTCGATCTTGTGCGTCGCGCCCAGGTGCCAGTAGCCAAAAACCTCATCGACCTCGCCCATTAGGTACAACAGCACATCCACCTGGTGGATGGCCTGGCTGATCAGTGCGCCGCCTCCCTCGCCGGCCCAGCTTCCCTTCACCGGCCGCGCGTAGTACTCGTCTGTGCGGTGCCACTTCACATACGCATCGGCTTGCAAAATCCTGCCCAGCCTTCCAGCCGCAATCGCGCGTTTCAAAAAAAGTGTCGAGTCGTCGAAGCGATGCTGGCTCACGACTCCGAGTTGAATTCCCGCGGCGCGCGCTACCTCGATCATCCGCGCGGCGGTCTCGAGGTCGACGGCCATCGGCTTCTCTACGAGCACGTGCTTGCCGTTTTCCGCACCGAGTTTCACGGCTTCCAAACGGTATCCGGGAAACGTGCACACATCGAGCAAGTCCACGTCCGCGCGCTGGGCAAGCTGCTCCGGGGTGGCCACGAACTCCGCGCCCCACGCATCTGCGAACTTGCGCCCGCGCTCTTCGGTCCGGTCTGTAACCCCTGCGATTGTGTAGCCGATGTTCTTATATGCCTGCGCGTGTTTGCCTGCGATGCCGCCGGCTCCGATGAATCCCACTCTCATGGATGGTCTGTCCCCAGCATTCGCCCCGGCCATTATGCGATGGACCAACGGGGCTTTTATGCAAATACCGGAACGGGTTCGGAACTCGTCCGCTCGCCTCCCTGGCGCGCCGGAAAGTCCATTTGGCGGAAAAGCACCTTATGCAGGACCAGCGCTGCTGCTCCACGCAAACGCGCTGCATCGCCATCCATGGCCGCCACCACGCGCGGAGTATGCGGGGTGAACGATTTCGCGATCAGCTGGCTCTCAAGCAAGGGGCAAATGCGAGGCCACAGAGCTGTACAATCGCCGATGATGATGATGACATCAGGCGCCAGCCCTGCCGCCAGCATCGCCAACCCTCTTGCCAGGTAGCTCATCATTTTGTCAATCGAGCGTAGCGCGCGGACGTCCCCCTTGAGCGCCAGATCGAGTAGCTCCTGAAACGAATTGAGCGTGCTCTCCGGCGCCAGCTCGCGGTAGTAGCGCAGCCCGGCCCGGTTCGATGCAAACGTCTCCCAGCACCCCACGCTGCCGCAGCCGCAAACTGGTCCCGTTTCTTCAAGCGGCATGTGGCCAAACTCCCCGGCCATGTCGTTCCTGCCTCGAACCACCCGTCCATCCGCCAGAATTCCTGCGCCAATCCCCTCGGAAACCGATATTGCAATCATGTTTGACGCATCGCTGAAGTTCCCGAACCAGCGCTCCGCGACCAGGCAGGCGTTGGCGGCGTTCTCCATTTCTGTCGGGGTGTCCAGAACCCTCTGCAGTTCCCCGTAAAGATCGATTTGGCCCCAGGGAGCATTCGGAGAAAAAAGCAGCCGGTGCGTCCTTTGGTCCACGCGGCCAGAAACGCTCACCCCGAGACCCTGAAAGATGCGATCTCCATAGGTCGCACGCAGCGAGCGCGCGGCTTTGGCGATATGTGCGATAGCCGCTCTGGCTTCTTCGGGCGTTGACCCTGCTTTAATTTCGAAGGCGACTGCCTCCCGGCCCAGAATCTTCCCGTTGATGTCGACCACGGCCAGATTCGCTTTCCCCGGACGGAGATCGATGGCTAACGTAACATGCCTGTCGTTCAGCGTCACATAGGTCGGCCTGCGGCCGCGCGGCAGGCGCCCCAGGCTCCCCGGAACAACCCATCCCTCATCGATCAGTTGGCCAATGATGACGGAGACGGTACTGGGCTGCAGTCCGGTCAGACGCGCCAGGTCAGCCCGGCTCACCGGTTGATGCAGACGGATGGCGTGAAGCAGAATGTCTCGATTGATTTCGCGCGCAGTTTCGCTCGATGCCACAGCGCGGCGCGTTCGAGTTGGCTTCTCGGTCACATGCATTTCTCAGCGCTTTCGCAGACCAGAAAACGGATGAATCGATGCGTCCATTCAGCGTTTTATCTGAAGTGATCTCCTTCAAACAATATAGTCGACTTCCCGCAAGACACCGTGCTTGTTTAAATCTCAAGCACATGCGCGTTTATCCAGGCTCAAAAAGCAACGCGGCAGCCCGCAAAGGAGCCGCCGCGCTGGTTGACCACATCGGCAGTTAGAAGTTGATGCGACCGCTGAACTGCATCTGCCGTGAGCCCGCGTTGGTGCCGAAGGCCGCGACATTGAAGGCGTTGAAGTTGGTGATATAACCAAACGTGCCGCCACCCACCGTCGTACTGGGGGCGTTCAGCCACGGATGGTTAAACACGTTGAAGGCCTCGAACCGGAATTGGAATTCGGATTCGCGGACGATGTGGAAGTTCTTTACCAGGCTGGCGTTGGTCTGCGTGTTGCCGGGTCCGCGGAATTCATTGCGGCCGGTATTCGGTATCACCGGCGCCGCCGCCGACTCACTCGGGCTCGAGAAGATCGTGGGGTCGAACCACGGCTTGCCGCCGCTTACCGGCACTCCAGCTTTCTGCGCATGGCCGCCCAATTGCTTATAGGGACCAGTGAGTTGGGCGTACGTGGCGCCAAAGCCAGGAGCAAAGCCATTAATCGTGTTGCTGTTTGCGTTGACCGAGAACGGGAAGCCGCTGAAGTGGCTGAATTGCCCGCTCAACTGCCATCCGCCAATGAGACTCCCAGCCAAACCATGGTTCAGCCACATCTGGCCGGGCCCGAAGGGCAGGCTGTAAACGCCCCAAATCTGCAGGTTGTGATGTTCATCGAACCCAGCCGAGCCGCGGTTGAAGTGGTACATGGCTGGGATAGTTGAACGTCAATCCGCCTGATCCCGATCCGGCGCCGTTATCTTCGTAATCGATGGCATGCGAGTAGGTGTAGACCACGCCCAGGGACGCGTTTTTGCCGGCATTGCGCGTCAACTGCGTCTGCAGCCC
The DNA here is from genome assembly GCA_963828325.1 of uncultured Acidobacteriaceae bacterium. Classification (GTDB taxonomy): domain Bacteria; phylum Acidobacteriota; class Terriglobia; order Terriglobales; family Acidobacteriaceae; genus Telmatobacter. Next base: position 287,456 of record CAWHEK010000024.1, read on the forward strand.
GTTGTATCCCGAGCTGAAGAGCGGCATATTCATGGTGATGCCGCCCGTGTTGTAGCAGGTGCCGGAAGTCGCCCCGGCGCACCATTGCTCGTTGATGATGGTGTTGGCCTGGAAACTGCAGTTGCCGGTCAATCCGGTTGAAGGGTTGTACTGCCCGCTGGGCAGGCAGGGTGAAGATGAAGATGGGAAGTTGGCCGCGTTGAGATAACCGGTGCCGACCTGCTGGCGAACGAAGTGGTCGCCCACATAGCCGACAGTGCCCACAAAGCCCGCCGGCAAGGTCCGCTGCACCACCAGGTTCCAGCTCTCGATGTAGCCTCGGCGGAAGTTCTGCGGAACCGTGTTCGTTGACCCCGCGACCGGGAGTGATGCGAACCCCGTCGTGAAGTTGGGCGGCAACTTGGCTGTGTTTGGAATGCCGTACGTCAGGTTCATCGGCTCGCCACTCACGTAATTGGTCCTGTTTACCGGGTCGACCGCGACGGAGAAGCTTCCGGTGCCTCCGTAGGATGGCGCTAGGTCCTCAGGGAACGAGTCACGCAAATACCGCATGGAGTCCGGATCGGTCGTGAGGCCGAAGCCGGAGCGGATCACGGTCTTATCGTTCAGGCGGTAAGCGACGCCCAGCCGGGGCACGATCTCACCCCATCCGGCTCCGATGCCAGCACTCCGTGGGTTACCGTTGATGCCGCCCACTTCCACGTTCGCCGATTGCGGCAACTGCGGAAGCAGAACCGATGCGCCGGTGCGATCGCGGTACGGAGCCGGATAAACCTCATACCGGATGCCATAGGTAAGCGTCAGCTTGGGAGTCACAGTCCAAGTGTCCTGCGCGTAGGTGCCGTGCTCGGTCCAGCGCAGAGCATTGGGATTGTAGACCTGCGACGGGTCTCCAATGGCCTGGCCGCTTCCATTGTTTGGCAAGCCCAGCAGGAAGTCGGCGAGCGAGTTGTACCCGTCGAGGCTGCAGGAAGCGGCAGTTGCCGTCGCGGAAGTGCCGCAGGTCATGCCGCCCTGGAACGTGAATCCGCCACGCGGGGTGTTGGGCTGGCCGCCGCTGGTGGGTTGGAAATGGTTCAAATCAAAGTGGTAGTAGGTGTACCCGAACTTGAAGGAATGCTTCGCTTTCACCCAGCTTATGTTGATATCACCCGTAAACTGGTTATCGCGGAACTCAAAGGGATTGGCGCCCTGGTTGTTGCCGAGGCCGGTGAACGTAGTCAGATAGAACCCCGGAATGCCGACATAGTTCGAGCCAATGCCGTTGGTTCCGGGAATCTTGAGCACGTTGAGTCCGTAGTCGCCCAACGCGAGGTCGAGGGTCGATTGCGCGTAGGTCAACAGGCGAGTCCAGCCGCCATCGGCGTCGATTACCAGGCTCGGGGTGATCACATGGCTGAAGCCGAGACCTGCGTTCTGGCCGCGGCCGCCGATGTTGCCCACTTGTCCGCCATCAGCCGCGGGACCGCCAGCGCAAGCGTTGCTGCCCGTGCAAGGCGTGTTCCCCAGAACCTGCGGATCAGAGTCGGTGTACGGCGTGATGCCGTACTTGCCGTAAATTTGAGTGTTCTCGCTCGGGATGTAGGTAATCTTCGAGTCTGACGCATTGCGGCTGTAAGCGACGGTCGACGTTGCCTGATAATCGTTGAGCATCACGCTGCTCAGCTGGCTCGGGGTCGGTGTCGCGATCTTCTTCGAAATTGCCGCCAGATCCTGCATCATAATTCCGCCCGCGAGTGAAATTCTGGAGGCGGGAATGGTGTTGACGTTGGCTCCCGTCTCGCCATACTCAGCGGTAAAACTGGGCCGGCACTGGTATTGCAGATATCCGTTTGTGTACGAGGTATCCGGGCTCGGACAGAGCGTGGGGTTGACAGTGCCCTCCCAGCCCGTAGCCTGCGGCTGCGGATCGTAGAGTGTCGCCACACTGGCGGCTTCGGAGAAGTTACCCTGGTTCATATTAAAGTCGGGAACGGTTTCCGGAGCGGACGCCAACGAGCGCTGCGTAATACGGTCGAAGTTGGTAAAGAAGAACAGCTTCTTCTTGCCGGTGAGAATCTTGGGAATGTAGACCGGCCCGCCAACGTTACCGCCGAATTCCTGATTAATGTTTTTGGGGATCGTCGGCTGCACCGCCGCAGTGTTGAGGTAAGAGCGCGCATTCACCGCCGCGTCCTGGTAGTACCACCATCCGCCGCCATGGAAATCGTGGCCGCCGCTCTTGGTGGTTACGCGAACTGACGCGCCGCCCGCTTGTCCCTGCTCGGCGTTGAAATCGTCAGTGGTCACGGTGACGGTTTCCACTGCGTCGGCCGGCGTGACGTAGGCGATGAGGTAAGGCAGCCATCCGTAATAATCGATGGCGCCGTCAATGCGCGTCGTGTTGCCGTTGTACGAGTTGCCGTTCACGTTCACCGACAGGGCGCGCGAGGGATTGCCTCCAATGGAATTCTTTTCCTGCACCTGAGCAGCGCCGGGAATCAACGTGTAGAGTTCTTCGTAATTGCGGCCCTTGGAGGACGTGATAGGCAACTGCGAGATTTGTGTCTGGTTAATTTCGCTGTCGACTTCGGCGGTTTCTGTCTGTAGTTCGGGCGCCGCCTCGGTCACTGTGATCTGCGTCGAGACTGTCGCCGGTGAAAGCGAAACATCGATGCGCACTTGCTGGTTGACCGACACTGAGATGTTCTTCTGCGTATAGCCACCGAAGCTTCCTGTCTGCGCAATGGAAAGCGAGTAGGTTCCTGGCAGCACATCGAGAAAATTATAAAGACCATCGGCGCCCGCCTTTCCGGTGCGGACTTCGCCCTGTGGCCTGGTTGGTAATGGTCAGCAGGCGCATTGGGAACCACCGCTCCGGTCTTGTCGGAGACGGTTCCTGAGATGGAGCCGTAGAGGACCTGCGCCTGGGCGGCGCTGCTCATCATCAGCAGCAATAGAAACGCGATCGCTGTTGTCGTAATTCTCATCGCGTATCCATGGATTTTCGAGTCACGGTCTGGCCTGCCTGACATAGTTTCCTCCAAAGGTTTGTTAATGTTGCCAACCGCTTTGCAAAACCACGTGGATTTTGCAAAGCCCCTCCACTCCTCGCGGCCGCGGCCGATTGGAGCCCACGGTAATTCGAAACACACCGAGCCCTGCCTTTATTGGCGATCCGAACTATATTGGCATTTATTAACAATTGTCAAGACAAAAGTCAGCCGCTAAGTTTTTCCAGTAAAACGATTTATCGAGTGACCCGAGTCTCCAATTTAGTGGACAAAGCAAGGTGTATCTATATTATTTGTCATAAATATCGCGGCCTTCTTTTCGAATGTACGATGACAGGCGTTTCCTTGCGAATCGATTTAGTCCGCCATTTAGTTTGATGTGTGAACTTATTCGTGCTAAGAATGCGTTTACCCAACCTTGCGATCAACGTCCAAATTTGCGCCGCTTGAGTTGGGCAAGGCACTGCGGCCCAGACCACCGCAGTCCTCTTTAAATCGATGCGAGGCCTGCCCCCGCCCGATACACTCAAAACTGGGCAAACTATGTTGACCCTTTATCGCGCATCGCATTCCTTCTGTTTCCGCTGCCTTGGTCTCCTTCTTTTCTGTCTCTCCCTGCTCCAATCGTCTGTTGCTCAAGCTCCCGCCCCTTCAGCAAAATTGCAGCTCGTCGTCCTGCTCTCCCGGCACGGGGTTCGTTCGCCGCTTAGCGCGCAAGCCGATCTCGACAAATTCTCGGCGGCTCCATGGCCCAAGTGGGATGTAGCGCCCGGAATCCTCACCACTCACGGCTATCAATTGATGAAGATCTTTGGCGCGTGGGATCGCATCAAGTTTTCTGGCGAAGGCCTATTTGCGCTCAATGGTTGCGCCGATGCCAGCCACGTCACGATTCTGGCCGATACCGACCAGCGCACCCGCGAAACCGGCAAAGCACTGGCAGAGGGGATGTTTCCAGGCTGCGAAATCAGTGTTCATTCGCAGCCCGATGGGATTACCGACCCGCTCTTCCTTCCTCGCAAAGCGGGCATTGGCCACCCGGATCCAGCGCTGGTCACGGCAGCCGTCGCTGGGCGCATCGGCGGCAATCCCGCCAATCTCACTGAGACTTACCGCCCGCAGCTTACGGCGCTCGATCGCATTCTGTCGGGTTGCGGCCGTGTGCCCACGAATCCGCACCGCACTTCGATCTTCGACCTTCCCGCCAGCCTCGTGCCCGGAACCGAAGATTCTCCCATCGCGGCGCGCGGTCCGCTTATCACAGGCTCGACACTGATCGAGAATCTGCTCCTCGAATACACGCAGGGCATGAGCACATCCGACACCGGCTGGGGATGCCTTGACGGCGCCACACTTCGCTTCATCATGCAAGCCAACGTCGCGGCATGGGACTACGACGTTCGAACGCCCGCCTTTGCGCGCACCTACGCCTCCAATCTCTTCGACCACATCCGCAGCACGATGGAACAGAGTGTGAAGGGGATACCGATTCCAGGCGCGATCGGAAAGCCGGACGATCGCATGGTCATTCTTGTCGGCCACGACACCGATATTGCTAGTGTCGCGGGCGCATTGGGCATTGATTGGATCGCCGACGGGCGCCGCGACGATTCCCCTCCCGGCGGTGCCCTGGTCTTCGAACTCTGGCGCTCACCCCAGGGCAGCTCATTCGTGCGCGTCTCATTTACCACGCAAACTCTCGAGCAGATGCGAAATTCTGAGCTGCTCACGTCCGCCAACCCACCCGCCGAAGCGCCGATTTTTGTCCCCGGATGCAGCGGCGCAGATAGCTCCTGTACCTGGGACAGCTTTTCCGCCGCCATGCGCCAGGCTACCGATCCCGCTTTCGTTACCACGCTGCGATAACTGGCAAGTCCCGCGCCCAATCAAAGCCGCGGCCGGCCAGCGTTGCGAAGATACCTAGACCGTCTCCTTGACGGCGTCGGTCTGGCGACGGCGTGCCCAGCGGAACGGCATGCGCAGGCGCTCATACCGGCTTTCGCGATCGTGTGCGCGCGTCCGCCCGGCCAAAACATCCTCGGCGTTCAGCAGGCCAAGTAGCTTGCCGGTATCTGGCTCTACGACCGGCAAGACAAACAGTCGACGTGACGCCATCCGTTCCGCAACTGTGCGCAGCGTCTCATTTGGATACGCCACGACCGGCGCCGCTGCCGTTGCTTCACGGTCGCGGCCGGGGCTATTGGCCAGTGTGGAAAGGCCACTGCGCGTGATCACGCCGGTGAGCCGCCCTTCCGCATCCACCACTGGATAGAGCCTCTGGCCGCGGTGATCGCTCTTCGCCCGTCCGCCTTCCAGCCACTTCTGTGCATCTGCGGCCGTCAATTCCGCCGGCAGCACGACAACGCGAGGGCGCACGGCTTCAGAACCATGATGGTTTCCAGCGGATCGACGCAGTATTCGCGGCTCAAATGATAGCCGCGCCGGCTGATCCTCTCTGTGAGAATCGATCGCTTCTGGAACAGCACCGTGAAGGCGTGCGCTACCACCGCCGCCGTAAATACCGGAAGCAGCAAACCGTAATTGTGTGTGAGTTCCAAGCTCAGAACCGCAGCGGTCAGCGGGCAGCCGATCGAACCTGAAAGAACGGCTGTCATTCCCACCAAGGCCCAGGCGCCAGAAGACATTCCAGGCAAAATAGGCGCACATAAGGCCCCCAACGCTCCGCCGATCATCAGCAGTGGCGCCAGAATGCCGCCCGACGTTCCAGACCCCAGCGAGAACGACCAGATGATGCTCTTGATGACCAGAATGCCGGCGATGAGTTGCCACGTATGGTCGCCCGCCAGCAGCGAGTCGATCACGTCATAGCCAGTCGCGAGTGCGCGCGGAAAAATCAATCCGCCCAATCCCACCACGACACCGCCGATCGCCGGCCACCACATCCAATGAATCGGCAGGTGATTCTCGAAAAAGTCCTCACTGGCATAAACCGCGCGGCTCAATAGCAAAGCCAGCACGCCGCCCGCAACCGCAACCAGAACCGCGCCCAGCAGAATCGTCGGCTCAATCTGATGCGTGCTTAACGGCATGGGGAACAGAGGATCCTGGCCGATAAAGTAGTGCCGCAACACTCCGGCCGTTGCGGCAGCGATGGCTACAGGCACAAACGAGCGAGGCCGCCACTCGAACAGGAGCAACTCCACAGCCAGCAGTGTTGCCGCCAGGGGCGTCGAAAACACCCCCGCCATACCCGCCGCGGCCCCGGCCACCAGCAGCGTCGAACGCTCCGCGTCCGATAAGTGAAAGTACTGCGCAAATAGCGAGCCCACCGAACCCGCCGTCATAATGATGGGACCTTCTGCGCCGAACGGGCCGCCCGTCCCGATCGCCACCGCCGAACCCAGAGGCTTGAAAAGCGCGACGCGAGGACTGATCTTTGCGCCATTTACGAGAATCGATTCAAGCGCCTCCGGAATGCCGTGCCCGCGAATCTTTTCCGATCCGTAGCGCGCCATGACGCCCACGATGAGTCCGCCCACGATAGGGACAAAAACCGCCAGCCAGCCCAGATGATTTTGCGCCGGCGAAATAAATGTCCAGCTCAGCCGCTGGTAGTAGAACAAGTTCGTACATCCGTAGATGAGCCGAAGCAAAAGCCAGGCCAGGACGGCGCCCGCACCACCCAGAATCAGGCCCAGGCCGCTCAGCATGATCATGCGCGGGTCGGCATTGAAGTCGCGCAGATGTGAGGTCGCGGCTCGCTTTGTCTGCTTCATAGCGCCACCATCTTCCGCGCCCTCCGGCCAAACTGCGCTGCTCTGTGCTTGGTTGCAACCAGAATGTCATTGAACGCTCGCACCAGTTCAGGCCCGGATTGTTCCAACTCCTGCGTATGGAAATCCGCGAGCGCGGCCAAAATGCGCTCTCCCTGCGGCGTCACGCGCAGCAGGATGCGACGGTGATCGGCCGCGTCGCCGAGGCGGCGTAGCAGGTCCTGCTCGATCGTGCGATCGACAAGTTCCACGGTGCTGTTGTGCTTTAGGAGCATTCGCTGGGCCACGTTGGCGATCGTCGGAGCCATGTCTTCGGGCATGCCGGCCACGCATTGAAGCATTTGATATTGCTGGTTGTGCAAGCCCATATGCTCCGCCGCCGCCTGGCTCACGTGCAAGAAACGGCGAAGTTGAAAACGAAATTCCGCCAGCCGCCTTAGATGCGCCACGTCGAGCTTGGATGCGCCGCCGACGGGATCATCCGGCTTCGGTTGCACGCGCCGTTTTCGCGTCATTCCTGAGACGCCGCTCATGAATATATCGTATCACGATATGTTTCTCCCGGCCGCGACCGGCTGCGGCGCCGCACTTGCCGGGGGCGCTATCATCGACACGCGGAGAAATCCGGCTGATTCCATTGCCGACGAAGGATTTGGGGATGAACTTAACTCTGAAAGTTGCAGTCCTGGCTTGGTTGTTGCCTGCCACCGCCGCCACTTTGGTCGCTCAACAGGATTACTTCAACGACTGGCCTCCGGGGCGCACTCCGCAGCAAGTTGGCAAAGCGCTCAGTGAGCACTTCATCGTCACGCCGCACACGCCCAACCACACCATCGTCTACAACGAGGTCGGTACGTGGTACGGAGCCCTCACTTATGCGGCGTTGACTCACGACACCGATCTCCGCGATCGCCTCATCAAGCGCTTCGATCTTTTGCTGCCCGGCGGGACGGAAGCTGCTCTGGTCCCCACGCGCGATCACGTCGACGATTCCATCTTCGGCATCGTGCCGCTCGAAATCTATATCCAGACCAAAGACAAAAAGTATCTTGACTACGGGCTTTCCTTTGCCGACCGTCAATGGGAGAATCCTCAGCCCGACGGGCTCTCGCACGAAACCCGCTACTGGATCGACGACATGTACATGCTGACCATCCTGCAGCTCGAGGCCTACAGAGCAACAGGCAATAAAAAGTACCTCGATCGCGCCGCCAACGAAATGACCGTCTACATTGACAAGCTGCAGCAGCCCAACGGCCTCTTTTACCACGCGCCCGACGCTCCATTTTTCTGGGGCCGTGGCGATGGATGGGTTGCCGCCGGAATGACGGAAATGCTGCGCGATCTTCCCACCGATCATCCGCAGCGCGCGCACATCATGGCCGCTTATAAGCTCTTGATGGCCGCGCTCCTCAAGTACCAGACCTCCGACGGCATGTGGCGCCAACTCATCGATCACGACGAGGCGTGGGAAGAAAGTTCTGGTTCGGGCATGTTCACCTTTGCGCTCATCACGGGCGTCAAAAGCGGGTGGCTCGACGCAGCCGCATACGGTCCCGCCGCGCGCAAAGCATGGATCGCAGTAACCGGATACATCGATCAGAACAGCGACGTGACCAGCGTGTGCGAAGGCACCGGCAAGAACAATAGTCTCGACTATTACCTTGAGCGCCAGCGCAAAACCGGCGACTTCCACGGGCAGGAACCAATTCTGTGGGCTGCGTCAGCTCTGCTGCGCTAAGCCTTGTTCCCTTGTTCCCTGCTTCTTCAGTCCAACCGTGTCAAATACGCGTCGCCTTCTACCGGCTGCAAATGACGCGCAATTTGCTCGGCCAGTGCGCGGCTGTCGCCCTCTGGCCGGATGCGCACCCAGTAGCTCTTTTCTCCGGGGAATTCCATCACGTTCGCGCCCGGATACGTCTCAAGCAACTGCGCCTTCAGTGCCAGCGCATCGTCCTCGTTATGGAATGCGCCAATCTGCACGCACCACCGCCCGCCCGTGGCCATCGGCTTGGGTGTCTCGTACACATCCATCCGCACCAGCGCCATGCCGGCGCGGTAAACGCCGACTGCTTTGGCCGAAGCAATGGTCAAATCGAGCATCCGGTCTTCAACGAACGGCCCTCGGTCCGAGATCCGCATGGCGCTCGATTCGCCGGTCTTCAGGTTGGTCACCACCACCAGCGATCCCATCGGCAGCGTGCGATGCGCAGCCGTCATCGCGCCGTCGTTAAACACCTGCCCATTGGCCGCGCGCCGCCCTTTGTAGGGCGCGGTGTACCACGTCGCATATCCAACCTCGCTCAAAATCGGCCGGTGTGACGCGACAAACGCAAGATCGTCTTCGCTGATCCCTCCCGGTGGCAGCGGCGTTACTGGAATTGTTGCGGGAGCCGTCGCGGACGCAGGCGGCGCAACAGCAGCATGCGCGGTCTCCGGCGCCATACCTTGGCGGGGAGCCACCCTGGTTTGATTTTCTTTGTGCCCGCAGCCGCTCGTGCCAAGCGTAAACGCCGCCACCAGCGCCGCGCTTAGCACGGTGCGTAAAACCACGCAGCGCCGCGCAGCCGCGGCCCCAGCCCCAAACCTCTGGATTTTCTCTGCGCTCAAGAGCGCGGCTCCCTGTTTGGCTGATTCGCCTGATTGTTCGCCTGATTCGGCGCCTGCCCAGACGGTTGATTCGGCCGCGCCCCGCTCTGCCGCTCGAAGCGATCCGCCAGATTGCGCAATGTATCCGCCACCGTCCGCATCGCGGTAATCGACTCCCTCCGCACTTGCGGAATTACTGCATCGTTCACATAAGTAATGGCGTGGCGCAACTCCATCTCGATCAACTCAACTGCTTCGTCGATTCGTTGCCCTACCGTTCCGGGTCCCCGTCCAGGTATGTTTGGTGCGCTCATAAGACACGTTCCCTTCGCTTGTATCCTCTCCAAAGTCTGCGCGACGCCGCGAGCCGCGTCAATGGCTTGGCCCTCGCAGGGGACCGCCAAGATTACTATTGACGCGAACCCGCGGCTTTCGCATCATGGCGCTAGCGGTCCCCCAGCGAACGGTTCGGCACGCCATCGCGCGGCCTTTGCGATTTGAATTGCACTCTGTCCGAGGTTCAACCACTTTGCCCTTCGGAAATTCTCTCAATAAGGCCGAAGAATCGATCGGTCACCTCGAGTTCGGCATCCGCGAACTTTCGCGCTCCTTTTTTCCGCAATGGCGTTGGCATTTTGTGCGTGCGAATTCGCCGCCGCACAAAACCAGGCCGGTCCGGTCCCCGACGCGAATCCTTCTCCTGACGCGGCTCTTGCGCCTCAAAAACCGGCCAAATCTCCCGCTCCACTCGAACCCTGCGCCGTTAAAAATGCCGGCGCATCCATGGCGGCCACCGGCGGTTTGCGCGCCGTCGCTGTGCTTGGCGTGGGAGAGACCGCTCGCGACGCCGGCGCAGCCGCGGTCGAGTCGACGGTTTGCCTTGCGCACGCTCCGCTCTTCAACTGGTATGCCCGCTTCGTCACCGGGCCCGAGGTGGTCCGCTTTTCACCCCAACAAAAGCTGCGCCTCGCTCTCGATAACCTGATCAACCCCTTCAACCTGGCCACGATCTTCGGCGAGGCGGGCATTGAAATCGCCGCAAATTCACACACCCCATACGGCCCGGGCTTTCCCGGCTGGGGCAAATTGTCCGGGGTCGACTTCACCGGAGATATGACCGATCAATTCTTCGGCACATTTTTGATTCCCACGCTCACGCACACCGATCCGCACTACCATCGCCGTCCCGACCTGAGCATTCCGCGCCGCATTCTGCACTGCATCGATCAAACATTCTGGCAGCACGACGACAGTGGGGGACATTCCTTCAACTACGCCGAGATCATCACGCCCGCATTCGACATTGGCATTTCAAATTTGTATGTGCCGGGACTGCAAACGCGCTTCTCCGCCGACGCTGAACGCTACGGCATCGATCTGGCGACCGCCCCCATCGAGAACTTCATCACCGAATTCGTGCCTTCGATCGCCAGTCACATCCACACCCACGTAGTTTTCGTCGAACGCATCATCAATCGGGTCGCCGTGAATCCACCGTAATTCCCGGTGCGGCAACTTATCGCTATTCATGGCTCGCTTTGCCGTGGTAAATTCACATCACCAGTCCCCCCTCCCCGCGGCCATGCAGGTTTCTTCAACCGCAACGGAGGTTATTCGACACAATGAAAAGCGTTCGCAGCTTCTCCTTGAGCGCCCTGTGCCTGGCGTTCGTATGCATGCTGGGCGTGATGAGCATTCAGACGGCCAACGCGCAGGCCGCGCCCCCGCCCATCGGCACCTGGGCCAACAAGACTGAAGGTCTGGTGGTTCAGCAGAGCGGAACCTGCGGCTTCCTGGTGAACGGCAAGGTCGTCTACTCCGGAACCTGCTATTGGGAGACCCCCTCAGCTAGAGGCGGAATTCTCGACCTCACGTATCCCATGCCGCTTCAACCCGGCCACATTCGCTGGAGTGTGATCTGGGTCAACCAGACAACCATCACGCTCGATGGGGATCCCTTTACCAAGAAGTCGAACTGAATTTGATAAGCACTACGTCGCCGGGCTCGCCAGAATTGTTCCTCTGAGAGCCCGGCTACGCGTCGCTCTATCGATCTCACTGCACCGTCAGTGTGACCGTCGTGATCGTAGCGCTGGTGGCCCCCGAAGTGCCAGTCACCTTGACGGTATAGGTTCCGGCCGAAGTGCCAGAGTTCCCGCCGCCGCCACCCTTGCTGCCGCCTCCGCAACCCGCCACGCCGATCGAAGCAGCGAGTGCGAGCAGAACAACCGTCGCTAGCCAACTGCGGCGCCGGCGCGGAATCATGAGCATAAGGACAACCGCGAGCGCAGTCCCTCCGACAGGGCGCCAAAGGGGACGACTCATCGCGCTTGTCGCGGCGGTGGTTGTTGATGGTAAGCGTCGAAGTCTGCGTCGTCGTGCCACTCAACGTCACCGACGGCGGTGTAAGCGTGCACGTCGGCGGATCGTTAGCCGCTACGGGAGTGATGGAACAGGACAGGTTCACCGTCCCGGAAAAACCATTCGTCCCAACCACACTGATCGTCGCCGTATTCCCGGTCGTAGCTCCCGGCTTAATAGAAATCGGTGTCGGGTAGGGGGCCGCTCGGTGGCCCAAAACCTGGAATGTTGATGACGTACGCCGCCGAGCCAACGGGGCTGGCGGAGTAGCCGCTGGCCGTTGCGATCGCCTCAATAGTTTCTGATGAGGAAACCGCGATCGGGCTGGAGCTCGAGTAGACCGTCGAGCCGGTAGTCGGTGTGGTTCCGTTCGTCGTGTAGTAGATCGTCGCGCCCGATGTGGCGTCTGAGATCGTCACGGATTGCGCAGAGGTGTAGGTCCCGGCGACGGGCAGGAAAGTTGGCGTCGCTGCCGGCGGCGCAGCATTCACCACTTGGCTCAGCGTGCTCGACGTGCTCCCGGTGAGGTTCGAGTCGCCGCTATAGACAGCTGTGATTGAGTCCGTGCCAACCGGTAGAGCAGTGGTCGCCAAAGTGGCCGCATCGCTGCTCACGGGAGAGCTGCCCAGGCTTGAATTGCCGTTACTGAATGTCACCGTGCCCGTGGCCACGCCGCTGAATTGCCCCGAAATATTGGCGGTAAGGGTCACCGATTGCCCGGAATGTTGACGGATTAACGGACGAATTCAATGTCGTAGAAGAGCTGGCCTTGTTGACCGTCTGCGTGACCACTGTCGAAGTGCTCCCGGCAAAGGCAGAATCGCCGCCATACACCGCGGTGATGGAGTCCGTTCCGACCGGAAGGTCCGTGGTCGTCATGCTGGCTGTGCCGCTTGTCAACTGCGCCGTTCCCAGCGAGGTCGCGCCGCTCATGAATGTTACGTTCTCGCCATTCGCGGGTGTGCCGTCGCCGGAGGTGACGGACGCCGTCAACGTAACCGGCTCCTGGTAAACCGAGGGATTCGGCGTGGGCACAGGAGTCAGCGTGGTCGTGGTGGCCGTCAGTGCCGAACTATCGTAGACGAAGCCGTGCAACATGAAGTTGGAATCCGCGTAGGTTCCAGCGATCATCCCCGATGCGTTGATCGCCAAAGCTCCAGTGCCCTGCTTCGCAGATGTACCCGCAGTCGGACCGTCGATAGTCGTAATGCTGCCGTTGGCGGTCCGAAGATAACCGTGAAAAACATAATTGCTATCCGTGAAGATTCCGACAATCTCGCCCGAGCCATTGACGGCGTTCAAAATGAGATTGCCGTAGCTTGCCGTTCCGCTGGGATTGGCACCGTTTCCATTCAGGAGTCCGGTTCCTTCGATCGTCACCGCGCCTACCCTGGCAAGCACGCTCCTCAGTTTCATGAGCGGGCTGTTTGGCCTTCTTGGCTTGAGGGAAAGTCCGTAGCTCTTGCCCAGTTGGCGGAGCTCGCTATTGAGTCGAGAGCTTGCCGCACTGTCGAGCGCATTAGACGTGATTGCGCCCGGAGCGTCGTAGGTCACGATCGTGCCATTCGCTGGCAGCACAAAGCCGTGCACCACATTGTTCGCGTCCGTGAAAGAGCCTGAAATATCTCCCGCCGCATCGATGGCATCCGGATAGGTTCCCTGGTACGTAGCCGTGCCCGCGCCGGGAGCGTCAATCACAGTGATCGTGCCGTTGGATGCGCTGCGCACAAAACCGTGAATCATATTATTTGTATCCGTATAAGCGCCAATTACGTCTCCAGCCGCATCGATGCCGGTGACGATGGTTCCCTGCTCCGATCCTGCAGCGGCGCCCGGGGCATTGATTGTCGTAATTGCGCCGAGGGCGTCTCTCAGAAACCCGTGTTCCGCGCCAACCCCGTCAATATAAAACCCCGCCACCTCGCCAGACGCATTGATGGTGAGGACGAAGGTTCCAGGATTCGTGCTTCCATAGGTCGTAGGCAACGGCTCTGCGTCGAAGGTGGTAATCGTCCCCCCGGCGCTGCGAACAAAACCATGAGCGAAGGAATTCGTGCCCGATGAGGTTGTAAGTGTCGTCGAGTAACTCCCGGCGATCTCCCCCGCCCCATTGATACACAGGGGGAAGGTTCCCTCCATCTTGCCCGTGTCTTCGCCGGCAACATCGAGGATGGTAATTACGCCTGTGGATGCGGCGCGCACAAAGCCATGCATCCGGTTGCTTGCGTCGTGGTAGATTCCCGCGAGATCCCCCGTCGTATCAAAGCCGATGGGGATGGTCTCGATCTCTTTCCCGCCCGTGCCCGAAGCATCAAAAGGGACGATCACACCGCCGGCGGGCAACACAAAGGCATGTTCATTGCCGCTGCCATCAACGTATACTCCCGCAACGTCCCCCGCCGCATCGATGGTGGTGGCCACGGTTCCCTGATACTTGCCCGTGCCTGCGCCTGATACGTTGATGGTGGTAAAGCCACTCTGCGCGGATGCGCCGAATGAGGCCAGACCGATCGCAGTTGCCACAATGAGTCCAGCCATGAGTTTGAGCCGGAGACTTGATATCTGTATTTCCTTGAACATGGTCTTCTCCCTTATGGCTAAAGTGTTCGATCCACGAGCTTGAATGATCCTGTCTGTCATCCTGGCCTTTCCTTCTCCTGCTAGAGGCACTGCTTTGGACAGTCCACAGCCGCGCCTTTGATCCATCCGGCGAACTAATCTACAGATTCACAAGGAGTTATGTTGAGACTTAAGGTCTTGGTGCGGTTGGGAACCCGGATACGAAGCATAGCCGGTTGCGGCCCGTTGCGGGCGGGACAAATGAGGGTCGAAGGGAGGGCATGTCGGGGCGGCTCTCATTTACGTCCCGTTTTTGAATGGAATCCGCGGATCGTATAATTGCCTTCTCCCCCGGTCTGGTCTTCCGCGCCACAACAACTCAGAAGTGAAAGCAGTTCGTTACATGGCAACCTTCACAACCAACCCGGAGCCTGACTCGGAAAACCAGGGTGTGCTGGCGTCCTGGAAAGGGATAGCGGGCTATTTCGGGTGCAACGTGCGTACGGCAAAGCGCTGGGAACGAGAGCGCGGGTTGCCCGTGCATCGTGCACCGGGAAAGAAGGGCAGCACCGTCTTTGCCCGTGCCACTGAGCTCGACGCGTGGTTGGAATTGGGGAAGGGAAAGCATCGCCTGAATCCCGCCTTGTTGAATGGGGACATGGCAGGTCCCCAGGCCGATGTCGCGGAGAAGAATCCGAGAATCGCGCGGCCGACCACTCTGCTCTGCCAAGTCTCTTCCGGCCAGCATCAGGCAAAGCCAACTTCGTTTTCCCAATGGCAACCGTGGATCCTTGCGGCTTCAGTGTTTTTAGTTTTCGCCGCAACGCTATTCTGGAAGTCAGGGAACCGTCAGACTGCCGCAGCAATCACTCCCTTGCCGATGGATGACCTTGAAAGCGACGCCGCACAGTCCCGCTCCCGGTGCCGAGGAACTCTATGAACGTGGACGCTATTTTTGGAATCTGCGCACCCACGAAAGCCTAACCAAGGCGATCGATGCATACACGCAGGCGATCGTCACCGACCCGGCCTATGCTGACGCCTACGCCGGACTGGCTGAGGCCTATGACCTGCTCCCCGAATTCGGCAGCGCCGATCTCGGCGACTCGCTCACAAAGGCTGAGAACGCTGCCGACCGCGCCATCGAGTTGAACCCCAATCTCGCTTCTGCCCACGTCGCCAAGGCCTTTGCACTCTATTACTGGGATTGGGATATCGCCGGCTCGGACGCCGAGTTTCGCAAAGCTCTTGCGCTAGACCCTGACTCGGCCCAGGCCCACCAGTGGTATGCCAGCACCCTGCAGTGCAGGTCCGAGGGCGCTGAAACGCTCCGCCAGATCGACGAGGCGGTTCGTCTCGATCCCACTTCGCCCGCAATCACCGCCGACGCAGCTCTGTTCCAGGCCGACTTCGGCGATTTCAGATCCGGCGTCAAGGCCTTAAAGGAGATCGAGCAAACTCAGCCGTCGCTCGCATCTCCTGCCCTGTTTCTCAAGGAGCTCGAATTCGCCACCGGCGACTTTCCCGCTTATGTTGAGGATGCGCGCCGCTATGCCGCTATCACTCGGGCTCCCGACGATGTGGCATTGGCCAAAGCTATCGAACGGGGATGGGCTCGCGGCGGCAGAACCGGTCTGCTTCAGGCCAGGGCCGCAGCTTTGAAGGCCGCCTTTGATCATGGCACTGAGACCGGCTTCGTACTCGGCGAAAACCTCCTGTTGCTCAATCGCCGCCAGGAAGCTTTGTTCTACTTCAAAGCCTCCGTTGACCGGCATGCCACACAGCTCATGGCCATTCGCGACTACCCGTGGGCCGAAAAAATGTCCGACGATCCTGGCTACGCGGCCCTCTTCGCTCGGATCCGCCAGCGAGTGCACGAGGCTGCCCCTATCCACCCCGAACAGAATCAAATCGCGTTCGAACTGCCGCAATAACCCGCCCCTCGGTCAAACCGTCAATCCATGCCACTCCGCCAGCACCGGGTCTAAGCCACATACTTCCCTGATCTAAGGGTCGTGACATCTATCACTTGCCTAGGCCTCTTCCTGGGATTTCCCCCGTTCGCCTCCCCCAAATCCCCATCCACTCCCCATTCCCGCCATTCACTGCACCTCGCTTGGGTTGACCGGCCATAAGACATACTCTCGTAATGACTTCTTAGCCTTCGGTTTATCCCATTGAAACCGCAGGCTCGAGCCGGGCAACATCTTCATTCCCGGCGCCTTCAATCCTTAAGAGGAGATTTTGAACAATGCCCAAAGCCGTCAAATACGTTGAAAAGGCCGCCGTCTACGCAGCCAAGGGAGCGTGGGTTGTTTTTGAGCGCTTGAACCGCATCAGCCCCAACGCCGGGTTCACGCCCAAGTGGAGCGACAAGCCTCTCCTCAAGAGCTATCAGAAGGAGAAGCCGCCCCTCGGCTGGCCGCGCACCACGGATTCGCTGTGCCCCAAGTGCGTCCCCGAGATTCGCAAGCAGATTCTCGACGGCAAGCTGCCTCACGAAGTTCTTCTCAACGAAAAAGTTGGCGAAATCAAGGCTCAGATCATCGAGCGCGATGGCAAAATCCTGATGGTCAAGGATTGCCCCAAGCACGGCCACTTTGAAGACGTCATGTCCATGGATCCCGCCTTCTTCAAACATCTTGAAGAGAGCTTCCCCGGCCGCGACATGCGCGCCCACGGCGAAGGCGATGAAAAGCTGCACAACCACGGCACCTCGACTGTCACGCACGGCCGCGGCTCAGTGCTCACCATCGACCTCACCAACCGCTGCAATATGATGTGCGATCCCTGCTTCATGGACGCCAATCAGGTCGGTTTCGTCCATGAGCTCACGTGGGAAGAAATCAAGACCATGCTCGACAACGCCATCACCATTAAACCGAAACGCCAAATGAGCGTTCAGTTCAGTGGCGGCGAGCCCACCCTGTCGCCCTACTTCCTTGACGCTGTCGCTTACTCGCGCAAGGTTGGCTACAACTCAGTCCAGGCCGCGTCGAACGGCATTGAATTCGCCAAGTCGAAGGAGCTTTGCCGCGCCGCTGCTGAAGCGGGCCTCCGTTACGTCTATCTCCAATTTGACGGAATCGGTAACGCCGCCAACTCGCACCGCAAAGTCGGCAACCTGTTCGACGTCAAGCTCCAGGCCATCAATAACCTTCACGAAGCCGGCGTCGAGATCGTTCCCGTGACCACCATCGTCAACGGCATCAATAACGAGCAGGTCGGCCGCATCATCGAGTTCGCGCTCGACAATCCCAAGAAGATCAGCTTCCTCTCGTTCCAGCCGGTCAGCTTTACCGGCCGCGACGAAGAGATCACCGACGAGCGCCGCGTCGCACAGCGCTACACGCTTTCGCACATGGCGCACGACGTCAAGTCGCAGGTTGGCATGGGCGAGCCCGCGCGCGACTGGTTCCCGATTTCCTTCATGTCCACCTTCTCTGACTGGGCCGATCTCGTGCACGGGCCCACCGCCGAGTGGGGCCAGCTCTCCTGCGGATGCCACCCCAACTGCGGCATCGGCATGGCTGTCATGATCGACAAGGAAACCAAGGAGTCGGCTCCCGTCACCGCCTTCCTCGACATGGGTCAGGTTGCTAAGGATCTCGCCAAGGTCAACGATGCTGCCCGCGGCAAGTTTCTTTCTGTTCTTGGACTGGCTCTTTCGCTGATGCGGAATTACGATCCCTTCCAGGCGCCCACCCACTTCAAGATCACCGACATGATGAAGAAGATGGACAAGACCTTCAACGCCACCGGCAAGAACTACGGCAGCGTCAAGGGCGACCGCACCATCGACGACATCAAGGTTCGCCGCCAGGATCGCTGGAACTTCCTCTTCATCGCCGGCATGTGGTTCCAGGATCTGTTCAACTACGACTTCCGCCGCACCGAGCAGTGCATCATTCCCTACGCCACGCAGGAAGGCGAGATCAGCTTCTGCGCGTACAACACGGGCGTGGGATGGCGCAACATCATTGAAAAAATGCACATGACCGCGACCCTCACCAAGTGGTATGAGGAGCACGGCCGTCACGAGATCTTCGCCGGCGGCAAAAAAGTGGCCATGAACCAGGTGGGCCACGACCTCAACGTCAACATGGAGCACGCCAACGCCGAGGCCAACCACACGCTCGACAACCTGGGCATCGCCAAGAACTCGCGCGAAGAAAAAATTCGCGCGCGCGATGAAAAGATGAAAGTGGATGCCGAAAACGCCAAGATGGCCAAGCTCTATCGCGAGCA
Organism: uncultured Acidobacteriaceae bacterium; assembly: GCA_963828325.1. Classification (GTDB taxonomy): domain Bacteria; phylum Acidobacteriota; class Terriglobia; order Terriglobales; family Acidobacteriaceae; genus Telmatobacter. The sequence continues at coordinate 305,940 of CAWHEK010000024.1, forward strand.
CGTCCTCGGCGAAAAGCCTCTCGAGGGCGGCATGGTTTCGATTGGCGACATTCGGCCGGCGTCAAACAACGCGGCGTCACCCATCAACCGCCATCCCGAAGTCGCAAAGAAGCAGGAAGGCGAACTCGTCTCCGGGGACTAGCATTGCATGCAGCAGCCGCGCCTTCGGCGCAAGAAAGCCGAAGACGGAAGATAAAAAGCTCCCTCCCTTGGTTCTCTCAAATAAACGGGCCGCTCAGCAGCGAACTGAGCGGCCCGTTTTGTTTCTGCCCGATGCGGGCGCGCTGATTGCGCCGAATACCCAGTCCCCGATTCCACCTACAGATTGCGCGACACATTCTCGCCGCAAAACCTACCCTCTTTTCCCCAGCAAGCACCGTGCCCCGCGTCCCGCAAGCGCCCGATCAAACGTCACCAGAACGCCTCCAGCCTTCTGCGCCACGGCAAGCAGCCACGCATCCGCCCAAACCTTCGGCGACGCATCGCGCCCCACCGCCTTCTCGCGAAAACTCTTCTCGACTTCCGGCGGTTCCGACACGAATGTCACGCGATCGTCGTCATAGAGACGGTCGTGTACTCGCCATGCTTGGGCCATCGTCAAAGGTTTTCCATCCATCGCCGCCGCAGTCGTCATCAGGCGCAGAAATCCAAGCTGCGTCAGGCGGCAGAAAGCGATCGTGCTCTCTTCCTCACGCCACCAGCGCCGCGCTACCGGCGCATGAACATGCTCCACAGCCGCCAGCGAGAGCCATACATTTACGTCAGGGAAGCTCAATGAGCTCATAGGCCTTTTCGTTCGTGATGTCGATGCGGCGTCCGGCAGGGCGAATCAGCGGCGTGTCTAGGTTCAGGCGCCGCTTCGGCCGCGCCGCTTTCGTCTCTTCCACGGCCCGCTCGATTCCCACAAGAATCAGCTTGCGCGCGGAGCATCCCTTGCGCGCAGCCGCTTCATGCAGCCGGCGATGAAGATCCTGCGGCAGGTCGACCGAGGTTCGTATCGCGTTTGCCTTCATCGCTCAATTATCCCGCTAGTGACTTAATTAAGTCAAATCTCCTTTTTTCCTGCATGGCTCGAACCGCCGGGTCTTTATTCCAAAAATAGGCCGAATGATTTCTCACAATACCTCCATCGGCCAGTCCCCTTTCTCCGAATCCAATCTGGGCCTGCGCCCTACATGACTTCCGTCATACCTCCAACGAACCATTCCCGTACTTCGTTCCCACGCGCTTTGGCTGTACAATCCAACCATGACGCCGCGACCGGCCAGATACTTTAAGCCTGCCGCGAACGTCTAAAACTATTCAGGTGTGCCGATGACTGTGACCCGCGACAAAAACGAGCCGCGCAAGCTGCCCATGATGCCCATTCGCGATATGGTCATCTTCCCCTATATGATGACGCCCTTCGTGGTTGGCCGCGAATCCAGTGTACGCGCCCTCGAAGAGGCTCTCAGCGGCGACCGCAAGATCTTTCTCGCCACGCAGCACGACGCGTCTATCGACGAACCCAAGGCCAAGGACATCTACCAGGTCGGCTCCATCTGCAGCATCGTGCAAAGCGTCAAAATGCCCGACGGCAATATCAAGGTCCTGGTCGAAGGCGTGGAGCGCGCCAAATCCATTGAAGTCACGGACCGCGACGGCTTCTTCATCGCCACGGTGCGCACCGGCAAACGCGATTTTGAAATGACGCCCGCTGCTGAGCAGTTGATGCAGCGCGTCACCGGTCTTTTTGAGAACTACGTCAAGCTTCAGCAGTCGCTTAACTACGAGACAATCATCGCCAGCGTCAAGATGGACGAAGCGTCCAAGCTTTCCGACACCATTGCCGCCAACCTGCAGGTCGGCATCGAGGAAAAGCAGGAACTGCTCGCCATCTTCGATCCTGCCGCCCGCCTGGCCCGCATCGCCGACGTCCTCGACGTTGAAATTGAAAAGCTCGACATCGACCGCAATATCCAGTCGCGAGTAAAGCGCCAGATGGAGCGCGCGCAAAAAGAGTATTACCTCAACGAAAAGATCAAGGCTATCCAGAAAGAACTTGGCCGCGGCGAAAAAAGCGAGTTCGACGAACTGCGCAAGAAGATCGACTCTGCCGGAATGCCCAAGGACGTGCTCGAAAAGTGCGTGCAGGAGCTGAAGAAGCTTGAGGCCATGCCGCCCATGTCGGCCGAGTCAACCGTCAGCCGCAACTATATTGATTGGCTGCTCGCCGTGCCGTGGAAAAAGCGCTCCAAAGAAACCCGCTCCATCGACTACGCCGAAAAAGTTCTCAACACCGATCACTACGGCCTGGAGAAAATCAAGGAGCGCATCCTCGAATTCCTCGCCGTGCGCCAGTTGGTTAAAAATCCCAAGGGCTCCATCCTCTGCTTCGTCGGACCTCCGGGTGTCGGCAAAACTTCGCTCGGCATGTCCATCGCCAAGGCTACCGGCCGCAAGTTTGTGCGCCTCTCGCTGGGCGGCGTGCGCGACGAAGCCGAGATTCGTGGCCATCGCCGCACCTACATCGGCGCCATGCCTGGCCAGATTATTCAGCACATGAAGCGCGCCGGCACCAAGAATCCCGTCTTCCTCCTCGACGAGGTCGACAAGATTTCCTCCGACTTCCGCGGCGATCCGGCTTCCGCTCTGCTTGAAGTTCTTGACCCCGAGCAGAACACCACGTTCCAGGATCACTATCTCGACGTCGACTACGACCTCTCGCAGGTCCTCTTCGTGGCCACCGCCAACGTGATGCACACCGTTCCGGCCGCGCTCCAGGACCGCATGGAAGTGCTCCGCCTGCAAGGCTACACGGAACAGGAAAAGCTCGAAATCGCCCGTCAGTATCTCGTCAAGAAGCAGCGCCAGCAAACCGGCCTCAGCGACAAGAACATCGTCTTCAGTGACGACGCCATCCTCGAAATCATCCGCTACTACACGCGCGAAGCCGGGGTCCGCAACCTCGAGCGCGAAATCGGCAATGTCTGCCGCAAGGTCGCCCGCAAGGTCGTCAAGGCCGGCAACAAGCACAAAGAGGAAATCACCGGGCAGAACATTGTCGAATTCCTCGGCGTGCCGCGGTTCCGCGACTCTGAAGTGCACGAAAAGAGCGAAGTCGGTCTCGTCACCGGCCTCGCGTGGACTGAAGTCGGCGGCAGCATTCTCACGACTGAAGTGCAGGTCCTCGACGGCAAGGGCAAGCTCACCATCACCGGACAGCTCGGCGACGTCATGCAGGAGTCGGCGCAGGCCGCGCTCGCCTACATCCGCAGCAAGGCGCACGCGCTCGGCCTCTCGCGCGAGTTCTACCGCAACATCGACATCCACCTGCACGTGCCGGAAGGCGCCATCCCGAAGGACGGCCCATCCGCCGGAATAACCATGGCTACAGCGCTCGCCAGCGCCCTCGCCAAAATTCCTGTGCGCCGCGACATCGCCATGACCGGCGAAATCACGCTCCGCGGCAAGGTCCTTCCCATCGGCGGGCTAAAGGAAAAACTGCTCGCCGCTCTGCGCGCCGGGATCTTCGAGGCCATCCTGCCCCGCTCCAATGAAAAAGATCTCTCCGAGCTGCCCGACAACATTAAGAACGCAATGAAGCTCCGCTTTGTCGACACTATGGACGAAGTGCTCGCCATTGCTCTCGAGCGTCCGCTTCCAACTCCGCTGCCCGCGGAGACAGAAAACCTTGCCGCCGTCCCGCCGGCCGAAGTCTCCACCAACTTGCCCGCTCCGCAGTAGCTGCGGACGCAGAGCCTCGCTAAAGTTCGCGCGAAAAATGAAGTTGTCATCCTGAGCGAAGTTTGTCGCGTGTTTTGCGACAAACGGAGTCGAAGGACCTGCGGTTGCTTTTTAGATTGCGCGAACCACGGAGGCTGCTGGCGACAACCAACTAAGGATGTTCACAGTCCCCTATTCCCTATTTCCCGGTCCCTGTCTCTCCAGCTTTTCCAGCGCGTCGCACGCCGTCTTCACGCCATCTTCCCGCGCCACTTCCTCGGCCGCGGCGCGTGCCCGCGCTTCATACTCCGGCTCCGCCAGCATCGCCCGCACCCTTCGCGCCACACGCCACGCCTTGTAGTTCGATCGCTGAATCACTCGCGCCACGCCCAACCTGCGCATGCGTCGCGCGTTGTCCGGTTGGTCATGCGAGTAGGGCATGATCAGCATCGGCCTGCCCGCGCGCAAACATTGTGCCGTGGTCCCCACTCCGCCCTGGTGCACCGCCAGCGACACGCGCGGGAACAGTTTCGAATACGGCGCATACTCCGCTATGCATATTGAATCGGGCAGCTCACCCTGGGGCCGGTTTCTCGCGTCCGCTCCGATCAGCAACACCGCGCGCACGCCCAATTTCTTCGCAGCCTTCGCTGACTGCTCATAGAAATCTCCCGCCGCCAGCACCGCCGCCGATCCCAGCGTGAATACAACTGGCGCTTCGCCCGCATCCAGAAACTTCTCCAGTTGCTCCGGCAGCGCCGCGTTCCCTGCGTCCGCATCGTAAAAACAGAATCCCGTGATCAGCGTATGCTCCGGCCAATCCTTCTGTTCGGTGCCCAGCACGCGCGAAAAAAGCGCCAGCACCAGGTTCGGCGAATGTTTGGCGTCAAAGATCGGATTCTTGCCCTTGGGCAGTCCGAGCTCGCGGCGCAATTCATAAACCGGCTCCGGCCACTTGCGCGTCACAAAACGCGCCAGCCGTTTCATCGCGCGCCCCATCCCCGGCGCCTTGTCTGCCCGCGCCAGTTTTGGAAATGGCGGCAGCACCGGCGGATCGAATGCGGAAAAAAATGAGAACGGCGCCAGCACGTAGCTCGCCCACGGAATTCCCGTCACCTCCGCCACAATCGGCCCTGCGTAGTTCAGCTCGCCCAGCAACAGCAGGTCTGCGCGCGCAGGCTTCGTCGCCGCATCCAGCAGATCGTCGTATGTCTGCCGCAGCACCGGATATAGAAACTCCCTGAGCCCCGTCTCCGTTCCCTTCTTCACGTCGTAGACCATCTCCACCAGCAGCGTGTTTGTGGGGTCGATGTCCGGCCGCAACGAATGAAACTCAAGCCCCAGCGGCTCAATCTTCGGCCTGTAGACGTTGGGCAGCGCCATCGCCGGCGTGTGTCCACGCCGCTTCAGCTCCAGCGCAATCGCAATCAGTGGATTGATGTCCCCAAACGTTCCAATGTTCGACAGAACAATGCGCAATCCCGGCTCCCCAACGCGTGATGGTTTTGCAACTTTGAGACTAATGCATCGGGAGCATGTTTTAGGGACTGTTCTGCGTGGTGCGGAGTTGCATTCGTAGGTTCGGCTGCCCTCCACAAAGGACTTACTCGTGGCACAATGGAGCCAAACACCATGCGCAATCTGGCCACAACCTTAGTTCGACCGCTGATTGTCGTAGGTCTAATTGCCATCTTGAGGAATCTTGCGAGCGCCCAGGAACTGCTCGGCACTCAAATCACGCAAATCGGTGACGCGCAGGTACAGACCCTTGTGCAGACCGGTTTCTTCCCCGACCGGCAACCGGTAATCTTCTGGCACGACCCTAATTGGAAAGTCGATCTTCTCTTGCCCGCGAACAAGGAAGGCGGACTCTTATTGCGGATCCGACCGAGAGTGGGCAAGGAGTTAGTCGTAGCCCTTCCGACGCGGGCTGTGCAGATTAAGGCGATCCTCCGCGCACCGATCGACAAGGTAATCGTAGATACGGACTCGGACAGCGAACGCGAGGGATTCGTGATCATTGATTTGGAAACCGGAATTATCGTCGACGACCTGGTAGCGACCGACACTTCGATCTCGCCAAATCGACGGTTCGTGCTCTTCGACGACTGGATCTCGAACTGGGACGACTCTGATCCACACGAATTCCGCCTCTATGACGTTCTTAGGACTCCGAGAGAGAACACCTGCGGCTATAGCACCGCCGATCCCAAGCACGAGAAGCTCGACGACTTCCTGCGCGGGATTCAGGTCCTACCCCTGCTTCCTGGGCCATGCTCCGACAATGATAGGAATTTGGGCTGGGACTACGGGTTTGACTTCACGTGGACACCCGATTCCAGCAAGGTCGTTTTCGCGGATGTGCGTAAAGGCAGGATGACACTTGTCGTGGTCACAATGCCCGCCGGAAAACGCGACCTGCCGAAGGCTTGGCTCTATTTAATGAAAGGCGCGCAAGACGTTTGCGCTGGAGACCAGTACTGCGATTATCACGCCGTTAGATCCCTGGGATGGAATGGGCGCTCCGTCGAAGGCGTGTTTCGTCAACCCCGAACGGGGCTCGACCTGCATTTAGCCATCCCCGTCTCGGCGTTCGTGCCGGTTACTAAATAGAGCGGGCAAGCATTTCAGCGAAAATCGTCTCACCGTCGATCATACTGAAATTAAAAAATGCGGTCCGTCATTCGCCAGATTGTCCGACTCGCGAATTCGCCGATTTTGCCACCGCATTCGCGCAAGCAGGTGGCACATCCTTCAGCGTCGGATTCAAATCCGACCAATACGGGCTCGTCTTGAGCAGGGAGCAAAAATCCCCGAGTGTCGGCAGTGGGCTTTGCTGTGCCTTCGGCCCCAATGTATCCACAAACTTCCACGCCTGGTCCGATTGCCCGCCGTAAATCAGGTTCAACACCGTTTGCCACATCGTCGTTCCGATGGAATCGGCATCGGCCGCCGCAACAACCTTCTGCGCCGCGCTCAGCGCCTTGTTCCACTCCGCAGTCGTCGGTGCGGGCTTCTTCATCTTGTCTATGTCCAGGTGGAATCCCCCGCCGTTCTTGTCGTTCGTCCAGCGCAGCATCACCACCTCCGACGGCGAACACGCAAAGCACGTCGGCCAATAGCCGAAAGTCCAATCGGCCGTCACGTAGTCGAAGTGCCCGTCTGCCTCGCGCTCAAAGTGCGCAAGGTCATCGTCGGAATCGTTGAGCGTGGCCAGCAACTTGAACTGCGGCCCAAGCTCAAACACATAATGAATCGAGCAGCAGTGTGCGCCGCCGGTATACAGCGAAACAATCATGTCCGGCTGCCCGCGCCCCGTCACGTCGGTCCCGTCTCGGATCACCGGTATATTGTCCTGCGCGGATCCCGGCTGCCCGAGCGTGAATGTCTCAAAACTGTCGACGCTCTGGCTGTAAGCCGTCTTGCCTCCGCTCACCACTTGCACGCACGCGCCATCGCTGCTCTTGTACGCCGTGAACTGGTACGCCCCCACTGTCGCCGCATCCGTCTGGTTCTTCGCCGCACATGCCTGGGCGGGATTCTCCGCCGGCCCCTGCGCCGCAAGCCCCACCGCCGACACAATCCAAATCGCCGCCAACAGCGTGCTCCGCACCAACGCCCGCTTGCTCATCTCTTGCCTCATTCCTGCCCCTTGGTTCTGTCCAAGATAGCACCGGTGCACATCCACTTTGGCTGTTTATTTGCGCCCGATCGTCGCTGCCATTCATCCGCCGTGTCCATCACCATTGATCGCGCTTTGACCCGGGAATCAGTCCCGACCTGATATTCTTGCCGCGCCCGAATTTTACTTGGAGACCCCATGTCCCGCACCCAATTCTTCATCGTCGCGATCTCGCTCGCCGCCGCTTCCCTCGCCGCGCCAACCATCCTCGCCGCGCAAGCAACGGCGCCCCCTGCACCGTCACCGACTGCACCCGCCGAGCCCTACCACATCGTCGACCACTGGAAGATCGGCGGCGATGGCGGCTGGGACTATCCTGTTGCCGACCCCGGCGCGCATCGTCTTTACATCGCCCACGGCACCGAGGTCGACGTTGTCGACACCAACACCGGCAAATCGATCGGCACGATTCCCAATCTCCATGGCGTTCACTCCATCGCGCTCGATACCGCCGGCAAGTTCGGCTACATCACTGACGGTGGCGCCAACGCAGTAGTTGCATTCGATCGCTCCAACCTCGCCATCACCGCCACCATCCCCGCCGGAACCGGCCCTGACGACATGCTCTTCGAGCCGGTCACGCAAACCGTCTGGGCATTCAACGGCCGCTCCCACGACATCTCCGTCATCGACCCCAAATCCAATTCGGTAATCGCCACCATCCCTCTTCCCGGCAAGCCCGAGTTCCCCGTCACCGACGGCCAGGGCACAGTCTTCGATAACATCGAAGACAAAAGCGAGATCGTCCGCATCGACGCTCACACCCACGCCATCACCGCAACCTGGCCCGCCGGCTGCGATTCACCTTCCGGCCTCGCCTTTGACGCCGCGCGCCATCACCTCTTCCCCGCCTGCGACGGCAAACAAGCATCCGTCATCGACTCCAACACTGGCAAGCTCCTCGCCAACCCATCCATCGGCGACGGCCCCGACGCCGCCGGCTACAGCGATGCTCACTCGCTCGTCTTCATCCCCAGCCGCGACGGCATCCTCTCCGTCATCGACGCCGCCGCGCCCGGCTATCCCACCATCGAGAGCCTCACCACCCAGGCCGGCGCCCGCACCATGACTTACGACCCATCCACCGACCGCGTGTATCTCATCACCGCGGATTTCGGCCCGCGCCCCGATCCCACTCCGCAGAATCCGCGCCCGCGTCCCTCTGTCATCCCGGGCTCATTCACCGTCATCGTCGTCGGCCGCTGATGCGCGCCCGCACCAACTCAATCCGCGCTTTTCCGTCTAACGAATTCGATGAACCGCGAACTGTGAACTGTTTTTTATGACCGTCTTCCTCATCACCGTAGCCGTCGTCATCGTTGCCGGCTCCATCTTTGCCGACTACAAATGGCGCCACTGGATCGACCACCACCGCCGCGACCGCCGCGACTGACTCCTCCTCCTCACAGCGTCGGCATCCCGTCGTCTGTCGTGCGAGAGCTCATCCGAGCGCAGCCCGAGGGTCCTCGCCCGCACTCCCCATGTTCCTCGTTCCTGCTTTTCGTGTCCTTGCGTCCTGTCCTCCCATCCCTCCAGTTACAATGGGTTTAGGGAGCCGTCGAAAGAATGCATCGTTTCCCAAGCTTTCATTTCCGTTTTGCCGTCCTCTCATTTGCCTTTGCGCTCGCCGCCCTCGTAGCCATCCCCGCCCGCGCCCAGTTCGGCGCACCCGATACAACCGAGGTCCACGACGCCTCTGCTCTCAAGCCGCCGCCCGGCGCACAAATCGCCATCATCGAGTTTGAAGATCTCGAGTGTCCCGACTGCGCCCGCGCCAATCCCCTCCTCAAAGATGCCGCCGCCAAATACAACATTCCCTGGGTCCGCCATGACTTCCCGCTCCCGCAGCACAACTGGAGCTTTCAGGCTGCCGTCAACGCCCGCTTCTTCGACACCAGCAGCAAAACCATCGGCAACGACTATCGCGACGAAATCTTCGTCAACCAGCCAGCCATTGAAACCCCCGCCGACCTGCAGCAATTCACGCAGCAATTTGCCGCCCAGCACGGCATCGCTCTTCCCTCCTCAATCGACCCCGACGGGCATCTTGCGCAGGAAGTCAAAGCCGACTACGCACTCGGCCAGCGCATTGGCATCGACCACACCCCCACCATCTGGATCGTTACCAACGCCGCCCACGCACCGCCCTTCGTCGAAGTCGTTGACCGCAGTCGCCTCTACCTGCTCCTCGACCAGGCCGTGGCCGAAACGCGGCCCTAACCCGCGCCGCATTCCTCCGGCCGCCCCCCACGCCCCGAACCACCCACTCCACTTGGTACAATTCTTTCGAGACTTCGTCGAACGCTAATGGCCAAAAACTTCTTCCCATCTTCCTCATTCCTTCGCCACCTTGTGCACTCCACCGCCGCACTGGTCGGGTGCCTTGGCGCAGCTTTCCTGCTCGCCACCGTCCCCGCTCGCGCGCAGTTTGGCGAGCCGCATACCGTCCGCGTGCTTGACGCCTCGGCCCTCCATCCGCCCGCTGGCGCTCGCGTCGCCATCGTCGAGTTTGACGACCTCGAGTGCCCCGCCTGCGCCCACGCGAACCCCGTGCTCATGCAGGCGGCCGCCAGCTACCACATTCCATGGGTGCGCCACGACTTCCTCATCCCCGGCCATATCTGGAGCCCCATCGCCGCCGTCAACGCGCGCTGGTTCGACCAAAAGAGCCCCCGCCTCGGCGACGATTACCGCAACTACATCTTCGCCAATCAAATCTCCATCGAGACTCAGCCCGCGCTTCGCCAGTTCACGCAGCAGTTCGCCTCCTCCCACGGCATTGCCATGCCCTTTGCCGTCGATCCGCAGGGCAAGCTGGCCGGCCTGGTCCAGGCCGACACGAGCCTGGCCGAGCGCATGGGCCTCAAAGAAACCCCCACCATTTTTATCGTTAGCGCCAATTCCAAAGGCCCGTCCTACATTCAGGTCCTCAGTGTCGACCAGGACCTCTACCACGACATCGACCAGGCCCTCGCACAAACCCACGGTCACTAAGCCAGCCACCTGCGCTTATGCTCAGCTCCTCCGTCACAGTCGACATACTCGCCCCGCCGGATCGCGTCTGGGCCGTGCTCCTCGATGTCGAGCACTGGCCTGAGTGGACCCCCACGATCACCAGCATCAAGCGCCTCGACCCCGGCCCGCTCGCCCTCGGCAGCCGCACCCGCATCCGCCAACCGCGCCTGCCCGGCAACGTCTGGAAGGTCACAGCACTCGACGAGTCGCGCGGAATCTTCATCTGGGCGGCACACAATCCCGGCGTCGTCGTTGCCGCCGGCCATCTGGTCGAGCCAACCCCCACCGGCTGCCGCGTCACCCACTCGCTCGCGTTCTCTGGATTTCTCGGCCCACTCACCGGCCATCTGCTCCGGGGCTTCAACCAGCGCTACCTCACCCTCGAGGCGGACAGCCTCAAGCGCCGTTGCGAATCCTGATTGCACTCTTCGGTTCCCGATCTATCTTTGAACCCGATCTATCTTCGAATCTGATTTGTCTCTTTGAACTTCGCTGCGCCCGCGTCGCCCGCATGCACCGCAGCCGCCCGCCATCACCACCCCAAAAACAAAAACGGCGTCCGCACCCGCGAACGCCATCCATCGTGCCTTCGGATTTTCTCGATCCCTGGTTCCCTTGTACCGCCGGCGTCCTCGCCGGGTCCCCGACGACAGGTCTTCGTCGCTGGGGTGGCTCGCCGGCTGTCGTGCGGGCGTCCTCGCCCGCACTCCCTATTCCCTATTCCCTATTGCCTATTCCCTGTATCGCCACCAGCTCCTGCCCGCCCGGCGCCACCATCCGCGTCTGCGGAGCACGCCAGTGGTCGATATGGCTGATCCTGTGGACGCACCCAATCGTGCAATTCGGCGCGCAGCTCTTGGCGGTTAAAAACTCCTGCTTCAACCGCTCCCGCGAATACTCGGCCACCGGAATCCCCGGATATCCGCGTTGCTGCGAGCAGTAGTGAACCAGCCCGTCCTCGCACACATACAAATACCGTGACCCCGCACGGCACCGCCAGTCATTCGCGCGCCCCTCTGCAATCGCCTCCTGAAACTTGTCGAACTGCGCGTAGTTCGTCTTCTTCCGCGCCTTCATCTCCTGGTAAACCCGCGCCTCGTCCGTCTTCAGCGGCTTCAGTTGCCCGCTACCATCATGGATAATCCCGATCGTCGACTCGAACCCCAGCTCCAGCGCCCGCTTGCTGATCACCAGCGCGTCATTTGGGTTTTTAATTCCTCCGCCCACCACCGAATTAATGTTCACGTGGAACTCTGCATGCTCGGCCAGCATCTCGAGCCGCTTGTCTAAAGTTTTGAGGGACTTTTTCGACACCTCGTCCGGGTCGAGATTGTCGATGCTGATTTGCATGTGATCCAGGCCAGCCTCGTTCAGCCGGATAATTCTCTCCGGCGACAGCAGGAACCCGTTGGTGATCATCCCCGCAATCGCGCCCGTCTTCCTCATGCGCCGGATAATGTCGTCCAGTTGCGGGTGGGTCAGCGGCTCTCCGCCCGAGATGCCGATCATCGCCGTCCCCAGCCGACCGAGCGCGTCAACCCGACGAATCATTTCGTCGAGCGGCACCGGCTCGCTCACCTTGTCGTATTCATTGCAGTAGGCGCAGCTCAGGTTGCAAAAGCGTGTGGGGATAATCTGCACCAGCACCGGGTGCGATGTATCGGCCAGCGCCCGCGCCACCATGGCGTACTCGCGCACCTTCCGCTTGGCCGCAATAGCCCGCCCGCGCACCGTCGATCTCCGGGGAATAGCCATCTTTTCTCTCTTCCATTCTACCCTTTCCGGATCGCAGCGACGCGTCGTGGGAGCTCTCTGAATCTTAATGAGTTATCCCTTGAATCACCCTAGATTCCCGGGGCCGGAAACCCGGGTGCCCCTGGGTCTCGATTTTGAGACCTGAGATACCACGAACCCAAAACATGCTGACGGCTGAGCGCCGTCTCCGAAAAGCTCCCATCGGGAGCGCCAGAAGTTAGCCCAGGACAAGTCGCCAGAGCGACGCAGTCCTGGGAAAACCGCCCCAAATAATCTCCAGCCCCGTAGGGGCGAAAGACACGTTTCTACCGCCGAACCCCCGATAGTATTCTGGAAACCCACGAACCCCGAGGTCCCCATGCCCACCAGGCTCCTATCCTTCCCGCTGTTAATCGCCATCGCATCGCTGCTGCCGCTCTCGCTCACCGCGCATGCCCAAAATGCCGGCGCCGCGCCGGTTGCCGTCGGTCCGCAGTACGGCACAACGCACGTCTACACTGCGCCGGCCGATATTGACGCGCTGGTGACGAGCTTTGCCGCCACATTTGGCGGCACCGCAACCAAGCCGAGCGTCACGACGGTTACGCCCACTCCCAGCAGCACCGAGCTGCGCGCCGTGCTCACGCCCGCCGGCCTGCTCTCGGTCTTCGCATTTGAGACCCCAATTCCGTTTCCCTTCGGCGAAGAGCGCACCGGATATCTGGTGACAGATATCAACAAGGCCATCAGCGCCGCTCGTGCCGCGGGAGCCGAGGTGGTCGTCGCTCCGTTTAAGGACCCCATCGGCATCGACACAATCATCCAGTGGCCCGGCGGCGTGAAGATGCAGCTCTACTGGCACTTCAAGCAGTCGACCAATCCGCCGCTCGAAACGATTCCCGAGAACCGCATTTACATTTCGCAAGACGCGGCCGACGCATTTGTCCGCGACTTCGTCGCATTTTCCGGCGGCAAAATAGTGTCGGACGAAAGCCATGCCGATGCAGGCGAGATCGGCCGCGCGGGAGAGACCTATCGCCGCATTCGCATCGCATCTCTCTTCGGCAACATGCAGGTCGCGGTCACCGACGGTCATTTGCCGTATCCATTCGGGCGCGAGATCACCGGCTACGAAGTGCGGGATCTCAACGCCACGCTGGAAAAAGCCAAATCGGCAGGAGCGAAGATTCTGTCGCCGCCGTACTCTTCAGGCGGCAGAAACTCAGCGATCGTGGAATTCCCCGGCGGCTATATTGCTGAGATCCACAGCGTGACCGGGCCCTAGCGCCGCTCGACCTGAGCGATTCAGCTCCCATGTCACCCTTTTCATCAATCAATTGTGCGGCGCATGGTCAATCAGCGTAGAGTGGGAGATGGAGTGAGCATCGTCCTCCCCTTTCAGGTCCGCTGAACTAAGGCAGTTCATCTGAAGTACCCTCCTCTTAGCCCACGATTCCCGTCGAGGGTTCCTCATGATCGTTCCAAAAGTTCAAGCACCGCCCAAGCCGAATAGGATTGTCGTTATTCCTCCGCCGGCCTCACCCGCCGTAGCTCCTCTGGTCGCTGCGTCTGAGCCGCACGGCGCCGCCTCGCAGCGCCAGATCAGGGCGCGTGCCCTTGAGATCTTTAAGAAGGATGGCAGCCTGCCCGGCAACGACCTTCAGAACTGGATCCGCGCCGAACGTCAGATTCTGCCGCAGTAAAGCGAAGAAATTTCAATCACCGGTTCTCCGGCTCAAGGGCTGGAAGGGGAAGCTGTGGCCTGCTCAAAATGCTCTTATCTCGAACGCGCTCTTGAAAGCCGGCACAGGGAATACCATACGGCTTGTTCCAGGGCGCTCCGCCGCATCAGCCTGAAGTTTGCGGCCTATGACTTTGTTGAGCTGGAGCGCGCCCGCAGCGAACTGGACATGCACCGTTCGGTTTGCCTCGCCGCCATCGCGAGTGCCCCCGGCCTTTCGTATGCCGCGGCAGAGCCGCCGGGGATACCCACTTCCCGACTCACCACTGACTCATCCACTCTGGTTGCTGAGGGCTGAGGGCTGAAAGCTGTCTTTCTGGCACCGCTGACTTGCTAACTCGCCGACTCGCTGCTTTCCATCTCCGCTGTCTTTCACCCCACATCGCGATTGTCGTCGTTCAGATACTCTTCCGGAACGTCGTCTTCCGGAACCTGCCGCGTGCGGACCTCGCCCTGGTCGGCATCGGGCGCGTCTTCCACTCCCGAAACGATTCCGGCCTCAAACGCGTTGCCCTCCTCGAGCAATTCCTCCGCGCTCTCCGAATCGGCATAAGCCCTGTCGCGCAGTTCCTGGATGTCGCCCGATTGACCGGCTGAATCCGATCCCGTCTCGTCTCGCAATTTCCGTTTTGGGTCCATGATGATTTGTCCCTCTCGCATGCGAATGCGCTCGCGCACCGTATGTCCACACTATCTCGGATGCGAACCACGCGCCAAAGTTACTTCTTTCACGATACCCGGCCTACTGTTCACTGTCTTTCCAGTGCCTTCCGGTCCCACTTGGCACAGTTCGCCGCCGCCTCGTATGTAGTTTGCAGGAACTCAAGCAGCGCCGCGTCCGGATCGGCCGACTGCCGCATGGCCTCATAAGGAAAAATGAACTCGCCGAACGTCGCCTCGAACCTGGCCTCCGCCGGCCCAATCGCATACTCCCGGTACCCCGGCGGCTCGGGATAGGCGTAGCTATAAAAAAACGGCTCAATAAACCCTGCGCCCGGAGCTCCCGCTGCGCCAGGCCAGAATCCGCAACTGCACACCTCGTGCGAATACGCGTCACGCACCACCCGATCCGGCAGCCCCGGCATGCTCGGGTGTTCCGGAGCAGTGCGACCCGAAAACCGCGTGCACGCCAGATCCATTGCGCCCCAGAACAAATGAATGGGGCTGACTTTGCCGATGAACCGCGCGCGAAAAATCTCGATCACCCGCGTGGCCTGCAACAGCACGTGCCAGAACCGCTGCGCATACACCGGGTCGTAGGCCCGGTGTACGTCGTCTTTCTTGAAAGGAATCGGGTTGGCCACTTCGCACGGCACAGGCCACATGTTGCACAACGCGTTCAGGCTTTCGAGCGACGCCATAAACCGGCTATAAAATTCGGCCACCGTCATCGGCTCAAGTTTGATCGCCTCGCGCCCGCCGTCGCTCGTCTCGATCACCAGTTCGTGCGCCACAAAATCGAAATCGATCTGGACCATGCGCGTCCCGTGTGCCATGGGCATCGTAGTGAGCCCTCGAATCGTTGGATAGAGCGTCACGTTCCAGCATTGATTGATCGGCGGCGTCAGCGCCATCCTCACCTTGCCCACCATCTGCAGCCACAGTTGCAAGGTGGCGCAGGTATCGCTCCACGCGCTCTGTTCCAGCGCCGGCCAAACTTCGTTTCCCTTCGCCTCACTCGATGCCACCGCCATTGCTCCTCCTCGACGGCCCCGCCTTGCCCGGCCACCGCTGCTTCTCAACTTACAATAAATTTCCCCTTGCGAATCCACCATTCCGCCGACTATCGTGAAGCATCCCCTGAGGTGCGCACCATGGCTGACGACAATGGCGCTTTCTCCGCAGTCGAATCTCTTCTGGGCGATCGCTACACGCGCGAGGCCCGGCTTGCCCCCGCGTTCCTGAGCCTCTTCCCCATTCTTCTTGTATTGATGCTGTCCTTCAAGGGACTTCAAAGCGCTATCCCCGCGCTGCTCTCGCTCCTGTGCGTTTTCGGAGTGGTGCGCTGGATCTCGCATATAGCCCGCGGCATAGGCGACAAGAAGGAGGTCAAGCTCTTCCGCAATTGGGGAGGCAAGCCGACCACAACCCTGATGCGCGTGGCACTCGGGTATATGAAGATCGGGGACACAGGATACGGAGACCACGTGAGGCATCTTCTGCGGGAAGCGCCGCCGGGAACCAGGATCGAGGACCTGATCAAGCGGCGCAGCGGGCAGACTCCGCCTACTTTCGACCAGGATAAAAATGCCTCGGATCCCGCTGCCCAAAAAGCGGCGGCGCACGAGGACAAAGCTGCGATCGGCAACCGGCCGGCGCCGATATGTATCAGCGATTCCGCCAGGAAAGGAACTTCCTGGGAAGTCCCGATCCCCGATGCGCTTGACCATCTTTATGAGCCGGCTGTGGCCTGGATGCGCGAGAACTCGCGAGACAGCGTGCTGGTGATTGAGGAAGAAATCTCCTACGGCTTCCAGCGGAATTTCTACGCGCTGTGGAAGTTCGCTTTGTTCTGCGCGCTCGGTTCATTTGTTGCTGAAGCGTGGAGGGCGCATTTGTACGTGCAACTTACGCGGCCCTTCGTCCACATCGATAGCGCCATGGCTGCCGTGATTTTGACTGCCCTTGTGGCTTACTTATTCTGCTTATGGCGGTTCGTCACTGAGAAAAGCGTGATGATTCAGGGATTCATTTACGCGCGTGCGCTTTTGGATTCCTTTTATGCTGAGGAACCCGCCGCCAAACCCGGCGTCAAAGCCAGCTCAAAGGGCGGCTAGGACGATCCAAGCTAACCTCGCCGCGAGCTCGCTTTTTGCTGGGCGACCATGAATCGCTGTCCGCCGGCTTGCTAAGTCGTTAACTTGCTCCCTTGCTTCCTGCATCTATACTGTCCCGGTACTCTCCGCATGCCCTTCGCACCCAACCAGCTCGTCGCCTTAATGGTCGCCGTGAGTTTCGCGGCCGGCCTCAATGTGTACGCTACGGTGGCCACCCTGGGCCTGATGTCGCACACCAGGTTTCTCGATCTGCCTCCGTCGCTTCATCTCCTGTCGAACTGGGGCGTCATCGCCGCCGCCCTCGTCCTCTTCGGCGTCAGCTTTTTCGTCGACAAAATCCCCGCGCTCGATCTCGTTTGGAACGCGCTGCATACCTTCATCCGCATACCGCTCGCCGCGCTTCTCGCTTTTCAAGCCACTGCGGGACTCACACCTGCCGAGCAGCTTGCCGCTACTGTTGCCGGTGGCGCCATCGCCTTCATCGCTCACGGCGGCAAAACCGCTCTTCATGCTGCCGTTACTCCCTCACCTGAACCCTTCTCCAACATCGCGCTCAGCCTGGGAGAAGATTCACTCGCCGTCTTTCTCACCTGGCTCTCAACCTGGAAGCCCTACATCGCCGCCGGCATCGCATTCATCTTCATTCTCATCACCCTCATTCTCGTCCGCTTGGTCTGGCATGCGTGCAAGTCGATCATCCGCCGTAAGCGCGCCGTTCCAGCCTGACCCGTCACGACAATGACAACCGCGTAAAATCGTCCTCAAGTCCGCCCAGGTCTTTGCCCGGGCGGCCGCACATTGACCCATGCCGCAATCCACTTCGCCCCGCAAATCCTTCACCGCACTCCTCGAGCCCGACGGAACTGCGCTCAAGTGGGTCATCGCCCGCATCCCTTTCGACATCGCCAAAACCTGGCCGGTGAGTAACGGCCGCCGCGTGCGCGGCGAAATTGGCGGCTTCGCCTTCCGCACATCGCTCTTCCCTTTTCGCAGCGGAGCCGGCCACTTTCTCCTGGTCAACAAGAAGATGCAATCCGCTTCCAACTCCCGCGTCGGCTCGCGCGTCAAAATCTGGCTTGAGCCCGACCTTGCTGAGCGTCCTGCCAATCTTCCGCCTGAGCTCGTCCGCGCCCTCAACGCCGATCGCCAGATCCGCAAACTGTTCGACTCCATGAGCCCTTCACGGCGCCGCGAGTTTGGCAAGTTTGCTGACCAACCCAAATCGCCCGCTGCCCGCACCAAGCGCGCGGAAAAGATCGCCGAAATGCTGATGCAGGCTCTCGAAGGGGAGAACGACCCGCCACCCATCCTCTGCGCCCTCTTCCCGCGCCATCCCGGCTCTCGCGAAGGTTGGTTCGCCCTCTCTCCGGCCCAGCGGCGCGGTCACCTGCTCGGCATTTTCTATTACGAATCCGCCGAGGCTCGCGAACGACGCGCCATGAAAGCCATCGAGACCGCCCTCAAAGCCGCGGGACGGAAACGGCGCAACGACACCGGCCGCGAGTAATCCTCCAATTGGTTGAGCCGGCTTAATCATTCATTCCTCGGCCGTTAGGGCAGCAGACCCGCTCAATTCGCGCCTTCACGCTCGCAAGCCTTCGAATCTTCACAACTTTTGCGGCGGCTTGTGTTTGAACAAGGCAACAGGAGGGAGGACGATAGGCCGGGACTCAATTGAACTGGTTGTTCTAAACTAGTCTTGGCCAGCGGTTTTATCGTCTAATTGACTCAGATGACACTCGCGTTCCCACGCACACTTCTCCCCAAAGCAAATGCCTTGGTTGCCGACGATCAAGTCCGCCAGGAAAGCCTAGCCGTCTCTGCCGGACTCAAACTCCAAAAAGCCGGCCTGCTTGAGGAACTGATCGTCAGGTATCAACACCGCCTCATGCGTTATCTGCTCTTCCTCACCGGCAATCGCGACACCGCGGAAGACCTCTTTCAGGAAGTCTGGATGCGCGTTCTCGTCCGCGGCGATCAGTTCGATGGCCGCGCCCGTTTTGAAACCTGGCTCTTCACCATCGCTCGCAACATGGTCATCGATCATCGCCGCAAGCGCACCATGAACTCGCTTGACGAGCTCATCGATGGCGCCACGGAAGATGATCGCTCCATGACGTTTGAAGTCGTGGCCGACGATCCCACTCCCTTCGACCGCGTCTCGAACCTCGAGGACCGCGAAAAAATCGCCGCCGCGATGCTGGAGATCGATACGCTCCATCGCGAAGTGCTCGCGCTTCGCTTTTACGAAGAGCTCTCCCTTGAGGAGATCGCCAAGGTCACCCGCGCCCCGCTTTCGACCGTCAAGTCCAGGCTCTACCGTGGCCTGGCGATGATCAAGCCTCGGCTCGGCTATGCCGCCGATCGCTTTCAGGAGGTCGCTTGAGAACGGCTGAAATGGCCAACAATCCTGGCGCCTCCCCGGCGTCCGGCCCCACTTCGGGTTCCAGCACCAAAGCCGACCTCCTTTCGGCCCTCGCCGGCAAGCAAGCCGGTCGCGAACGGGCCGTTGCCGAAAAAACTCGCCGCGTCGTGCTGGCTTCTCACGGCGTGATTCAGGATCAAAAGGCCGACCGTCGCCGCACCCGCTCCGTGGTCCTCGCCTCTCTCGTGCTGGCCCTGCTGGCCTTCGGTCCACTGGCCTGGCGCGTGGGCGACGACCTTATTGGAGGGGAACACTTCGGCGACATCGCCACCCAAACCAGCGTCTGGGCGTGCATCCTCTGCCCAGCGATTCTGGCCGCATTCCTGGTTGCCGGCTGGTCCCGCAACAAGGAATAGCTCCCACTAAAGTTTCCCCTGTTTTTTGTGCCGGATTTGCCTCCGGCAGCAACTTCTCGCGCCCCTGCTCCGTCCATTCAAAGAGGGGCGAACTTGTCTCTGAACCACTTTCCCAGGGAGTAACGGCCCATGTCCGATCAAAAGCCGGTTAGTTTCAGCGAAGAAGAGCGCCTCATTCCGGTCTGGTCCATTGTCCTGGCCAGTCTGGCCTTCGTCGTCATCGAGTACTACTTCTGGGTCGTCGCGCCCCAGCAGCGCCATCATCCGCCGCCGCCTCTCGGCCTGCGCATCTACTTCAACATCTCCTGGGGAGTCGTCACCTCTCTTTACTTCCTCATGGTCGGCTACATCAGCAAAGATGCCCCGCGCCGCGCCATGAGCACGCGTTTCTGGACCGTCATCTGCTTTGTCATGCCGGCCGGCATCGGCGCTGTCCTCTACTTCCTCTTGCGCCAGCCTCAGGTCTCTCGCTGCCCCTCATGCGGCACCCACGTCCAGGGCGACTTTCACTTCTGCCCTCAGTGCAACTATCAGCTCACGGCCAACTGCGGCACCTGTTTCCGCACCGTCCGCGCTACCGACATTTATTGCACCAACTGCGGCCACGAGCTTGCCACCGACCACGCCCCCGCGCGCCTCAGCATGATAAGCGAGTAGCAATCGCTCGGATCGTCCCTAAGAAGCGTCATCCTGAGCGGCGTTTGGAACGCAGTCTCCCGATGCAGTGTCATCCCGAGCGGCGTTTGGATCGCAGTCTCCCTATGCAGCGTCATCCTGATCCCGCCTTGGCGGGAGAAGGATCTGCTTCTGCTTTTCAGCGTCCCATACCAGAATTTCAAGCTGAAAGCCACCGAGCCTCATCAGCCCCGCTGACCCCGCCGAACCCCGCCAACCCCGCTTGCCCCGCTAACCCCGCTGCCTCCCCTGTTCTAGAATCAATTGTCCGGCAAATATGCCCATCTCAGCTCTCATAATCGACGACGAACAACTGGCCCGCGACGAGCTCAAGTATCTGCTCGATTCCGTCGGCGACGTGGACGTGGTTGCCCAGGGTTCAAACGGCATTGAAGCAGTCGATCTCATCGATGAACACCATCCCGACCTGGTCTTTCTGGATGTGCAAATGCCCGGCCAGGACGGCTTTGCCGTCATTCAACGCCTCGTCGATCGCAATCGCGCGCGAGCTGAAAAAGCCGCCGGCGCCGATGCGGAAAAAGAGCCCGCGCACTTCCCGCAATTCGTTTTTGCCACTGCCTACGACCAATACGCCGTGCGCGCCTTTGCCGTAAACGCAGTCGATTACCTGCTCAAGCCTTTCGACCTGGCCCGCGTGACCGAGGCCGTGGAGCGAGCCAAAGCGCGCATCGCCGCGGGCAGCCCATCGGCCGGCGCGGCTCCCGAGCCCGCCATCGATTCGCAGATCGATCGCCTTTTGCGCCTGCTCAATCGCCCTCAAAATGGCGAACAGGGCCGTCCACCGGGCAAGCTCATCGTGCAAGCGCAGAGTCGTCTCCTGCTCGTCGATCAGGCCGACATCTGCTTCGCCGCCATCGATGAGGGCGTCATTCGCATTGTCACGCGCGCCTTCGAAGGCCAATCCAAATGCCGCACGCTTGAGGAGCTGCTCGAGCTGCTCGACCCCGCGCGCTTCTGGCGCGCCCACCGCGGCTTCGTCGTCAATATCGACCAGATCCGTGAAGTCATGCCCTGGTTCAAGTCCAGCTACCAATTGCGCATGAACGATAAGCAGCAAACCGAAATCCCCGTCAGCCGCGCCCAGACCAAGCGCCTCCGCGAGCTCTTCAACCTTTAGCCGCATCCCCCTGCAGGCAGCCGACCGTCCGCGGGCTAACAAAACTCGCTAAAACCCGGTCGGAGCTATGATTGGAGGATTCGGTTATGCGCCAGTTCGCTTCAAGCTCGGCTTCAATTCTCCTGTCATCGGCGATCTTTCTCGCTGTCTCCGTTTCCTCCCAGTCTCGAAGCCCCGACGGTTCCTCGTCCCCAAACGAAACCAAAGGGCCCGCACCGGACATCAAGGTAAGTTCACGCCTTGTCGTCGTCGATGTTGTTGTCAGGAAGAGCAACCACCCCGTCTCGGGCCTCGGGCCGCACGACTTTGCCATCTACGAAGACGGCAAAGAGCAAACCATCCACGACTTCTCGGCGCATTTTGCCGCCGACCATCCGGAAGCAGCCGCGCCGCTGCCCGCACTTCCGCCAGACACGTATACGAACCAACCGGAGCCCAATGTCAATGATTCGGCGACGGTGCTGCTCCTCGACGGCCTCAATACACAGCCCTCTGACGTGCAATATGTCCGCCGCGAGATGATCTCCTATCTCAAAAAGGCGCCCGCGGGCCGGCGCATCGCCGTTTTTGCGCTCGGGCACAAGCTGCGAATGTTGCAAGGATTCACGACCGATTCGAGCCGGTTGATGGCCGCTCTTGAAAAAGCCAACGCCACCTCGCCCGCATCGCTGCTTCCCGACGAAGCATTTGAACATGAAGAATCAGCCCTGTTGGACTCTCCCGGAGTCTCGGCGGACGACCTTACGAACGCATCGAACGGCGAGGCCGAATTCGCTGCCTCGCAGCTGGATATGCGAGTCGGCAGCACTGTGGAGGCCATGCAGCAACTCACGCGTTACCTGGCCGGCGAGCCCGGGCGCAAGAATCTGGTGTGGTTTTCCGGCTCATTTCCGGCGGATTTCGTTTCCGTCGCACGGCTCGTCGCAGGCACCCAGGCGCCTTCGATAAGAATGCTCGACCAGCAGGTGCAGGAAACCGCGGACATGCTCGCAGTCGCCCGAGTCGCGGTCTATCCGGTGGAAGTGCGCGGCGTGCTGCTGATGCCGATGGGCGCGACCGCATCGTTTGTCCCTACTTATGGCCGCACCGGCCCCAACGGCAACCCTTCCGCGCCTGCCACGCAAGAAGCATTTCTTCAAAGAGCAGCGGAGCAGGCCACGATGGAGTCACTTGCGCAGGAAACCGGCGGTCGTGCCGTTCACGACTCCAATGACCTGCAGGGAGCCATGGCCGACGCACTCGACGACGGCTCAAGCTTCTACACGATTGCGTACGTGCCCACAAACACCAACTACAACGGCGCGCAGCGCAACATTCAGGTCCATCTCGCGCACGAAAAAGCCGATCTGTTTTACCGTCACAGCTACTATGCCGATGCCGCCATGTTTTCCGAAGGCCACCCAAGCAAAGATACCCGCACCGTCTTTCTCGATTCGATGCAGCCCGGCGTGCCCAATGCCAGCCAGATTCTCTTCAGCGTGCACGTGGCGGCAGCCGATCGGGCTCCAGCGGCGGGAAAAATCGCGGGCGCGAACATCGCATTGAAGAAACCGGCTCTACGATATTCCGTCGACTATGCGGCCCTTTTGGAGACGATCCGCTTGACGCAAAATGCGCCCGGCGCCTGGCAGGGCCACGTCGCCGCGCTCGCCATCGCGTACGACGGCGATGGGAATCGCCTTAATTGGGCCGTCAATGATCTGCCCCTCAATCTCGATCAAGCATCAAGGGACGCAGCAGCCCGCTCCGGCCTACAAATCCATCAGATTTTAGATCTGCCCGCCGGCGACGTGTATTTGCTCGTGGGCCTCTACGATCCGAACTCCGGCCGTTTCGGAACCTTCGAGGTTCCGTTGCACGTTCCGGCAAGCAGGTAATACAACTCAGCCATTCTGCGGCGACGCCACTTCTGGTTTTCCGGGCCGCGAGCACATTGTTCCCTTGTTCCCTCGCTCCCTTGTTCCCTCGGTCCCTTGTTCCCTCGGTCCCTTGTTCCCTTGTTCGCTGTTTCATCGTTCCCTCGTTCCCTTGGTCCCTTGTTCCCTTGTTCCCTGTTTCATCGTTCCCTCGCTCCCTCGGTCCCTGCCCTTGTCAAGCCCCCTCACCCAAATAAGTCTGCGCGCCTCCCCTAACTCCTTCATTCTCTGATCTCTGTTCTCTGATCTCTTTTTTCCCAAGTTTGCCGATCATTATCCCCTTTAGGCGCATACTTCTCGTATACGCGTCCATCCAGGCCTTCTCGGTGGCGGAAAAAAATCTGCCGCTTTCGCGTCTCTGCGCTTCGAGAATCCACCGCAATCCGCGAGCTGCCCCTGGAAACGCGTACATAACTCATTTCAGGAGACACATCTGCGGCTAAACGGCCCGGAATCAGCCGCTTGGCGCACCATACTTCCGCCAACCCCATGATTCTATGGCAGTTATTTTCAGAAGTGGGGAGGGGGTGCCCCCGTCACTACTTGATAAACATCCCGGCCTTTTGCGTTTAGTCAGGGGGAGGGGGGCCAGTGATTGAAGAGGTAAACAACAACCGAGACTGGTTGCCACGTCACACGATTCTGATGCCACGGTCTGCGGCCGGAACTCCGCCAGATCGGCCGCTCTTCAGTCGTACCGCTCGAACACAACCTGCTTCTTGTGCCAGCCGTAGCCATCGAGCAGCTCGCGCACGCCGGACACCATGAAGTTCAGTCCGCAGATGTAACAGTAGATGTCGAACCGAACAGCAGCCGCTGCCACCGCGGGATCGACCAGCGCCGAGGGCACCGAGGGCAAGGGTTGCCCCAGCCGTTTCGCGCGCTCTTCAACGGTCTTTGAGATGTGGACTTGCACGTGGCCGCGCAGGCCGGCCCATTCATCCAGGGCACGGCTCAGTGTAGGCAGGTAATGAAAATTGGGCGCGCGCTTTGCCAGCGCCTCGAATTCGTCCTTGTAGTAAATGTCGGTTTCGTGGCGCGTGCCGTAAACCAGCCAGATGTCCTTACCCTGGCTGCGATCCGGGCCATCTACGGGGAACAGCCACTCCGTGAATGCGCGCATCGGCGCCACCCCGGTACCGGTGGCCACAAGAATCGAGTCGGTGATCGGCTCCTGCAACACAAAGTGCCCGTGCGGCCCGTGAATCTGAATCGTGCCCCCCACCGGCAAGTCGGGCAGGTCGGCGAGGTGGTTCGAGAAGAACCCGTTCTCCACGCGGTTCACGCATAGCTCGAACCTATTGCCGCGCGCCGCCGAAGCAATGGAGTAGGCACGCGTCTGCTGTTTGCCGTTTTCGTCGTTCGCAACCGCGGATACGAATTGGCCGGGACTGTAGGGGAAACTCTCACGTCCCTCAACTTCAAAAACGAAGTGATAGCACTGTGCCACTTCAGAAATGCAATCTTTGCGCAAAAGTCGCGCCGTATAAAGCTCGCGTGCCAAGTTTTTCCTCGCTTTATTGGGAAGATGGGGCCGGAATAGTCTCTGTAGCGATTATAGGTCGCAGGGGATCGGTGTTGCCAAGCTTGCTGCAAGCGCAGCGCGCGCTTCAGGCGCACGCGCGGCTGCTACTGCGCGCCCATCACCGGAATCTCGATTGCCGAGGCATGTCCCGCTCCGGAATAGATCGCGATCGTAGCGGCTTTGTAATCGTCGGCCTTGGCCTTCATGATATTAGGCACAAAGGTTTGGGGGTTCCGATCGTAGAGCGGAAACCATGTGCTCTGGATCTCAACCATCACGGTGTGCCCGGCCTTGAAGACATGATCCACGTCGTGCAGGCTGAACTTGTACTCGTGGATCGATCCGGGCGCGAGCGCCGTGGGATGGTCGAATCCCGTGAGATACCTGCCGCGAAAGATCTCGGCATTCGTCAGCAACTCATATCCGCTCAGGTTTGGGTCTCGATCGTCGGCCGGATACTCGTCGATGAGTTTCACCACCAGGTCGTTGTCCGAGCCTGTCGTCGAGGCAAAGATGTCCGCCACAACCTCGCCGGTAATTGTCAGATCCTTTTTGAGCACCGGCAGCTTCCAGACGGCTAAGTCTCCGCGGCCGGTTACAAAGCGCTGGTCTTCGGTAAGCCAGTTGTACCAGTCCGAGCCGTCGCTATACGTCGGCTGAATGGGCCTGTGCCGGTAAGGCACCGGATTGGAAGGATCGCTCATGTACGACGTCGACACTTCAGTCGTCGACGCGGTCCAGCCCAGCAGGCCGGTGCCCTCAAGATAAAGGGCCGTCGGCCGCGATTCCTTGGGGGGAAAGTGCGAATAGTGTTTCCACGTATTCGACCCGGTCTGAAAGCTCGCCGTGTCGTCCAGATTGAAACCGGGATGATCTTTCAGGTAATGCGCAAAGAATTTCGCCTCAATTTGCCCGCGGAATTCTGTGCCGATGGGCTCTCCATAATTCAAATTGCCAAGGCGCCCGGAGGACGACGACCAGTAACCGTGCCGCCACGGACCCAGGACGAGAAAGTTTTCGTGATTCGTGTCGTGCGCTTCCAGCTTTGCGTATTCTTCCTGCGGGCCGTACATATCTTCCTGGTCGTAGTAGCCGCCGACCGTAAGCGTCGGCACGGTCACGGAATTCAGCGCGTATTCGACGCCCCGAGACGACCAGACCGAATCGTAGGACGGATGATCGAGGAAGAGCTTCCACGTGGGAAGTGGCCTGGACCCGGACTGTTTCACGTCCTCGTCAAAACTGCCGCGGCTCAGAAAGTAGTCGAACCCGTCAATGGGCCTGCCGCTCTTTCCATTGCCATAGCTGACCTGGATTTCTGTCTTCGAGGATTCCAGCCCCAGCACGTAGTCGTAGCCATAGCTTTGCCTGAAGGCGCCATTGTGAAAGAAATCGTCGCCAATCCAGACATCGATCATCGGAGCCTGTGGCGAGATGGCCTTGACTGCCGGATGCGGATTGATTCCTGCCATCATCGCCAGGAATCCCGGATAGCTGGTTCCCACCACTCCGACACGCCCGTTATTGCCCGCCACATTCTTGATGAGCCACGCCACAGTGTCGTAAGTGTCAGTGCTCTCGTCGATCGCGTTCAGATCGCGATGATCGGCAAGCGGTCGCATCATCACGAACCTACCCTCGCTCTTGTAACGCCCTCGAATGTCTTCGGCCACATAGATGTACCCCTCGCGCGCCAGCTCGGGCCGCTGCAAAAAGAACGAAGCCCGGTCGGTTCCATCCACTCCATATGGCGTTCGCTGCATCAGGATGGGCAATGGCTCATGGATGTCTGCAGGCCGGAGAATCACCGCGTGGAGCTTGACCCCATCGCGCATAGGAATCATCGCTTCGCTGCGAACGTAATCGTGAAATGTATGGCGAATCGGCTCGCCGGAGCGGACATAGATGGTGCTCGGATGATCGGAGAACGAAACATTCTCGACGTGGCCGGCCGCATCCACGGCAAAGTCGGCCGTGACATCCGAGTCTAGAAGTTCGAAGAGATTCGCGGAGATAGGCTTGAGTTGGTTAGGTACCTGCCGGTCGGATTCAACCGTCAGTTCGCCATCCTGCACGTAGATGCTGTATCCCTCGCTTCGGTCTTCGGGATTCGTGTACTCGCCGACAAATGCGCCGAGCGGCGACCCCATCGGCTCAGGTTCGGGTCGCGGAGCCGAATGCATTCTTGGGAGGATCGCAATGTAGACGGCAGCCAACAGCAGGCGGCGGGCAATCAATTCTCGCCCCTCTGCCAAAAGCTTGCCGTTCTCTTGACTTGCTTAATGCACATGACCGTGATGATGCTCATGCCTGACGGCCGTCTCTTCAGGAGGTGTAACGCAGCCTTCCAGCGCTTCGCAGCCTATGTGCTCGAACTGGATGGTGGTGTGGCTAATCTCGAATTGGCCGTTGAGAACATCCCTGAGGTTGGCCAGAATACAAACACTCTCCGAGGGGGGAATATCGGCGATCGTAACGTGGCAGGCCAGTGCGCTCGTGTACGATCCCAGGCACCAGACATGCAGATCGTGAACATTGACCACGCCCTCAACCGCTTCCATGACAGAACGAATCTGTGGCAGCGAGACGCCGCGCGGCGTGCCCTCAAGAAGGATGTTCAGCGTTTCGCGCACGATTCCAATGCTGGACCAGAAGATGATTGCGGCAATCAGAATGGAGAGAACAGGGTCGATCCAGTTCTGGCCGGTGAGCAGAATGCCGAAGCCTCCGGCGATGACCGCCGCCGTCGAGAGCGTGTCACCCGCCATGTGCAGAAAGGCGCTGCGGAGATTCACATCGCGGGCCACACCCCAGAGCAGTGCGGCAATCGCACCGTTCATGACGACCCCGGCAGCCGCCACGATCATCATGATCCGTGGCTGCACAGAGACCGGCGAGCTAAGCCGATGAACCGCCTCCACTGCGATGAGCAGCGAAATCGCTATAAGCGTCGCCGCATTAATGAACGCGGCGATCACGCCGGCGCGCTGGTAGCCGAAGGTTCTGGAGTGGTCTGCCGGCCGCGACTGAAAATAGACTGCGGCAAAGCTGAGCAGGAGGGCCAGGAAATCGGAGACATTATGTCCGGATTCTGAAAGCAGTGCCAGCGAATGTGCACGCAATCCGGCGACAAAGGTGACCACCACATACGCCAGGGTAGCCGCCATCGAGACGCGAAGGACCAGCGTTGTCCGCCTTGTGCCCTTACCTCCCTGCGCCGCGTGAACATGCATATTCATAGTCTAACTGGGGGTTGGGATCGCGCGCCAACGCGCAATTCTAACCTTTGCCGGGCCGCAAATGGCTCAGATCCACGGGGTCGGGATCCTCAAAGGGGGGCAGCTGCGGAAGCCTTTCCCGGAGTCCTGTCCAGCCCTCGCCAACAACGATGCTGTTGTACGGATTACCGGGCTGATACCGTACAGAGCACGGAAATCCAGCCCTCACCTCGGCTGCATTGACCACGTCGCGCATGGCGGTAATGTCCTGCGAGCATTCGTAGTCCACCCCGGCGATTCGGTAACTGAACAAAAGCATGGTGAGCGTCCGTCCGTCGTCAGCTCCCACCTGATAAACATCGAGAAGCATGCCGTCGACGAGCCTCCCGGATTGCACGAGGAATCGACGCCGCGCCTGCTCAACTTCCTCCGCGGTGGGACGCTTGCGCAGGACCAGCCACGCAGCGGCTGCCGCAGCCAGCACGGCAGCGCTCACCCCGGCGGCTATTTCCCAGTTGTCTGTGTTGCGCAGAATCATTCCAAGAAGGAGCTCAGGCCCTAGTCCCTGTTTCGAGGATACCGCAGGTGAAATCGGCACTGTACCGCATGTCAGCCTCGCGCTGAATGGCTTTTAGCCCAGGCGCCACTCCCTTCCAACGCCGTGCAAATGACCTATACTCTAGGTTGCAAGATCGACGGGCAGAGGGTGTTCGTGGAAGGTTTTCCCGCCTGCGACAAGTCGTGTAAAGGCAATTGGATGAAAGTGCATTCCAAAATTCGCTCCACCACTGTGATTTGCGTGCGGCGCAATGGTCAGGTGGTGATGGCCGCAGACGGCCAGGTGACGTTTGGGGATCATGTGCTGAAACATTCGGCCAAAAAAATTAGACGCCTCTTTCAGGAGAAAATCCTTGCGGGGTTTGCCGGTTCCACCGCCGACGCTTTCAACCTTTTCGCGCGATTTGAGACCAAGCTGGAGCAGCACGCGGGTAATTTGAATCGCGCCGCCGTAGAGTTGGCAAAGGATTGGCGGACCGACAAAATGCTCCGGAACCTGGAAGCACTACTCCTGGTTGCGGATAAGGCACAGACCTTTCTCATTTCGGGCTCGGGCGACGTGATCGATCCTGACGAACCGCTTGCGGCGATCGGCAGCGGAGGCAGTTATGCAACGGCCGCCGCACGCGCGCTGATGGAGAACACGGAATTGAGCGCTCGCGAAATCGCCGAAAAAGCCATGAAGATCGCCGGCGAAATCTGCATCTATACCAACGATCGAATCACCATCGAGGAGCTACAAGGTTAGCGGAGGAATCTCTGCCGACATTTGTCCATGGCCATCTATCTTCCCGCATCCGCCGAAGAACAGGAGCTCGCGCTCGACGAATTAACGCCGCGCGAGATCGTCGCTGAGCTCGACAAACACGTGGTCGGCCAGCGCGCAGCCAAGCGCGCCGTGGCCATCGCACTGCGGAACCGCCAGCGCCGGCAAAAGCTCCCCCCCGATATAGCCGACGACATCATGCCCAAAAACATCATCATGATCGGTCCCACCGGCGTGGGAAAGACGGAAATCGCGCGGCGCCTCGCAAAGCTGACGAATTCGCCGTTCCTCAAGGTTGAGGCCTCAAAATTCACCGAGGTGGGTTACGTAGGCCGCGATGTCGAGTCGATGATTCGCGATTTGGTGGAAATCGCGATTGATATGGTTCGTGAGGAGCGGTTGGAGGAGGTGGAAGACAGGGCCGAGATGAATGCCGAAGAGCGCTTGCTCGATGTTCTGTTACCTCCACCGCCTGCCGTGCCCCACACCCAAGAGGGTCAGCTTTCATTGCCTGGAGCGGAGAGTCATCAACGCTCACGCGAAAAGATGCGTCAACAGTTTCGAGAAGGCAAACTCGACGAACGCATGGTCGAACTCGATGTTCGTGAGCGCAATTCGCCGCAGTTCGGAATCATTTCCAACCAGAACATGGAAGACATGGAGATGAATCTGAAAGATATGCTGCCCAACATCTTCGGAGGCGGCACCAAAAAGAGGAAGATGAAGGTCACCGACGCCTTTGACTACCTGGTGCAGGAAGAAGAGGGCAGGCTGATCGACATGGATTCAGTGAACCGCGCGGCTGTGGAGCGCGTGGAATCCAACGGGATCATCTTCCTGGACGAGATCGACAAGATTGCTGGGCGCGAGAGCGGCCACGGGCCAGACGTCTCACGCGAGGGCGTGCAGCGCGACATTCTGCCCATTGTGGAAGGAACTACGGTCAACACTCGTTATGGCATGGTGCGCACAGACCACATTTTGTTTATCGCTGCCGGTGCATTCCATGTTTCCAAGCCCAGCGATCTCATCCCGGAGTTGCAAGGCCGATTCCCAATTCGCGTTGAGCTGCAATCGCTGACCGTCGATGATTTTCTGCGCATCCTCACCGAGCCGAAAGCATCGCTAACCAAACAATACTCGGCGCTGCTTGAAACCGAGGGGGTCCGCCTCGAATTCGCACCGGAAGCTCTGCGCGAGATGGCTGAATTCGCATTCAAGGTGAACGAGACCACCGAAAACATTGGTGCCCGAAGGTTGCATACAATCATGGAGCGCGTTCTCGAGGATGTAAGTTTCCTTGCGCCAGACGTGGCGCGCCGCGCGGCGAATGAACAAGTTTCGTCTGGACTTTCGGCGGCCATCACAAACGAAGTCACGACGCCGTTACCTTTTCACGAGCGTATGACCGCATCCGGCCCCGAGAAAGTTTTCCTGATCGACGATACGTATGTGAAGCAAATGGTGGCTTCGATCGTCAAGGATCAGGATTTGTCTCGCTACATTCTCTAAGTTGAGCAGGCTGATCCGCACTGAAGATGCCATTCGCGATGAGCGGCGCCGACATCCGTGCACGGGCAGGTAAGGCTGGACGCCAACGGCGCCCTGGTCTCGCAAACTTCAAAGATGAAATGAATACGATTGTGAGATGGTCGGGGAGAGAGGATTCGAACCTCCGACCCCCTGGTCCCGAACCAGGTGCTCTACCAGGCTGAGCCACTCCCCGACGTGTTGATTAGTCCCAACGTTTCTTCATTTTACGCTGCTAACTCTGAAGGCGCAAACAGCTTGCAATGCAATTCTGCCACCCGAGATTCAACGGCCAGGCGTAGGTTTGACCAGTTCTCCGACCGAAACAAAGGTAAATCCTTGCCTACGCAAGCCAGAGACAATCGATGGGAGGGCCTGGGGCGTAAAAACGCCGCCATTGTTTACGTGCATGATCACGATGCTTCCATTCCGGGTTAGTGTAAGCACTCTGTGTTCCAGGCGTTCAGCCGTATTCAGTGGGTTGGGATCACCAGATACAACATCCCACATGACAGTCAGGACACCGAGGCTTTTGGCGACCTTCACAAGTTTGGGCGGGCAATCGCCGTAAGGCGGCCGAAAGAACGGCTGCGGAGTGCCTCCTAATTTGATAATCGCAGACCAGGTTTGCTCGATTTCAGAGGCGATGACCGGCTCGGTTAAATCGCTCGATTTCCAGTGGTGGTATCCGTGCATTCCGATCTGAAAGTTGGCGACACTGGCAAGCCGCTTGAGCGCGGCCTGACTGTTCACGGCCCATAGGCCGGATACGAAAAATGTGGCCGGGATATTTTCTTTCTCGAGAAAGTCGACAATCGCCGTTGAGAATTCGGGGCGCTCCTTGCGCGGACAGGCGTCGAAGGTCAGCGCGATTTCGCGCCGAGCTCGGCTGCCGTGGTAAAGAATGTCGACTGGGAAGGGATAGGGCCGGCCTGGGCCGAGACCGCCGGAGTGGAAGGATGCGTGATGATCGAGAACCGATTGCGCGGCGTGAAGACCGATGGCTCGGCCAAGAACCATTGTGCCCGCGAGTTGAAGTAGTGTTCGTCGTTCCACGTTCCGCCTTCGCTAAGGCTTCGGCGCGACAACCTTCGCCTTCGGCGAAGTATGGTGGAGGCGGCGGGAGTCGCACTCGTGCTAAGCATTGAAAACACGCAACTTACTCATTCTAGGAATGCCTGGAATTCACAGATTTCCAAGAGTGCCAGGTTTGCGTACAAATCGCGTACAAACAATTCCTAGAATTCCCGAACCTCCAACAGCTGTATTTTCCAATCCGTTCAGCGGGCACCTGAAGGGTTCTTCACCGTTTATACATCAAACCGACAGCGCCGAGGGAAAGCTTTCTCCCTTCGGCGCGAAAACCCTACTCGATGAGCGGTTTGCCCTTTATCGCCACTTGAGAATCGGATCAGTCAACAGAAGCGAACATTCCCATGCTTCAAGGGGTTCACCCCATTTCTGAGTACCCGAATGTGTGCGACCTTGGCGACAGTCTATCCTCAGTCCGCCCGCACGATCAGACTGCAGAATTCCGATGCTTAGACTGGGGTCACTTGTCCGAGAAGCCGACTACACGGCCACGTGGATGACCGGGCAGCAAAGCGCGCTCAAAGGTATTCCAAGAACCTGCATCGTTGTCTCAGTACCAAATTCTCCAATCACGCGTATCCCGCTCCAGCTGTTGCCGACGGATCAGCTTTCAGTTGGCCATCTGCCGGTGATACTTGAGGAGTTGAAACTCCGGCGGGGCGTTCATACGTGGTATTTCAAAAGGGGTGTGGATCGAGGCTTGTATCCCACTGAAAGCGAAGGGTCATTTTGGACGAAAACAGCCGTTTCAAAACCTGTAGGTTGAAATACAGGGCTAAACGGGCCTTGAAGCTATTACTGGACAGATACGGTCACCGTTCCAACGGTCGCGGTAACCGAGCCTGAAGTCCCAGTAATGGTGATCGTATATGTTCCGGCGGTGGTGCCTGAGTTTCCGCCTCCTCCGCCGCTTCCACCACCCCCACCACTGCCTCCGCCGCAGCCGACCGCACCAACCAAGACACACACAGCAAGCATTCCCATCACTGCCCACCAATTGCGCCGTTTTCTGGGTACCATCAGGAGCGTGATCAGCGCAAGCGTTGTTCCGCTGGCCGGCCACATGAGCCGTTTTATAATGTTCTCGGCGCTGGAGGCCGCGGTGGTTGTTACGGTCAAGGTAGAGGTTTGGGCTGTTGCGCCACTAATGATTACGCTAGCCGGATTCAGGCTGCATGAAGGCATGTCGCTGACATTTGTCATCGACGTAGTCACATTGCAGGTCAGGTTCACAGTTCCCGCGAACCCGTTTGTTCCCGCGATACTGATCGTTCCGGTATTCCCGGTGGTTGCTCCTGGGGAGATCGAAATGGACGTAGTTCCGCCACTGCCTGGAGTAAAGCTTGGTTGTGAGGTGATGGAGAGAGAGATGCTGGTCATCGCATTCAAGGCCCCGGAGCTTCCAGTCACGGTCACCGTCACGGGCGTCGAGGTCACCTGAGCCGAGGTGCTGGCCGTAAGCGTGAGCACCTGAGTTCCCGGTGCGGAACCGGCTGCAAAAGATGAGGTAACCCCGCTGGGCAAGCCGGTCGTGACCAGTGTGACGCTGCCGGAGAAGCCCCCCAGGTCGGTCACTGTGATGGTGCTCGTGCCGGTACCACCCTGAGGCACCGAGACAGATATGGGCGACGGCGAAAGAGTAAAACCCGCACCTGCGTTCACAGTCACCAAGATTGTTCCGGTTACCTGGTTGTAGTCCATTGTGTCAGTGGGCGTGAAGGTCACGCTCTCTGAATCGCTTCCCAGTGCGGGTGCCGTTGATGGCGCGGTCCATGTGAACGCGCCCGCCACTGAAGCCGTGCCACCGGTTAATGCCGAAGAGGCAAGCGTTTGCCCAAACGTGATCGCGCTCGCTGTCGGCCACGCCGTCACGTTTGGGGTCGCCTTGCTCACCGCCACCACTACAGTGCTGGTTAGGGTGGTGTAGTCCGTTGTGTCAGTGGGCGTGAAGGTTACGCTCTCTGAGGTGGTCCCTGCACCGGGAGCAGTTGTGGGCGTAGTCCAGGTGAAGGTGCCTCCTGTTGAGGCCGCGCCGCCATTCAAAGTCGAACTGGCCAATGTCTGGCCGTATGTAATAGCGCTGGGCGTCGGCCACACGGAAACGGTTGGCGTGGCCTTGTTGATGGTGAGCGTGTAAGCCTGCGAAGTGGTGTCATTCAGCGAATCTGCGAGTTGTACAGTAAACGCCGCGGTGCCAGCGGTCGGCGTTCCCGAGATCAACCCCGCAGAAGAAAGGGTCAACCCCAGGGAGGTCAGGCTCGATGCGCCGGCGGTGATTGAGAACTTGTATCCGGTCCCGCTTCCTCCGCTGGCGATCAACTCTTGTGAGTAAGAAGTCTCGGCGGATCCTGCCGGAAGAGTCGTGGGAGAAATCGAAAGCGACGGAGCGTTCACCACCAATGATGCGAGGCCTGAGACGATTCCGCCACAGGTGAGGGCATAGGTATAGGTGCCGGGCGCGGTTGGGGCAATTATCGCGGAGCCGGAGTAAACGCCGTTGGAAAGCATTCCGGCCTGCAACCCTGACCATGTACCGGCGGTTGACGAACTCCCACTTGTCACAAACGCATAACATTGCTGCGAAGTTAAAGAGTAGGCGCTGGGGACGTTCCAGTTGAGCGTTGACGAACTGTTCAGCGCTATCGTTGCCTCAGTGAAACTCAATTGCACGGGAGCGGCCAGTGTTGTGCTCACCTCGAAGATTGCGCCGTCGCCAAGCAGTGTATTCGTCGCCGTCGAGCCGCCTGTCGCCGTGGTGCCATAGAAGTTCCCGTCGCTTCCCTGGATCATTGAATCCGGGGTGAAGTTCGTTGTGTCCGATGCAAGAGTGGAATAGAAGGGCGAAAGAGATGAAAGCGGCGAAGTTGTACCGGAGGAAGTGAACATCGCCATTTGTGCTGGGGTGAGATCAAAGACGAATGTGCCACTCGTTCCGTAGTAATTACCGTCGCTGGCCAACAGCATGCCTTGGAGCGAACCGCCGCCATCACCGCTGTTAGAGAAGCTATAGACCGTGTTCAGTGTGCCTGTCGGCAGCGTCGTAGGGCTCGCAATCGGCGCCACTGGGGGAATGCATTGAAACACTGTGGCGGGGAAAGAATATGTTGAATTGGCAGGGCCGCTGCAAACGGGGTTAAATGAGAGAGTCGCCGCGCCCGCCCCACTGTCGGCATAGGTGGCGCATAGCGCCGGCGAAGCCCCGTAAATGTTCTTGTCGGCACCGAACGCTATCGTCATTGGCGTGGTGTCGAAGGTCCACGAGTTCGCACCGTTAGCCGGAAATCTTCCCGAAGACTGCGTCACGATGGTTTCCGTGTGAACCTTCGTTATGTCGGCCGCTGGCTTGCTGAGAGTGACTGACCCGGAACTACTGGACACATTCACATTTTGGCCAAAGTAGCAGACGTCATTCTCCAGTCCAGCGTTGGTCCCCGACAAAATGTAGGTGAAGACGCCGCCACAGCCCCAGCCGCTGCCGGTATTTAGACATCCGTTCGTATCCCCGCCCAATAGAGTCGTCCCATAAAGAGTCGTCGCGTTTGTCTGGATAACGGCGTTCGGATAATCCAACGCTGAATGATTCTCCTGCTTGTCAAGGCTTCCAAAGGTCGACAAAGTTGTGAACGGAGTGCTCGCTCCAGGAGTGAAGCTGTACAGGAAACCGTAAGAGGACTTGTTGCACCCACTGCACGGAATAGACGTCCCGTAGAAGACGCCGCCCGCGCCCAGTGTCAGCGCGTTTGGGTACGCTCCATCTGGAGGTGGAGGGGTAGTGGACACCGTCGGGTCCGACGCGCCGCTGAAAGTGTATACGGGCACAAGCTGACCGGCAGCTGGTGGCTGCGAGGGGTTGATTTCGAAGATCACTCCGCAGCCAAGAGTCCCGCAGTTCGGGTTGGTTGTTGTTGAAGACGAAACCAAGCCACCGAACGCCGTGGTGCCGTAGAGGTTGCCGTCCGGCCCCTGGATGAGCCCTGTTGGGTATCCTCCGTCGGCGCCGCCGCTGAAGCTGTAGAGAACGGTCACAGTGCCACTGCTGAGCTTAAAGACGGTTCCACAGCCGACCGTATTGCTGTCATTGTCTGTGCACGAGCCTTTGCTGCCGCCGAATGCAGTGGTCCCGTAGTAGTTGCCGTCTTTAGCCTGGATGAGGGAAGTGGGCGCGTCTCCATCCGTGGCTCCGCCCGAGAAAGAATAGACGATGCTTGATTTGGGTGGCGGGAACGTGTAGGTTGCGTCGGCCACGGCGCTGGTCGAGTAGCCGCTGGCCACGGCGATCGCCTCGAGCGTCTCCGAAGAGGTCACACTGATTGGGCCGGAGTAGACGGTAGAGCCGGCTGTGGGCGTTGTCCCGTTAGTTGTATAGTAGATCGCTGCGCCGGTTGTAGTGTCGCTGATGGTTACCGTCTGCGCGGAGTCATAGGTCCCGGTTGCGGGTGTGAACGTCGGTGTGGCCGCGGAGGAAAGATTGATTGTGTATGCCGCCGAGGCGACAGAGCTCTCTATGTAGCCACTGGAACTGTCGAGCGCGATAGCTTTGATGGTTTCGCTCGATGAGACGGTGATCGGTTCGGTGTAGTTCGTCGAGCTTATCGTGGGCGTGCTTCCGTCGGTGGTGTAGTAAATCTTCGCATTCGAGTCTGTGTCTGAGATGGTCACCGATTGGGCTGAGCTGTAGGTTCCCTGATCCGGATAGAGGGTCGGAGCCGGAGATGCTGTGGGGGCGTACTGAAAGCCGTGCGCGACTTCGTTGCTATCAAAGTAGATACCCACCACCGTACCCGATGCGTTCACGTTCATCGCACCACCCTGAATCGGCAGCGTAGTCGAAGTGGTTTCATTCGGCGGCGTAAAGCTGGTAAATGTGCCGCTGCCGGACAGAGGCAGATAGTAAACAAAGCCATGTCCGAGGCCGGAGGAATCGGAGTAGCCCCCGACGATAAAACTGCCGGTTGCATCGATCCTGGTGGGGAGCGTTCCGCTGATCAATCCGCTCTGGCTGGCTGTTGTTGCCCCCGGCGCGGCGAATGTCGTAATCGTTCCACTCGAGGAACGGATGAAGCCGTGGCGAAGGCCGGTCGAGTCGGTGTAGGAGCCCACCACATCGCCCGCGGCATCAATAGACATTGGAAGTGTTCCGCTGAAGTTGTTTCCGGTAATCGTCGTGGAGCCCGGCGGGTCGAACGAAGTATAGTTTGCCGGCGACGTGTAGGGTGAGGTGGCGACGAATCCGTGGACGATGTTGCTCGAATCGATGTAATAGCCCGTGATCACGCCCGAAGTATTGATGGCTTCTGCCACAGTGCCTTGCTTATGCCCGTTGGAGCTCTCTCCGCTTCCGGCATTGGGAGCGGAGATCGTGGTGTAATTCGCGCCTGTCGTAAAGTTTCCCGACGCCAGGTTCCCGGCGGCCAACAAAAAGCCTTTATAGGTGCTGCTGGTGCTATAGCTACCGGTCGAATAAAAGCCGACGATCTGGCCATTGTCATTCATGCCCATCGGGAACGTGCCTCGGCTCGTGGCCGGGCTCATTTCGTTTGGATCGTCGAATTCGATGACCGTGCTGCTGGCTGCCACGCGGACAAAACCATGGTATGCGCTATTGCTGTCGGCGTAAGAGCCTGCGACGTCTCCCGCCGTATCCATGGCTGTGCCAATGGTTCCTTGAAACCATCCCGTCCTCGGGCTTGAGCCGGCGTTGGACGCATCGAACGAGGTGCAGGACGCACCGCCTGCAGCGCAGACAAAACCGTGTACGATACCGACCTGCTCCGAATACCCGCCTGTCATGGCGCCGGAGGCATTCAAGGCCATCACGAAGGTTCCTTCTATCGATCCCGTGCCTGCACTCGGCTCATTGATTGTGGTAATCGTGTAGTTCCCGCTTCCTCCAACCTGCGCCAGAATGCGTGGTCCTGCATTGATAAGCGACGGCGCCCCAAACATTCTTTCCCAGCTCTTCCACGTCCAGCGATTGGCCTGAATCGAAGTCGTCAGCCACAGGGCTGCCCCGGCGAAAAGGAGTGTCATGGACAGCATTAAAGGCGCGGCGCGACGCAGTCCATCTGCCGTCCGAATAACGGCACGAATTGCGATTTCGGCGAGACAGGTGCGAGAAAGAGTTCGACGCCTCATTGAAATCTCCCCTTCGTTATCGTGTGAGAGTCACCGAACTGGCGCCGGCTGGCGCCGAGCTGGTGAAGAACCCTTAAACTTCCGTGTTCAAGCCGATGCGGACAGACACCGTTCCCGCCAACTACGGTGCATGCGCTGCGCAGAGACACGCTGGAGGGCGTTTCATAAGACACCAATCGGCTGAAGATATCAGGCCCATTGATATGAATTCGGGGAGATTTGATCGATGGGGATCGATTTGCGAGGAGAATAGCATAGAGCCATTTGCCTGGCAACAGTTTTTTGGGCTCGTCTGCATCCATGGAGATCGGTTGCCAGACGAATCGGTGTGCGCTAGTTACTGCCAGTTTCCCGTTAAGACAAAAGGCGCCCAGTAATAGGGAAGCGCGAGTCCGGTGGGGTTGGCCCGCTTGCCCGGTTCGTTCTCGACGGCGTAAATCCCCCGGCCGCCGGCTCCGGGCTGAGGACTCGCTTTTCCGTGCAGCAAATCGAGTTCCGCTTGCCTCAGCGCTTCCGCCTTGGAAACCGTTCCTGCAGAGCCTGCCCAGCGCTGGTAGAAGTCAGCCATCAACGTGCTCGTGCTTTGATCGTCAACGCTCCAAAGCGAAGAGAGAACGGCTTCAGCGCCTTTTTCGAGCGCGACTTCGCTCACGCTCTCCATCACTACGCCGTTCTCACGCTGATTGGCATTGCCCGCCTGGCACTCTGCGGTTTTCACTGAAGATTTATCGCTTTGGAAGCAAATCTCCCGCTCGTTGGCCGCACCCGTCTGGCATGCCGATAAAGTGAGCAGCTTTGTTCCCTCGAGATGGATGTTACTGCTTTTCTCAAAGTCAGCCATCGAGTACTTGTATCCGGAGTGGTCCTGGTCCTTGCCTGCTAGGAGCAGGTAGGAGAGATCGTCGTTTCCGGGCCGTAAAACAAAATGGCTCGCGATGTGAACGACGTCTTGCGATTTCAAATCCCGTTCCATTGCCTTCTGCGTGAATTGCCCGTCTATCAAAATCATCCCCGGCAAAACACCGTGAGAGCCGGCAACGGCTGGGTCTGAAATCACAGAGTCCAGTTCCACCGGCACATTCAAGAGCGGGCCGAGGTCATTGAAATATTTACGGCTGATACCCATCCCGATGGCCCGTGCGTCCTTCAATTCCGGCCGAGCCTCAATCGTGTGGCTGAGAGGCGTAAAGTTCAGGACGCGGTAATCATCGATGAGGTAGCGTTTTGTCTCGGAATTCAACAAGGCAGCGATTGGGATGTAGCGTAGCGATCCATCGAGGTACCAGACGAGTGTTTTCGTGCCCAGAGCTTGAACATCTTTTTGAACCGGCGCGAACAAGATTTGGAACAAGTCTTCAGCAGAAGCGCTGGGATCACTGTCCCGCCGGCTTACAAGGTTGAGGAATTGCCGGCACTTTTCGTCGAGTGCGTTCTGCGCAATTGGATAAGAACGTGCCAAACGACCGGCATGGCTTATGACCATCACGCGATAGCGATCGGCGCCTTCCAGTGTGTAGAGCGCGGCAGTGTCCGGATTTTTGGCAAGTAGGCTTTCAAGAGGCAATTCCGCACCTGTCACGGTCTGAACGCTGGGTGCAGGACCTTCCGGAGCCTCAAGCTGCTTGTAAAGATCCTGAAGGAAAGCGTCAAAACTAGCTTGTTCGGTGTTGAGCGAAGTGCGCGCCTGAAGAATTTTGGCCGTTTGCCGATGTTCGGCGCTCTCCTCTGCTCGCAACGCCTTGTCCAGGCTCACCCATTGTGTCAGGTGCTTCTCAAGTTCCTCCTGCAAGGGAGATTCGCGCGGGCTGCGAACCAGCGTCTCGCCAAGCCCCGTAGGCTGTTCTCCAACGTAATCGGAATACTGCTGAATCTTGAGTAAGTCGAGAACCTGCTGCGCCTCTATAAGCCTGCCTTGATCAATCAAGAGTTCCGCTAGCGTTCTGTAGGTAGCGGATTTCCTTTGCAGAAAGGCGCTGGTAATGTCATTGCTCATGTCGCCCATGCTCCTGCGCAGGGATTGAAACCTGTCAACGGCCCTCTTGCCGAAGAAGATGGCGGAGTTCAACTGGTGAAGCGAGCGGAAATGATCCATCAATGAGGAGTCAACTTCACCTTCGAGATCGGCGTGCTCAAACTCCCTAGCCAACCGGACCGATTGAATATAGCTTGAAAGCGCGCCGGCCCGTTCGAGTTCCCCGATTCCCCACTCAGAGTAGGCGGGGGTAACTGGGTCACCGGCTTTTGGCGCTAAAGCGATCGATTGCAGGTAATAACTTTGCGCCAGTGTCTTCTGGTGCATCTCTGCTTCAATCATGCCCAGATTATTCAAAGTAATCACCTGCCACGGCACATCGCCAGTGCGCCGATAGAGCTGCAACACCCGTAGATAGGAGCGAAGGGCAACAGCCGGCCACCCCGTGTCGCAGTAAACGCCTGCCATGGCGCCGAGCGTTTCCGCTTCCGAAGCAATGTCGCCCGCGTCATGTTTCAGTTGAAGCGCCTGGTTGAAATAAGAGAGCGATTCACTGAAATCTCCCAGCTCCCAGTGAAAGTACCCGAGCTGGTGCAGCGTTTCTCCTTCAGAAGTGTTGTCGCCGACCTGGCGCTCCAGCGCCAAGGCGTCATCGTAATCGGCCAACCCATTTCGAATCTGGCCCCGATCGAATTCGAGAGTTGCAAGGTTCGTCAACGTGTCGATCTTGTCCCGGCAATCGTGAACCTGCGCTTCGATTGCCAGCGCCTGATGAAACATCTCAAACGGACTCGCGGAATCCTGGACAACCGCCCCCTCGTCGGTCAGAATCATCGCTTGTGTTCTGGGATCGTTGGCCTGAATGCTGAGTGGAAGGGCCTTTTGAAGGTACGGCAGAGCTTCGTTCGGAGAAGAGACGGCGACGGCCTCTGCCTCTGCCCGTAACGCCGATGCCTCCGCCGCAACATCGCCGAATTCCGTGCTACCCTTCAGCGCTTCCATCGCGTCGCGCTTCGCGGCGTCCGCTTCACCTGTTTGCGTCAAGGCGTCCGCGGTCATGATGAGGATCGGAGCTCTTCCCCCGGTATCGCCCACCAGAGTCAGGGCAGTCTGCAAATAGGGCAATGCGGCCTTGTATTCTCCGGACTGCTCATAGAGCTTGCCGAGAAGGGTAAGCGCCCGGAACTCGTCCTCATGATTTCCATGGCTTTTGAATTGCGCCAGTGCGGATTTCAATTCGGCCAGGCTGCTCTCAGAAGCTGCATGGCAATCATCAGGAATGATTCGCGCAAATAGCGAACTCGGCTCGCTGGGTACAGGCGATAGCATCTGCGAAGCAGCTTGTGCATGAACGATCTGGCCAAGCCAGGAAAAAGCAATCACCAGGCCCACGCACAAACCCGCCTCATTAAATCCGACGGATGGACGCGTCAAGCAGGTGGGAAGCAATGCGGTTCGTCCAGACACGGGCACCCCTTACAAAAGGATGGATGAAAGAAGCACTGGAATGTCTTGCAATGGGGGGAAGGAGCGGAAACTGATACAGATTTTACCCCAACTCCGATGATGGATGGGAGCCTGCAATTTCATTTATTTGTCGGCGACAAGCATGATATAAGAATTTCATTCCCCGGCCCCAAGGCCTTTGCGCTAATACTTATCTCGTTCGATCCCCCGGACCTTTCAAAGGAGTATGAAACCCATGACGCTAACTCGGCGTTCCTTTCTCGGCAAATCGGCAACCTTCGGCGCGCTATCGCCATTGCTGGCTCGTCCTGAAATCGTTGCCGCAATCCAGGCGGCAGGCGCGAAAACCTCAACGGCCCCGACCGCAGGCGAGAACTATTGGCAGAATTTATATTCGAGCGGAAGCGAACGGGGCGAAAGTGCCCCGACGCCCAATCCCGCTCGCGATCCTCGCATTGCGCATTATGATGACCGGACTGGACTGCGCTGGGTTCAGGAAATCAAACTCCCCGAGCTAGCCTCTTTTGTCGAGGACGCAGTGATCAGTTTGGAACTGACTGCATTTCGAGCCGGGAGCCAGGATAAGTCCCAGCTCGCAAAGGTGAAGTTCGCCCAGCTGCATCTTTCATGCCAGAGAGTGACGGGCAGCCAGTTTTTGGGGCCGATTGGGTGGGCCGCGCTCGCCACTCTGTCCGCCAGCAAGGCGAGTTCTCTGCCTGCGGTACAGAATTTAACCCGGAGCGCGTCGGTCGCCGGTCAGTCACACCCGGCGCAGCCCCAACAGAGCGGGGGCCCGCAGGTCAGTCACGTCGTGCTCAACGACGGCGCAGGCCAGATGAGCGTCAACATCACCACCACTCCAACCACGTCGCTGCTCGACAGGATTCTCGGCGTCACCATCCCGGGAACCAAAATTCTGACGCCGCTGCTTGGATTTCCAGGCATCGCGCTTCCTGCCCTGCAAAGCTTCTACACGTTTTACGGGCAGCTCGAAAAATCTCATGCTGAGAACTTTCTCCTCAACAGCGAGCAGCAGGATGTGGTGGTTACGCAGCAAGGGGCCGACAACAGCTTGATTTCCGCGGACGCGCTGAAACTGGTCAGCGGTACCTATGTTTTCTTGCCCAAAGCACAGGAAAATGATCTCGATAAAGAGATGGACAAGCTGGTCGTGCGGAATGGCTATCTTGTGGATCGCAATTCCACTGCGACGCCCGACATCCGCATCGCTGAAGCCGTTCCGACCGTCAGCTATGTGACGTTGAACGTCAAGGTGGAAAAGGCCAGCGACTTCCCGGCGACGTCGACGGTGACGGACCCGATGCTCGATTCCGCTCCACCCGCAGCCGGCACATCAGGCAGTCAGAAATCCGATACACGGAAGAAGAAGCCGTAGTCTCATGTTGGGTCATGAGTCGAGCGAACCCGACATCGGCACTGAAAACACTCAAGTTACTGATACTGAGAATGCCTGAAAATTGCAGAATTCCACGATTGCCAGGTTTGCGTACAAATCGCGTACAAAGAATTTCAGGAACTCCCAGAATCCCAGCAGGTGCATCTTCCGATCCATTCCGCGGACGATCTGAAGTATTCTCTGACCTTTATACATCAGTTCCGTCTGCAATGGCCGGGAATGGGCGATTCTTCATTTGTATCTGCCGGCGAGACTCACTTGCTCGATGACTTCCTGTTCGTTCTTGAGGGTAAGCGCCGTCGGCCACAGTTGGCGGGATAGACAACCAGATTGTCGTCACCGCCCACAACGCTCGGGAATAGGGGCCTGGCTCAGCCGCCGCCTTCCAGGATGCTGCTCCATTCCGAGTCGCACCTGCGAGCCTCTGAGCATCGGTTCAATCGAGCCTCTTTCAAGAGAATTCTGGCCTTTTCCTATAAGTTCGCACGGTCGAAAACAGGGTAGGCCTTGACTTCTACGGCTAACGCGGCCATGATAATTACCACGGCCACGATAGTTAACGCGGCCAAGGTAAAGCCATGGCCTCTCCGCTTTCCAATCCGAACTCTCAGGGCGCGCGCAGCGAGCGCGACTACCTCGATCTACTCGCCGGTCTTTTTCGCCAACACGGCTGGCGTGTGAAAAAGGGGCCTAAGTTTGCCGACAAGGAAGTGGATCTGGTCGTCGCACGCGACAACCACCGATACATCATAGAACTCAAGGCCGCCTCCGAAGGCCGCCCGGACCGCCTCGTGCCCTTGCTCTCGCAGGCCATCCTGCAAGTCCGGGCCTATGCCCAGGCATTCCCTGAATCTGCAGTGCCGCTCGCCGTCGTCGCCGCTCCTGTAATCTCTTCGAGCGCTGCGAATAGCCTGGTCAGTTTTCTCTCCCATTTTGCGCCCGACGTCGCCATCGGC
This sequence comes from uncultured Acidobacteriaceae bacterium, assembly GCA_963828325.1. Taxonomy (GTDB): domain Bacteria; phylum Acidobacteriota; class Terriglobia; order Terriglobales; family Acidobacteriaceae; genus Telmatobacter. The sequence goes on from CAWHEK010000024.1 coordinate 349,740, forward strand.
ATCCTCGACCGCGAAGGCTTCCGGCATTTCGTCGGGCCCGGACTCGAAAAGCTCAATGCCGCACCTCCCCGCCGGGCGCACCGGCAGAAGCTCCCTCCTCCCGAGTCGGCGTATCTTTTCTCCGATCTCAGCCAGTGGATGCTCAAGGTCCTGCTCGCGCCCCTGCTCCCCGAAGATCTTCTTCGCGCGCCGCGGAGGGAATACCGCAACGCTTCGGAGCTTGCGGCCGCAGCCGAGGTCTCGGTGATGAGCGCCTTCCGTTTCGTGCGCCAGTTGCGACAGGAGGGATTTCTCGACCGGAACGATGAACCGTTGCGCCTGGTGCGCCGCGAAGAGCTATTGCGCCGCTGGCAGGCCGCCCATCTGCGCGGCGCGCCCGAGCTTCCCCTGCGCTGGATCATTCCGCGCAAGAGCGAGCGCCCACTGCTGGCGGCACTCTACGCCTATAACGCCGAGCCCAACGTAAAGGCCGAACCGGCGCCTCGAGCCTGTATCGGACTGTTTGCCGCAGCCGAATCTCTGGGATTCGGCTTCGTGCACGGTGTTCCGCCGTACTTCTATCTCGAAAGCCTGGACCGGGAGGTCCTCAGCCGGATGGGGCTCTCGCCCGAGGGCGCCGAACAAAGACCGGACGTTTATGTGCGCATTCCCGCGTTCCGGGAGTCGGTCTTCCGCGCCGCAGTCGTCCGCAACGGCGTTCCGGTCGCCGACATCCTGCAGGTTTGGCTGGACGTGAGCTCCCATCCGGCACGCGGCGAGGCACAGGCCGAAGAGATCCGCCACCGCGTCCTTGTGCCGATCTTCGAGGAGAAACCGTAATGGCCGTCCAATCGGATGTCGAGTATTTCGCCCGCCTGGTCGACGCCCTCGAACCGTGGCTAGATCAGGTCGTCATCATCGGTGGTTGGGCACACCGCCTCTACCGCCTGCACCCTCTCGCGCAACCGCTCGAATACGAGCCTCTCGGAACCTTCGATACCGACATCGCTGTCCCTCTCGATCTGCCCGCTACCGGCGGGCAGATTCGCGCGCGGCTGCTCGAAAGGAACTTCCGTGAAGAGCTGATGGGCGATATGCAGCCTCCGGCCGCGCACTACCGCGTCGAGACGGGAGACAACAGCTTTTACGCGGAGTTTCTGACGCCGCTTGAGGGCAGCGCAGTCAAGCGCGGAGGCAGGCGTGACGTAACGGCACGTGTCTCCGGAGTCTCAGTCCAGAAGCTCCGTTACCTCGAACTGTTGCTCCAAAATCCCTGGGATGTGATGATCGCCCCGGCCACGGGCTATCCGACGCCCGGCGTTCGACGCATCCTTCTTCCCAACGCGGCGGCATTCCTGGTGCAGAAGATTCTGATTCACGAAAAGCGTGATCGCGACAGGCGCGCCAAGGACATTCTTTATATCCACGACACGATCGAGACCTTTGGCGGCAATCTCGCCGCGATTCGCGAGCAGTGGCAAACAAACGTTCAGCCTGCGCTGCACGCGAAGGCGGCACGTGTGGTCGAGCGTGCCACGGAAGAGTATTTTCGCGAAGTCAATGACACGATCCGCGAGGCCGCGCGCATCGCCACAGGCCGGAGCCTGACGCCGGAAATGGTGCGGGAACTCTGCGCGTTTGGGTGGCAGCAGATTTTTGCGTGAGAAAGCCGCTCGGTCCGATGCGAGGCGACGGCAGGACCATAAAGGACGGAAAAACTGAGATGAGGGAGTACAAGTTTCTCTTCGACAATGACAGCCAAGCGGCAGCGAAATTCTTTCCGGAGAAGCGCGTTATCACGCTCGCTCAGGCCAAGGTCTCTACCGCCGCTTCCGATGCTGAGATCGTCGCGCGGGCGCGGGAACTCGGAGCCATCATCGTCACCGCGAACGGCGAAGACTATGAGAAGGAGATCAAACGGTTTCTTCAGAAGTCTCAACGGAACGATTGCTACGACCTGTTTGGGCTCGTAGTAATCCCCAATCCAGCTGCAATCCAGGAAAGGGTACTGCCTGGGCTGGCGGCGAAACTGCGATTCAAAGGGAAGGCCATTTCATGGGACGATGTATGGCGCGAGAACTATCTCGTGCGGGTACATTCTGACTCCAGGGTGGATGTACGAGAGCTCGGACGCTGCTTCTATTGCAAAAAGCTCGCGTCTGCATAGATATGGCTCCACGGAACGGGACAATGGACTGAAACGGCGTGATCGTATGTCAAACCAATTCACTTGGTACGAAGGACGAGGCATCTACGAGGGTCGCGGAACGATATGGTCGGAAACTCTGAAGTCTCCGATCACCGGACGATTCCGCGTTACATGGAGTGACAAAGGCGGATGCCGAATTGAATGTTTCGGGACCAGCCTGAGCCTGCCCCAGTCGCTTGTCATTCTTCAGGATTTTAGTGAGTTCCGCGATCTTGAAATCCAATGCGAAGGAGCAGTGTTCCGAGCGGCGCGCTGCTATCGAGTGAATGCGGTTGAAAGCGCCAATGCAGAGAGCGAGCAAGTAGATCTCTCCTTAACGACACTAGAAGCTGAGTATATTGTTTCGCCCGAGCGACCGCGCTTTTGGGCCGTTTCGCTGGTCAACTTTGTTGCGGAGATTCTGCCATTTCGTGACAGTGCCGCCCCGCATCCGCTTCGCAGTGGGCGTGAGCCGCTCGATACTGATCGCACCGCACCGAGGTGGATACCACTCAGCTTCAATGGCGACGCAGCATTTATTGAGCAACTGCCCGACTACAACCAGCGAGTTCAAGCTCTGAAAGATGGGACAGAGACTGTCTCAACGACTGCGATTTTTGCAGGTTCGATCCCAAACTCTGCGGGAGTTGATATTGAAGCGACAAAAGACTGGCTGCCGACTGCGGCTACGGATGCGCTCTCACTTGCGACAGGCATATCAGTCGGCGTTGGGCTTATAGAACTGAGGGATGAAAATGGAGCCCTTAATCGCCGCATTCACATTCCATTTCAGAACAAGAACTTCAAACCGAATCACAGTTTCATCACCGACCCGGCACACGCAAGAACGAGTCGATCGGCGGTCGGTATGCTCGCACAGAATGCCATTGAAGGCAGCGCCGAAACGAAAAAGCGATTCCGTCTGCTGGTTTCCGCAATCGAAGAAGCACAAGACGCCATCGAGACGCCGGACCACGCATACACCTATATCGTCCGTGCACTCGATGGGATGGCAAATATCCACAGTGTCAACCGGACGCGATTGGCTGATTCGTTGCCTGCTACGTGCGCACAAACCACGCGCCAGACTCTCTACGAGGCCAGAGACAAACTGAAAAAAGAAGAACGAGCTTACCGACAGTCCGGCGATACGGCAGCTGCGGACATCTTGGAGAGGATCGCGAGCAGAGCCGAACAAGCAGACGCGATCGACGATTCTTTTGGAGTTTCGCTGACAAAGCTGCTTCGGATTTATGACCTCCGCGACGAGGATGCTATGAGGGATTTCTATAGCAAGTCACCTCGTCCTGACGGGCGCAGTTGGGTCCAGACCCTAAATCGCTACCGGTCCGGTGTGATTCACCGTGGCTACCTGAATTATGGCGTAGAGGCGGAGATTCTCGATGTTCTCTGGTATACCCGCCATCTGATCGACATCGCTGCCCGCATTGGCATGAAAGAAGTGGCATACGCTGGAACATATGATCCGTTCAACCTGTCAGCGACTCAACAAGCAGACCTCGATTGGATCAAAAACGACGTTCAGGTGAAACAGTTCGGATTCAATGGGATGAATCCGAAACCATTTAAGCTCATTGGTTTCGAATCCATTATCGGTTCTGCATAGAAGACTCAGAGACAGCAAGGAACGCCAATGCGTCTACAACCCGGCCAATGTTCATAGCCTCTTCCGCATGCAGGGGCGCTATTTTCTTATGCAAATACGTCATGCTTCCGTTGATCAGTGATTCTTCTACTCCCAAGCCACTCTTGGAGCTTGATCAGGACGTTCATTCACGTGCGTAATCGCCACCTGCAGTCGCGGAAAGGCGGGTGCCAAGAATGTTCTAAGCGATGTTTGTATCTCTGCCCGCAGTTGACCAACGGCTTCGGGGGCGACTACAAACTGCTCCGGAGGCTTCCATCGTATGAATAACAGTCTTCGATAGTTGTCGGGCACCGCATCCGCATAGAGCTGTCCGAGCGCTTTTCGCGTATGCTCTAACAACTTCAAGATCAAGCCACGTCGACCGTTTGCGATGATTCCATTTTCTCCGTCAACGCGGAATGGACCGCCGCCTTGAGTAACCATCACCGACATGCCATTGGAAACCCGTGCGAGTATTCTGCGACCACCAGGCAATGAATGAATGCGATGACTGGGGCGTTTCCAATTCGGCAAATCGTCTACCAAAGCAACGACAGCCCTTTCCTGCTCCGGACTTAGATCCGACAAAGGGTCATCTAGGTCCACCATATCGGCCGTGAAATTGTATCGTCCAGCGTCCACAGATCGATTGTGATTCCAGCGCAGAAACGCAACCTTTGTTAAAGCCACCGGTTCACGAAGGTTCTTCGCCTCTGTCACGCAGAGAAGGTCTCCAGAACGTGACCGCAGATCAGTGTGAATTTCCTCGTCATCTCGAACGAAGTGTATCTCAGTATGTCCCAGAGCATTGAGATACTGCGCCGCCAGCATCTCCGCAAGAAAGTCGTCCATTACGTCGTCAAACCGTATGGAAGCCGGAGAAAGTAGTGCAGAAGCCTTGATGCGCAACTCTGCCTCATCCGCCAGTGCAACTCGGCTGCGATGGATGAGATCGTTCCAAATGGCCAAGTTCTGATGGTTGCTTTCAAGCTGCTGCAGAAGGAGGCAAGACCGCCAGTTGTCACGCTGGGCCCAAATTCGCAGGATGTCTCCGAATGCCCACTCAATGTGGATATTCCCCTCCAACCCGAGATGGTGGATCGCATCTTCTATAGACATAACAGTGAGTTCCTTGAAAACTGGCATTCGCCTCTACGCAGCTTGAACTGACGATTCGGCCTACTGAGGCGATGGAGCGCCGTAAAAGACCTCGGTTTCGATGGTAACGCCCTCGACTTGGGCGCGATTGAAGCGCACGTCAAAGTCGCGCCCCTCAATAGGGAGCCATTCGTAGAGCAGCAAGGCTGAAAGAGCTGAATGCAGGGACACATTTCGGGAAAGAAAATCAAGCAGCTGGTCGGCATCCACCACCGAGGTAGAATCGGCAGGTTCGACCCAGGCCCAGTAATCCCGAGCGATCAGCATGTAGTAAACGTGATCATAGTCGGCGAGATTTCGCTTCACGAGGCGACGCTGCTCCAGAAATTGCGGATTCTCCGTACAGAATCGCTTGACCGTCCTTAACTGACGATTCACTCCATCTAAGAACTGTTCATGAGCTTTGAGCCGTTCTCGATATGTTACCGGCTTTCTGTACCACTTCAGCTCTGCAATCATGACTGCCGAAGATGCGTCATCTTCAACAACAAGGTCGATCTCTGTCGATCCGTCCGGGAGGTCAATGGAATGATGGACATTGAATCTCGCCAGCTTGCCGATGAGTTCTTCCCGCATCGTGCGTTCCTTGTCGTTGCTCAAAAGGTTGTACGCCTGCGGTCGTAGATAAGAACAGACACGCAAGATGTTTTCCTCAAGGTTGGAATTGAGAACAAAATGAGGGGCTACAGCCAGGGTCGAATGCGAATGATCGAGTGGCACAAAGGGAAACAGATGAAGATCCGGCAAACGCTTCGAGTAAAATGTGAGGTCCGAGACGATATCATCCGTCATCGCCGGCTCAAGTCCCGAGAGCACCGACAGCAAATGAACCCACTCGCTCCTCGCTTTGACCATCACAGCGGAAGAGCACGGATACAAATGTCCCGCCATCATCCAGCGGAAACATAAGTAATCATGAATCGCGCAAAGCGCTTTGATTCCTGTATAAAAGCGTTTGTACTCGCCGAGCGAGTAGACTCCGAGGGAGATCCCTTCGGATCGTCTGAGCTCTTGTTCGAAGAGTCTGGTATAGCCGTTGTACGTGCGCCTAGCAAGCTCGTAAGAATGTTCGTACCGAAAGCCATAGGGGTCTGTGGCGATCGCTTCGTCCAGAATTCGCTGATAGCGACGAAACATAGAGGCTGTGGGCTCGAGCGCGCGCGCCGGCCTTCGTTGAAAGATTCCTACAATGGGCCGGTGACCTTGCTGATATGCATTTACCTGCGTATCACGAGGGTTCCCGTCGACGATGAATCGTATGGCTGAATCAGCCCCGTGACGCGGGACGACGCACGCGATTTCCTCGCGCTTGCGAACAAGCTCAACATTCAACCGCGTGTTTCCGTTTTTTCACTGGATCAGGCCAACCAGGCACTGGAGGCTGTAAAAAATGAAACGGAGAACGGGTCGGCCGTGATTGTGCCTTGAGCTCGATAAGAGGCGCAGAGATGCTGAAGGCGCATGTCAGATCTCAGCCACAATGTTTGGTGCTTTCTGGCACTACATTGCTGCACCCAGATTGACACTGCGTATTTCGTCGAAGAACCGTGTGCGTCCCTGCAACACACTCTCAGCGGCGTATAAGTACATTGCAGCCGACCAGGTTTGCCAATCCCTGCCGCTTGGTTTTCCGGTCTGGGCATGAATCCATTCGTTGAAGCCCCACTCTGCTGCGTTCTCATGCCACGGCTTGACCAGTTCTGTCAGAGCTAAGAGCTTTCTCTCCGCCAGATCCATCTGCCCTGCGGCCACGCACGCCGAGACATAGAAACCACAAATGAATGGCCACACTCCTCCGTTGTGATAATCTCCCGGCCGGTTATACCGTTCGTATCGCGGCAGCCAATCCGCATGATGAGGCAGAATGTACGGAAACAGACAGGGCGGCAAATCCACAACAAGCTCTCCACGGCCCCGCATGGCCTCGCACTCAGCTTCAATCCACGTCAGCATGTTCGTTGCATATTGAGGTGAAGCAATCCCTGTCAAAATCGCCAGGCTGTTCCCAAGCAAATCAAAACGATCACTGCTCATGACTTTATACGAATAGAGTGCGTAATACGGCGCGGTCGGCTCGACAAGTGCCTCCTGCTCATAACTGTTCTTCAATTCGCCACTGACTTCCAAACGGCTCATCAATCCGCGTAATTGCTCGGCAGACTCGCAGTTCACCAAAAAGACGAAGATACGCATAAACGATCATGTTCACGTACAGCCCATAACCCATCACATACTGTTCATCACGCCAATCGCTGGTGGGCAACTGTGCGACCATCACCCTGTCATCCGGGCTCTGGTACTGCATCCACTTCTGGGCCTTCTTTGCTGCTTCAAGGAGGAACTCCGGTTGGTTCCTCGATATTCTGTAGACGGCCAGCCCGAAGAGGAAAAGAGGCGTCGAGTCACTGGAGCCGCGGTTGGCTGGATCGTGCGCAAGCGATGGGATATGTCCACGCGGCGTCTGGTTATTGGCAAGCGCCACCAGCGTGCGCTCCAAAGCATCCGCAAGATGCTCGTTGCCGGTGGCCAGAAAACCAAGGGACGAAATCATGAGGTCACGAGTGTAGGGTTCCGGGTAGCCCCAGCCTGCGGTTCGAGGTAGTCCTTGAAA
>CAWHEK010000025.1:0-210000 GCA_963828325.1 uncultured Acidobacteriaceae bacterium
AAAGTCGACGTCGTTATCCACGTCGACAACTCCATCACCGTCATCGACGACGGCCGCGGCATTCCCGTCGACATGATGGATCTGGCTGACGGCGAACGCATGCCCGCCGCGCAAGTCGTCCTCACCAAGCTGCACGCCGGCGGCAAGTTCGACGCCTCCAACTACAAAGTCTCGGGCGGACTGCACGGCGTCGGCGTCAGTTGCGTCAACGCGCTCAGTGAAGAACTCGAAATCGAAATCTGGCGTCCGGAAAAACCCGGCGAACCTTCGCACACCTACGAGCAGAGCTACTCCAAGGGCGCTCCCACATCCAAGCTCCTGAAAACCGGCACCAGCAAGCGTCGCGGCACCAAGGTCCACTTCCTGCCCGACCGGTCCATCTTCACCGCCACCGAATTTAATTACGACACGCTCGCCCAGCGCCTGCGCGAAATGGCCTTCCTCAACAAGGGCCTTGAAATCACGCTCACCGACGAGCGCACCGCCGATCCCAAGACCGGCGAAGCGCGCCGCGCCGAGTTCAAATACGCGGGCGGCATCGCCGAGTTCGTCAAGCATCTCAACCGCGGCAAGGCCGTCCTGCATGACAAGCCCATCGTCATGGAGGCCCTCCGCGACGGCGTCGAAATCGACATCGCCCTGCAATACAACGACAGCTACTCCGAGTCCGTCTTCAGCTTCGCCAACAACATCAATACCGTCGACGGCGGCACGCATCTCTCGGGCTTCCGCGCCGCACTCACCCGCACCATCAACTACGTCGGCCAGCAGATGGGCCTCTTCAAAGACATGAAGGAGTCGCTCTCGGGCGACGACGTGCGCGAAGGTCTCGTCGCGGTCGTCAGCGTCAAGCTCTCGCAGCCGCAGTTTGAAGGCCAGACCAAGGGCAAGCTCAACTCCGATATCGCCGGTACCGTGCAGGCCTTCGTCAACGAGCGCCTCGGCATGTTCCTTGAGCAGAATCCCCCCGTCGCCCGCAAGATCATCAACAAAGCCATTGAGGCAGCCCGCGCGCGCGAAGCCGCCCGCAAGGCTCGCGACCTCACCCGCCGCAAGGGCGCGCTCGATGGCGGCGGCCTTCCCGGCAAACTTGCCGATTGCAGTGAGCGCAATCCCGAGCGCTGCGAGCTCTACCTCGTCGAGGGCGAATCGGCAGGCGGCACCGCCAAGCAGGGCCGCGACCGCAAGTTCCAGGCCATCCTTCCCCTCAAGGGAAAAATCCTCAACGTCGAAAAGGCGCGTTACGACAAGATGCTCGGCCACGAAGAAATCCGCGCCATGATCACCGCGCTCGGCTGCGGCATCGGCAAAGACGACTTCGACGCCGCCAAGATCCGCTACGGCAAAATCATCCTCATGACCGACGCCGACGTCGACGGCTCGCACATTCGCACGCTGCTGCTCACCTTCTTCTTCCGCCACATGACCGAGCTCATCAAGCGCGACCACATCTATATCGCGCAGCCGCCGCTCTACAAAATCAAGAAGGGCCGCTTCGAGCAATACATCAAAGACGATCGCGAGTTCGTCAAGGTCATGGTCAACCGCGCCGCCGAGGGCATGATCGTCCGCCACGGCGAGACGGCCGCAAAAATCGAGGGCGCCGACCTCACGCGCTTCATGTCCACGCTCAACGAGTATCTCGGCTTCGTCGAAAAGGTCGACAAGCGCATCCGCAACGAGAAGCTCACCGAGCTGCTGGCGCGCGCTGAGCTCACCCATCGCGCCGACTTCGCCTCGACCGACGGCAAAAAAGTTCCTGAAAAAATTGCCACGCTCCACGCCAGGCTCACCGAACTCGCAGACGATTTCCAGTTCAAGGTCGCCAAGCCCGTTGAAGACGAGGAGCACCACACCTGGTCGGTTTGCTTTACCGATGCGCAGGGCGCCACGCGCTGCATTGATTGGACCCTCGCCTCCAGCCCCGAGTTCCGCCAGATGATGGCGAAGTATTCGCTCATCAAGGAATTCCTTGAGCCGCCGTTTTTAGTCGAGTTCGCCCCCAAGCCCGCCAAAGCCGCTGCCGGCGGCAATGCGAAGGCCGGCGAGCCAGACGCCGCCGACGGCGAAGACGAAGAGCCCGATGCCGAAGGCGCGCCCTCGCCGGGCAGCGCAGAAACCAAAGCCGCCGCCAAGAATGCGCGCCAGCTTCGCGAGCCGGTCGAGAAGCAAACCGCCCGCGAGCTCTTCGCCTACATCGTCGAGCAGGGCAAGAAGGACTACCAGGTGCAGCGCTACAAGGGCCTCGGCGAAATGACCGCCACGCAGCTTTGGGAAACCACCATGGACCCCGAGCGGCGCACCCTGCTTGTCGTCAAGCTTGAAGACATCGTCGAGACCGAAGCCATCTTCATTACGCTGATGGGCGAAAATGTCGAAGCCCGCCGCAAATTCATTGAAGACAACGCCCTCGACGTCAAAAACCTCGACATCTAAAAGCCGGCCTTCCCAAAAATGTCGGGTGCCCCAGGTCTCGACTTTGAGACCTGGGATACCTCGAATCTCCGCGCCACAGAACTGTCATCCTGAGCGAAGGTCGCCGCGGCGACCGTAGTCGAAAGCCTGCCCTGAGCGAGTCCGGCTTCCGGACGAGTCGAACGGGGACCTCGCCACAGAACTGTCATCCTGAGCGAAGGTCGCCGCGGCGACCGTAGTCGAAAGCCTGCCCTGAGCGAGTCCGGCTTCCGGACGAGTCGAACGGGGACCTGCTATTTGTCTTTCGCCTTGTATCAGGGCTTGGCTTTAGCCATGCCGCAGAACGTCGGAAATGAACCGGGGCTTCAGCCCCTTTGCAAACAACGGAGGGAGCAGGGGCCTTCAGGCCCCTGAAACCCGCGCACCCCACATCCCGGCCTTCAGGCCCGGAAACACCCTCGCGCCCCACATCCCCGCCTCACCGCTTCAAAATCATTCCCGCCCAATCCACCCACACGTTCGTCATCGCCAGCCTTCCCGCGATCAGCGTCACCACCGCCATCACGGCCAGCCCCATCGCAAACGGCCGATCGAAGCTCCGCGTCATCCCCGCGCGCACCACCAGCAACAGCAATCCCAGCATCACCACCGGCCCAAAAATCGCCACCCAATGGTGACCCCCGAACACCGCACCAACCTGCGCGATCCGCCCCGTGGCTCCGCTCAAAATCGCCAGCGAGGCCATCAGCATCATCGGCCTGTGAATGCGCGGCCGCTTGCGGTTCAGCACGCCGATCGTCACGAACGCCGCGAAAAGCGCAATCTCCGTATACATCACCAGCAGAAACTGGGGGCCCGGCCAGTCGAAAATCACCTGCTCCGGAGCCACCTGGACGGACCGGAAAGCCACCAGCGGCCCCGTCACCACGACCAGCGCGGCAATCCCCACCACGCCCCAGCCCAGCGTCATGTGCAGCCGCCGGTTGTGCGTCGAGATCAGCAGCGCCTGCACAAAGAACCCCACGAACCAGAGAAAGATGGCGCTCGAGTGCGCCACCACAATGGCCAGCATCACCGGCGCAATCGGCGTGCCGTCCACGTGCTTGCCGTGAAAGATGTACTGCTGAAAGCCGAGGACAATGAGAACCAGGAAGATGGCCCCGGCGGCAGTGTAGAAAAAGCGGTCAGGCTTCATCCGCAGTCTCCTCTTATTCGAATTTCAGAAACGATTCTTACTTTTTCAAGAACGAAAGGGAAGTGCGATCACGAGCGCGGGCAAGCCGACCTGTTTCGAAAGCCGCGCGTAAAACTCAAGGGGTCCAGTGGTCAGCAACATCATACGATCCCGTCCACCGGTTTTTGCAAGAGAAAATTTGGATGGAGCCAATGCACGATCGAACTGAGGTGACTCGTCCCGGGGCCGCACGGATAGGTGGTTCGAAGAGCGGGGTCCGTGGGTTGGATCCAAGCTCCGCTTGGGTGGGGGCGATACCTAGAGCACAACGTTCTGCCCCTGCGGCCCAAAGAGGGAAGCGCGCTGATGCCGGACCGGAAGCCGCATTCCGAGCGTTCTGAAATGAGAAATGCGAGAGAAAGAAAAATGCTCTCGCTATGAACGCGACAGGATAACGACATACACTCGGAGAGAGGAGCTGCGCAATAACCCATCTTGGGTTATTCTGAAACTCCGGGGGATACGAAGTGGCGAGACAAACGGCATTTAAATTGGACGAAAACATCTTTGATGTAGCCCCGTTTATGAAGGAAGAATCGTCCATAGAGCCTTCATTTACTACCTCATTAGGAGCTCTATTTTCTGCCGACTGTATGACAGTCCTTCCGCAGATTAGAGACGAAGTGGTTGACACCGTGTTTGCAGATCCGCCATTCAATTTAGGCAAGGAATATGGTAAGAGCTACGACGATCTGCGATCCGACGATTATTACCTCCGGTGGTGCAAAGACTGGATCAAGGAATGTGTTCGGACAATCAAGCCAGGCGGAGCGTTCTTCCTCTACAACCTTCCAAAATGGAATATTTTGCTAGGCGCCCATTTGACCGAACTCGGCATGGAATTCAGGCACTGGATCGCCATTGAGATCTCCGCGTGCCTGCCAATTCCGGGAAGGCTTCATCCCAGTCACTACAGCTTGCTGTATTACACGAAAGGCAAGCCAAAGACTTTCCGGCGTGTTCGCACTCCAATCCAAATCTGTCGGCACTGCGGAGGAGAGGTTAAAGACTATGGCGGACACCGCGACGCCATGAATCCCAATGGAGTAAATCTGAAAGATGTTTGGACCGATATCCCGCCGGTCCGCCATTGGAAATTTAAATCCAGGGATCGTAAGGCGAATGCTCTTTCGACCAAGATTCTAGATAGAGTCGTAGAAATGTCCACGCTTCCGGGTGAACTCGTCCTGGATCCTTTCGGAGGGAGCGGGACTACATACGCCGTGTGTGAAAAAAAGGCGAGAGAGTGGATCGGTTCAGAAATTGACTTCGGGCCGGAGATAATTGATCGTCTAGAGAGCGGCGAAATTCACCAACACAAAAATGACGACCGCGTCACCGCTTGATTCTTTTTGACCTTTTAGACCTTCCATCCGTTCCCTTCGGGATGAAACGCACATCTTTGCTCTCTGAGTCTTGCTCAATCACCACAATTTCGAGAACGCCAACTTTGCAGGGGACGGACTTCCAAAGTTTCAAGTAGGGCTCCAACTCCCGGTAATTCCCGATCCTATCCGTCAAATACAAATAGAGATTCCGGGAAGGCACCACAAGCACACCGGCGGCAATTAAGCCGTCCGTGACCAACATCGTCAGCTTGTTCATCGAGCGGTGGCTGGAGGAAATATTTCCAGTTTCCCATTCAGTCACTATGACGCCCTCTGGACCGGGAATGACCGCATCGAAGTCTCCGAGACGCTGATCGAGAAGGTTCTTTGCCGGGCCCTCGATGGTCCACTTGAGCCTCTTTAACTCCTTAACAAACTCTTTCTTGACAGGTTTGACGCCATTCCCCATCCGAACAGGATTGATCGTAAATTTGCCGCTCCCTGGAGGCCAGTCGCATTTCTTCACTGCCCCATGGATCGCTGCCCTCGTCTCAGCCCAATGGGCGGAGGCTGCATAAGAGCCGCAACTCAGCACTGTCTCCACGTGCACGATCCTCATTGCGTCTCCCGGTAGAACCTGCCGAGCACCTTTGCAGGATCGACACTGAGTGCCTTTGCCACCTCACCGAATTCAATGACGTCCAGACGGCGCTCGCCGCGCTCATATTTCGAGACGAAAGACTGCGGTCGGTTAAGTCGCCTAGACAGTTCCGCTTGGGTAAGGCCTGCGGCCCTCCGCACCTCAACCAGAAGCTCACGCAATTTCTTATACGCCCCGTCATCCATCTTGATAATCTGGGGCCGAGTATAAAACCGATTATCGGATAATCCCAAAACAGGTTTGATGGGAAAACCTGGGAAAACCTGGGGACAGACGAGACGTTCCCATTTAACTTGATCGCAGCCGCAAAGGGCGTTTACCGGGATCCATACCATTCACCCACGAGCTCGGCGACCCGGCCTTCGCCCCGTCGTCCCGTAGTCCCTGGTCCCTAGTCCCTGTTTTTCCGCTCCCTTGTTCCCTCGGTCCCTTGGTCCCTGCCTCTGTTGGTCCCTTGGTCCCTGCCCCTGTCAAGCCCCTCCACCCAAAATAAATCCGCCCGCCTCCCGTAAGTCGTTGGTCCCTTAGTCCCTTGGTCCCTCGGTCCCTGCCTCTCGAAGTTTGCCGATAATTATGCCCCTTAAGCGCACAATGACCCCATGATCGACAAAACAACAACACCGGCCGCAGCCGCGGCTGCGCGGATCTCCTGTTCCCTTGATCCCTTGTTCCCTGTATCTGCCCTAAGTCTTTTAAAAGGCTAAGGTTGCGTATAAACCTTTTGTAATCATAGGGTTACAAGACCCTACAAAAGGTACAAGTCATTGAAAATAAACCCTTTACCCCCAAAAAGGGGGGAGGGGGGTAAAGGGAGTTATCAAATGTACAACGCATGTAGACACGTCATGTCCAGCGGTAATCGCTGCAAATCTCCCGCCCTGCACACGGGCGATTTCTGCTTCTTCCACGACCGGTTCCACGCCGACGCAAGGAACGCGAAATTCGACACGCTCAGGCTCCCGGTCCCGGAGGACCTCGCCTCCGTGCTCCAGGCCCTCAGTCGCATCTCCAGCGCGCTCATCGATTCTCGTATCGACACCAAGCGCGCCGCACAGCTCATCTGGATTCAGCAGCTCGCCATGCAGGCCATCGCGAGAAGGGCCAAACACAACGCCGACTCGATCCAGCGTTTAACCCCGTCGGAGCACAACGAAGAGCTCGCGCCGAAGATCTCCATCTGCATCCCCGGCACCGACTGCAATACCTGCGTACACAAGAAGTACTGCGCCAATTCTCCGCACCTCAACAGAGACTCATACGGCGATGGCGTCGATTATCGGTGTGAAAACGAGATCCGCGAAGAGGACGAGGTCGCCGCCGCCCAAGACTTCAACGACCACAAAGAAAAAGACGCCGACAAGGATGACGCCAACAAAAAACCGGAAGGCAACGGAAACGAGAACGGCGCTCCAGCCAGCCAGCCTCCCAAATTCCAACCCGCGTCCGAGAAAGTTGCTAAACCCGCTAAAGCAACTCGAGCTCGACGAAAATAAACCAGCGCATCCCCGGCGGCTTCGTCATAGTCGCCGGCGCGCAGAAATACTCCCTGGGCGGGCTGCTCCGGTATTCAGTCGGCGCGGATGTGGCCGCGGCCGTGGCGCTTGACGGCATACATGCGCGCGTCGGCGGTGCCGATGATCTCGTGCATGTGAGTGCCGTCGGCCGGCGAAGAGGACAGGCCCACGCTGGCGCTGACCTGGATGGTGAGGCCGCTCTTCATTCCGAATGGAGTTTCCATGAGCGCCGCGTGCGTTCCTTTGGTTAGCTCGAGCGCCTGCGCGGCGGTGGTTTTGGGCATCAGGATCACGAATTCGTCGCCGCCATAGCGGAAGGCAAGGTCCTGTTTGCGGCACAGTTTTTGCAGGCGGCGTCCCACGGCGGCCAGCAACTCGCTGCCGACCATGTGGCCGTGCACGTCGTTGACCAGCTTGAAGCGGTCCAAATCCCAAAACGCGAGGCTGATCGGGGCCTTGTTCTTTGCCTGTCGCTGGAGCTCGCGGTAGAGGACCTCGTAGAGGTGGCGCACGTTGTGGAGGCCGGTGGTGTCGTCGGTGATGGTGAGCTGCTGGATGCGCGCCACATCGCGTGCGTTTTCGATGGCGATGGCGGCGTGATCGGCAAGAATGTGCAGGAAAGCGATGCTGTAGTCGGACATCTCCGCGCGGGGATTCAGGATTTCAATGACGCCCTGCGTTCCGGTGCGGCCGCGCAAGGGCATGGCGATGACCGATCTGACGCTGGTGATGCCGGGGGTGGCGGATTGTGCGGCGCGCGGATCGCCTTCCATCTGCGGCACGAGGAGCGTTTCACCGTGCTCGAGCACCCATCCGGCGACGCCCTCACCGGGCTTGACGCGAAGGCCATGCAAAGTTTTCTGATGCTCTTTTGCGGCGATGGCGTAGTAGAGGTCCTGAGTATCTTCCTCGAGCATCAGCAAAGCCCAAAACTCCGCCTCCACCATTCTCTCCATTTGCTCGAGGATGGTGCGCAGAATGGTGTCGAGGTCAAAGCTGGAAGTAAGCGATCGCGCCAGGTGGTGAAACACAAGCAGATCGTCGAGCGGGATACGCCCTTCCGTCTCGTTAGGCATACTGGGGCCCTGTGGGGGAAATTACTGCCCTCATTCTTTCACACATTCTTCACGGTTGAAGCGGAAGGGGGCAAGCTGCATTCTTTTGACAATTTCTTTGGAGATTGTTCGCTGCGGGGCGTGAGGGGTTGGCCGCGGAGGTTGACGCGCGGGCAACTGCCAAGGTTGGCGCCGATGTGAAGCACGCGGTTAGCCGCCGATGTGGACCATCGACCGGGAGGGTTTGAGGAATCCCGGTTCGCCGATGTGGTGGCGCGCCTCCTTGCCCTGGATGGTGCCGACAATGTAGGCGCGCAGATCGTCGCGGGAGGCGCCGGCGCGGAGACGGCCATAGAGGTCGTGCTCAATCTGCGAAAAGAGGCAGGTGCGAATTTTGCCGTCGGAGGTGAGGCGGACGCGGCTGCAGGCGCCGCAAAAGGCCTGGCTTACCGGAGCGATGATGCCGATTTCGCCGATGCCGTCGAAAAACGTGTAGCGGCGGGCGGTTTCGCTGGCTTCGCGCGGCTCGAGCTCGACCAGCGGCAGGGTGCGGCCGATGCGGTCGACATGCGGAAGAGCACGATTTATGCGGTCGAGGATTTCGCGGAGGGTCACCACGATCTCCGGCGTCCAGAGGCGGCCTTCTTCGAGCGGCATGAATTCGATGAAGCGGACGACGACATGCTCTTCGCGGGCAAAGCGGGCAAAGCCTTCGATCTGATCGTCGTTGAAGCCGCGCAGAAGCACGCAATTGATTTTGAGAGGCGTGAGCCCGGCGGCACGAGCGGCGCGGACGCCGGCAAGGACATTCTGAAAGCTGCCTTCGACGCGTGTGATGCGCTCGAACGCATGGGCTTCAACTGCGTCCATGCTGACGGTGATACGGTTCAGGCCTGCGTCTCTTAGTGGCTGGGCAAGCGACTCGAGCAAATGGCCGTTGGTGGTCAGAGCCAGGTCCAATGATTCGCCGTCGAGGGTGCGCAGGCGCGAGAGAGCACGAACCAGGTCGACCAGGCCGCGGCGTAAGAGCGGCTCTCCGCCGGTGAGCCGAACCTTGGTGATTCCGAGGCCGACAAAGATTTCGATGAGGCGGAAGTATTCGTCGATGGCGAGTTCGGGATACTGGGCGCCCATTTCGCCGGTGCGGCAGTAGACGCATTTGTAATTGCAGCGGTCGGTGATGGAGACGCGAAGGTCGTGAATGACGCGCCCGTGGCTATCCTTCAGGCGCGGGTTGAAGCGCCGGCGCGGGGATCGCGGAAAGGGAAGGGGCAGCCATCGGCAGACTTCAAGCCTATCGCTCTTTTGCAGCCAGTTGAAAGGCCGAGGGCTGAATCACGGCGCGGGCAGAGAGGAAGCGATAGCATGATGAAGCGAGCTTGCAGCGACACGGCTCGTGAATTGCCGCCATTGGCGAAGGAAAATGACGATGCATTCAACGGGAGCACGGCCGGCGGGCGCGGTGGACGAAGCAGACGCGGCGGCAGCCGTGCGGCAGATGTTCGACGCGATTGCGCCCCGTTATGACCTGCTGAATCACGTGCTCTCAGCCAATGTGGACCGGCTGTGGTGGCGCAGGACGGCGAGGAGGTTCAAAGACGTTCTGGCGCGGCCGGAGGCGGCGATTCTGGATATTTGCTGCGGGACGGGCGATTTGACGATGACACTCCTGAGGCACCGCCCTCGCGGCGCCCAGCCGATTCTGGCGGCAGACTTTTCGCGCAACATGCTCAGACGCGGGGCGGAGAAATTCGGACAGCAAGCGCTTCGCGGATCGAATCCAGGGCATGGCAGATCGCGGAAATCCGCGGATGGTGCGCCGTATGCGGTAGCAATTGAGGCCGATGCGTTGCATTTACCGCTGCGCGCTGAATCGCTGGACCTGATTGTGACGGCGTTCGGCTTCAGGAATCTGGCGAACTACGAAGCCGGGCTGAAGGAGTTTTATCGGGTGCTGAAACCCGGCGGGCAGTTGGGAATTCTGGAGTTCAGCGAACCCGGAGGCCTGCTGGGGAAGGCCTACGCGGTGTATTTCCGGCGCGTTCTGCCGGCAATAGGCCGCATGATTTGCGGCAAGGATGGGCCGTACAATTATCTGCCCAGCTCCGTGGGAGCGTTTCCGCCGCCCAGTGAGATGGTGGCCATGATGGAGCGTGCGGGCTTCACGCTGGGCGCATGGCAGCCTTACACGTTTGGTATTGCCGGGTTGTACACGGCGATCCGGCCCGAAGTAGTTTAGGAACGCAATGACGGCTGTTGTCTCCAATTCGCGAATGAACGAGCCCGGCACGGCGAGTTTCCCGGCGGAAAAGCAGCGCGTGGCGCGGCACTCGATGGCGGCTGCAGCGGCCATGACGCTGCTGAAGATTGCCGCCGGCCTGGTGTCGGGGTCGCTGGGCGTGCTTTCGGACGCGGCACATTCGGGGCTCGACCTGGTGGGCGCGGCGCTGACGTATTTTTCAGTCCATGTGAGCGACAAGCCGGCCGACGAGGACCACACGTACGGGCACGGAAAGATTGAGAATCTCTCCGCTTTCAGCGAGGCGGGGCTGATGGCTCTGTCGTGCGCGTGGATCATCGGGGAAGCGATCGAGCGAATCTTTTTCCGCCCCGTCGAGGTGCATCACTCCCTGTGGCCGGTGCTGGTGCTGGTTACTTCGATCGGCGTGGATATCTGGCGCTCAAGGCAATTGCGCGCGGTGGCGACGCGTACCGGCTCGCCGGCCCTGGCTACCGATGCGTTCCATTTTTCATCGGACATCTGGGCCACCTCGGCAGTGCTTGCCGGGCTGGGCGCGGCGTGGGTGGGCGAGCGATTCCAGGTGCCGTGGTTGCGTTATGCGGATCCGGTGGCCGCGGTTGTGGTGTCGCTGATGATTCTGCGCATGACGTTGCGGGTGGGTCACGAAGCAGTGGCCGCGCTGGTGGACGAGATTCCGGCGGAAACTCGCCGCAGGCTGGTGCGCGAGGTAGAGCGCGTGGATGGAGTGGTGGCCGTGGAGCGGGTGAGGGTGCGGCGCGCAGGAGCCGGCTACTTTGTCGACGTTTCGCTGGCATTGCCCCGGCGCTATACGTTTGAGCACACCGGCGACCTGGTTTTGGCTGCCACTACGGCTGTTCAACGCGTTCTTCCCAGCGCCGATGTGTTGATCCACCCCATTCCGCGCGAAACCAAGGCCGAAAGCATTTTCGACCGGGTGCGGGCCGTGGCTGCTCGAAACAACGTTTCCGTGCACGAGCTCAGCATCCAGACTCACCACGGGCGCCTGCAGGTGGAGTTGCACGTGGAGCTTGGGGAGCACCTGACGCTCCGCGAGGCACACGGCTTTGTCACCGGGCTGGAAGCGGAGATTCTGCGCAACGTTCCTGAAGTCGACTCGGTCCTGACGCACATTGAGAGCGAACCGGCAACCATTGAGCAGCCCGAAGAAGAGCTGGTGGAAGATCGCCGGCTGGAACAGGCGCTACGAACGGCGGCTGCCATGTTTCCCGAGATTACCGACGTGCACGCCATCACGGTGGGCCGGACGCGGGAACATATTTCCGTGACCTGCCACTGCACATTGCCCGATGAGCTCCCGATGAATCGTGTGCACGAGCTGATCACCGCGCTTGAAGATCGATTCAAGCTGGAGTGCCCCGAGGTGTACCGGGTGACCATCCATCCGGAGCCGGTGACCGATAATACGCGATAGATTTTCTGTTACTCCTGGAGTGATTTTGCGATGGTCTCGATTTCAAGATTCGTTCGCATTGCGCTGCTTCTGATGGTGCTGGTGGCCGTCTGCCTGCTGTCGGCAATTTTGACGATGCAGTTCGCGATTCATGGGGCGGAGGTGCAGGTTCCGGAGCTGAAGGGAATGACGACGGCTGATGCACGGAGTGTCGCCGCGGGCCTGGGGCTCACGCTGGACGTAGACAATCGCTACTACTCAGCCGACGTGGCGGCGGGGCACATTTTGTCGCAATCGCCTGATGCGGGAACCGTGGTGCGGCGGTCGTGGCGCGTGCGCGTGGCAGAAAGTCTTGGAGCGCAGCGGGTCGATGTTCCGGACACGGTGGGCGCCAATGAGCGTGTGGCCGAACTGGAGTTGCGGCGCGCCGGCCTTCAAGTGGGAGAGGTGGCGCATTTGCCATGGGGCGCAGCGGCGGAGGGCACCATCCTGGCACAGGATCCACCTCCGCATGCGCAGGGCATTGAGCAGCCGAGTGTGAGCCTGCTGGTGGCTGCTCCAGACGATGAAACGGCGGACGGGTGGGTGATGCCGGACCTGACCGGATTGCCTTTGGCCAGTGCGGAAGCGGCGCTGAAGAATGTTGGAATCAAAACCGCGGCGCCGAGTTATGTGAGCGAATCGGTGCCGGCTGTCGGAAGCGGTGACGCGCCGATCAAGCTGCCGGTAAAACCGGGCGACGTGGTGGCGCAATCGCCGAGCGCAGGAACGCGTGTGGATCAGACGGCGACGGTGAAGCTGACGGTGGCGCGATAGCCGGAGACAGGAGAATCTGGAATGGGGATGAACGAGGATCTGGAAAGGATCGCGTTGCAGGAACGTGAGCTGCACCTGCCACGCCTGGATGCGAAGGTGGCGTGGGAGCTGGGTCATAAGATTCGATCGATGGCGCTGGAGCGCGGGCTCACGCTGGTGGTGGACGTGCGACGCTTCGGGCAGCCGCTGTTTTATGCGGCGCTCGATGGCAGCACGCCCGACAATCCGGAATGGGTACGGCGCAAGAGCAACGTGGTGGCGCGCTTTCATCGCAGCTCGTATGGCGTGGGCATGACGCAGCGATTGAAGGGGACGACGCTCTTTGAGCGGCAGGGATTGCCGGTGATGGATTACGCGGCGGATGGAGGATCGTTTCCGCTGCACGTGGAAGGTGCGGGCGTGGTGGGCAGTGTGACGGTGTCGGGATTGCCGCAGCGCGACGATCACAATTTGGTGGTGGAGGCGCTGTGCGCGATGCTGGGAAAAGATTTTGCGGCGTTGCGGCTGGGGCCGGAGATTGCGTAGAGACGGAGCGGCGATTTTCAAAGCGGTTTTGGCCGTGTTGACGTACAGGTTTAGATGGTTGCATCAATCTCAGGCCGGCTCCAAGACTTCCGTCGGGGGCTAAAGCCCCAATGTTTATGCGGCTTTTGCGGCACGACTGAAGTCGTGCCCTTTCAAAACTGGATTTATGCAACCAGTTCGAGCGAGCATGCCTGCGCGATGCAGCTGGACCGGTCGGCAAAAAAGCAACCGCAGATCCTACGACTACGCAGGCGCAAAAAACCGCACCTGCTTCGCTCAGGATGACAAGCCCTTTTATTCTCGGCTTTCGTATATGTCTGTACAGACTACGGATTCTTCTCGATCAGAGCGACATAGAAACCATCGGTGGGCAGAACGCCGGGCAGCAGGCGCAGTGCGCCGTCGGGCGTGAGGCAGGCGCTAAGTTGGGTGGCGGCTGAGGTGGTGAGGATTCCGGTTTCTGCCAGCGCGCTGATGCGGGGCTGGAGAGAAATTTGCCGGGCGGTTTGATTGGCGGCGAGGACGGCGGCAACGACCTGCTCATTTTCTTCGGGTTCAAGCGAGCAGGTGGAATAGACAACATGGCCACCGGGGCGGACGGCGCGCAAGGCGGCGGAGAGAATTGCGCGCTGGCGTTCGGCGTGACGCGGCAAATCGTCCAGGCGCAAGCGGTGACGGATTTCCGGATTGCGGCTGAGGGTTCCGGTGCCGCTACAGGGGACGTCGGCGAGGACAAGATCGAAAGCGGAGTGCTCGTCGAGCGCGGTTGCGTCGGCGAGGCGGCATTCGACGCGATCGCCATATGCGGCGAGCCGTTTGCTTAGCTCGGCCAGGCGCGGCGGGCTCGATTCGCAGGCCAGGATACGAGCCTCGAGATTGCGTTCGGCGAAGATGAGGGTTTTTCCGCCAGGCGCAGCGCAGGTATCTCCGATATTTTTTACTTTTTGGTCGAGGGTATCGCCGGTGCAGGCGGCCAGCTCAGCGATGAGTTGTGATCCCTCATCCTGGATGCGCACTCCGCCCTCGCGATACGCAGCCGTCGCCGTGATGTCGCCGGAAGTGACTGTGCGGGCCGCGGTGAGGAGGGTTGCGGGCTGGAGGGTGATGCCGGCCGCAGTTAATTCAGATTCGACGAGTTCGGTTTGGGTGGCGGGATTCGCGAGGCGGACGATTCGCGCGGGCTGGGTTTGGCCGTGACGGCAAATGGCTCGCGCGGCTTCCAGGCCATAGAACTGTGTCCAGCGGTCGACGAGCCAGGCCGGATGCGCGTAGGCGAGCGCGAGGTCGGCAGCGGTCTCCTCTCGAGGGTTTGGGGCGGGTCTGGCGGCGGCCAGTTTGCGGAGGACGGCGTTTACCAGGCCGGAAGCGAAGCGGTGGCCGGATTGCTTCGTGAGCTCCACGCTTTCGTCGATCGCGGCGTGGGTGGGGATGCGATCGAGAAAGCGGAGCTGAAAGGCTCCGATGCGGAGAGCGATTGAAACTTCCGGATCGAGTTTTCTTTTGGTTTTGGTGAGGAGTTTCAATTGGTCATCGAGGAGGATCTGCCAGCGAAGCACGCCGAGCACGAGAGTTGTGGCGAGGTGGCGATCGGCGGGAGAGAGGGCGTCGATGGCCGGCGAACGGAGAAGCGAATCGGCGTGAGCGTGGCCGCGAGAATTCTCTGATTCGTTGGCGCGTTCGATGGCGAGAAGGACGCCGAAGGCAGCCTTGCGTGCGGGCGAGATGGCAGACACGGCGGTCAACCGAGGCGCGCGTCCGCGTGGAGCGGGTTGCCGCGCAGAAACTCGTCGGCGGTCATGCGTTTTTTGCCTTCCAGCTGGAGTTCGAGGAATTCGAGCCAGGTATTTTCGGCGCACGCAGCGAGAAGGTGATGATTCTCGACGACAACCCAGCCCGGCTCGGCAAAGCCCAGGCCCTCGGCATAACTGCCGCGCGCGATGGCCATGCGGTGCACGATGAGTTTTTTGCCGTTGAGCGCGGTGAAGGCGCCGGGCCAGGGCTGAAATCCGCGCCAGCGATTGCAGATTTCATGCGCGGTGCGCGCGGCAAAGTCGATGCGGCCATCGTCGCGGGTGAGGAGCGGCGCAAAGGTTGCGCCTTCGTGATTCTGGGGCTGCGGTTGAATCGCGCCGCTTTCCAAGCCAGCGAGAGTTTCGACGACCAGTGGTGCGCCGGCACGCGCCAGCAAAGTAAACAAGTCGGCGGCAGTTTGAGAGGGGCCGATTTCCAGAGTTTGCTGGAGGAGGATCGGCCCGGTGTCGAGACCTTCTTCCAAAAGCATGGTGGTATTGCCGGTGTAGGCGTCGCCCATGGCGATGGCCCATTGGATGGGTGCCGCGCCACGATATTTGGGCAACAGGGAGCCGTGAAGATTGATGCAGCCGAAGCGAGGCAGCGCCAGCATCCAAGGCGGAATAATGCGCCCATAGGCGACAACGACGATGGCGTCGGGGGCGATCGATTCCAGTTGCGAGCGGAAGCCGGCGTTGGAGCGGATTTTTTCGGGCTGCGTAACGGGAAGGCCGGCAGCGAGCGCGGCCTGCTTGACGGCGGGAGCGGTGAGTTGCTGGTCGCGTCCCGCGGGGCGGTCAGGCTGCGAGACGACAAGTGCGATTTGATGACGGGCTGCTAGCAAAGCCTCGAGCGTGGGAACAGCGAACTCCGGAGTGCCGCAAAAGACGATTTTGAGGCCGTTCCCAGCGTTCGTCATGGCATGGCTACCAGGTTCCTTCGTTTTGCATCTTGCGAATCTTGCGCAGATTCAGGCTGCGCTTGAGCGCGCTCATGCGGAAGAGAAAGACGATTCCGTCGAGGTGATCGATCTCGTGCTGGAAGGCGCGCGCCAGAAGTTCATCGCCGTCCATCTCAAACCATTTGCCGTTTACGTCTTGCGCGCGAATGCGGACCTTGGCGGCGCGAACAATTTTCTCGCGGATATCGGGAAAGCTGAGGCAGCCTTCCTCTTCGTACTGGCGACCGTCACTGAAAATGACTTCGGGATTGATGAGCACGAGCTTTTGCTTAGGATCCTTGCCCATGCTCAGGTCGATGACCGTGATGCGCTTGGAGACGCCGACCTGCGGCGCGGCCAGGCCGATGCCTTGCGAGGCGTAAGTGGTTTCGAACATATCGGCGACCAGCTTGCGCAATTCTGCGTTGAACTCGGTGACCGGTTCGCCGGGCTGCTCGAGCACCGGTTCGGGATATTTGACGATCGTGAGAATCATTGCCGCAGCTAAAAGCTCCGTATCTGTTCGATGTATCCGTCGAAGTTCCGTTTCAACTCCACCAGGGAGTCGCCGCCAAATTTCTCGCGGGCCAGATTGGCCAGAACCAGCGCGACCATGGCTTCAGCGGCCACGCCCGCGGCCGGGACTACGCAAATGTCGCTGCGTTCGTAGCTTGCGCTGGTGGACTCGCGCGTGTCAAAACGAACGGACTCGAGCGGCTGGCGCAACGTGGAGATGGGCTTGAGGTAGCCGCGAACCACGATGTCCTCGCCGTTGGAGACGCCGCCCTCGATGCCGCCGGCGTTATTGTGCGGGCGCGTAAAGCGAGTGGGCTTTCCGGGAGGGTTTTCGCTTGCGTAGTGGATGGGGTCGTGAACGCGCGAGCCGAATGTTGCTGCGGCAGCCACTCCGCGGCCGATCTCAACGGCTTTCACCGCCTGAAGACTCATTACGGCCCATGCGAGTTGGCCATCGAGCCGTTCGTCCCAGTTGGCATAGGAGCCGAGTCCGGCGGGAACCGCGTGGGCCACGACCTCGAAGATTCCATTGACAGTGTCGCCGGCTTTGGAGGCGGCATCGACTTCTTCTTTCATGCGGGCTTCGGCGGCGGGATCGGCGCAGGCGAGAACGACTTCTTCCTTGGCCGCGAGGGCAGCAATTTCATCCCACGACGGGTCGCGGTCAAGCTCCACACTCCCCACGCGAACCACGTGGCTTGCGACTTCAATGCCCAGGCTGCGCAAAAGGAGCTTGGCGAAGGCTCCGGCGGCAACGCGGGCGGCAGACTCGCGTGCCGAGGCGCGTTCGAGCACGTAGCGAGCGTCAGGGAAGTTGAATTTGAGGGCGCCGGCCAGATCGGCATGGCCCGGACGCGGCGAGGCAACGGCGCGGTGCTTGGCGGGATCGCCGGTTTCAACAGGCAGCTTTTCCTGCCAATTTTTCCAGTCGCGATTGACAAGCTGAACGGCGATGGGCGAACCAATGGTTTTGCCGTGGCGCACTCCGGAAAGAATGTGAGCCTGGTCGGTCTCGATCTTCATGCGGCCGCCGCGGCCGTACCCCTGCTGACGCCGCCAGAGCTCACGGTTGATGAATTCGA
Organism: uncultured Acidobacteriaceae bacterium; assembly: GCA_963828325.1. GTDB lineage: Bacteria > Acidobacteriota > Terriglobia > Terriglobales > Acidobacteriaceae > Telmatobacter. The sequence goes on from CAWHEK010000025.1 coordinate 17,552, forward strand.
GGTCGACGGGAATGCCGGCAGGAATCCCGGAGACGAGGGCAATCAGGGCTTCGCCGTGGGATTCACCGGCTGTAGAGAAGCGGATCATACAGATTCGATTGTAAATGCGCGCAGGCGCTGAGCCACATTTTCAGAAAAGCTCGCAGATCCTTGGGCGGACGCAACCAGATGCCGGCTTCCGTGGGCCGGGGTCGAAGGCGCACGAGCACACCGAGCCCGTGTCCTTTCATGGCGCGAAACGCCGATTCGTCGGTGAGGTCGTCGCCGAGGTAAGCGGCGGGGCGGGAGCCGGGCTCTCGAGTTTCTTCAAGGATGGCGGCCACTGCTCCGCCTTTGTCGCGGCCCGCGCGCAGCTCGAGACCGGCTTCGAATTCGAGGAGGTTGAGGCTATTCATCCGGGCCACTGGTTCAAATAATGCGCGCGTGTGTTTTTCGATGGCTCTGGCGCGAAGAGGCGGAACGCCACGCCAATGCATCACCAACGCGTTCGACTTTTCTTCAATGAGCCCGCCGGTTGCATCGCGTTTCAGTTGCGCACTGAGCGCATCAAGCTCGGCGCGGACGGCGGGCGGGAGCGGCTCAAACTCGCGGCGGCCATCGGGATGAAGTCTTTCGGCGCCATGGAGGCCCCAGACCTCGGGGCGAGGCTCGACCTGCAGGAGCGGCGAGATCTGTTCGGCCGGGCGGCCAGTGACGACGACCATGCGCGTTCTGCCCTGGTGCTGGATTTGATTCAGCAGTTCGCGGACGCCCCCCCAAGGTTGCGCCCTGAAACGATCAACGCGGAAAGGCGCCAGCGTGCCGTCATAATCGAGCAGCAATAATGGCCGGGCAGCGCCGCAAAAACGGCGGAAAAACTCGCCCAGCTTCGCTTGTGCTTCGTCGGTCAATTCTTTCGTCAATCCAGATTCAATTTCAGGCTAGCTTTTCCAGGGGCAAATCCACTTCATTGATGACGACAGGCGCGACGCGGCCGGGCGCAATGGCTTCCGCCGGCTCCAGCCGCATTTCGCGCAGGTCGCCCAAAATGTTCGCCGCCCACATATAGATGTTGTATTCCATTACCTGGCGCCGCATCCTCTGCATGCGCTCACGGCGTTCCTCGCGGCTCATTTCCAGGGCAGAATGAATGGCCTCCGCCACCCCGACCACGTCGTATGGGTTGACCAGCAAGGCGTCCCGCAGCTCTACGGCTGCGCCGGTGAACCGGCTCAGTACGAGCACGCCGTCATCGTCGTCGCGGGCAGCCACGAACTCCTTGGCTACCAGATTCATTCCGTCGTGGAGCGAAGTCACCAGGCAAATGTCTGCCGCGCGATACCAGTGGCTCACTTCCTCGTGATTGCATTGGCGCTCGATGAGCACGATGGGTTTCCAGTGGACTGTCTGATAGCGGGCGTTAATTCGGGCGGCGGTCTCATCGACGCGGCGGCGCAAATCCACATAACTGGGAATGCGCGTGCGGCTGGGAGCTGCGATTTCAACCATGGTGAGCCGCTCGCGATGCCATGGATGATCTTCGAGAAGCTGGCCGATGGCCTCAAGCCGTTCCACGATGCCTTTGGTGTAGTCGAGCCGATCGACACCAACCGCCAATGCTTCGGCGCGCACGCCATAGTCGCTCAACAGTTGGCGCCGCGCCGCATCGCGCTCTTCACCCATGGTCTCGCCGTCCCAACTTGCAGCGGGCCGCATGGCGCCGTCGAACGCCACACTCACTGGATAGGACCGGATCGTGCTTGCATGTCCATGACGCAGGACAGACATGTGGTCGCGGTCGGTGCGCGCCTCAAGCACTCGATCGACCGTGGCCAGAAAATTGTGACAGTGAAGTGGAATGTGAAACCCGATCAGGTCGGCACCAAGAAGCCCGTCGAGCAACTCAGTTTGCCAGGGACAAATCCCGAACGCCTCGGGATTGGGCCAGGGGATATGCCAGAAGATGGCAACACGAGCGTCGGGACGCTCCTTCTTGATGAGGCGCGGCAGCAAGGCGAGATGATAGTCCTGCACAAAGACGACCGGGTCGGCATTGTCTTCCATCTCCTCAAGCAGCGCGTCGGCGAAGCGCTGGTTCACGAGTTGATAGCATTCCCAGTCGGCGGGGCGAAAGATGGGCCGGGTATGCGCAATGTGACAAAGCGGCCACAGGCCTTCATTCGAGAAGCCCTCGTAATAGCACGTCTCTTCTTTCTCCGACAGCCAGACTCTGCGCAAGGTATAGCGTGGATCGTCGGGTGGCACGCGAAGGCGATCGTACTCGTCAACCGCGGCGGCATCCGCGTCTCCAGTGCCGCTGGCCACCCAAACTCCATCACACGCGCGCAGAACGGGCTCCAGCGCGGTTACCAAGCCGCTGGGCGGCACCACGCAGACGACTTCTCGTCCCTGGCGCACGTGCATGTATGGTTCGCGGTTGGAGACGACGAAGATTTTGCTTGAGCCGGCCTGGTTGCGGATATGCACGGCCAGGCGCTCTGCTGTCCAAAGGTTTGCGCCGGCTTCGCGCAGGCGCGCTTCGGCGGCGGCGGCGGCGCGAGCGGCTTTCAGGCTGGCCGCCATGGTTTCGACCTCGCGCGCCAGCGGCGAAAACATGCGCAGCGCTCCCAGTTCCGATGGCGCAGGATCCTGCGCATCGCCGGTCCGCAACAGGCGCAGGCGCTCGACCGCGCGGCTCATGGGGCGAAGCAGGAACCAGCGAACCATAAAGAGCGTGATGGCCACGATCACGATGACAAACGCGACGATGCGCCAAAAACTGCGGCGCCAAAGAGCAATGCCTTCAGAGCGGATATACCCGGCGTCCACCACAAGAGCCATGGCGCCTTGCAGTTGATTTCCGTCATGGATGGGAAAAGTCTGTTCGAGCCATTGCGATTGCCCCACATGGCCAAATGCATTGGCTTCAACACCCCGCTGCAGCGACTTCTCTACGACCCCCTCGCCCAGCGCGCCCATCACGTCTGGCGGGCCGCTGCCGGCCAGCAGATTGCCATGCGCGTCGTAGATCGCCAACCCCAGGGCACCGGTTCCGTCCTTGAGCAGCTGCGTTAAACCGGGAAGACCGGATGAGTCGCCGGACTCGAGTGCGCCGCGTACATCCGGCTCGATGGTCATACCCATCCATTCAGTGCGGCGCTCAAGGTCCTCGCGCAAGCTGTGACGGTGGGCCAAAACGTCAAAATAAGTGGAGGCGAGCGACACCAGTGTCACGCTTGCGATCAGAGCAGCAATCAGACGCACGCGGAACAGGTGCATGGATACCTCCCGATAATCGGTTAGATGCGCTTAGCGGAGAATGTGCCGTGTTGATGGGGCGATCAAGTTTCAGCAAGGCAACGATGCATTGAGAGGAAAGACACTTAGAACCGGTCAGATTCACCGACTTGATCGATTCGCCGGACTCATCGGGACCAACCTTGCTGTTGAGTCCCATTGGTGCTCATTCGCAGCAATGGCATTCATGAGACCGGTTGCAGGCTCTGCAATCCATGCGCCAGCGCCGCCCCCCATACCCGGCTCTTGAATGCGCTATCCTGTCCTCAGAAGCGCGCAACTTTCTTCTTCGCAATTCCCAGAGCCCATGGCGACAATCTCGATCGACCGGACCGCCAAACAAATCGTGCTCGCGGTGCAGGATTATTCCCTGTTCGCATGGCGAGCGCTGCTCAATCTCTTTAACCCCCCGATCTATTGGACCGACTTCCTGATTCAATCGGACATCATCGGTGTCGGGTCACTGCCCATCGTGATCCTCTCGGGCTTCTTTACCGGCGGCGTGCTTGCGCTTCAGTCGGCTGCCACGCTGGCTGAGTTTGGCGCGACGGCAGTCACGGGCCAGTTCGTCGGCCTCACCATGATTCGTGAGCTGGGGCCGGTGCTGACCGGCATTATGGTGGCCGGGCGCAATGCGTCTTCAATGGCCAGTGAGTTGGGTTCCATGGTGGTGACGGAACAGATCGATGCCATGCGTGCGTTGGGCGTGGACCCGCTGCGCAAACTTGTGACCCCGCGCATTTATTCGAGCATTGTGATGCTGCTGTTGCTCACGATCGTGTCCGACGCGTTCGGCATTCTCGGCGGCGCCGCGGTGACAGTGTTTATCAGCCACCAGAACGGCACGCAGTACCTGAACTCGGCCTACGAGCATCTTCGCTATTCCGACATTATCCAGGGACTCGTGAAGCCTTTGTTCTTCGGCTACCTGCTCGCCTCCATCGGTTGCTTCTACGGCATGAGAACCACCGGAGGCACTGAGGGCGTCGGGCGTTCCACAATTTCGGCGGTCGTCACATCGTCGGTGCTGATCATCGCCGTAGACTTTTTGATCACGCATGTATTGCTTTCCGTTTTCCCCACATGAGCCACGCTTCAGTGCCAGCACCGCAAACTTCGGTCGCCGGGCAGGATGCCGCACCGGTTGTCAGCCTGCATGGTGTGTCGGCGGGCTTCGACGGTCCTCCGGTGCTCAGCGACATCAGCTTCTCGGTTGCTCCCGCGGAGACGCGGGTTTTGCTTGGGCCGACCGGTGTGGGCAAGAGCGTCCTGCTCAAGCTGATCATGGGATTGCTTCGCCCCCAGGAGGGTTCAATCCTGCTCTTCGGCGAGGACATCTCCCAATTGCCGGAGGCGCGTCTTTTTCCGTTGCGCGCGCGCGCCGGGATGGTCTTTCAGGAAGGCGCGCTCTTCGATTCGCTCACGGTACGCGACAACATCGCTTATCAACTGATACAGGAGCGCGTGCCCGATGAGGAGATTGATAGCCGGGTTCACGAGGCGCTGAGTTTTGTGGGACTGGATGAAACCTTCTCTCTGTATCCCGAAAGTCTTTCGGGAGGCATGAGGCGGCGGGTTGCCATCGCGCGCGCGCTCATTCATCAGCCAGAGTTGATTCTTTACGACTCGCCCACAGGGGGCCTGGATCCGGTTACGTGCGCCACCATCATCGAGCTGATTGTGAAGCAGCGCGATGTGCACGGCACACCGGCGTTGCTGGTTACGCATCGCCTTCAGGATGCTTTTACACTGTGCACCCACCGCTTCGATCCGGAGCAGAATCGGATGGTCCCGCTGCCTGAGGGAGAGACGAACGCAAGCACCACCTTTCTGATGCTGGAAGAAGGCCGCCTCATCCTGAATGGTTCTCTGCATGAACTTCTGCACAGCACGAACCAGGAAGTCCACGAGTTTCTCGAATAAAGAGATTCCGGCAGAGAGCTTTAGGGTGGATGCGCCGGTTTATTCTTTTCCGACTACAATTTGATGCGTGACCACGAGTCTCTTCGACCTGTATAAGATCGGCGTTGGTCCTTCCAGCTCGCATACCATGGGGCCGATGCGCGCGGCATGTCAATTCGCGCGCGGCCTTGAATCCGCCGGCCTGTTGGAGCGGGTCGCACGCATACATGTGGACCTGTATGGGTCGCTGGCGCTCACGGGCCTGGGCCACGGGACCGATCGCGCGATCCTGCTTGGTCTCGCAGGCAACGAACCCGCGTCCATCGATCCGGCCACGATTGAATCCACAGTGGCCGCGATTCGCGCTTCCCGCGAGATGCAGGTTGCGGGGAAGCGCTTGCTTGGGTTCGAGGAAGCCCGCGACGTAATCTTTCACCGCGACCAGATGTTTCCTTCCGGAGCGCGAACCCAGCACCCGAACGGCGTGCGTTTCACCGCGTTCGATGCCGCTGGCTCGGTTCTGGTCGAGCGGACGTTCTTTTCGATCGGAGGGGGATTCATCGTCGAGGACGGAGCGACAAACAAGGCGGCGGATGAAGCCGAAGTTCGTTTGCCCTATCCGTTTCGCAGCGCAGCTGAGCTGCTTGAAGCGGCGCGGGCGCACTCGCTTTCCATCGACCAGGTGATGCTGGCCAACGAGTGTGAGCGTCTGCGCGCAGCCCACCCCGGAGCGACGACGGAGTCGCTTGAGGATCGTGTGCGCGGGGGCATCGAGGCAATCTGGCAAATCATGCAGGCATGCGCCGAGCGCGGCATGGCGGCAGAAGGCATTCTGCCAGGAGGCCTGAACGTTCGCCGCCGCGCGCGCCGGCTCGCGGAGCGGCTGCGGGCGCGCGATGGGAGCGGCCGGAAGAGCGGGCAGCAGGGCGATCCGCTGGCTCCGCTCGATTGGATTACGGTCTACGCCATGGCCGTCAACGAAGAGAACGCCGCGGGCGGGCGCGTGGTGACGGCGCCGACCAACGGAGCTGCGGGCGTGATTCCCGCAGTCGCGCTCTACTATCGCCGCTTTATTCCCGAATCGACCGGCGAGGGCATCGTTCGCTTCTTTCTCACTTCTGCCGCCATCGGCGTTCTCTACAAGGAAAACGCTTCAATCAGCGGCGCTGAAGTGGGATGCCAGGGTGAAGTGGGCGTGGCCTGTTCGATGGCGGCCGCAGGGCTCACCTCCGCGCTGGGCGGCAACAATGGCCAGATTGAGCACGCCGCCGAGATCGCAATGGAACACAATCTGGGCATGACGTGCGACCCCATCGGAGGATTGGTGCAGATCCCTTGCATCGAGCGCAACGCCATGGGCGCCGCGAAGGCCGTGCAGGCCGCGCGCCTGGCTCTCAACGAGTCTGAAGCGCACAAGGTTTCACTGGACCAGGTGATTCGCACGATGTATCTCACGGGTCTCGATATGCAATCGCGCTACAAGGAGACGAGCCTCGCGGGGCTTGCGCTGAACGTGATCGAGTGTTGAAGACAGCAGCGACGATCGCCGCGCGACGCGATTGAGTTTCGCGATCGTCGAACACGATTTGAACGCCGGAGCTTTTCAGTGCGCACTTCGAAAACTTGTTCGAATTCTCTTTGGGCCTCGAATCGCGACGGAATTGGTGTTGATCTTTTTTTCACTTCTATGTCGTTTTTTTCTTGACATCGATGCTGCGCGATTCTATACATTCTTCAACTGCAGTTTCTAATTGCAGAATCGATGCAACCCATCGAAAAGGGAGAATAGAAAAATGGCAACCAAGAAAGCAGCCAAGAAGCCAGCGAAGAAAGCCAAGAAGACCGCCAAGAAGGCCGCGAAGAAAAAGTAACGGTCTGACAACCCAAAAGGCAACACTCTAGGGGGACGCTCAAAGCGTTCCCCTTAGTGTTTTGGGCGAAGAAAAAATCGGCGCTCGGCAATTTCCGGATTCGCCGCACGACGAAATCGCTAAAACCCGCTCTGGGAGCGGCGATCAAGCCTATCGGCGAAAATCAGCATTTCGCTTGACAGACGTGGAACGACGTAGACTCTTTAAGACGAAAGGACTTCTACGATGACACGCCGCCGATGGATTGCCGAGCATTGGGACGAAGCAACTGCCACGATCGAGGGTGCGCAAGCCGAACACTTGGCGCGCGTGCTGCGCGCTGAACCGGGGATGGAAGCGGATGTTGTCGCGGGCGGCCGCGTCTTTCACGCCGAGGTGGCGGCGGTGACCCAGGCGGGAGAAACGAGCGAAGTTCGCTTCAACCTTGTTGCCGAGATGGATGCCGACCCCGCGTTGCCGGTTACTTTGGTGATGGCCGTCTATAAGTTCGATCGCATGGAGTGGGCCATTGAAAAAGCCACCGAACTTGGGGTCGCAGCAATCGCGCCAGTGATTGCGCGCAGGACAGAGAAGCACCTTTCTCATGCAGCAGTGAAGCGAGCAGAACGCTGGCGGCGCATTGCGCATGAAGCATCGCAACAGGCGCGCCGCTCCGATGTGCCGGTGATTCATGAGCCGGTGGATCTTGCCGAGCGAGTGCGCGCGGCAGCTACGTCCAGGGCTGGGGCTGGAGCCGGGGCGTCGCGCATCGTGCTTGCCGAACAGGAGCGCACGACGACGCTGCGAAACGCAATTGACGAAGCCATCGAAGCGGCGAAAGAAGAAATGCCTGAGCTCGAAGTTGCTATCGGGCCCGAAGGCGGATGGGCGCCAGCGGAAGAAGCTCTGTTCGACGACAATGGTTGGCGCGCCGCGTCGCTGGGGCCGCGCATTCTTCGCGCTGAGACGGCGGCGATTGCAGCGCTGGCGGTCATCGCGTCGTGCCTGGAGTAATTGCGCTCCGATTGATTGCGCCCTGCGACGCAAAGGCGAGGGAGCGTGGCTGGCGATCGAATGTGGAAAAGCGAGCGCGAAGTGGAAAAGCCGGCACGAATCTGCGAAGCGCGTGCGGCTACAAATGCGCGAAGCGCAAAAGCAGGCCTGCGAGCACCGCGCCGGTGAGCTCACCAATGATGGGGATCGGCGCATAGCGCCAGTTCGATCCACCCTTGCCGGGAATGGGCAGCAGCGCGTGAACGATGCGCGGACCCAGATCGCGCGCGGGGTTAATGGCGTAGCCGGTGGTGCCACCGAGCGAAAGCCCGATGCCCCACACCAAACTGCCGACGAGCCATGGACCCAGGCCCGCGGCTGGGCCGTTCATCGCCACACCGTGCGAAAAGATGGCAGCCGCGATCACGATCAGGACTGCCGTGCCAAGCATCTCGCTGAAGATGTTTGCCAGGGGACTGTATACAGCGGGACTGGTGGCAAAGACGGTGAGCTTGACCAGCGGATCGGGTGTAAGGCTCCAGTGCGGCGCGTAGTGAAGGGCGACCAACGCGGCGCCAGCCATTGCGCCCAGGAGTTGCGCGGACCAGTAAATGGGGAGCTGTGCCCAATCTCCGGTGATTACCGCGCTGGCGAGAGTGATGGCGGGATTCAGGTTCGCGGCGGGACTGCCGAAGGCCTGCGCGACCAGGACTCCGCACAAGACGGCCAGTGCCCATCCGGTGGTGATGACCATCCAACCGGAGTCTGCAGCGTAGGACTTGCGCAGCAACACGGCGGCGTTTACGCCGTTGCCGAACAGGAGAAGAACCAGCGTGCCCATGAACTCGCCAAACCAGATGGAGTGCATCGAATCTTCCTATGTGCGCCTTGTTTGCATTGCGTGGGTCACGAGAAACTATGCGGAACCTGTTGTAATTCGTCAGGGGTTAAGACCCGCCCGCTTTGTTTGCTTCCTTCGGCCCGGCTAAAGCCGTGCCCTTGTTACAAAGCCGATTCCCTGAAAGCGGCTCCCTCCGGCTGCCTCGCCGGTCACTGCCGAGCACGATTTGCCGCGAACCGAAAGGCAATTTGAGGAACCCAAGCATTGTCTACTGCCGGCCATGAAGTCGCCAAGGTCGAAATGTGCCAGGAACATCGAAAGCCAGCCAAAGGTGTCGCAAGGGAATCTAAGATGAGGACTGGCGCTGTGTGACAGGAGTCCGTTTCACTAGTCGAATTCGCAGAATGCAGGTCCTTCGGCTCCATTTGGCCGAGAATTTGGCCAAACTCCGCTCAGGATGACAGATTGTTTAGTTTGCGAATTTCTGTGACAGGATGCGAGCCTTCATCGCGAGGAGCACTGACCCATGGTGAGCGGTATTTTTGTTGGACTGTCGACGATTGACGTGGTCTACGGAGTCGACGAGTTTCCTGGCGCGAATACGAAGATTGCGGCGCGCAGCCAGGAAGTATTCGTAGGCGGACCGGCCACCAATGCCGCGGTTACATTTGATCAACTTGGAGGGGAGCCTGCGCTGGTAACGGCGGTGGGGCTCAATCCTCTGGCCATCGTGGTGCGTGAGGAGCTCAAACGGCACAAGGTTCAGCTTGTCGATTTGAATCCGGATTTTGAAGGGTTGCCGGCCTTGTCATCGGTTACCGTTGACCGCCATGGCAACCGGAACGTGGTATCGGCGAATGCAATTCGCGTGACAATTCCGCCCGCGAAGGTGGACGCGAGTCTTTTGGAGAGTGCGCGGGTGGTGATGGTCGATGGTCATTTTATCGAGGCGTGCCAGGCTTGGGCCGGCGCGGCCAAGGCTCGAAGCAAGACGGTGATTCTGGATGGAGGAAGCTGGAAGGACGGAACGGAAGAGCTTCTGAAAAGCATACACACGGCGATTTGCTCCGCGGACTTTTTGCCCCCAGGGTGCGCCAGCCGCGATGAAGTTGTGGAGTATCTGAAGAGCCGGGGAGTGGCAAACATCGCCATCACCGCCGGAGCCGAGGCCATCCGGTTCATTTCAGGCCAATCGTCGGGCACGATCGCGGTTCCGCAAGTCGAAGTGGTAGACACGATGGGCGCAGGAGACATTTTTCACGGTGCTTATTGTTTCTTCGCGTCCACTGGCTGCGGATTCATTGAGTCGCTGGCGGAAGCGACAAAAGTTGCATCCGCATCCTGCAGATATGCGGGAACCAGAGAATGGATGAAGCACCGGCCGGCTTGAACTCTCCCAATTCCGACTATTGAAAAGAGAAATGCTGCCGCGCGCAGCGGTACTATGGGAGTCGATGGAGGGCTGGCGCACGCAAGCGAGGATCACAAAACTCATTTGCATCATCGGCGCATGAACCGCCCGGTCGGAGGCATCAGTTATGGGGCAGCAGCCACGGCACTGGGTCATTGTGGTGCATGGCGGGGCGGGCGGAATCGACCGCGAGGCACTTGGCCCGGTGCGCGATAAGGAATATCGCGAAGCGCTGAGTGAAGCGGTGAAGGCAGGCGCTGCGATGCTCGATCACGGAGGCTCGTCGCTCGATGCGGTCGAGGCGGCCGCTCGCGTGATGGAAGACGATCCGCACTTCAATGCCGCTCGTGGCGCGGTGTTTACAGCCGATGGGAAGACGCAACTCGACGCGGCTATCATGGATGGCGCAACGCTCCGCGCTGGAGCGGTAGCCGACGTGACCCACACTCGCCACCCGATTACTCTGGCTCGCGCGGTGATGGAAAAAACGCCCTATGTACTGGTCGTCGGATCGGGCGCAGATGCATTTTCGCTCGCCGCCGGCTTGGAGCAGAAGGACGCCGCCTTTTTCTTCACGGAGACCCGCTGGCAGTCGCTGGTGAAGCAATTGCAAAAGGAAGGTAAGCCGATTCCACCGCGTCCAGCTGGCGCGCCGCCGGCAGAACAAGCGGTGCCGCTGGCGCAATGGCAGGAGCCGGCCGACATGAGCCGTTATGGCACGGTAGGCGTAGTCGCTCTCGATCGAAGAGGGAACGTTGCCGTCGCCACGTCGACAGGCGGTTTGCAGGGCAAGATGCCGGGCCGCGTGGGCGATTCGCCACTGATCGGCGCGGGCACGTACGCTTCAAATCAGTCGTGCGCGGTTTCAGGGACCGGCGTGGGAGAGTTTTTTATCCGCTACACCGTGGCGCGCGAGATCTGCGCTCTGGTTCAACACAAGGGCTTCACGCTGCAACAGGCTGCCGATGAAGTCATCCATAAGCAACTTGCGCCCATACACGGCGATGGCGGCGTGATTGCCATCGCACCCAACGGGCAGGTTGCCTGGAGCTTCAATACGGCGGGCATGTTTCGCGCGCGGCAGGTGGAAGGCGGGAAAATCGAAGTGCATATTTATAGCGATGAGCCGTGAAAAGACAGGGAACAAGGGAACGAGGGACGAAGGGATCAAGGGTCCTAGCGAGCAAGGCAACTAGGGGGTGAGTTCTTTGGTTAGCGCAAAACGAGTGAAATTCGATACCGACTGCATGTGGGTGGATCTGACCGACGGCCGGACGATCGGGGTTCCGCTGGCATGGTTTCCTCGTTTGCTTCGCGGCACCGCAAAGCAGCGCAAGCAGGTCAGGATCAGCCGCCGCGGCCTGCATTGGGAGGCGCTGGATGAGGACATCTCCGTCGCGGGTCTTCTCGCCGGCCTTCGCGATCAAAGCCTGAGCGACAAGACGTTTGCGGCATAAAAGCTGCCGGGCTGCGCCTTTCGGTTCTCAAATACACTGTACCCATGGCGCTCAAATTCACCACCTCGTATGTCGAAGATGCTTTCTCGCTGTTCCACTACTACAAGCGCCTCGCTGAGCGCGCCATGGAGCAAGTGAGCGATGACGATCTGTTTGCCACGATCGATCCCGAGTCCAATTCGATCGCCGTTATTGTGAAACATATGACGGGCAATATGCGGTCTCGTTTTACCGACTTCCTGACCACGGACGGCGAGAAGCCTGATCGCGATCGCGACTCGGAATTCGTCGATCCGCCTGCGACACGCAAGGAATTGATGGCGATGTGGGAAGACGGCTGGAACCGCGTCTTCACCGCAATTGAGCCGCTTACCGAGGACGACCTCGCCGGCACGATAACGATTCGTGGCGAGGCACACTCCGTGATGCAGGCGGTCAATCGCCAATTGGCGCACTATCCCCATCACGTGGGGCAGATTGTGTTTCTGGCCAAGCACTTTGCCAGTGACCGCTGGAAATCACTGAGCGTGCCGCGCAACCAATCGGCGGAATTCAACCGCAAGGTTGCAGCGGGAGAAGCCAGCCAGCGCTGACGCACCGCACCGTCGTGCCCCTCCGCGCCCCTGTAAAATGTTGCGCATGGAAACAATCCAGTACAACCTGCCGCAAAGCCGGATTCCGCAAGCCTGGTACAACATTCTTCCCGATCTGCCTAAGCCTTTAGCTCCTCCGTTGCACCCCGGAACTTTGCAGCCGATCGGTCCCGACGACCTGGCGCCGCTGTTTCCAATGGGGCTGATCATGCAGGAAGTCAGCGCGGAACGGGAGATCGAAATTCCCGGAGAGGTGCGGCAGATTTACGCGCAGTGGAGGCCATCGCCGCTGATGAGGGCGCGGCGACTGGAAAAAGCGCTCGATACCCCGGCGCGAATTTACTACAAATATGAAGGCGTGAGCCCGGCCGGGTCGCACAAGCTGAATACCGCGGTTCCCCAGGCGTACTACAACAAGCGCGAGGGGGTTCAGAATCTCTCGACTGAGACCGGCGCAGGGCAGTGGGGCTCCGCGCTGTCGATGGCCTGCGCGTTTCTGGGATTGCACTGTAAGGTCTTCATGGTGCGCGTGAGCTACGACCAGAAGCCCTACCGCCGCGCGCTGATTGAAGCCTTCGGCGCTTCGGTCGTCGCCAGCCCCAGCACTGAGACCGAGTCAGGCCGCGCCATCCTGGCGAAACATCCCAACTCAAATGGATCGCTCGGAATCGCCATCTCGGAGGCTGTGGAGGTTGCCGCCAAAGACCCGCAGACCAAATACGCGCTGGGCAGCGTGTTAAATCATGTGCTGCTGCATCAGACCGTGATCGGCCAGGAAGCGATCGAACAGATGGCGATGGCCGGCGATGAGCCCGATGTGATCATCGGCTGCACCGGGGGCGGATCGAATTTTGCCGGACTGGTAATGCCGTTCCTGGGACGCAAGCTGAAAGGCAAGTGCAACGCGCGCATCGTGGCTGTTGAGCCCGCAGCCTGCCCGAGTTTAACCAGAGGAAAATTTGCGTACGACTTCGGCGACACCGGCCATCTGACGCCGCTGGTCAAGATGCACACGCTGGGCAGTACATTCATGCCGCCCGGTATTCACGCGGGCGGACTTCGCTATCACGGCATGGCGCCGCTGGTTTCGCACGTCATCGACCTGGGCCTCGCCGAGGCCACCACAGTGCAACAACTCGATGCGTTCGCCGCGGGAATCCAGTTTGCCAGAGCAGAGGGTATTGTGCCCGCACCGGAGGCCAACCATGCCATCGCCGAGGCCGTTCGCCAGGCTCTCGAAGCCAAGGCTGAAGGCAAGACGCGCACCATTCTGTTCAACCTGAGCGGGCACGGTCATTTCGATATGCAGTCCTATATCGACTACCAGGCAGGTAAACTGGAGAATTACGAGTATCCGACGGAAGAGATCGCCATGGCGCTTGCGGGACTGCCCGCCGTTCCGTGAGTTGGCGGGCGGGCTGCGACCTACCGATTCGGCTTGTCGAAGAGTCAAAATGCGAAGATAGCAAAGGCAAGTTTGGGGATTTCAGAAAACAGAAGCGGCAATCAATCCAGGAGGCTGTGATTCGGATGAAGATTTCGATGCAAGGCGCGTTGCTAGTGACCGTAGCGGTTCTTTTTGGGGGCGCAACGGTCCAGGCGCAAACCGATGTGGCGCTGAGCGCATACCGGACGATCGCGAGCAGCACGACCGGTTTTGGCACCAAACAGACGCCGACAGACTCCGAAGGCGGGCTTTTTGAATGGCGACATATTGCGAATCCACTTGTTGGGTACGAATTTGAAGTCTCGTTTAATCCTGCGAACCAGTCCTACATCAGTCCCAGTGCCACTCCACCAACCTGCTTTCCGACGGGTACCACCGGATCGACGTGCCCACAGCTCGAGGTCTCGGGCAAGGCTACGCAGTTCGGAGGGGTCTGGGTGGTGTCAAAGAAGTTGGGAAACGTGAGGCCGTTTGCGTTGGGTGGCGCGGGCTTTATCATCACAGTTCCCGGACAGAGCCCTTACTCGGTGAACTCGGTCATGAGGCCGGACTTTATCTACGGCGGCGGCGTGGATTGGAGTTTTCTGCCGCATTTAGGTCTGCGCGTGCAAGTCCGCGGCAATATGTCCAAAGCGCCTAATTTGTCGGACATCTTCAATTCGACAACCAGATACACGCAGGTGTACGAGCCGATGGGCGGCGTGTTTTACCGCTTCTGAAAACGGTTTATTGTTGCCGCTAATGAAAGCAAACCGGTCCGTGGGCTGGCTCGGGCGGGGGCGGTCGCTGCTGTGTTACCGTTTGATTACGATGTACCTGTGCCGGACTTAGCCCCCGCGTCCGGCTCACAAAAGAACGATCGCCGTATGCGATTGCAATGCATAGACATCGGGGATGGCGGGTACAAGCATAGGAATGCAGGAACCGGAACCGACCTCACCGACGCTCGTTTCGGCGCTTATTGTGAGCCCGGCGACGCTCTCCGAGACGGCACCGGATCCTGAAACGCATTCAGTACCCGAACCGGGCCCCGGTGGGCATCCGCCGCACCATGTTCCTCGCTGGCTCGAGGGCGTGGAATTGTTCTTGCGCGTGATGCTGCGCATGTATATAGGACTGGCCGTCTGTTATGCGCCGTGGTCGCCCAACTTCTGGGACCAGAATCCGATTTTTCTCCAGTCCACTGCAGTTGAAGATTTCGTCCGGCTTGGCGCAGTGCGCGGCATCGTTTCCGGACTCGGTTTGTTGAATTTATGGTTCGCATTTCAAGATGCGATTCGACGTCGTGATGGTTGAGTGATGAAAAACAGGGATCAGGAAACAGGGAATTGGGAACAGAAGGCGGAGAGCCTGGAGAAACCTGGCGGAGAAACGAAAAACGCCGCCGCTGAAGCGCCTCCTCGCGCGGTGATTCCCACCAACGGAGCGCCGCCTCCTTTGGAGCGCGCGCCACTGGCTTACGAGAATCTAGGCTTCCTGAACAGCGCCGACGGACGCCTCATCCGGATTGTGTCGGAGTTTCTTGAGCCTTTGGCGCGATTCCGCCGCGAGCAAATCCAGGATACGGTGGTTTTCTTTGGATCGGCACGATTCCGCGGACGCGAAGAAGCCGATCATGCGCTGGAGCTGCTGGATAACACCGGTTCAACGCAACCCGCGCCCAGCGAAGAGCAGCCCGCGAAGCCCAAGGAAATTGCTGCCGGCATGGCGACCGAGTTGCAACGCAAGCGCGCGGTGGCCGCAGTGGAGATGGCTCGCTATTACGAGGATGCGCGGCGCCTGGCGCAACTGCTCACGCAGTGGGCCAAGACGGTTCCGTCGCGCAAGCACCGATTCGTTGTTACTTCGGGTGGCGGTCCGGGGATTATGGAAGCGGCCAATCGCGGCGCCTATGAGGCCGGCGGAAAGACGATTGGCATGAACATCCTTTTGCCCTTCGAGCAGCGGCCAAATCCGTACATCACGCCCGCGCTCAACTTTGAGTTCCACTATTTCTTTATGCGCAAGCTTTGGTTCGCTTACCTGGCCAAGGCCTTGGTGGTCTTTCCCGGCGGCTACGGCACGCTCGACGAAATGTTTGAGATCCTCACGCTCGTCCAGACCCAGAAGCTGACCAAGAAGATCACCGTGGTCATTTACGGACCGGAATACTGGAAGAGGGTCTTTAATCTAGACACGCTGGTCGATACGGGCGCGATTTCTCCCAAGGATATTGACTTGTTCAAGTTCGCGAATTCACCTGAAGAGGCTTTTGAGTTGCTGCGCCAAGGTCTCACGCAGAACTATCTAGCCGCGGAAGCGGCCTCGGCGGCGGGCATGCATGGTGAAGCCAGAAAATCGAATCATGACGAGGATCTGATGGCGGGCTGGAATATGGACGATTTTCTCAGCCCTGAATTGGCCAAGACCCGGAAGTAGGCAATCTTCAGTAGGTTGGTACGTTTCGCCAAAAATTCACGCGATTTTCTTGGCGGTTCATTCCATTTGGTTTCCTACTTGCCCTTCAGGCACCGCAGCGCCTCGGACCGGCGGCGATACCGCGTTCGTCATACAATAAAGGTGTTGGGAATTTACACGTGTTTTGAAGCGAAATTCCGGGTATTTTCGTAACTCCCTTGGTTCCATTGCACCCTTAATTGAAGGGCAATTCGCGCGCTCTTAACTGGATATTCACGGCACTCAACGGATACTGGCTGTGGAAATCCGCGAAACCGAGGAGTGGATATGCCGAGTTCAGCGATCTCATACATCTGGCGAGACAAGGATGCCCCCAGAGGCTTTCGGACCGGTGTATCGTTGCACAGTCATACCAACCAGTCGCACGAGACACTGGATTTCCTAGCCAACTTTGGGAACCAGTTTCCGGTGATGCGCCCGCTGCTCTCGCGGATGGAGCGTCGCGCCGAGCAGTATCACGGCATCCACATTGACTACGCCGCCAGCTACTGGACCCCACCGATGACGCCGAAGCTGGCATTCGATCTGGAAATGCGGCAGATTGAAAAGCTCGGCCTGGCGCCCATGGTTTCAATTACCGACCACGACAACATTAAAGCTCCAATGCTTCTGCGCACGGTTCCCAGCGCGCGGCAGATTCCAGTCTCAGTGGAGTGGAGCGCACCCTACGGCGGAGCACAGTCATTCCATTTAGGCGTGCACAACCTGCCCAGCGCGCGAGCAGCACAGTGGATGGCGACGCTTGAGGACTACACCGCCCACCCCAGCGACGCGCGGCTGACCGAGATTCTTGCCAGCCTGCATCGCGAGCCGAACGTGCTGGTCGTCTTCAACCACCCGATGTGGGACCTTTACCTGATCGGCAAGGAAAAGCATCAATTCCTGGTGGGCGAGTTCCTGCAGAAGAATGGCGCCTTTATTCACGCGCTGGAGCTGAACGGTCTACGCAACTGGGATGAGAACCGCGCAGCAAGGCGACTGGCAGAAAAGTGGAACATGCTGCTGCTTTCGGGCGGCGATCGTCACGGCGTGGAACCGAACGCCAACGTGAACCTGACCAACGCGACCACCTTTACCGAGTTCGTGCACGAAGTGCGCCGGGAAAAGCGCAGCAACGTGCTTTTTCTGGAGCAATACGCCGAGCCCTGGAAGCATCGGATTTTGCAATCGACAATCGATGCAATCCGCCATTATCCAGACTTTCCGCAAGGCTCGCGCACGTGGGACGATCGCGTCTTTCATCCTGATGCAGCCGGGGTTGTGAGGCCGTTGGTCGAGCTCTGGCCGAGGGGATCTGCGCCGCGGATGATTGGCGCAGGCCTTGCGCTGGTACAGCTGATGGGCCGCGGGCTGGTGGCCGGCGGGTTGCGCCTGGCGTGGAGCAACGCAGATCAGTTGCGGCTTGCGCTGGGCGAGCACGAGTTCTAAATAAAGCAGCGGCGCTAGCGGTGTTAGCGGAGCGAGCGGTGTTAGCGTGAGAGGACTTGCCATCGCAGTGAGTCTCGCAGCCGATATGACCGCAACGGTTCCGCGGGTTGCCTATTTTCCCGACTCCTTTCACGAAGTCAACGGCGTTGCCCATACCAGCCGCCATTTTGAGAACTTTGCGCGGCGGCGCAACCTTCCTTTTCTTTGCGTGCGCGCAGGAAACCGCACCCAGGCCGCGGGCCATCGCAACGAGGCATTGATCGAGGAGGGTCCGGTATGGACGCTGGAGTTGCCGCGCGGTATTTTCTCTTTTGCGCTGGAAAAGGATCTTCGCGTTGATCCGGCGTTTCTGCGCCACATTCCCATGATCGGCCAGGTGCTGGAGCGCTTCCAGCCCGACCTGATTCACATTACCGGCCCCAGCGAGATCGGCGTTGTGGGCGCCGCGCTCGCGCACCATCTCCACCTACCGCTTGCCGCCAGCTGGCATACCAATGTTCACGAATACGCCGCACGCCGCGCAGAGTGGCTGCTACGGTTGTTGCCCAGCCAGCAGTCCGTTTCTACAGGTCAGACGATCGAGAACGTGGCGTTGGCGACGGCGGCTGGGTTCTACTCGCTGGCGAAAGTCTTATTCGCGCCCAATCCTGAGCTTTGCGCCCTGCTCGAGCGCTACACACACCGCCCGTGCCACCTGATGCCACGCGGCGTTGATGCGAATCTCTTTCATCCTTTGAAACGCAAACGCTATTCCACGGACAGCAATTTCGTTCTCGGATTCGTCGGCCGCCTCTCAATCGAAAAGAATATTGGTTTGCTGGTGAGGATCCAGGAGGAATTCGATCGCATGGGAGTGACGAACACGCGATTCCTCATTGTGGGTCACGGAGGCGACGAGGCCTGGCTACGCGAACGGCTTCCAAAGGCGGAGTTCACAGGAGTGCTGCGAGGAGAAGCGCTGTCGACGGCCTACGCCAACATGGATCTGTTCGTGTTCCCCTCACATACCGATACGTTTGGCAATGTTGTGCTTGAGGCGCTGGCCAGCGGGGTGCCTGCCATCGTGACCCCCGACGGAGGCCCGCGCACCATTGTCCGCGACGGCGAAACCGGCCGCATCGTGCCTGACGAGGAATTCACGGCGGCGATCGCCGAATTACTTGGCGATCCCAGTCGCCTGGAAGAGATGCGCCACGCGGCGCGTGCATACGCCCTCACGGCAAGCTGGGATTCAGTCTTTGAAGGTATCTATGCCGAGTACGAGGCGATTCTGCCGCGTGCTGCACTGGCAGAGAGATAAGGTTAAACGTCAGTCAGATTTCGGGTCCATGAGCCAGCGGGTCTCAAGCTGACAGGCCGGCTCCGGCGCGCCCCAGGCATGCTCCTAAAGTTTTAGGTTGACAGATTTCTTTGTTCGGGACATACTCCTATTTATTTAGGAGAGAAGATGGCTGGACGCAGAAAGGGATCAAACGCGCTCACTCCGCTGGAGCTCAAAATCATGCACGTGCTATGGACTGAGGGACCGAGCAACGTGCAGCATGTGCAGGAGCGTCTGCTGCCGAGCGACGAGTTGGCATACAACACGGTGCAGACCATGCTCAACATTCTTCACCGCAAAGGCAGGGTCCGGCGCAGCCTGGCAAGACGCGCGTATGTTTATCGTGCCGTCGCCTCGCGCGACAAAGTTCTCGGCCAGGCACTCCGCGAATTTGTTGAGCGGGCTTTCGGGGGATCGCCAGAGGCGCTGGTGATGAGCCTGGTCAAGAGCCGCCAGGTGGATTTGGAGCGGGTTGCCGAACTCGGCCGAATGATTGAGGCCGAGGAAAGGAGTGAGCAAAGTGAGTAGCCTTTCCGTTTTTTTCTTTTCTTACCTGGCCAACGCGGTATGGGAAGTTGCGTTGATCGTTGCCGCCGGCTGGCTGGTGAGCCGCTTCGTCAAACGCCTCGGCCCGCGGCTTGAACACTCCCTTTGGGCATCCACTTTAACCATCGCCGTGGTCACGCCCGCGCTGCCATTTCTTCGCGCGCTGGCTGCATCCCTGATCGCTTCACAGGTCGCCGATCGGCATTCGTCGATGATCCTCGTGAACGCCCAAGCCCTCCCAAACTCGCGTCCGGCTTTTCTTCTTCCCGAAGCCGTTCTCTGGTCACTCGTGGCCATCTACGTCGCTGTGATCCTCTGCTTTGCCGGCCGCTTGATCGCATCGCTGCATGGCGCTGCAGCGCTCGTTCGCAAGGCAGCGCCAGCCACGCTGACACCGGAACAAGTCGAAATCTGGCGCGGGTGCAAGCGGTCGTTCGCCCTGGGCAATGCCCAGATCCTGGCGTCACCTCGGGTATCGGGCCCGGTTGCTCTGGGCTTGCTGAAGCCAGTGCTCTTGCTGCCCCCGGGTTTTGCCGCTCAATGCGCGCCGGTCGATTTTCTCGCCGCCGTCGCTCACGAGTGCGCACACCTCAAGCGGCGCGACTTCCAGAAGAATCTCTTCTATGAGGCCGTAAGTCTTCCGCTCGTCTTCCACCCATTGATATGGGTGCTCAAATCTCAAATCGGTCAAACCCGCGAGATGGCCTGCGACGATTCGGTCACCGAACGGCAAATGGACCCGCGCAGCTATTCCAAGGCCCTGCTGCGCCTTGCGACGATGGTGGCGCTCGCCGCGCGCGTCCCCGCAATTCACCCCATGGGCATCTTCGATGCCAACATTTTGGAGAAACGAATCATGAGAATCAGCACAAAAAAGCATCCTGCCGGCGCCTTGTTGAGATACGGCGTACTCGTTCCCGCGGCACTTCTTCTGCTTTCCGTAGCGCTTAGCAGTGCTGCCATGGCTGTCGTTATTGAGCCGCAAACCGCTGTCCAAAACGCAGCGCAAGACAGCCACCATGGTCCGGTGTATAAGGTTGGCAAGGATGTCAGCCCCCCGGTGGTGATCCACAGCGTGGATGCGCAGTTCTCAGACGAAGCGCGCCGGGCCAAATATCAGGGCGTATGTGTGATTTCGCTCATCGTGGATGCGCAAGGGAATCCGCAAAATATTCGCATAGCGCGATCTCTGGGAATGGGACTAGATGAGAAGGCGATCGAGGCCATCCGGCAGTATAGATTCAAACCGGCTATCCATCGGGGAAAGCCGGTCGCCGTCGCAATCAAGATAGAAGTAGATTTTATGTTGTACAGCAAGAACGGTAGAGCCGACGGCGGGGGAGGAAGCTCAGCCAGCGCGCCGCCACCTCCGCCACAATAGTTTCGGAGCGGATTTCAGGAAATATTGAATATGCTCGACGCGCTTAACTGCGAGTGGGTGGGATGCGCCGCCCGCTCCGCAGTTCCAGAGCAAACGCCGTTTCCCTATCGCTTTTCATGTCCCAGCCCGTTCCGCGCAACACGCCGCTATCGATGCCAGTGATCGCAACGCCTTCGTCGGAAAGTTTTTGGGACTCCCATGCCTGGCCGTCGCGTCCCCAGGCAAGAATCGAATGATGGCCGACGAAAAGCAGCAGACACTCCTCGACAATCGGGCGAATCTCGAGCACCGGCCGATAGGGAATCATGGTGAAGCACTCCGGCGCCGTAGTGTCGATCAGGTACGCATAGCCTCCTGCGACCGCACAGATTGTTTCTGGTTCTGGACAAGACCATAGGCCTGAAGGGGCAGCCGGATCGCGGAAACCGAGGGCGCAGGTGGCGAGAAAGGGTTGCGCACCCGGCGGAGGTTTTGGACCAGAATCCCGGGGGATTTCGCCGGGCCGGATGAGCACTTCCAATGCGCCGCGTTCGACTTCCTCAGCCGCTTGCGGGTAAACGAAGTGGCGCGGGGGCAGAATGAGCGGCCTCTCAGCCAGCACCTCAGCCTGCCAGCGGTGCGGAAAGGAAAAATCCACGATGGGCTTTGGCGAATCTGCTTTCATCGTTCGAGTGCTCAAACTCCGCATACTGCTCGACAACATATTCTCCGGATTGATGATAGATGGTTGGCGCTCATGAGGATGCGAGAATAGACCTAGCGACGGTTTTGGAGATATATTCCGGCCGAGCCAGGGGCTCCTCAAAAAATGCTGCGCGTTCTGTCGACTCATTTGTTTCTGAACCATCGTTTGCATCCCGGCCTGCTTGAGCTCGCCGAGCGCTCGGGCGCGGAGGGGGTGGAGATCTTTGCCGCGCGTCAGCACTTTGACTACACCAGCCGCGAAGATGTCGCGGAGTTGGCCGAGTGGTTTCGGTCAAACTCATTGCAGCCGTTTTCCATGCATGCTCCTATGTTTCCGGATCGCGAAATGGGCCGGGCGGGCGCTCCCGGAGTGAATGTGCTGCACCCTGACAAGGCTCGCCGGATCGATGCCATGGACGAGATCAAGCGAGCGCTGGAATCGGCCGAATACATCCCCTTGCGCAATATGGTGGTGCACCTGGGCGAGCGCGACGATACATGGTCGCAACGGACCATTGAGCTGGCGCAAACAGCGCTGGAACATTTGGGTGCATTCGCGCGTCCGCTTGGCGTACGACTGCTGGTGGAGAATCTGCTGAGCGAAGCGACCACGCCTGAGCACCTGGTTTTGATTCTCGAAATGGGCCATCTGGACAACGTTGGCATATGCCTGGATCTTGGCCATGCCAACATCACGACTGGAACGGCGGCTGCGATTGCCGCGCTGGGCGCGCGCATCGTCTCGGTTCACGTTCATGATAATCATGGTTTGAAGGATGAACATCTGTGGCCCGGGGATGGGACCATCGATTGGCCGCAGACAGTGAAGGCACTGAAAGCGCTGGCTCAGCCGCCGGCCGCAGTGCTTGAAATCAGCTACACGCTTCCTGACGCTCCCGACCACCATTCGGCGCAGATTGAAAAAGCCTTCGGGCTTTTCAAGTAGCCCGTTCCGTCTTTGTTGCGGAAGAGGGTTGATCCCTATGGCAGATTGAGTAGTCGAATAGGCACGCGAGGCGTTGGGATGCACCTTGTGGGTAAGAGACCGAACCGCGAGCAGGTATTTGGGCGGGGCCTGCTCCAGCTGTTGACGAGCAATGCGGCGTCCACCGATCCCAGGCCCGTGGCCAAGTTGTAAATGGCTCCTGTAGCCGGGTACCCCGCAACACCGGGCACGCTATTGTCTCCAGAAGGCGTTGAGTGGAACGGGTTGCCAGCCGAGCCGGCCAATGAATACAAACGAGGGTTGGCGTTGCCTTGCGGGACGCCGTGCTGGCCGTCGACAACCAGCGCCATGATGCCGGCAAAGGACGGAGCCGAGGCTGAGGTTCCCGAAGCAATCCAGAATGAACCGTTCTCTGCGACAAAGTAGCCATCATGATCGGCGGCCGCGAGCGCCACGTCGGGCACAGCCCTCATGCCATTGGCTGCAGCTGCGCCATTGATGTTCGATTGCCATGCAGGTTGAGCGTGAATCGTGCTCACGCCTCCCCCGGACGCCCACAATCCTGTGCCACCGTACGACGCGCTCTCATTCCAGACTTCTTCCGGAATGTAGTGGAAGGCTGAGCCATAGCCCGCCGCGTTGGTCGGGGCCCAGTAGTCGGCCGGGTTGGCGCCCTCGTCAAACTCTGTTCCGCCGACGCAAGTGGACCAGGACGAGGAGCAGAGACCATTGACGGCGCGTTCTGAGCCGGAGCTGGCAGTGGGCGCTGAACAACCGGCGGCGCCGGCATCGCCCGAGGAGACGAAGACGCTCATGCCCTGCGCGGCTGCCTGTTCCCACAGGCTGTTGTAGAAGGCGAGTTCCGCGGTGCCCATGTCCTGTTCGCAACTGCCGTAGCTCACACTGACGACCGGCGCGGCTGCGTGATTGACGATGTATGCGGCGGCGAGGTCGATGCCGTCAGTGGTGGTTGTGGAGGCGGCGACGACGAGGTTGACTTGTGCTGTTGGGGCGGCGGCGCCGCTCCATTCAACGTCGAGAGTGGACTCGTCTTGATCGTGGGCGACGAGGCCGGGATCGGCACTGTCGAGAGTGATCGCGGGGTCGTTCGCGGGCAGATTGGCCATGGAGCGGAAGGATTCCACGTCGGTGAGCTTGATGTTGCTGCGCGCTGCGATGGCGATCGAGCTGCCGGCGCCGTTGATTCCCGCGCTCAATAGCGGGTTCAGGTCGTAAATGGTGGCAAAGTCGGCGGGGAAGAGATAGTGCGTTGCGCCGGCGGAGTAGTCAGGCTGAGCGGAGAGCGGCGTTAGCGAACGCATCTGGGAGATGCGACGAAAGTCGTGGAGGGAGACCACGCCGGCGACAAGGCCGGATAAGCCGACGGGGATCTGCGGGTCCGAAGCGTTGCCAAGGTGGTTTGTTCCGTTGATGCGGTAGAGGTGGAGGGACGTGCGGAATGCGGCGGAGACTTGCGCCGCTGAGCCGGAGAAGGCGATGAGCCGGCGGCTGGCGGAGATTTCGTCGATGGTGAATCCGTTGAATGAGAGCCAGGATGAGATTTGGGAAAGATCGTTGTCGGACGCGCCGAAGCGCACGCCGAACTCAGCGGGCGTAAGCCACCGGTGAAAGAGCGGCGAATCGGGATCCTGCTGCGCGGCGAGGAGCGCGTCGAGATCGGCTCGTTGTTCAGGCGAGGAGTTGAGCAGGAGCAGGATTCGGTCGAGGGGCGTTGCGGGATTGGCGGGGCCCTGATCGAATTCGGGTCGCGCAAGTGGATGGACATTGCCAGCGAGCGTAACCATGCGCGATTCGTCGACAGGCGGCGATACGCGGGTCGGCGAAGTTGCGACGCGGGGATTTGCTCCGCAGCCTGCGATGACCATTGCGATGGCGAGAGATGAGGCAGCTCTTAGATGGTGGCGCATTCGTGTTGACTGCTGAGGCGGAGACCAGCGCAGGCTCGATGTGAGCTGAGCGTCGTCTTAGCCTTTTCTCATGTATCGGCGAGGGAAGCAGTGGTTTGAGGGGAATACGGCGGAGATTGAGGAAGACCAACTTACGAATGTAATTTGAGGAAACTAATCTTTGCGCGATTTTCTGCTGGCGAGGTTGAGGAGACGCGGACGCCTAGCAGATGCGGGGCAACTGCTCGCCGATCATGGTAGGGATGACACGATTGGCGCCCATGGCGGTGCGCGCGACGAGCATGTGCTTGTGCTCGGCGGTGGCGTGGCCAATGCGAGAGGCGTCTTTGCCGAGGGGATGAGCGCTCAGGATTGCGAGCACGCGGTCGGCGGCTTCGGGCGCCACGAAGAAGACGGCTTTGCCCTCGTTGGCGACGTAGACGGGGTCGAGGCCGAGCAGTTCGCAGGCTGAATGCACCTCATCGCGGACGGGAAGACTCGCCTCGTCGATGACCATGCCGACATTTGAAGACTGAGCGATCTCGTTCAGCGTGGAAGCGAGACCGCCGCGGGTGGGATCGCGCATGGCGTGGACGGACGCACCTACGGCATCGAGAACCTGGGCGATCATGCCGTTGAGCGCGGCGCAGTCGGAGCGGATGGGGCTCTCAAATTCGAGGCCTTCGCGCACGCTCATGATGGCCATACCGTGGTCGCCGAGGGTTCCCGAGACAATGACGGCGTCGTTTGGCTGAACGCGATGCGGGCCGACTTGGATTCCCGCGCGAAGAATGCCCACGCCAGCAGTGGTGATGTAGCAGCCGTCGCCGTGACCACGCTCGACGACTTTGGTGTCGCCGGTAACGATTTTGACGCCGGCGATTGCGGCAGATTTGGCCATGGCATCGACGATGGCGGCGAGTTGGGCGAGCGAGAATCCTTCTTCGAGAATGAAGCTGGCGGAGAGGAATTTGGGATCGGCGCCGGAGACTGCGAGGTCATTCACAGTTCCATTGACGGCAAGCTCGCCGATGGAGCCGCCAGGAAAGAAGAGCGGCTGGACTACGAAGGAATCAGTGGAGAGCGCGAGACGCGCGCCGCCGGCTTCGAGCACGGCGGCATCGCCGAGATTTTCGAGAGCGGGATTGCGGAAGGCGGGAAGGAAAAGGTGCTCGACAAGCTCCGAGCCGAGCTTGCCGCCGCCGCCATGGCCCATCACGATGGTGGGATAGTCGGCGAGAGGAAGAGGGCAGGACCAGGTTGAGAAATCGGGCGCTGATTTCTCTGCGAGTGGTGCTGCGACTTTGAGATCGCTAGCCATTTGCAACTCCCGAGAGCGCGGAACCGGCGGCGGCGAGATCTTCGGCGGAAAGGATGCGGCCGTAGTTGTAGTAAGCGGCACAGGCGCCTTCGCTTGAGACCATGGTTGCGCCGAGCGGGTGGCGGGGAGTGCACTCTTTGCCGAAGGCGGCGCATTCGGCCGGCTTGATGGCTCCGCGCAAGACATCGCCGGCCCGGCAGAGAGCCGATTCTTCGGTGTGGATGCCGGTGATGTGGAAGCGCTCCTCGGCATCGAAGTCGCGATAGTCGGCGCTGAGGCGCCAGCCGCTTTTCGGAATGACGCCGATGCCGCGCCAGGCGCGATCGGTGACTTCAAAGACTTCGGCGAGGAGTTTTTGCGCGGCTTGATTGCCGTCGAAAGTAACGACGCGGCTGTAGGCGTTCTCGACTTCATGGCGGCCGGATTCCAACTGCAGAATTGCACGGCGGATTCCTTCGAGCAGATCCAGAGGTTCGAAGCCGGTGACGACGATGGGGACGCGGAATTTCTCGGCAAGCGGCGGGTACTGCCAATAGCCCATCACGCTGCACACGTGACCCGCGGCGAGGAAGGCCTGCACGTGATTGCCGGGAGAGGACATGATGGCCGAGATTGCGGGGGGGACGAGAACGTGCGAGACGAGGACGGAGAAATTGGTGAGGCCGCGGCGCTTTGCGAGATGCACGCTCATGGCGTTGGCGGGGGCTGTGGTTTCAAAGCCGACGCCGAAGAAGACGACTTGCTTGCCGGGATTCTTGACGGCGAGATCGACGGCGTCCAGTGGCGAATAGACGACGCGGACATCGCCGCCGCGGCCCTTGACCTGGAAGAGATCGCTGTCGGTGCCGGGGACGCGCAGCATGTCGCCGAAGGAGCAGAAGATGACGTTGGGCTGGGCGGCGATGGCGAGAGCTTTGTCGATGAGCTCGAGCGGCGTGACGCAGACGGGACAGCCGGGGCCGTGGATCATTTCAATTCCGGCCGGAAGCATCTGGTCGATGCCGTTCTTGATGATGGAGTGAGTTTGGCCGCCGCAGACTTCCATGATCTTCCACGGGCGCGTGGTGATCTGCGCGATCTCGCGGGCGATTTTGCGGGCGATTTCACCGTTGCGGAATTCGGTGAGGTACTTCATGGCTTGAAGGCAGCGGGGTTAGCGGGGTTAGCGGAGTTAGCGGAGCTAGCGGGGTTAACGGGGCTAGGGGAGTTCGCCCCGGTCTCAA
Source organism: uncultured Acidobacteriaceae bacterium (assembly GCA_963828325.1). GTDB lineage: Bacteria > Acidobacteriota > Terriglobia > Terriglobales > Acidobacteriaceae > Telmatobacter. The sequence continues at coordinate 44,536 of CAWHEK010000025.1, forward strand.
AAACGAGACCGGAGGCGCCCGGTTTCGATTCGCAGGCGCAGGTTTCGTTGAAACAACCGCCGCGGGAGCAGCGGGATTGAGGCGCTTTGGCGGCGCGGGCGAAAGCTTCGTCTTCGCTTGCCAGTTCTTCGTCGAGGACGCCGAGGGCGCGGAAGTCGGCAAGCGTCTGCTCGGCGGTGGCCTCGTCGATTTTGGAGATGGCGAAGCCGACGTGGACGATGGTGTAGTCGCCGACGACAACCTCAGGCACGTAGTCGAGGCAGACGTTCTTGACCACACCGCCAAAATTGACGCGGCCGACGCGGATCATGCCGTCGGAATTGATGGCTTCGACTTTTCCTGGGATGGCGAGGCACATAGCAACCTTGTTATACCGCCGCGGGCTGACGGTCAAATGTGATTTGAATCACGAGACGATTCGTTGTTGATCGCCCCCCCCGGGGGGGTAGCGGATTGACCTGCTAAAGCGTTGCTTGTAAAAGCGTTAGGTGCTTTCGGCACTCTGATCAGGTCTTCCATCCCATTGATTCCAAATGAGTTAAAGATCAAGTATTCCCTTCTAAAGGACTTACGGCGACTCGGGATTCTCGTTGATCGACGGAAGGAATAGCATGAGTCCATTTTGCGCCAAAGTGCGGTAATGATCGGCAAACTTGGAGAAACAGGGACCTTGGATTAGGGAACGGGGAATAAAGGACTTGCGATGGATTGGGAAGTTTATTTTGGCGAAGGGGGCTTGACACGGGTGTGAGTGCGGGGGTGGGGCGGGGTCTGTTGTATCCCAGGTCTGAAATCGAGACGTGGGGCACCCATGTTCGTGCGGAGTTGAATGGGACGGAGTGGGATTTCGTGCTGTCCCACCCAAGCAAAGCTTGGATGGGGCACCCGGCGGAGTTGGATGGGACGGAGTGGGATTTCGTGCTGCCTACGGCGCAAGGCCGAATCCTGCCTTGAGGTCGTGGAACCAAACGTCAGTCGGAGGCCATGAGCTCGCCGGAGAGGATGGGGCGGGTTCGAGGGAGCTGGCCGCGCGAGGCAGCCAGGCCGAATGCCGCCAGAACCGCACCGAAAACGACCAGCTTGGCGAGGTTTCCGGGGCGCGTCTCGGGAAGTACCTTCCACATGAGGAGAAGGACGACGTGGGCGGCGGCGGCGGCCCAAACCGATCCGTAGAAGTAGCGGCGCTCGACGCCTTCGCCCTTGGTGGATGGTCCCACGCGAGGCAGCTTGCCCATGAGGCCAAGCAGCAAAATCATGGCGCAAAGCGGCGAGTAGGCGTAGTAGTAAATCTGCTTGAGGTGCCAGACGCCGGTGGCCGAGGCGAGGATGAGGCCGGTGAAGTTGAGCAGGGTATAAGTGAGCACGGCGTTCCAGGCGAAGGTGTAGCAGATGCGGCGGTAGAGGGGGTTGGGCCGGTCCTCGTCGAAGCGAAGGATATAGGGGCAGGGCTCAACGCCGGGAAGGCGGCCGCGAAGGCCGGCAATTCCCGTGACGAGAAGGACGGCGGCCAGCCAACTCCAATTGATCCAGTGAAAACCGCGGGTGAACATGGCGAAAGTGAGCGGCCCAGGGGCAATAAAAAAGACCCAAATCCAGATGGGCCAGTGCGCTAACCGGTAAAGCCGTGTGTTGCGCGCCCGGTATCTGCGCTCCGCAGCGAATTCAAATTTTCCTGTATAGGACATCTGGCTGAGTCTCGCAGAGAAGATGGGGGGGCGTCAAATTGAATTTGAATCGAATTTGGACCCCGGAAGTCGATTTATCACTGGATGAAATTCAATGTTATCACTTGATGAATTGGAGGGCGGCAGGATCCATTGCAGCGCTGCACAGGAGCGGGACCATGTGACCGCAAGCGGGGATGAGAAGCAACTGGGATTGGGGGATGAGGCGATGCATGGTCTGGGCCTGGTCGACGGGGGCAATCTGGTCAAGCGAGCCCCAGACGATGAGGACAGGAATCTTGAGTTGGGGAAGTAAATTGTCGGTGACGTCCTGGCCGGTGAGCATGGTGGCCATGGCGCGCTTGATGACCCAGCCGTTCAAGCGGAAGCGGCGCAGATAATCGCGCGCAACGAAGGCCGGAATCCGCGGAGGATCGGGTATGAGCAGGGCGTCGAGCTCGTCGAGTTCGCGGGGCGAGGTGGGGACGAAGAGGTTGGTGTTCCAGGTTGGCTTGACGTTGAGGCCGACGGAATCGATCAGGATGAGACGGGAAACTCGTTGGGGGTTTTCGAAGGCGATGAGCTGGACGATCCATCCGCCCATGGACCAACCGGCGACATCGGCTTGCTTGATGCCGAGAGCGTCCATGAAATGGACGACGACGGCAGCCTGGTCGTGGACTGAATAGGAGAAATCGGCGGGCTGCTGGCTGCGGCCGAAGCCGAGCAGATCGGGCATATAGACGCGAAAGCCGGCCTGGGCGAGAACAGGAGCCACGTTCCACCAATCCTCAGCGCGGCCGCCGAGGCCGTGGATGAGCAGGACGGGCGAGCCGTTGGCTGGGCCCATGGCAAGGTAATGCATGCGATAGCCGTCGACTTTGAGGTTGTGACTTTCGATGCCGGCGAAATACTCCTGCATGTAGACGTGTGCGTTCAGGTAGCTGACGGGGCGAAGGTAGAAGCCGAGGGCGAAGATGGCGGGGAGGGTAAGGAAAGCAAGAAAGACGCGCAGTATCCATTTAATGGGTTTAGTCATTGGCGGGGCGCCTTTCGGTGCGGAGGTGGGTGGCGTTGAGCTGTTCAAGCTCCATTGCGCGTTGCCAGCCTTTTTCGATGACGCGGACGGTGATGGGATCGAGGACGAGAGCGGAATGACTATTCAACTCGGAGTGCTCGACCCAGCGGACGGCGGCAGCGTCAGAAGCGGCGCCGAGCTCGCCGCCGGTGACGCGGCAGAGGTAGTCGGCGATGACGTAGTGATAGCGAACGCGCTGGCCCTCGCGGTGAATGCGGTCAAGAAGCTCGATGAGCTCGACGGGCTCGACGATGAGGCCGGTTTCCTCGCGGACTTCGCGAACGACGCCGGCGAGGAGAGCCTCGCCAAGTTCAAGCATGCCTCCGGGGAGGGTCCAATGACCTTTGAGGGGCTCGGTGCCGCGGCGGACGAGGAGAACGCGGGCGTCGTGGATGATGACGGCGCCGACACCGAGGAGGGGCGTAGCTGGAAACTCGCGTTCGATGGAAGCGCTCATGTTCAAGGTCGTCGCGGAGTGCTCTACAAGGGTAACTCCCGGGCTCCAGCTATGCGGGCGGGGACGCGGGCGTTACTCCCTGGGAATGGCGGGCCGGGCTCGAATCGCTTGACAGCCACTATCATCAAATAAACACGCGAGGAAATGGAATTGGCTGAATTCACGCTGAGAATCGATGGAATGCATTGTGGCTCCTGCGTGCGGCGGGTGAGCCAGGCATTGGCGGGTACGCCGGGGCTGGAAGTGAAAGAAGTGAGGATCGGCGCGGTGAGGCTGAGTTCGGACGTGGAGCCGCCGCCGCTGGGGATAGCGATTGCGGCGATTGCGAAGGCCGGATACACGGCGTATCTGGAATCGAGCGTCGTCGACTCGGCTTCATCCTGAACGCCCGATCGGATCAACTTGTGAGCGCACATACGACAGAATCGCTGACGCTCCCCGTTCTGGGGATGACGTGCGCCAGTTGCCAGCATCATGTGGAAGAAGCGCTGCGCGCGACGACGGGCGTGGAGCAGGCGCGCGTGGATTTGATGGCGCATCGCGCGAGCGTGGTGTTTGACCCTGCGCTGGCCACGCCGGAACAGATGGTGGAGGCGATTCGCGGCGCAGGATACGATGCAGTGCTACCGAGGGTCGGCGAAAGTACGGGGCGCGGTGAAGAGGCGCAAGCGGGCGCGGACCTGAAAGTGTGGGTGACGCTCATTGCCGGCGCAGCGGCGATGGTGCTGGCGATGCCGCTCGGGACAGGAATGGAAATGGGCGCGGCTGATCGCGCGCTGATGCGCGTGTTGCCGTGGCTGTATGAACTCCCGTCAAATGGGTTGCGGTGGTTTCTGCTGGCGATTACGGCGGCGGTGGTGGCGTGGGCGGGCCGCGGGATTTATGTGAGCGCGTTTCGCGCGCTGCAGCACGGCGCAACCAACATGAACACTCTGGTGAGCCTGGGAACGGGAGTGGCGTTTGCATATTCGGCTTACGCGACGATTGCGCCGGCGCCGGGGCGGCAGGTTTATTTCGATGCAGTGCTGCTGATTCTGGGCTTTCTGTTATTGGGCAAAAGCCTGGAGGGCAGGGCGAAGCGGCGGGCACTGGGGGCGATTGACGCGCTGACAAGGTTGCGGCCGGCGATGGCGCGACGAATCGTGGATGGCGTGGAGAGCTTAGTGCCACTCGAAGAAGTGCGGCCGGGCGACAAGGTGATTGTGCTGCCGGGGGAAAGATTTCCGGTGGACGGGACGATCGAGGAAGGGCGCACGACGGTGGACGAGTCGATGCTGACGGGCGAGTCGATACCACTGGAACGCGAGGTGGGCGGGCGCGTGCTGGCAGGGTCAATGAACTACGACGGCGCGGTGGTGTGCAGAGCGGAGTCGTTGGGCGAGGCGACGGTGCTGGAGCAGATTGCGCGCATGGTGGAGCAGGCGCAAAGCTCGCGCGCGCCCATGGAGCGCCTGGCGGATCGTGCGAGCGCGATCTTTGTGCCGGTGGTGCTGGGACTGGCGGCGGTGACGTTTGTGGCATGGCTGATTGCGGCGCACTCGCTGCCCATGGCGCTGGCGAATACCGTGGCTGTGCTGGTGATTGCGTGCCCGTGCGCGATGGGATTGGCGGTGCCTGCGGCGTTGACGGTGGCGGTGGGGCGCGGAGCGCAACTGGGAGTACTGTTCAAGGGCGGCGAAGCGCTGGAGCGGCTGGCGCGGCTGGATGTGATTGTGCTGGACAAGACGGGGACGATTACGGTGGGAAGGCCGCAGATGCAGGGAATAGGGATCAGGGAACAGGGAACAGAAGGGCAGGGACCAGAGAAGCAGGGAATAGGGAATAGGGAACAGGGAATAGAAGGGCAGGGAACGAGGGAACAAGAAGACCGATTGCTGCGGATGGCGGCAGCGGCGGAGGAGCGGTCGAATCATCCACTGGCGCATGCGGTGGTGGATGCGGCGCGCGCGCGCGGACTGAGTTGGGAGCCGGCGCAAGACGTGCAGATTGTGCCAGGGCGGGGACTGACGGCGCGCGTGGAAGGGCGGGATTGTGTTTTGGGGAGTGAAACGATGCTGCGGGAATTCGGCATCGCGTTGCCGGGCGACGTGGCGGCGCCGGAGCCGGGACTGACGCGGTTGTGGATGGCACTGGACGGCGCGGCGGCCGGATACTTTGACGCGCGCGATGCGCTCAGGGCCGATGCGGCAGAAGCGATTGCGGCGCTGCGCGGCGCGGGGCTTCGCGTGATGATCCTGACCGGCGATTCGGCGGCTGCTGCGGCGCCGATCGCGGAGCAGGCGGGGATCAAGGAAGTGGAAGCAGGGCTCGATCCGGCGGGGAAACTGGCGAGGATTCGCGAATTGCAAAAGTCGGGCCTGCACGTTGCGATGGTGGGCGACGGGATTAACGACGCTGCCGCGCTGGCGCAGGCGGACGCGGGCATTGCCATGGGAACGGGCGCGGACCTGGCGCAGGAAGCGGGCGACGTGTTGCTGCTGCGGACGCAGCCGATGGCGATTCCCGCAGCGCTGGGATTGGCACGCGAGACGGTGCGGGTGATGCGGCAAAATCTCGGATGGGCCGTGGGCTATAACGTGATTGGAATACCGCTGGCGGCGGGGCTGCTTTATCCCGCGTTTCACATTCTGCTGACGCCGTGGCTGGCGGCGGCGGCGATGGCGTTGAGCTCGGTGTGCGTGCTGGGGAACAGCCTGCGGTTGCGGGGATGGCAGCCGAAACTTACGGCCTCTAGCCTCTAGCTCATTCGCGTCGATCAATCTGCGGTGCAAGGATCATTTCTCAGGGGCTAAAGCCCTGTCGATATTAGAAGCGCTTTTCGGCACGACTAAAGTCATGCCCTGATACAAGGCCCAATCCCACCCTAAAACTCCTCGCAGCGCGTGGAGTTTTAGAATGGGGCACCCATCTTCGTGGTGGGTTGAAAACACGCAGAGCCGCCGCTAGGTGGACACGGTAAACTGGGCGCAGGGCTTCTTTGTGCGCATCCTGACCCGCTATATTCTCGGCGAGATTCTGACCTTCACGCTGATTGGTTGCGCGCTTTTCACCTTCATCCTGTTCATGCCGCGGTTGCCTCAAATTCTTGAGGTGATGGTGCGCAATAGTTCCACGCTGGCGGATGTGGCACAGGTGTTTGTGTTCACGCTGCCTGAGCTGTTTAAGTACACCATCCCCATGGCAGTGCTGTGGGGGATTCTGCTGGGGCTGAGCCGGCTGGCGTCAGACAGCGAAGTGATTGCGATGCGCGCATCGGGGCTGGGCATCGGGTACTTTGTGCGCGTGGCGTCGATTGTGGCCATTGGAGGCACGGTACTGGGATTGGGCAACTCGCTCTACCTGGCGCCGCGGGCGAATCAGGCGATCGTGGAGATGGAGCAGTCGCTGGGGACGTCGCAAGCCAGCTACGAGATTGAGCCGCGCGTCTTCTACGAGGAGTTTCACAATTACGTTCTCTATGTGCAAGACGTGCGGTCGGGGACGGGCGCGGCGAACTGGCGGCAGGTGTTTATGGCCGACGTCTCCGACCCCGACAACCCGCTGATTACAACAGCGGCTTCAGCGACAGTGGTTACGGACAATACGCAGGAGCTGCTGATGCGGCTGCGCGATGGCGTGCGCGATGAGACCGTGGCCGATGAGCCCGAACAGTCGAACATTTCGACTTTCACGACGACGGATTTGCCGCTGACGCTGGGCCAGCAAGGCGACGTGCACCTGGGGCGGATGGATACGAAGCTCTACGCCACGCCGCTGCCGGTGCTGCTCGAACGAATCCGCGAGAGCAAAAATCCGAGAGGTGCGGATCAGTACAAGATTGAGCTGAACAACCGGTTCGCATTTCCTGTGGCCTGCCTGGTGCTGATGCTGGTGGGCGTTCCGCTGGGCGTGGCATCGCGGCGTGGCGGCAAGAGCTCGGGCTTCGTGTTCACGATTCTGCTGGTTTTTGTTTACTATTTCCTCTCTTCGATGGGGATCGCGCTGGGCCATGAGAATAAGCTGCCTGCTTTTTTGGCGGTATGGTCGGCGAATTTATTGTTTGCCGTCGTGGGAACATTTCTGTTGTGGCAGATGGCAACGGGAGGGCGAATCCTGAGCGCGTTTTCAGCGTGGATCGCACGTTCACCAAAGCCGTCGACAGCAAAGAAGCGCAATGGGTTTCCGGTGACCGAGTTTCTGGAAAAGTTAAGGCCACGCAATGGAGCCGCAACGAAGGGCAAATCACGGGGAATTTTTCCGCGGATCATCGATGAGTACATCGTGCGCGAAGTCGCCACCTTATTCGTGCTGGTGCTGGCGGGCTTTGTTTTGCTCTTGATTGTCTTCACGTTTTTCGATCTGCTGGGCGACATTCTGCGCAACCACACCGCGATGGCGATTGTGGGCGAATACCTGCTGAACCTGACGCCGAGCATGCTCTACCTGACGGCGCCGCTGGCGGTGCTGATCGCCGTGCTGGTGACCTTCAGCGTGCTCAATCGCAACAGCGAGATCATCGCCATGAAGGCTACAGGCATCAGCCTATACCGGCTGGTGATTCCGATTGTCTGCATTGCGGCCGGCCTGGCGGTATGCCTGTTTCTTTTCGACCAGTACTATCTGCCGCAGGCCAATCGCAAGCAGGAATCGTTGCGCAATGTGATCAAGGGGAAGCCGCCACAGACCTATTTGCACCCGGAAGAGAATTGGATTTTCGGACCGAAGCCGCTCCCCGGAGATCCGGGCTGCATCTTTTACTACGAATTCTTCGATCCGCAGGCAAAGGAAATCGACAATCTCTCGGTTTTCGAATTCGATCCATCGACCTTCAAGCTGACACGGCGGATTTTCGCCAAGCGGGCGGTGTGGGATGAGAATTCCTCCACTTGGAGCTTCGAAAGCGGATGGGTGCGCGATATCCAAGGCTCCAATGTGACGGGGTACCGGATTTTCCTGAAGACGTTCTTTCCCGAGATGCACGCGGCGCCGGACTACTTCAAAAAAGAGGCGTTGGAGTCGCAGGAGATGAACTTTGGGCAGCTTGACCGTTACATACGCGACCTGAAGCAGAGCGGATTCGACACCAAGCGGCTGAGCGTTGCGTTGTGGCAGAAGCTTTCGTATCCGCTGGCCGCGGTGGTGATGGCGGTGCTGGCGGTTCCGTTTGCGCTCTCCATGGGAAGGCGGGGATCGATTACGGGAATCGCAATAGCCATTGGAGTGGCGCTTGCGTACCGGGTGATCGATACACTTTTTGGCGCCATGGGGAATGTGAACTACCTGCCGGCATCGATGGCGGCGTGGTCGGCGGATATCTTGTTTGCGCTGGTCGGCGGTTATCTGCTGCTGCGGACGCCGACGTAAAGGCAGGGAATAGGGAGTGGGGAATAGGGAATGAGGGAACTGAGAACGGCGGCTCGAGCGTGGAGACGGCTGGGTTGTTCTTGTTACTGATTGTCCGCCGCAAACGCCTTTTCGATCAATTCGGCCGCCATGCCCAGTCCATCCACTTCTGCGATTGCCGCCTTCATCGCCAGCGCCCGCTCGCGGTACGACGGCGTCCCCAGCACCTCGTCGACCAGCCCACGCAGAGCCTCCGCGTTCAATTGGGCCAGGGGCAGAAACAATCCCGTCCCGCTTGCCAGAATCCGCGCTGCGACACCCGGCTGGTCATTCGTAATCGGAATCGCCACCAGCGGAACTCCCCGGGTCAGTGCCTCCAGAGTCGTATTCATTCCGGCATGGGTGACGCATAGCTTCGCCAGCTTCAGCAGTTCAAGCTGCGGAGCCCGCTGAACCACGACCGTATCCGGCTGCGCGAGCGCAAGGCTCTCCGGCGCGGTGTTCATGCCCACCGACAGCACCACCTGGTATCCCGGCCGCTCGGTCGCCGCCAGGATTGCGCGAAACGTATCCGCCTGCCCGTTCTGGAGCGTCCCCATCGATGCGAAAATCAGCGGCGCTCCCGTCAGCCGCTCCCAAGGGAACGCCACTGGCTCGCGCCCTGCGCCATCGTGAAAAGGCCCGGTGCGATGGAAGTGTGCTGGGTAGTGATCGCCCGGAAAGTCCAACGCGGCTGGTATCTGCGACATGTACGCCAGCTTTGACACCCTCCAATACACATCGCTTGTGTCCGGATGGATGCCTTTACTTTCCAGATATTCGATTGCCATCGCCTGGATGCTTCCCATCACCTTCAGAAATCCCGCTACTCCCATGCGGTTGCGCTCGCGTGCCGCCTCGCTGTCTTCGTGCGGCCACGGGAACAGCCAATGCGGAGTCGCCCCGGTCAGGTCAGTCAACGGCGTGCATGAGACGGTGACGAACGGAACTGCCGTCCCTATCGCCGCAGTCGAGACTCCCGGGTGCACCTGGTCTACCACCACTCCATCCGGAGCAAGCCGCTCAAGCAGGCCCGGAGCCTCGTCCAACTCCGCGCGGCATCCGTCACTGATCCACTGAAACGTGTAGGCAACGCCCGCGTCTGCGGTCAGCGTGCTCAGGATCTTCGCGCGCTCCGCATACGAACCCAGAGGAAACTGGCGCCCACAGTATTCCTCAAAACGCAGCCCCGCGGCAGCGACGCCATTGGCAGCGTCCGGAACTCCGATGCAAATTACCTCATGCCCTCTGGTCTGGAGCCGTCGAGCGAGCGCCGTCATTGCGTTCAAATGCCCCACGGGAGCGGGTACGGTCACACAGATTCGCATCGCGGAATATTACCATGCAGGCTTGAAACGCGAGATCCAGGAATCGCAGAGATAGGGGCGGTTTGTTCAGTTTATGTGCGAGCTGAAGCCCATACCCTTCAAACTGACCACCGCTCAAGTTTGGCTGGAGTGGCATCAATCGTAAAATGGAGATATGCTTGGCGATCTCGGTCCTCTCTACAGCTACATGCGCCGCTACCGTTGGCAGTACGTCCGCGGCATGCTGGCGTGCGTGGCTACGAATATTGTTGCCGTGCAGTTTCCGCGGGTTCTGGGCATCGCCATCAACCGGATAGAGAAGGGGACTACCCGCGAGCTGATTCTGATCTTCGCGCTGATACTGGTCGGCATCAGCCTGGTGAAGGGCGTTTTTCTTTACGCGCAGCGCTGGATTCTGATCGGCATCTCGCGCGAGATTGAGTTCGACTTGCGCAACGACCTGTTTCGCAGGCTCGAGATTCAGGATTCGGGTTTTTATCAGCGCTATCGCACCGGCGACATCATGGCGCGGATGACCAACGACCTGAATGCGGTGCGCATGCTGCTGGGACCGGCTCTGATGTACAGCGCCAACACCATTTTCCTGAGCGTGTTCGCGCTGTTTTTCATGATCCGCATCAGTCCCTATTTGACGCTGGTGGCGCTGGCGCCGATGCCGCTGGCGAGCATCCTGGTGCAATATCTCGGGCGGAGAATTCACGAGCGCTTCGAGAGAATCCAAGCCAGCTTCAGCGACATTTCAGCGCAGGCACAGGAGAACTACTCGGGCGTGCGGTTGATTCGTGCTTTCGCGCGCGAGGAATCGCAGATCGGGCTTTTCGAGCGGCTCAATCGCCAGTACATCGGCCGGGCGCTGCGGCTGGTGCAGCTGATGGGCATGCTTTGGCCGACGCTCGAGTTCATTCTGGGCATTTCGATGGTGATTACGCTGCTGGCCGGCGGACACCTGGTACTTGCGCACCGCATCAACGTCGGCGACTTTGTTGCGTTCAGCACGTACATGGTCATGCTGATCTGGCCGATTATCGCCGTGGGATGGGTGATCAACATCTTCCAGCGGGGAACGGCTTCAGTGAAGCGCATCGATGAGTTGCTGAAAGCTGAGCCTTTAATCAAGGACGGCCCACTCGCGGAGGTTTCAGGTTCTGGGCCAGAGATGGTGCTGAAGGGCGGCTCCGCGGTTTCGAGCTTTGGACAAGATTTCACCCTGAATGGCGAAATTGAATTCAGTCATTTGAACTTCAGCTACGGCGAGACGGAAGTGTTGCGCGACATCAGCCTGAAGATTCCGGCGGGATCGAGCCTGGCGATCGTGGGGCCGACGGGCAGCGGCAAGTCGACGCTGGCAAATCTCATTCCACGGATCTATGACGCGCCGGAGGGAACGCTGTTGATCGATGGGCGGCCGATACGCGAGTATCCGCTGGAAGTGTTGCGGCGCAACATCGGGATGGTGCCGCAGGAGACCTTCCTTTTCAGCGAAACGATTCGCGAGAACCTGGCGTTCGGCGCGCCGAATGCGAGTGCGAAGGAGCTGCTGGAAGCGGCCGAGGCGGCGCATATTCGCAGGGAGTTCGAAGAGTTTCCGCAGGGATTTGAAACCATGGTCGGCGAACGCGGGGTGACTCTTTCAGGCGGGCAGAAAGCAACGCTCCGCGATTGCGCGCGCGCTGCTGCGGCGGCCGGCGATTCTGATTCTGGACGATGCGTTGGCCAGCGTGGATACCTATACCGAAGAACGCATCCTGGGCGGATTGCGCGAGCTATACGGAGACGGCAACGACGATTCTGATCTCGCACCGAGTATCGACAGTGCGCCACGCAGACCGGATTGCGGTGCTCGACAAGGGCCGAATCGTCGAGGTGGGCCGGCACGAGGAACTGCTGGAACTCGACGGATACTATGCCAGCCTCTACCAGAAACAGCAACTGGAAGAAGAGCTGACGGTGGCGGGATGAGGGCAGCGGGGATAGCGGAGTTAGCGGGGTTGGGGAGACAGCGAGTCGGCGAGAGGGGCGACCTAGCTACGCGGGCAGCTAGTGTGGTGTCCCCGAAGTTCGCCTCATAAGTTGTAGCCCGAAATGCAGGTCCTTCGACTCCGTTTGCCGCACAGAGCGCGGCAAGCTCCGCTCAGGATGACCAGCTGTTGCGTAGCCATCTACTTGTGTGTAGCGGCCTAAGGGATACCCCACTAGGCGGTCCAGGAAGAGGAGCTGCCGGCAGGCTGCGAGCGATCGACCGTGAGGGGCGAAGGCCCGCGCGGCAAATCGTGGGTGGTGATGAGGTCGGCGTTCGGGCGGGGATCAGGATTTCTGGCGGCTTCGCGCCAGGCATCGCGCACATTGCGGACACAATTGATGGCGTGCTCGAATTTGGCCTTGGACGCGGACTGCGAGGCCTGCAGGATCTGGGCGAAGATGGCAGCATAAAATTCGCTAAGGGTTTTGGCGGGACGGCCGCCGACATCCATGCGCAACCGGGCCTGCAGATGAATGATGATGTCCATGGCGCGCTTGACGGCGGCGCGGCGGGCATCGGCGTCGCCGCGCTCGACGGCGTCGATGGCTGCGTAAAGAAAACGGATGATGCCGTCGTAGAGGGCGACGACGAGGTCGAGAGCCGAAGAGCCTTCCAGCGCGTGTTCACGATAACTTGCCATGCCCTCAATCTCCTTCGATTTCCGATCCGATTTAGCCGTTCAGGTTCTGGTCGTAGCCGGTGATGGCCGAGTAAAGTTCGTTGACGCCATTCAACTGGGAAGGCAATTGCTGCATGATCTGGTTGGCGGTGTTCAGCTCCGTGGTCAGACTGGCCTGCTCGGCGGAGATCATGTTTTGCTCCCTGGTGATTTCGGCATTGAGTGTGGATTCCGTGTTGCTGTTCGAGGTTTGAGAACCCGCAAGAATGTCGGTCGGCGCAACGGTTCCGGCGTGCATCAGCATGGTCGAGAAGGTCTGTCCCCAACCATTCAGGTTTTGGAAGAACCCCACCACACTGGAGTAGTCGGAGTTGAGCAGGGAATCGAGCGAGTTGGCGTCGAAGGTCATTGAGCCATCGTTGTTCAGACTGATGCCGAGGGAGGACAGAGAGTTGATATCGGACGAAGTGTTGTAGTTGAGCGCGGTGGTGGTGGGGGTGGTGGCGTCCGCAATGCCGGAAGTGACGGTAAGTTCCCCGGCCGATCCGTTGGTGCCGGAGGTGATGGTCAGCCCGGTGCCTGCCTGATCGATTACCGCCGAGACGCCGGTTAGGCCGTTGATAGCGCCCATGAGCCCGTTGAGGGTGTTGTTGGACGAGTTGAGCGTGATGGTTTGGGCGGCGTCGCTTCCCACCTGGATGGTCAGGCTGCCGTCAAGCGTGTCACCGGCGTTGGCCAGCGCGCCCAGAGTGCCGACATCGGGGGTCGAAGAGGTGGGTTGAGTGGTCTCGGAGTACTTCAACGGCGTCGGCACGCTGGATGTGAGGGCAGAGGCGACGGTCAAGGCTCCATGCGGGCCCTCTACTTTCGATGTAAGCGTCAAGGTCGATTCGCCGTTCGCGGTGACGACCGCAGCCGTGACTCCGCTATAGGACGAGTTGATGGCGCCGGCGAGGCCGGCGAGCGTGTTGTTGCCGGATGAAGTTGGAACCTGGATGGTTTGCGTCGCGACGTCGGCAATGCTGGAGTCGACGGTCAAGGTCCCGGCGCTCCCCGAGGTTCCGGACGTGAGGGACAGGCTCGACGAACCGTCGGTATTGGTGACAATCGCCGCATTGACACCGATATTTGCGTCGTTGATGGCATCTTTGAGCCCGTCAAGAGTGGCAGGCGTCGAGGAGTCGCCGACATTGACGGTCGCCGCCGTGCCGCCGCCCACCTGGATCGAAATGGAGCCGGAAAGGGTATCGCCGACGTTCTCAATCGGATTCAGGGTTCCGGTCGAGGTCTCGGCAGCAGTGCCGCCGGTGGCGTTGGCGCCAGGGATGCCGGAGTAATACAAAGGAATGCCGCCGGCCAGCGAGACATTGATCGATCCTGAGAGCGTGGCGCCGAGCGCCGAGGAAGTTGCATCGAGATAACCGTCGGGGCTTTGGCGATTGAGGCTGCCCAGCAGTTGCTGCTGGAGCAGGGAGAGCGTGGGCGAACCAAACAGCGGCTCGGCAGTGCCGGAGGTGGTGTTGCCTTCCTGCGTATTGATGGCGCCGATGAGCGAGTTGTAGTCAGTGACGAATTGATTCACAGTGCTCTCGACGCCGGAGTTGTCGTTGGCGATGATGACCTGAACCGGTTCGAGGGTGTTGTCGGACTCCTGGGCGCTGGGCGCGAGCAACTGGAAGGTCACGCCGGGAATGAGGTTCGAGACCGTGTTCGAGGCGCTGGTAAGAGGCACGCCGTCAATGGTGAGGGAGGCGTCTTTGCCGGTGACGCCGATGTTGTAATTGAGCGTGCCGGCGGGGTCGGCGGTGGTTACGTTGTTGGCGTCGGTGAGCGAGGAAGCGACGGTCAACAGGCCAGCCGCGCCGGACGTACCCGATACGAGGCTCAACCGGGAGCCGGAAGAGTCGGCGAGCACATTGGCGGTGAGGCCGAGGTTGGCGGAGTTGATTGCGGATTTGATGTCGGCAAGCGTGTCTTTGCCGCTGCCGGTGTAAATGGTGTTGGCCGCGGGCTGCGTTGGCGCCGCACCGATGACGATATTCTCGGTGGTTCCATTGCCCAGCTCGATGGTCATGGAGCCGGAGAGCACGTCGGAGGCGTTTGTGACCGAGTCGAGATAGCCGCTCGAGGTCTGAGCAAGATTGTTGACGACCACGGTATGCGTACCCGCAGTGGCTGAAGAAGTGGCTGCAGTGAGCTCGAGCACGCTGGGGTCAGAGCTGGAGCCCTCCTTTTGCGCCAGGACGCCCTGGAAATCGGTCAAGGAGCTCATGTCGTTGGAGAGGTTCGAATAGAGCGTGCCGAGATTGGAGATCACGGCGTCCTGACTCTCAAGGGAATTGAGCTGGTTCTTCCAGGGCGTCTCGACGTTCTGGAGGTTGCCGACGATCTCGGCGACGGTGGCGCTGACGTTGAATCCCGCACCGCTGGTTGGCGACCCGAAGCTCAGTCCGACTGTGCCCATCGCATCCTCCCGGTAACCCTCATGCAGTCAGTCATCCGCGCAAAGGCGGGATGAATTGGAGAGATTTTACGAACCAGCGAGTAGGCGCACAGCACACTTGTGAGCCTTCTCATTTTCCGGTCCATTCACGGTTATCGGCATGGGCCTCAATTTGATGAGCGTTGTTCAAGATTGCTGCGTTTGAGCCTCTTTGGGGCGCTGCCACGGCCCCTTTAAAAACCTCCAATCGGCATATTGCAGGCGCGGCTCGCCGGGTGCCGCAGCCTTGTTCGATCACCGGGCCGCCGGGTCACGCGACGAATGTCCGATTTAATCAGGAGGAACCCCAATTGCGCCAAACCAGAATGATGCGGCCGGATTATGCGGAGGACTTTGCCTGCATTGGCTCCTCATGTGAAGTCACTTGTTGCGCGGGATGGGTGGTTACGGTCGATGCAGTTGCGCATCAAAAGTACCGGGACCTGCCCGAAGGGCCTTTGCGCTCGCTGATCGAGAGCTCGATAGTGCCCCCTCCAGAGATCGCGGGGAAAGAAGGAGCGGCGCAATATGCCACGATCCGCATGCTGCCCAGGGGCCAGTGCCCCATGCTCTCGCCCGAGCGCCTGTGCCGCATTCAGCTGGAGCATGGCGAGACGTACCTTTGCCGCACCTGCCGACAGTTTCCGCGGATTACGCACACCATCGATGGGCTCAGCGAGAGCGTACTCTCCTTTTCGTGCCCGGAAGCGGCGCGCCTGGTTCTGCTCAAATCGCGTCTGTTGCCGCCAGCCGGTGCTGCCGGTTACCAGATCGCGTGGGATGAATCGGCGACCGGCCAGCCACTGCGAGTGTATTTCTGGCAGATTCGCGAATTTGTGTTGACTCTGCTACAGAACAGGAGATATCCGCTTTGGCAGCGCATGTTTCTTTTGGGAACTTTTTCAAGGCGCCTGGACGGGTTGGTCCGGGGAGAAATCAAGCGGAGTTTCCCGGATGTGCTCAGCGACTTTTCCCGGGCCGTAGCGGACGGGGGTTTGTGCGCCTCGATGGAGACGGTCCAGGCCGACCTTCCGCTGCAGTTGAGGATCGTGATTCAGCTCATCGCACAACGGGTAAACCACATTGGAATCAGCCTCAGGCTGCGCGAGGTTCTCAGCATGTTTATGGAAGGCGTCGGCCACACTCCCGAAGCTTCAATGGACAGCCAGGCAGCGAAATACGCGAAAGCTTACGCGCAATTCTACGAGCCTTTTTTTCGCCGTCACCCGCGCATCCTGGAGAACTATCTGATCAACGTGGTGTTGCGCGACTTTTTCCCCTTCGGGCAGAAGCTCTTTGAACCGAATGCCGTGTTTGAGCCGGCGGGAGCGTTTGAGAAGCTCGCAATTCAATTCGCACTGATCAAGGGCCTGTTGATCGGAGTTGCCGGAGCCCGGGGGCGGAAGTTCAGCTCGGCGGATGTGATCCGCACCGTCCAGACAACCTTCAAGTACTTCGAGCACAACCTGGAGTTTCTTCCCCGAGCCCAGGCGATGCTGGCGGCGAAGGGGCTGGACGATGCGCGAGGCCTGACCATGCTGGTCAGAAACTGAATGGCATCGAGGCCGAAGAACGCGGCAGAATTGTTGGAGCGACATGAGGAGGTCGAAGGGACTGGCTGGCGAAGGACGCATGGGTCGACAAAAACAAAGGCGCTCCGGCGGAGGAAAAAGCAAGGGCGCCCTGGCGGACGCCCTTCTTTACTTTGCGGCCGTGAAGTGGCCGCGGGTTAACGGCGATTATTGCAGCAGCTTGGTAACTTCCTGCTGCATGCTGTTGGCCTGTGCCAGGGCGGAGATGCCGGTCTGGCTCAGGATTTCGTATTTGGACATGTTGGAGGTTGCCGACGCATAGTCAGTGGCCTGGACAGCGTTTTGCGCCGAAACGATGTTTTCCTGTTGCGTGGTTACGACCGAACTCACCGAGTTCAGAGTGTTGATCTGGGCGCCGATGTAGCCATCCTGCGCCGCCACGTCGGCGATGGCTCCGTTGATCTGGGTCAGCGCGGTCTCGGCATCGTTCTGGGTGGTCAAGTCGGTCAAGGACAGGTTGGCAGTGGTGTCGCCCCCCGCGGCCGCCACGTATTGAATGGTCTCTGTGGCTGCAGTGCTGGCAGCCGCAGCTGGAGTTACGCCGGTCCCTCCGTCCTTCGCGGTGGAGGTAATCGCAACGTTGCTGTTGGTGTTCGAGAGGAGGATGCCGGTGTCGCCGGCGTTTACGGTACCGCTGCTGACTCCGACTGCTCCAGCCGTGGTGAAGCTGGCGGTTACGCCGGGAATTCCATCCTGGTTAATCTCCGAGATCAGCCCGCTCAATGTGGCTGCAGTTGTGGTAATTGTGCTGGTTGTCGTGTCGGGATTGGTGATGGTGAACTTGAAGGATCCGGTGACCGCATCAGCTTCCGTGGCCGCAGTGGTGATTGCGCCGGCTGTGTCCTTTGTGAAGTCGAAGAACGCGCCCACATTGCTCTGCTGCACCGCGCCGCCCGAGTCGCCCACGTCGGTCGAACTAAGCTTGGCGAAGAAGAGATCGTCGATCGATGCGCCTTGCGTGGACGAGTCGCCGGTATAGACGCCCACTCCGGCGGCTTGGCCCGTGAACACCTGGTTCTGGTTGTACGTTGTGGTCGATCCGATGTCGTTAATCTCGGAAAGAATCGATTGATATTCCTGGTTGGCAGCGGCATCCTGCGTGTTGTTGAGGGTGCCGTTGGAGGCTTCGGTAGCCAGCGTGACCGCACGGTTGAGCAGGCTGGTGACCTGCGAGAGAGCGCCATCGGCCACTTGCAGAAGGCCCACGCCCTCTGTGGCGTTGGTTTCCGACTGGGTGAGCGCGGTTTGGTTGGCCTGGAGGCCATTGACCAGCGAAAGGCCGGCCGCGTCGTCCGCGCCGGAATTGATGCGCGAACCGGAGGACAACTGCTGCAAAACGGTCTGCAGGCTGTTGTTTGAGTTATTGAGATTGTTCTCCGCATACACGGCGGAGAGGTTATTTAGGACACCCAGGGACATGGGGTTCTCCTTGTGGATGCGGTGATTTGCGGCTCCAATTCCGATTGCGCATCCCTATGTACGACCCTGGGTTGCTACTCGCGGTTTGGAGCCGACGCATCTGGCCCCTATTTCGGCGCGGTACTTATGGACTTTACGGATGCGCAGTTTGTGTCTCGGGGAGGGACAGTTCTGTTTCATTTGTTTTGTTTTTTTAACGTTTAGCGGAGGTTGCCGATAACGGACGGGAAGGGGATCGGGGCAATGATCGAACTGACGCGTCTGAATGGCCGGCCGATGGTGGTCAACAGCGACTTGATCAAGACCGCGGAGGCATCTCCGGATACGATGCTGACCTTGATTAATGGAGAGAAGCTGATTGTGCGCGAGGAGATCGCGGAAGTTGTGGAGAGGATTCTGGCGTATCGCGCGCGGCTGCTGGCGGTGGTGGCGAGGCGGCTGCATCATTTTGGAGATCTGGAGCGAGCGGCTGCGCTGGTGAGTTTGGATGCGGCAGAATCTCCCAGTGTTCCGCCACAAAAACCGAAGCAAGAAAGCGACGCCGAGCCGTAGCACGAGCCGGTCATTTTCCGAGGAACTCTCAATGGATAAGGCGAGCGTAGGCGGAGCGTTTCTGGCCATCGCCGGCATTATTGCCGGATTGATGATCGAGGGCGGAAACGTGGGCCAGATTCTGCAACCCACGGCGGCGCTGATCGTTTTCGGCGGGACGATGGGCGCTGTGCTGCTGCAGTTTCCGCTGACGACGGTGGTGGAAGCATTCCGGAGCCTGGCGCATATTTTCACGGCACCGCGCAAGGAAGATGGACACCTGATTCGCCAGATGGTTGCATTCGCCAACAAAGCGCGCCGCAATGGACTGGTTTCGCTGGATAGCGACCTGGCGACGATCGAGGATCCATTTCTGAAGCAAACCCTGATGCTGGCAGTGGACGGCACAGAGCCCGCGGACTTGCGCAAGATCATGCGCGTGAGCCTGGATTCGATGACCGAAGACGAGGAGCGGCTGCCCGCGGTGTTTGAATCGGCGGGCGGATTCTCGCCGACTATTGGCATTCTGGGCGCGGTGCTGGGCCTGATTCAGGTGATGCAGCATCTGGATAATATCGCAGAGGTGGGTCGCGGCATCGCGGTAGCCTTTGTGGCGACGATTTACGGAGTGGGCGTGGCCAACCTTTTCTTTCTGCCATTCGCGGGCAAGATGCGGCTGCGCATCCGCAGCGGGCATCGGCGGAGGGAGATGATGCTGGAGGGCGTGATTTCGATTCTGGAAGGGATCAACCCGCGCATGCTGGAGATTAAGTTGGCTGGCTTTGTGGACGACGCAAGCCGCGAAGTGAAGGAGCGCGCCGCATGAACTCACGCGTGCCGCGCAGCCGCGTGACTCACGACCGCTGGCTGGTCTCGTATGCCGACTTCATCACACTGCTGTTCGGGTTGTTCGTGGTGATGTACGCCTTTGCGCGGGCCGATCAAAAGAAGCAGGCTCAAGTATCGAAGGCGATCGACGCCGCCTTGAGTTCGATGGGAGCATTTGGAGGCGAAAAGCCGCAGGACGCGCCGGAAAGCGGCGGCGCACCCGCAAACGCGGTGATGGACGAGAATGTGGTTTCGCCGGCGCAGGTCAAGGAGGATCTGGATCGCATCCGGCGCGATCTGGCGGCGACTCTGGCCTCGCAAGTCGCAGCGCACACGGTTTCACTGGAAATGGGCCGGGATGGGTTGGTGATCAGCTTGCGCGACGCGGGATTTTTCGAGTCCGGTTCGGCTGTTCCCAAGCCAGAGGCGTTGCCGACACTGCGCCTGATTGCCAACAAGCTCGGGTCGACGCCCTACGATTTGCGGATTGAGGGGCACACCGACAATGTGCCGATCCGCACGGCGGAGTTCGATTCGAATTGGGAGCTTTCGGCGGTTCGCGCGACGCACATTGCGCGGCTCTTTATTGAAATGAATGCCGTTCCCGCCGAACGGCTTTCGGCTGCCGGGTATGCCGAGTTTCATCCCGTGGCGAGCAACGACACGGCGGAAGGCCGCGCGGAAAACCGGCGCGTGGACCTGGTGGTGATGCCGCGAACGAAAATTAATTTTGCAGCGCCAGCGAGCGCCGCTCCGTCGGGACCGTGGCGGAAGGTGACGGATGGGGAGCAGCGGCGTTAGCGTGGCTAGCGGAGTTGGCGGAGTTAGAAACGGCAAAGACCCCAACTCCGCTAACGCGCGCGAAGCGCGACCAACCCCGCTAGCTCCGCTGCACCTCATTCCACTCCCAGCACTTTGACGATGACACGCTTGCGGCGCTGGCCGTCGAACTCGGCGTAGAAGACGCGCTGCCAGGTGCCGAGATCGAGCTTGCCGTTGGTAACCGGCAGAGTGGTCTCGTGGTGCAGCAGCAACGATTTCAGATGCGCATCGGCGTTGTCTTCTCCGGTGCGATGGTGCTTGTATTCGGGGCGCGCGGGTGCAAGCTCTTCAAGCCACTTGCCGATGTCCTCAATGAGGCCGCTCTCGTGGTCGTTGACGTAAACGGCGGCCGTAATGTGCATGGGCGAGACAAAACACAGGCCGTCTTTGACGCCGCTGCGTTCGACGATTTCCTCGATCTGGTCGGTGATGTGCACCATCTCGCGGCGTTTGCGGGTTTCAAAAACCAGATATTCGGTGTGACTCTTCATCTTCCCTCCGCATGTTTCGGGAAAAAGGGTTCAACACCTATGCTAAGGCTGCGGCTGCGACAAATCGCGGACAGCGTGTGTTCCTCGATCGCGACAATGCGCTCGGGCCGAAAGCTGATAGCCGGCGGCTGAAAGCTGTAAGCTGGTTGAATCATGAGCCAAACTCCGCAGCAACCCCAATTCAACCTTACCCAGACCGAGAACTACCGGGAGTCCTACGCCAACAGCGTACAGGTGCGCATGAGCGTTTGGGACTTCACACTGGTCTTCGGCCTTGCTTCGAGTGACAGTCCCGAACAGGTGAACATCCGCAACCACCAGGCCATTTTTTTGAGCCCGCAACAGGCGAAGGCCTTGTGCAACATGCTGGGGCAGCACGTCGCGCAATATGAACAGGCATTCGGCACGCTCAACCTTGAGCCAAAAGGTCAGAACTTTCCGCAGGGGCCGGTGAATTAAGGCAGGGATCAGGAACCAGGGAATAAAAGGCTGGCCTGCGGGTCGGTGAATACTGAGGTGCCGCGATCTGCCCTTAAGACCGGGAAGGCGCGAAGGTGCACAGGACGGGGCGGCCAGCCGGTCCGGGAACATTTCCGCAAGAAATGGTGTCAAAACCCGGATGGGGAAAAATCGCGCATGGATGAGCAAGTGGGCGTGATGCGCCGGCGCAAAGCGGGCGCAATGGAGAAGCCGAGGGGCAGCGAGGGAGTGAGCTGGTGCGGCTGAAGGAAATTCTGAATCCGCGGCTGGACGCGCCACTGCCCATCTGGATGATTTTCCCAGTCATCTTTATGGCGCTCTATGCCGGCCACTTCACGCTGTTGCGCGTTCCCTACTACTGGGACGAGGCAGGCTACTACATTCCCGCGGCGTGGGATTTTTTCCGCACCGGTTCGCTGATCCCGACCACCACGCTGAGCAACGCTCACCCACCGCTGCCCAGCATTTACCTGGCGCTTTGGTGGAAGGTGTGCGGCTACTATCCGGAAGTGACGCGCGAGGCCGTGCTGATGGTGGCTTCGCTGGGACTTTTGGGCGTGTGGCGGCTGGCGATGCGCGTGGTGGGAGTGGGCTCGGTTGCATTTTGGACAGTGCTGCTGACGGGGCTATACCCGATTTGGTTTGCGCAGAGCTCGCTGGCTCAGGCCGACATTTTTGCGGCGGCGTGCTCGCTGTGGGGATTGGTGTATGCGCTGCCCAGCCGAGGCCGCGTGCCGTGGGCTGCCGCGTTGTGGTTTGCAGCCGCTGCGTTGTGCAAGGAAACGGCGATTGTGATCCCCTTGACGCTGGCCGCGTTGAACATTGCGGAAGGATTTCGGTTAGACGGAGCGGCTCGTGCGAAGCTTTGGCGAGAGGCGGCGTGGCTTTCGACCTGCGTTCTGCCGTTGGCCGTTTGGTATTGGTATCACTACGCGAAGACCGGATTTCTGTTTGGCAATCCCCAGTACCTTCGGTACAACGCCGAGGCGACGCTGACGCCGCTGCGCATCGTGGCGGCATTTGGCCATCGCATTCTGCATCTGACGGCGCACATGAATCTGTTTGTTCCGGTGCTGATGGGGTTTGCGGCTTTGCTTCTCAATCCACGGCCTGACGCGAACGGCCACGACCGGGCGACGATTGCGCCGGCTGTTCAGATGAGGATTTTCTTTCTTCTGCTGGCAAATGCTTTGCTCTTCAGCGTGCTGGGCGGCGCATTGCTGACGCGATATCTGCTACCCATGTATCCGCTGGTGCTGCTGGCGGCGGTAGCAGCATTTTACCGGCGCGTGCCTTATTGGCAGGGCCTGGCGCTGATTTCGGCGATTGCGTTCCTGGTGGGTTTGTTTGTCGATCCCCCGTATGGATTTGCTCCGGAAGACAACCTGGCTTATGCGCGGGTGGTGCGCCTGCATGAGTCGGGCATCGTGGAGCTGGCAAAGCAGTATCCCGGCGCCACGGTGTTGAGCGCGTGGCCGATGACCGACGAACTGACGCACCCGGAGCTCGGTTATGTAAAGCACCCGTGGGATGTGGTGGCAATCGACGATTTTTCCGCCGGACAGATCGCCCGTGCCGCAGCGGAGCCGAAAGCGTACTCGGCCGCGCTGGTGTTCTCAACCAAATACGATCCCGATTCGCCCCTGGAAAAGCTGAGCGGCGAAGCTCTCGACGAGCGATACTTCGGGCTGCACCACGATCTGCCGCCGGAACTGATCGCGCAGCAACTGGGTGGAGACTTGGTGTGGAGGCGCGACGTCGACGGAATGTGGATCGCACTGATCCGATTCAACCACTCGGTTGAAGCGCGCTTGGATACGGGAATAACCGGCCGCCAAATCCAATAAGCGCAGAGAATGCCGATCGGCAAACGTGTGCAAACATTTTCTCGCGCAACGCGGGAACAGTTCGATGGGGCGTGGTGTCTACACAAGCACAGTGGCGCCGAAAAGGATCATCGGGGGCAGAGGTAGCGATCGCAAGTGGCGGCGCGGCTGAATTCGAGTCGGGGAGGCGGCCATGTTCGAAGACTCTACGTTTGAAACCATGGGCAGAATCCACACCCGCAGCCGGGGCTGGATGATGGCGACTTTGGCTTTCAACAGCTCCATTCTGCTGGCGCTGGTGATACTGCCGATTCTTCACCCGGAGATGCTGCCGCAGATTACGAACGCCATTCGGATGGATGCTCCGTTGCCGGTTGAGCGGCAGAGGCCGGTGGTGCGGATGGAACAAACGCAGACGGCGCCGTCAGAGGCACGGGACAATGTCTTTCGCGCGCCGTCAACGATTCCGAGGCAGCCGTGGATTCCCAGCGCGCAAGAGGAACCGTTGCCCATCAGCGGTGATCCGCTTGGCGTCGGCGCACCTGGCGCGGGCAGCCCCGACAATCCCTTCAATGGACGCAGAACGCCCGTTGTGCGGCGGGCGGCGCCATTAGCGGCGCAACGCGTGTCGTCGGGAGTGATGGAGGGGATGCTCGTCTACAAAGTGGTCCCAACGTATCCAGCGGTGGCGCAGGCGATACGCGCATCGGGCACGGTGGTGCTGCAGGCGACGATCTCGCGAACCGGAGCGATCGAGAATTTGCGCGTGATGGAAGGGCCGCCGTTGTTGCGGCAGGCGGCGCTCGACGCGGTGAAGCAATGGCGCTATCGGCCGTATATGCTGAACGGCCAGCCAGTTGAGGTGGAGACCACGGTGAACGTTCAGTTCACGCTGGAGTGAAAAAACAGCGAGTCAGCAAGTCAGCGAGACAGCCAATCAGCGGGGTTAGCGGAGGCAAGGGCGCGGGGTAGATTCGATTCTTGCTACCCACCTTGAAACTCGCAGCCTCGCAGCGAGTTTTAGAATAGGGCACCCGATAGTTTTAGCGGTGCAAGATTTGCGTGAGCGCGGGAGAGCGGGACGGAGCATCAAAGCATGTGACTGTGGCGAGAGAGCGGGCCGGTGGGCGACAATGGCTTCTGCCATGACTGAGACCACGCGCCGCGATTTCATGATGCTTGCCTCCACCGCAACCGTTGGAGCTTTTGCCATGCCCGATCTATTGCGAGGCGCCGCACCTGTTTCCGCGCGGCGACGGCGAGTTTTTGTCGCGTCTTCCAGGCCGGATGGGATTCTGGCGTTCAACTGGGACGAGGCGAACGCGACGCTGATGCCCGTTGGCGTAGCGGCGAAGGTGCCGAGTGTGGCTTGGCTTGCATTGTCGGAAGAATTCATCTATTCGGCGTCGGAACTGGATTCGTTCGAAGGCAAGCCGGCGGGAGAAGTGGCGAGCTTTCGGCTGGCGGATGGGGAATTGCGGCAGTTGTCGGCGCGCAATTCGGCCGGCCCGGGCACTTGCCACGTGGCGGTGGACACGACGGGACGGATGCTTGTGTCCGCCGACTATCCGGGCGCGAGCGCGGCGAGTTTCAGAATTGAGGATGGAAAGTTAAGTGAGGCCGTGTGGACGGAGCACTACACAGAGCACGGACCGAACGCGGACCGGCAGCAAACGGCGCACGCGCACTTTGCATCGTTCTCGCCGGATAATCGTTGGGCGTATGTTAACGACCTGGGCGGAGATTGCATTCATGTTTACAAGCCTGATGTTGCGACGGCGCAGATGACGCAGGCGGGGATCTATCGCGGAGCGCCGGGCTCGGGAGCGAGGACGCTGCATTTTCATCCCAATAGACACACGGCCTATTGCATGAACGAATTGGTCTCGACGGTGGATGTACTCGACTGGCACAAGACGGATGGAAGCCTGACGCTGGTCGATCGCATTAATTTGCTGCCCGCCGATTATCACGGCCCAACGCGTGGATGCGATACGGTGATTACGCGCGATGGAAGATTCGTTTATTTTGCGAACCGTGACGACAACTTCCTGTATTCGTTCAAGGCTGATTTTGCGACGGGCAAATTGACCCCGATGAAGCGGTCGAACTGCGGCGGGAAGACGCCGCGGAATTTCACGCTCGATCCCACGGAGCGGTGGATGCTGGTGGCGAATCAGGATTCGAACGGGATCAGCGTGTTTGCGCGGGATCGCGCGACGGGCGAGCTGAGCGACGAGGTGAAGAGCAGCGTGGAAGTGGAAGCGCCGATGCGGATTTTGTTTGTGTAGGGTTATTTCGGTTCTGTCGCCCCTGCGGGGCTGGCGGTCATTTGTGCGGCTATCCCAGGACTGCGTCCGCCGCTGCGGACTTATCCTGGGCTAACATCTCGCGCTCCCTGCGGGAGCTTGGGGGCTGGCGGGTGTTGCTATCCCGGTTCCCCGAATGCGAGGACCTGGGCACCCGGCAGAAGTTTTTCAAACTCCCTTGATCTCGCCACCGTCCATCCGCACCGATGCGCCGGTCATCCATTTGGCGGCGGGAGAGACCATAAACCCGAGAAGCTCGGCAATCTCTCCCGGCTGTCCGTACCGGCTGATGCCAGCTTCCTCGGGAAACTGCTTAGTGGCTTCCTCGACGCTCATGTTGTGCGCCGGCGCCCATTTATCGAGAAATGATCTCCGCCTGCCGGTCATGACGGCACCGGGCACGATGCTGTTGACCTGAACACCGTCTTTGATTCCCTGCTCAGCAAAGGCCTTGGCAAGGGCGATGATGGCTGCGTTTGTCGCCGCCACCGCGGCGAATCCCGGCTTGGGGTCAAGCGCTGCGCTGCCGGACATAAATACGACAGACCCTTTGCTTTGCTTCAAGGCATCCCAGGCGCGAATGGTGAGGCGGCGCGCGCCATGCAGTTTCAGTTCCATTCCTGCATTCCACTGTTCGTCTGTCATTTCAAAAAGATCGATCTGTGGCACTGCGCCGGCGATGTTCAAGAGAGCATCGATTCGGCCGAAGCGTTCGAGCGTCACATTGACAACGGCGGCCGGTGCCTCAGGCAGGCTCAAGTTCGTGGCAATCGCGAGGGGCTCGGCATCATTCTCTCGCACAGCAGCTGCCACTTCATTGAGTGCGCCTTCATTGCGGGCCACCATAACGATGGCAGAGAAATCGCGAGACAGCCGAATCGCTGTGGAACGTCCGATGCCCTGGCTGGCACCGGTGACAACTGCGACTGAGTTCATTTTGAGGGTTCTCCTTTGGGTCGGGGATGATCATGAATGGCGAGCGATGACTGGAGGGATGGCTGTTCCTTCGAATTGGCTGCCCAGTCCGCAAAATTTCGCGGCGCCGCGGCTCGGCGACAAGAGAGTTTGGCACCATTTGCGCAACAAGATATTTTCGGCATCGCCCTAAGGGCGCGATGCGCCTGCGAAAAGTGAATGGACGCGGATACGGGACACGTGCAACTGACGGCCAATCGCCGCGTTCGATGCAGCGGTTACGCGGCCTGGTCACCCTTTAATTGCTCGGCCTGGTAGTGGGCAATGAGCGCGTCGACGATGGGCTGCAGACGGCCCTGCATGATGAGGTCGAGCTGGTGCAGGGTGAGGCCGATGCGGTGATCGGTGAGGCGGTTCTGCGGAAAGTTGTAGGTGCGAATTTTTTCGCTGCGATCGCCGGAACCGACCTGCTGTTTGCGGGCCTGCGCGAGTTCGGCGTTCTGCTTTTCCATTTCCATTTCATAGAGGCGAGAGCGCAGCACGCGCATGCCCTTCTCGCGATTCTTGATTTGGGACTTCTCGTCCTGGCAACTGACCACGGTGTTGGTGGGCAGGTGGGTGATGCGCACCGCGGAGTAGGTGGTGTTGACGGACTGGCCTCCGGGACCCGAGGAGCAGAAGGTGTCAATGCGGATGTCCTTGGCCTCGATCTTGATGTCGACGTCCTCGGCCTCGGGCAGCACGGCGACGGTGATGGCCGAGGTGTGCACGCGGCCCTGCTGCTCAGTCTCAGGCACGCGCTGCACGCGGTGGACGCCCGACTCCCACTTGAGTTGGGAGTAAACGCGCTCGCCCTCGATGATGGCGATAACTTCCTTGTAGCCGCCGATGCCAGACTCCGAGATCGACATTACTTCGACCTTCCAGCGCTTCTGCTCGGCGAAGCGCGTGTACATGCGGAAGATTTCGGCGGCAAAGAGCGAGGCCTCGTCGCCGCCGGTGCCGGCGCGGATTTCGAGGATCACATTCTTCTCGTCGTTGGGGTCCTTGGGTATCAGCAGGATTTTGAGTTCTTCTTCAAGGGCCTGTTCACGCGGCTCGAGGGCGGCAATCTCTTCCTGCGCCATGGCGCGCAGGTCGGCATCGCTCTCGGCCAGCATGGCACGCGCGTCGACGAGGCCCTGGCGAACTTGCTTGAGCTCGCGGTATTTCTCAACGGGCGCTTCAATCTCGCGCAGCGCTTTGGCGATCTTCTGGTATTTTTCGTGGTCGTTCAGGACCTCGGGCAGCGCGAACTGCGACTGCAGGTCGTTGTAGTGCTGCTCCATTTGTTCAAGGCGATCTAACATTTTATTTGCTCCCCGAGCCCACCCCTGCGTGTGGCGGACCTTTGGAATGGTGAACTGCTAAGAAAAGAAAGGGCGCAGAAGGGTGTATGCGGCGGGAGCCGCTAGAGGAGGGCCGGAATGGGCTGGTGCAGGGTCATTTCAGCTCCTATTTTAGCGCGAAAATCAAAAGGCAGCCGCAGATCCTTCTCCCGCCGAGGCGGGATCAGGATGACAACACGCATATAGATAAGATCGTGGTTCCCGCCCAAGCGGAGCTTGGACGGGGCACCCCATGTCGTGGTGGGTGGAGGATGGCCTACGGGGCTACACTCCACCCTTGCCCAGCAGAATGCCGATGCCATAGGTGACGGCGCCTTCGACAGCGCCGACCATGGTCATTTCGAAGCCTGAGGACCACCAGGAGCGGACAGTGATGAGGGACTTGGCGGCGCCGACGGCGAAGTGGGCCGCAAGCGAGACGACGGCTGCGGCGATGACGGCCGGAATTCCCTGCATGAAGAAGAACGGGATGACCGGAATGATGGCGCCGACGGCGGTGGAGAGCGCGCCTGAAGTGGCCGAGACCAAGGGGTTCGAGAGAGCTCCCTCGGATGAGCCGAGGCGCTCGGCAGCCAAAGCGTGCAGCAACTGCTCGGGGTCGCTGGCGATGTGGTTGACCATGTGGAGGGCATCTTCTTCAGGAAGGCCCTTGACCTGGTAGTAGAGCGAGAGCAGTTCGCGGGCTTCGGGTCCGTTGAGCCGGATGGCTTCGCGCTCGCGAGCGATTTCGGCGTGGTAGATTTCGCGCTCGCTTTTGGCGGCGAGGTAAGCGCCGGAGCCCATGGAGAGCGCGGAGGCGATCATGCCTGAGAGGCCGGCGAGAAGAACGTACTTGGGGTCGCCCGCGGTTGCGCCGGAGACACCGGAGACGATGCCGAAGATTGCGCCCAGGCCGTCGTTGACTCCGTAGATAGCGTCGCCGATCCATGAACCGGGCTGCCGGCGGCCCTGGTTGCGCTTGGCCAGCATCTCATCGAGGACCAGTTTGGCATCGATTTTGGCCGAGCCAACGGAAGCCTGAAAGTGGCCGCGAAGCAGCGAACCGAGCTCGCGATAGTGGTCCTTCTCGTCCTGGATAACGTGATCGAGGATGGCGTTCGAGCCTTCATCGCCGAGCGCCTTGAGCTGTTCGCCGTAGTTGGCGATATGGCGGCTTTCTTCAATCTCGAGGCGGCGCAAGGCCATGCGCATGCCACCGGCGCGGCTGGCAAGCGAATCGGCCTGGCCGCCGGGGCTTCCAGAGTAGACCGGGTCAGGGCCACCCAACTCCTTGATTCGGCCCTCCCAAAGCGAGGCGTGCTCCAGTTCCGCCTGGGCGAGATGGCGCAGCACCTGCGCGCGCACCGGATCGTCGTCGCGGTCGGCGAGTGCTTTGTAGGTCTGGTAGCCCTCCATCTCGGCTTGCCAGTTGCTTTCGAGGGCGGCAAGTATCTTTTTATTTCTGGCGCCGCTGAGGATGGCGATGGGCATGAGTAGACTCTCTTGTTTTGAGAATAATTGATGAAGCGGCGTTGGGGCAGAACAAACGTCAGCCGGAGAACGGGTACTGGGCCAGTCGGCTGCCGTCTCCCGTATAGTGTTGTGTGGGCTGGGGAAGGTCGATCCGGGAGTCGCGGAGGGAGTATTGCACAGCCTGCGGAAAAAGTCGCCTTGGGAAAGAAAACCGTCCTTCGGCGGCTAAAGCCGCATTCACTTTGCGGCGTTTTCGGCACGACTGAAGTCGTGCCCTGACACTTCGTGATTCTAGGGAGCAGTTTCTTGCGCAACCTGTTGAAGGCCCCGGCGAAGCGTTGGCAAGGAGAGTTTTACAGGCGGCTTGTGAACGGGAGTGCCATCGCTGATGAAACAGAGAAGCGCCGGGCTTGAACCGGAGAAGCATCAATTTTGGGAAGGCGGGAAACACAGTTTATGGCAGAAAACACCAAAACTTCGGCGCCGCTGACGTCGCCGGGCTACGCAATGCCGTTCGTCACGGTCACGGCGCTGTTTCTGACGTTCGGATTCATCACCACGCTGAATATGTCGCTGGTGCCGCACCTCAGGTCGATCTTCAACGTTGGCTACAAATCGGCGATGCTGGCGGAGTCGGCGTTCTTCGTGGCTTACTTTGTCTTTTCCGCGCCGACCTCAAAGCTGATCGAGTGGATGGGCTACAAGAAGACGATGGTGGTTTCACTGTTCATCCAGGTGGTGGGCTGCCTGTTGTTTATTCCGGCGGCGAAGCTGGTGAATTTTCCGCTTTTCCTCACGGCCTGTTTTGTGGTGGGCGCGGGCGTGACGGCGCTGCAGACCTCGGTGAATCCGTATGCAGCGATTCTGGGCCCGGAGGCGAGCGCCCCGGTGCGGCTGACGCTGGCGCAGGCGTTCAACTCGATTGGCACGACGGTAGCACCGATCTTTGCCGGAGCGTTCATTCTGACCGATCCGACGAAATTTGCCACGCCGGCGGCCATTGCAGACACGGTTCGCGCGCCGTACATTGCGATTGCAGCCGCGCTGCTGGTGCTCGGGATCGCCGTGGCGTTTAGCCATTTGCCGCAGATTGACCAGCCGACATCGTCGCACGTGAGCGAGGGCACGGTGGCGAGCAAGAGCGTTTGGAGTTACCGGCACACGGTGCTGGGGGCGCTGGGGATTTTCTTTTATGTTGGCGTTGAGGTTGGACTGGCGTCGATCGCGGTGAACTACTTCAAGTCGCAGGGCATGAGCTCGTTCAAGACGGCATCGGACCTGGCGTCGCTCTACTGGTTTGGCGCGCTGGTGGGCCGCTTGCTGGGCTCCTGGATTCTGACCAAGGTGAAGTCGGGCAAGCTGCTGGGAATCTTCGGATTCGCGGCGTCTGCGCTGCTGATTGTTTCGATGTCGACTTCGGGCAATGTGGCGATTTGGACGATGGTGCTGTGCGGCTTCTTCAACTCCATCATGTTCCCGAACATCTTTACGCTGGGCATCGCTGGGTTGGGGCCGATGACCAGCAAGGGATCGGGGCTGATCATGACGGCGATTGTCGGAGGAGCGATCATTCCGGCATTGCTGGGCGCGGCGGCGGATCGATATGGCATCCAGCACGCGTTTGTGATTCCACTAGTTTGTTATCTCTACATTGCGTGGTATGGGTTGTGGGGGTCGAAGCCAGAAAAAAAGCTGCTAGCTTCTGGCCTCTAGCTTCTAGCTGGGGCGAGCGAGGCCCTTCGGCTTGCGCCGAAGGGCCTTGGTGTTTCTGCGGGCCGCGAGTGGCGGCGTAGGATGGGGACGATTTGGAGTTGGGTGGCGATGAAGCGCAAGGCAAAATCTGCTCGAGCAAAGAGGCGCGGCGGAACATGGCTGATTGTTATCGCGGCTTTGATTTTTGTGGCGATTTTGCTGTTGCGGATGATGGTGTTTGTGACGCCGCATGGACGACATCATTTTTGAGGCGCGATGCAGCGGCGAAGGGAGCGCGTTGAGTGAGTCGAGATCCCGAATGCAGGTCCTTCGACTCCGTTTGGCCGAAATCCGGCCAAACTCCGCTCAGGATGACCAGTTCATCACGGTGCGAATTGATGGACAGCGCGCTAGCGCGCGCCGGCAGCGCCTTCCACCTCGCGCCATTCTTCCTCTGATAGCTTGATCTCCGCCGCGGCAACATTCTCTTCGAGATGAGCCACTTTTGACGTGCCGGGAATGGGCAGAAGGACGGGCGAGCGGTGGAGAAGCCAAGCCAGAGAGAGCTGCGGAACGGCGATTCCATGGCGTGCGGCGATGCGGCCGAGGGCCGAGGCGGCGGGGTGCTCTTCCTTCAGCATTTTTCCGCCGGCGAATGGGTACCACGGCAGAAAGGCGATGCCACGCCGCTCGCAGTAGTTGAGCGTTTCCTCGTGCCGGCGGTCGGCGAGCGAGTAGCGGTTTTGGACAGAGACGATGGGGACGATTTTTTCGGCAGCTTCGATTTCGGCGGGAGTGACTTCGCTGAGGCCGATGTGCCGAATCTTCCCCTGTTCCTGCATGCGCTTGAGCGCGCCGAGAGATTCTTCAAGCGGGGTGCGCGGATCGATGCGGTGAAGTTGGTAGAGGTCGATGCGTTGGAGCTTGAGCCGGCGCAGGCTCATTTCCACACATTGAATGAGGTAGCCGGCGCGGCCCACGTATTCGGTTTTGGAGGGGCCCTGGCGGGTGATGCCGCCCTTGGTGGCGATGACGACGCCATCCGGGTAAGGCGCCAGGGTTTCGCCGATGAGGCGCTCGGCGATCTCGGGGCCGTAGGCGTCCGCGGTGTCAATGAGCGTGATGCCAAGCTCGACGGCGCGCCGCAGGACGCGGCGTGCTTCGGCTTCGTCGGCGGGCTCGCCCCACGCGCCTTCGCCGACGAGGCGCATGGTTCCGCAGCCGAGCCGGTGGACGGGCAAGTCGCCGCCGATGACAAATGTGCCGCTCAAAGCGGCCGAAATGGTTGGCGAACTCATAACAGTTTTGATGCTAACGGCGAGCGGCGGCATGCGACAATTCTTGTGCGTCGAGGCTCTCGTTTTTGAGTTCCGGAACCGGTAGAGAGCGGGATGCGTATCTTCAATCGCAGGCAAGGAGACCCAGGAAGATGAGCACCTACGCATACCCCAATCCGCAAGCCATCTTTTACCAGCAATACAACGCAGCGAAGCGCGACGAGGTCGTGGGCATTTTGCTGGCGCTCTTCCTGGGCGATTTCGGGGTCCATCATTTTTATCTGCGCCGGACCGGACTGGGGATTCTGTACGTCTGCTTCTTCTGGACAGGCATTCCGGGGCTCATCGGGTTAATTGAGTGCTTCTTTATGCCGGCGCGGGTGCGCGAGTTCAACGCCATCCAGGCGGCGGCGATTGCCGCGTCGCTGGGGATTCCGGTGCCGGGTTGGGGTCAGGTGCCGGTGAACGTCACGGTCAATATTCCCGCTGCGGGCGCTATGCCTGCCCCAGGCGCTATGCCGCCGGCGGGCGCTGTGCCGGGACCGATGGTCAGCGTGCCGCCGCCTCCCTCCCCGATGTTGCAGCCTGCCGCTCCAATGGCGGTTTGCACTCAGTGCCAATTCGCAAATGCGGCTGGCGCGAAGTTTTGCGCGGGATGTGGGCAGCCGCTGTAAAGGCAGGGAACGAGCCACCCCAGGGACGTGGAACTGTCGCCGGGACCCCGGCAGGGACCAAGAGAACAAGGGCGCACGAGCAATCGCGGAACTACATATTCGCGTGGCCGGAGCGCATGCTCTCGTTGAACTTGGGCTTGGAGAAGTCGAGCGCGGCTTCGAGAGCTTCCTTGTAGTCGGCGGCACGTTCCATGAGCGCGGGAGTGGCGGCGGCAAACTCGCCTGAGAGCACCATCAGTCCTTCGCCCGCTTCGGCGCCTGCCATGCGCAGAAGGTCGGCCTCGGTGGTGTTCAGGTATTGCGCGTCGCGCGGATCGGCGATCCAGACTGGTTTCCCTTCACCGAGCACGCCCGACAGCCAATACACCTTGCTAAGCAGGTAGCGCAGCCGCTCGTTATCGTCGGTCTCAGTAAAGATGAACTTCTTTTGCCAGCGGCTGTAATAGCGCGTGGTGACAGGTACGGGTTGGCGGTTGCCGGACTTCACGAATTCAAGCTGGCCCATGTCCACAGTCTTGCGGATGGCGTTGTAGACGAAGGTTTCCGCGTACGGCTGCTCCATTGCGGGCACAATTTCGGCAAATGTTAGGGTGACGGCCGCGGAGATTTTGGCGTGGAGATTGTGCACGCCGCCGTCGGCTATGTGAATTTCGCCGTGGACAAGATGAGTGTCGGCACCTGAGGTCGAGGTGTGAAAGGGCCAGAGGAAATCTTTGAAGGCCAGGGGCAGACCACCGAGAGTGACATAGCAGTCGGGGCGCGGATTCTGGAGCCGCTTGGCTTCGCCGGCCAAGTGCGCGGTCATTTCGGGCAGCAGATTGGGCTTGTCGAAGTCGAAGGCATCGCTCAACTGAAGCTGGAGCGAGCGGCCCGGAGAATCAGCGCCAGGCAGGCCAAGCTCGAAGACGGCGGTGGGATGGCCGCTAAAGTCGGTGCCCTGCTTGACAGAGATAAGGACCAGGCCGGCCTTTGAGGCGGCCGATTCGAGCGATGAGACCAGCGAAGTTTTGAGATCGGAGGACATGCGCGGGGAATCCTGTGTCGGAAATCGGTGCAGATTCATTGTAGCTTCTGGATGCTGGCTCTTAGCCTCTAGCTTCGAGCTCCTGGCCAAAGCGATTCAAACGGACAGATGTTGTTGATCGAAGAGCGGAATTGAGTGGCGACCGGCGCGCAAAATATCTCCGCACGCGCCGCGGTTACAATGGCAGTCGTGACCTCCGAAGCCTCGAAACACATCATTCTCGCCGAAAATCTGACGAAGGTTTATGCGGCGGGCCGCATTGAGGTGCCTGCGGTCCGCGGAGTATCGCTGGCGGTTGAGCCGGGCGAGTTTGTGGCCATCGTGGGACCCTCCGGGTCCGGTAAGTCCACTCTTTTCTATTTGTTAGGAGGGTTGACGCGGGCGACCGAGGGGCGCGTGGTGATTGACGGGGTCGATTTTGCCTCGCTTTCTGACGCCGAGCGGACGAAGTTGAGAAAACACCGTATCGGCTTTGTTTTCCAGAAGTTCAATCTGCTGCCGACGCTTTCGGCGATGGGCAATATCGAGATTGCTTACACAATCAGCGGGCGCGGTTCGGGGCCGAATGCCGTGCCGATGGACCTGAAGTATCTTGATCATCTGAGCGACATGCTGGCGATCAAGGGACGGCTCGACCACCGGCCGTCGGAGTTGAGCGGCGGCGAACAACAGCGGGTAGCGATTGCGCGGGCACTCATCACGCGGCCGGCAATCGTGCTGGCCGACGAACCGACGGGGAACCTGGATACAAAGAACTCGGACGCCGTATTGCAGATGCTGCTTCGTTCGAACCGTGAGCTGGGGCAAACTACGCTGATGATTACCCACAACCCCGAGGCGGCGGCTATCGCGGGGCGAATCTTATACATGCGGGACGGGCAGATTGTGCGGGAAGAGGCCGGGTCGCGCAACGGGGGGTCCGCCCAATAGAAGCGCCGACTGTGAGAGCTTGCCGCAATCGTTGCTCTGGTGTACCCTGCCAGCAAACCAAGACCGACCGCATAGCAGCTTTTCTTCCCCAGAGATATCGAGTTCGGAGATGCCCGCCATGCCAGCTATTTACTCGCGAATCTGGGTTATTGGATTGAGTGCCGTTTTGATCGCCGGTTGCGGCGGGGGTGCCGGCACGACCGCGGGAGGCGGCGGTGGTGGCGGTGGCGGTGGCGGGGGCGGAGGCGAGTAACCCCACTACGGTGGCGGTCACATTTGGCGGCCCGAACGTGCCAGTTCTGGTCGCCGCGAAGATTGGCACTGGCGCATTCAGCGCGCAAACGCTGAGCGGCAGCACATTGACTCTTTCTATTCCCAGCGGGACCAGCAACTATGCTGTGGCGTACCTTTGCCCTGCCGAACCTGCCGGACTGCCTCCTACCCGGCAGTATGAATATGTGTGGGAGGCGAGCATTGCAGACGGGACGTCGCCGAGCTTCGCTTGCGAGGTGAATGACGTTCTTCTAAGCCAGACGGGATCCCTGACGGGCAGCGCGGATGCATCCGCTCTTCCTGGTCCGGTGGAAGAGCTCCAGTTTTATTCGCAGAGTGGCAACTCCGTCTTCGAGGAGGCCCAGGGTGGCCCTCTGACGGGAAACTTCAACCAGTTGCTTGCGGCGAACGGTAACGACAGGATTCTGATCCTGGCTATCGGCAATCAGGGCCTGGTGGGTGCAAAAAACTTCACCAACCAGATGGTTCCCGGCGCATTAAATGGAGGCAATCCCGTAGTTTTCAGCGCGGCCGACGAAACCAGCAATCAGGCCATCACTTACAACGGTGTGCCGTCTGGATTCTCCAGCCCAGCCACCTACGCAGCGTTTCAAATGGCAGGCGCAGCTGGGGCTACTCTGGTCCCGCTCAACATGTCGGCGAGCACGCAGTACCCGGCGTTGCCGGCGAGCGCAACCGAAAGTGGCGACGTGTACTTTTTCTCCGCGGAAGCGGTGGGGAGTGCGCCTGAGGATGTTTTCGCAGGAGCGACAAATTCCGGCGGCCCGGTTTCATTCACATTCCTCGCCCCATGGAGCTACGCAGGACCCACAGCGGCGGCGTTGCCTTCCTTCACCACCAACTACCCCGGTTTCTCGGGGCAAACAAATGTGATCCAGGAAGCTTCAATCCAATGGAAGACCGGGTCCGGAGGTTCCGCGGTAACCGACAACCTGGAAGTTGAGGCTACTGCGAACTATCAGAGCGGATCGACGACATTGGCGGTGCCTGATCTTTCGGGAGTGACTGGGTTCCTGGGGAATGCGCCATCATCCACGCAGGTTGACTGGACAGCGGAGATCTGGCAGCAGAGCTTCAGCCTGACGAGCGCGACTCCGCTGAACGCGACCTGGAGCGGAGTGGAGAACTATGGTTTTTACACGGTGCCGTAGTTTCGGTTGCGGGTCTCCGGCGATTGCCGGCGGATTTTTGGCTGTGAGGGGGCAGATTGTGGGGGAAACGGCGGGATCGGTGCCCGCGATGTTTCAGCGGGCGGTCTCGCCAGCCCCTTGTCAGTGCCGATTCGAGCGTTGACTCTACAGGTTTTTTCTTGATATCTTTGAAAGGTTCGCAAGAACACCGCCTGAAGTGTGCGTGAACGATGCAGATCAGGGCGGAGTCAGGAAGTCCTCCTTGGCAGGGTTGATCAAAATTTGATCGCGCCTTGATCGGAGAAGGGTTTCCAGGCCAGGTGAAGTTGGCCGGCCAGACAAGTTCCCGGAACGGCTCTCTTCTTGCGGAGGGCAGGGAACATTCGAAGCAGTACTTGCATCGGCGGTCCGCGCGTTCCCCACCTTGGAGGGGCTATGCGGGCCGGAATCGTCGAAACGGAGTTGGCTCCCGGTTAAAGGGACGACCGATCACCGTCGCGGTTCTCGTCTGAGAGGGTAACGAAGACAGACGCGAAGCAGCAGGCTGGGGCTTCTCTGTGTGTTTGGCTGGCTGAAATGCCATTCAAACCCAGAACAGCCCAAATGGCCGTGTGCGGCTGCGACGCGGGATTTGAATGGTTTTTGAAGTAAGGAGCTGCGGTTTGCCAACTTTTAATCAGCTTGTTCGCAAGGGGCGTACGGCCCCCCGTTACAAGACGGCGTCGCCTGCGTTGCAGGGATCGCCGCAGCGGCGCGGCGTGTGCACGCGCGTGTATACGCAAACGCCCAAGAAGCCGAACTCGGCGCT
The DNA here is from genome assembly GCA_963828325.1 of uncultured Acidobacteriaceae bacterium. Taxonomy (GTDB): domain Bacteria; phylum Acidobacteriota; class Terriglobia; order Terriglobales; family Acidobacteriaceae; genus Telmatobacter. Next base: position 81,427 of record CAWHEK010000025.1, read on the forward strand.
GCGCAAAGTGGCCCGCGTGCGGCTGACCAACGGGATCGAAGTGACCACCTACATTCCCGGCATCGGTCACAACCTGCAGGAGCACTCGATTGTGCTCATTCGCGGGGGCCGCGTAAAGGATCTGCCGGGCGTTCGCTATCACGTTGTGCGGGGAACGCTGGATTCAGTGGGCGTGACGGCCCGCTCGCAGAGCCGGTCGAAGTACGGCGCCAAGCGCGCCAAGGGCGGCGCGGCGAAATAGGCGCTCCGTGCTCTCGGGTTTTGGACGAGGGGCGAGGCTTGAGAAGTGGCTTTAGGCGCGAATGCGCGAGGATTTTGAGGAATTATGCCGAGAAAAGGGCACATTGCGAAGCGGGAAGTGGCGGCCGATCCGGTGTACGGATCGACTCTGGTGACCAAGTTTGTGAACTCCATGATGTGGGGCGGCAAGAAATCGACCGCTCAGGGCATCTTTTACCAGGCGATGAAGAACCTGGAGGAGAAGGGCGGCGGAGACGACGCGCTGAAGCTCTTCAAGAAAGCGGTAGAGAACTGCAAGCCGCTGCTTGAGGTGAAGACGCGGCGCGTGGGCGGCGCCAACTACCAGGTGCCGATCGAGGTGAATGCCGACCGCAGAACCTCGCTGGCCATTCGCTGGCTGATCACATATGGTCGCAGCCGCGGCGAAAAGGGCATGACCGACAAGCTGAGTAACGAGCTGCTGGATGCGGCCAACGGACGCGGCGCCGCGATGAAGAAGAAGGAAGACGTCCACCGCATGGCCGAAGCCAACAAGGCATTCGCGCACTACCGGTGGTAAGAGCAGGGACTTAGGGACTAGGGACTTAGGGACTAATTAACCGCGGGAAAGATTTTCCGCAAGGAATGGCAATCGTGGCTCGCACCGTACCTTTAAATCGCTGCCGGAACATCGGGATCATGGCGCATATCGACGCCGGAAAGACGACAGCGACAGAACGCATCCTGTTTTATACCGGCATCACGCACCGGCTGGGAGAGGTGCATGAAGGCACGGCGACCATGGATTACATGGAGCAGGAGCAGGAGCGCGGCATCACGATTACATCGGCGGCGACCACCTGCACATGGCGCGACGTGCGCATCAATATTATTGATACCCCCGGCCACGTGGATTTCACCGCCGAAGTTGAGCGAAGCCTGCGCGTGCTCGATGGGGCGGTGGCGCTGTTCGATTCCGTCAGCGGCGTACAGCCGCAGACCGAGACGGTTTGGCGGCAGGGCGATAAGTACAAGGTTCCGAGGATTTGCTTCGTCAACAAGATGGACAAGAACGGCGCGGACTTCGAGCATGTGCTTGAGACCATCCGCAAACGGCTGGGCGCGCGGCCCGTTGCGCTGCAGATTCCCGTAGGCGCCGAAGCGAACTTCAAGGGCGTTGTCGATCTGATTGAGATGAAGGCGATTCTCTGGCACGACGAGACCCTGGGCGCTGAGTTTTCTATCGAGCCAATTCCGGCCGATCTGCAGAAAAAGGCCGAGGCGTTCCGGTTGCAACTGATTGAAGTCATCGCGGAAACCGATGACGTGCTGCTGGAGAAGTTTCTGGAAGGCGAAACGCCGACGGTGGAAGAATTGAAGGCCGGCATTCGACAGGCCACCATCGATCTGAAGGTCTTCCCGGTCATTTGCGGAAGCGCATTCAAGAACAAGGGCATTCAGACGCTGCTTGACGCGGTCGTCGATTATCTGCCCAGCCCGCTCGACAAGCCTCCCGTTGAGGGCATCAATCCCTCCGATCATTCGAAAATTGAAAAGCGCAAGCCCGAAGATAGCGAGCCATTGTCCGCGCTGGCCTTCAAAGTCATCAACGATCAGTACGGAAAGCTCTTCTTCGTGCGGGTCTATTCGGGTTCGCTCAAGACCGGCGACACGGTGCTGAATCCGCGCACCGGCAAGACCGACCGCATCGGCCGCCTGGTGAAGATGCACGCTATCAAGCGCGAGGATGTGACCGAGATTCTGGCCGGCGATATCTGCGCCTGCCTGGGTGTCAAGGACCTGAAGACCGGCGACACGCTCTGCGATCCGAATCATCCCATCGCGCTGGGCGCGATCACCTTCCCCGAAACCGTGATCTCTGTAGCGATCGAGCCCAAGACGAAGGCTGATCAGGAAAAGATGGCCATGGCGCTGTCGCGGCTGGCGGACGAGGATCCGACCTTCAAGGTGCGGACCGACGAAGACTCGGGCCAAACGATCATCAGCGGCATGGGCGAGCTGCATCTCGAGATTCTTGTGGATCGGATGAAGCGCGAATACAAAGTGGAAGCGAATGTCGGCGAGCCCAAGGTTGCCTTCCGCGAGACCATTCGCAAAAAGGCCGAGGCTGAAGGTAAATACATCCGGCAGACCGGCGGCTCAGGCAACTACGGCCATTGCAAGCTGCGCGTAGAGCCGAACGAGCCAGGCAAGGGCTACGAATTTATCAACGAGATCAAGGGCGGCTCGGTGCCCAAAGAGTACATCAAGCCCATCGATCAGGGCGTGCGGGGCGCGCTCGAGCTGGGCATTCTGGCCGGCTATCCCATTGTTGACGTGAAGGTGATACTTTACGACGGCAGCTATCACGAAGTGGACTCGAACGAAATGGCTTTCAAGTTCGCCGGCTCGATTGCGTTCAAGGAAGCGGCGAGACACGCGTCGCCGGTGCTGCTGGAGCCGGTGATGGCGGTGGAAGTGACGGTGCCCGAGGAGTTCATGGGCGTGATTATCGGCGACATCAACTCGCGTCGCGGGCGGATCGAGGGCATGGAGCATGCCGCCGGTTCGCAGGTGATTCGGGCGATGGTGCCGCTCAAGGAAATGTTCGGCTACGTGAACGAGATTCGTTCGTCCACGCAGGGCCGGGCGTCGTATTCAATGCAGTTTGCGCGCTACGAAGAGGCGCCGCGCATGATTGCCGACGAAATTATCGGCCGCGCGCAAGGCAAGTAAGGTTTTGGGGCTGGTGCCGGATAGCCGGCGCCCCGAGGAGCAACAAGCAGTACGAGCCACGAAAGGGATTTGAGGCTTTTTATGGCGAAGGAAAAGTTTGATCGCAGCAAGCCGCACGTAAACGTGGGGACGATCGGGCACATCGATCACGGCAAGACGACGTTGACGGCGGCCATCACCAAGGTATTGCAGAAGCACAACCCGAAGAACGTGTATCGGTCCTTTGATTCAATCGACAACGCGCCCGAGGAGCGGGAGCGCGGCATCACGATCGCGACCGCGCACGTTGAGTACGAGACGCCGAACCGTCACTATGCGCACGTCGATTGCCCGGGTCACGCCGACTACATCAAGAACATGATTACCGGCGCGGCGCAGATGGATGGCGCGATTCTGGTAGTAGCGGCGACCGATGGACCGATGCCGCAGACCAAGGAGCACGTGTTCTTGGCTCGCCAGGTTGGCGTGCCGTACATCGTGGTTTTTCTGAACAAGTGCGACGCGGTCGAAGACGGCGAGCTGATCGACCTGGTCGAGATGGAAGTGCGCGAGTTGCTGACCAAGTACCAGTTCCCGGGCGACGACGTGCCGGTGGTACGCGGATCGGCGCTGGGCGCGTTGAACGGGGAAGCGCAGTGGGAGGCGAAGATCGACGAGCTGATGGAGGCGGTGGACAAGAACGTGCCGCAGCCGAAGCGCGATATCGAGCTGCCGTTCCTGATGCCGATCGAAGATATCTTCTCGATCTCCGGACGCGGCACCGTGGTTACGGGCCGCATCGAGCGCGGCAAGGTGAAGGTGGGCGAGAACGTGGAGATCGTTGGCTTCCGCGAGACGCGGACGACGGTGTGCACGGGCGTCGAAATGTTCAAGAAGCAGCTGGACGAGGGCCTGGCGGGCGACAACGCCGGCATCCTGCTGCGTGGCACGCCGAAGGAAGACGTGGAGCGCGGAATGGTGCTGGCCAAGCCGGCGTCGATTACGCCGCACACCAACTTCAAGAGCTCGGTGTACGTGTTGAGCAAAGAAGAGGGTGGTCGCCATACGCCGTTCTTCAAGGGCTACCGGCCGCAGTTCTACTTCCGCACGACGGACGTGACGGGAGTGGCGGAGTTGCCGGCGGGCGTGGAGATGGTGATGCCGGGCGACAATGTGGAATTGCAAATCGAACTGATTACGCCGGTGGCCATGGAGAAGGGACTGCGCTTCGCGATTCGCGAAGGCGGCAGGACCGTGGGCGCGGGAACGATCAGCGAAATCATCAAGTAGGCACTGGCTGCGCCGGGCGGACCGCCCTCCGGGCGAGAAGCAACGGCGCGACAGAAGCTGGGTACGACGAACTGGGAACTGAAGGGACGTCATGGTAGGACAAAGAATTCGAATCCGGTTGAAGGCATACGACTATCGCGTGCTGGATACTTCGACCGGCGAGATTGTGGACACGGCCAAGCGCACCGGAGCAACGGTGGCGGGGCCGATTCCGTTGCCGACGATCAAGAACAAGTATTGCGTGCTGCGCTCGCCCCACGTGGACAAGAAGTCGCGGGAGCAATTCGAGATCCGCACGCATAAACGGCTGATCGACATTCTGGAGCCGACACAGCAGACGGTGGACGCACTGATGAAGCTCGATCTGCCGGCCGGCGTGGATGTAGAGATCAAGGCGTTCGAAAAGTAGGACTGGCCGTCCAGGCGGACGCGCGCTTCGCGCGCAGAAGCTCGGTGGCGGCGACACGAAGTGCTAAGACGCCCGAGAAGGGCCCGGCAGTGCGGGAAATTGAAGCCCGCATGATGAGGTGAGGGAAAGATGGCAGTCACAGGGATTCTGGGAAAAAAGATCGGCATGACGCAGGTCTTCGACGATAAAGGCGACGTGCACCCGATTACGGTGTTGCAGGCCGGCCCGTGCGTGATCACGCAGCTGAAGACGGCGGCGAAGGACGGATACGACGCGGCGCAGATCGGGCTGGTGGAGTTTGTGAAGGCTTCGCGGATGACCAAGGCGCAGAACGGCCACCTGGCGAAGAGCGAAGCGCCTCCGGTGAAGCTGATCAAGGAAGTGGATGTTGAGGCAGCCGCAGAAGGCTCGGCGGAAACCAAGGCCGGCGATCGCGTGCTGGTGGACATCTTTACCGATGCCAAGTTCGTGGACGTCATCGGGACGTCAAAGGGCCGGGGATTTGCCGGCGTGGTGAAGAGGCACAAATTCGGCGGTGGTCCCAAGTCGCACGGACATATGTTCCAGGTGCAGGGATCGATCGGTGCATCGAGCTTTCCGTCGCGCGTTTTTCCCGGCCAGCGCATGCCCGGGCATTTCGGTACGGACCAGGTAACGGTTCGCAATCTGCGCATTCGCGGTATCGATGTGGATGAGAATTTGCTGATGGTTGAAGGAGCGGTACCGGGACCGCGCGAGGGCTACGTGCTGATCTCGAAGGCCAAGGCTCCGCCGCGCGAGCGCCGCGGATTTGCCGGATTGGGCACCGTGGATCCGTTGAAGGCGGCCAAGAAGGCAGCGAAGAAGAAGGCATAAGTTCGTAGCTGGAAGCTGATTGGAAAAGACGATGGCAAAAGTTGATGTTGTGAATTTGAGCGGCAAGAAGGTGGGCACGATGGATCTGGCCGACGCGGTGTTTGCGCCGGAACAGGTAAACGAAGCCCTGCTGTGGGAGGCGGTCAAGCACTATCGCGCCTCGCAGCGCCAGGGCACGCACGCCACCAAGAATCGCAAGCTGGTAGCCGGATCAGGCAAGAAGCTTTGGAAGCAGAAGGGCACAGGCAGGGCGCGCGTGGGATCGGTTCGATCGCCGTTGTGGCGCCATGGCGGCACCGTGCACGGACCGCAGCCGCGCAGCTATGAGTATCCCTTCCCGCGGAAGAAGCTGCTGGGCGCGCTGCGCTCGGCGCTGGCGGCGAAGTTGGCCGATGGCAAGCTGACCGTGGTGGACTCGCTCGAGATCAAGGAAGGCAAGACCAAGCTCTACTACGAAGCGCTGAATAAGCTCGGCGTCACGCGTACGGCGCTGCTGGTGGAAAACGGCAAGACGCTCACCCGGTCGCTGGTGATGGGCGCGCGCAATTTAAAGGGAGTGGAGCTGGTGCTGAACAACGAAGTTCACCCCTATGATCTGCTGCGCTACGAGCGGGCCATTTTCTCCAAGGCTGCGATTGAGCAGCTGACCGAAGCGCTCGAGAAGAGCGCGTCGAAACGCGCGCACAAGGCTGCGGCCGAGAAGGAGGTTGCGTAATGCCGACTCTGCACACAGTCATTCGCCGCCCCGTGATTACCGAAAAGGGGCTGGGCGTGAAGGAAGCCGAAAACACGCTGGTCTTTGAAGTTGCGCCGAACGCCACCAAGACGGAAGTGAAACAGGCCGTGGAAGCATTGTTCAAAGTGAAGGTGGACGCGGTACGCACGGCATCATTTGCCGGAAAAGAGCGCCGGCGGGGCAAGTTCGCTGGCTTCAGGCCGGATTGGAAGAAGGCGTACGTAAAGCTGAAGGCCGGCGAGAAGCTGCCGGAGTACGTGAGCAATCTGTAGAGACAGGGAACAGGTGTCAGGTTTCAGGGATCAGTAAATGCCTGACCTGGCGATGCTCGCAGCAGGAAATATCGGAACTGTTAAGACGGTTCCGGAAAAGAAGTGAGAGCCGGATCGAGGAATAGGCCGGCCCTCAAGGAAAACGAATATGGCAATCAAGACATACAGGCCGATTACACCGACGTTGCGGTTTCAAACGTCGCTTGAGACCGGCGATCTAACGGCCCAGACGCCGCACAAGCCGCTGGTCACAACGCGCAAGCGGACCGGCGGGCGGCGCAACTCGGGTGACCTGACCATTCGTCATCAAGGCGGCGGACACAAGCAGAAACTCCGCCTGATCGACTTCAAGCGCGAAAAGTATGGCGTGCCGGGCAAAGTGGCGACCATCGAGTACGATCCGAACCGGTCGGCTCGCATTGCGCTGGTGAACTATGCTGACGGCGAGAAGCGCTACATCCTGCAGCCGGTGGGGCTCAAGGTGGGAGCGACGGTGACTTCGGGTCCCGAGGCCGACATTCTGATTGGCAACGCGCTGCCGCTCAAGAGCATTCCCGCGGGCACCACGGTGCACGCCATTGAGCTCAAGCCGGGCAAGGGCGCGCAGATGGCGCGTTCGGCCGGAGCGCAGGCGCAGTTGGTGGCCAAGGAGGGCGATTACGCCTTGCTCAAGCTGCCTTCCGGCGAGACGCGCAGAGTGCTTGTTGAGTGCATGGCGACGATCGGACAGGTGGGCAACACGGACCACGAGAACATTTCCATCGGCAAGGCGGGACGCAATCGCTGGATGGGCATCCGGCCGACGAATCGCGGCGTTTCCATGAATCCGGTGGACCATCCGCACGGCGGCGGCGAGGGAAAGACTTCAGGCGGACGCCATCCGGTGACGCCGTGGGGCCAGCCGACACGCGGCTACAAGACGCGCAATAACAAGCGGACGGACGCATTCATCGTCAGCCGCAGAGCGAAGTAGAGGAGCTGGGTTTTATGGGACGTTCGACGAAAAAGGGGCCGTTTGTGGATGCGCACCTGATGGTGAAGATCGAGGCGCTGAATAAGGCCAACGACAAGAAAGTGGTGAAGACCTGGACGCGGCGCTCGACGATCTTTCCCGAGTTCGTGGGCCACACCATTGCCGTGCACAACGGCAAGAAATTTGTTCCCGTCTACGTGACCGAGAACATGGTGGGGCACAAGCTGGGCGAATTTGCACCGACCCGGGTATTCAAGGGTCATACCGCTGGCTCCAAGGCCGCAACTGAGTCAGTTGCCAAGCCTGCGCCGGCGGCGTAAGAACAGCTCCTAGCTGCTAGCTTCCAGCCTCTAGCTTGATTGAGGCAGAGCAAGTGGCGGAGGCAATAGGGATTTTGAAGGGCCGGGCGGGCAAGAAGCAGGTTCTGGCACGAAAGAAGCTAAAAGCTAGCAGCTAGAGGCTAGAAGCTGCGGTTAAGAGGCATGAGTATGGCAGTGGCAACAAGGGAATACAGAGCCGAGGCAAGGTTTCAGCGTGTGTCGCCGCAGAAGGCGCGACTGGTGCTGGAGCTGATCAAGGGACGCGGGGTTCAGGACGCGCTGGATACGGCGGCGTTTACCAAGAAGCGCATTGCTCCGGTCGTGCACAAGCTGTTGACCTCGGCGGTGGACAACGCGAAGTACGTGGCCGGCGAAGAGGGTGTCGACCTGGATGTCGACAATCTTTACGTGAAGTCGGCGGTGGCCAACGACGGACCGCGCATGAAGCGCATTCGTCCCGCGCCGATGGGCCGGGCGTATCGCTATCAGCGCCGGCTGACGCACATTATTTTGTCGGTGGCGGAGCGCGAGCCGGCGACGGGCCTGGTGACAAAGGTGGAAGAGCCGGCGGCCGAAGCGCAGTCCGGCAAGGCGGCCAAGGGAAAGAAGTCCGCGCCGAAAGCAGCGAAAGCCAAGCCCGCAGCCAAGAAGACTGCGGCAACCAAGAAGAAGTCCGGCAAGTAAGCCGGGAGATTTTCGAGAGGAAGTATATGGGACAAAAAGTCCATCCTTACGGATTCCGGCTGGGAATCAACAAGCCGTGGCGGTCACGCTGGTTCTCGGAGCGCGAGTACGACAAACTGCTGGTCGAGGACGTGAAGCTGAAGGCTGAGCTGCGCGAGAAGCTGAAGGCGGCGGGCGTGAGCTCGGTCGAGATCGAGCGGCCGGGCAACAAGCTGCGCTTCCTCATTCGCACCGCACGGCCGGGCATCGTGATCGGGCGCAAGGGCGCGGAAATTGAGAAGCTCAAGACGGAGCTGGGCAAGCGCACCAATCGCGACGTGTTCATCGACATTATCGAGGTGAACAAGCCGGAGTTGGACGCCCAACTGGTGAGCGAGAACATCGCGCTACAGCTGGAAAAGCGCGTGAGCTTCCGCCGCGCGATGAGAAAGAGTGTTGACTCGGCGTTGCGCTTCGGCTGCAAGGGAATCAAGGTGCGCGTGTCGGGGCGGCTGAACGGCAATGAGATCGCGCGCTCGGAGTGGTATTTGCAGGGGCGTTTGCCGCTGCACACGCTGCGCGCCGATATCGATTACGGGTTTACCGAGGCCCATACGACCTATGGCGTGATCGGCGTGAAGGTATGGATTTATCGCGGCGACATTTATGAGCAGAAGCGCCGGCAAGTGCCGCCGGTTGGGAAGACGGCGTTTTAAGGGCAGCTTTCAGCCTTCAGCTTTCAGCAATCAGCTGAGCTCGGGGAAGGAAGCATACTGGGGCAGGGAAAAGCTGAGAGCTGACAGCTAATGGCTGAAGGCTGTTTTCGAGGGTTTCGTTATGTTGATGCCAAAGAAGGTGAAGTTTCGCAAGCAGCAGAAGGGCAAGCGCCGGGGCAAGGCGTGGCGCGGATCCTCGCTGTCGTTCGGCGAGTACGGTTTGAAGGTCATGGAGTGCGGGTATATCACCGACCGGCAGATCGAGGCCAGCCGTATCGCCATGACGCGTTTCATCAAGCGCGGAGGCAAGATCTGGTTGCGGCTGTTCCCGGACAAGCCCATCACCAAGAAGCCCGCTGAAGTCCGCATGGGCTCGGGCAAGGGCGCGCTGGACCACTGGGTCGCCGTGGTGCGGCCGGGGAAGATTTTGTTTGAGATGGAAGGCGTTACGCCGGAGCTTGCGGCCGAGGCCATGCGCCTGGCGTCGCACAAGCTGCCGCTCAGGACGAAGTTTGTCATGCGGCCGGGAAGCGAAAAGACCGCGGTCAAGGCCGAGTAGAGAAGCTGAATACCTGGAATTAGGAAAAGACGATGGAACTGACGAAGATTCGTAATTTGAGCGACGAAGAGTTGAAGCACCAGGAGAAGACCTCCTCGGAGCAGCTCTTCCGCATCCGTTTCCAGGTTGCGCTGGGACAGAACGACGGGGTGAAAAAACTCCGCCAACTGCGCAAGGAGATTGCGCAAATCAAGACGGTGGCGCGCGAGCGCGAACTGGGCCTTCACGGCGAGATCGAAGAAGATCGGGAAGCTCGCCCGGCCGCGGAGAACAAGACCGTGGTGGCCAAAGAAGCGGCGCCAGCGGCTGAGGCAAAGAAAACCCACGCGCCGGCCAAGACCGCGAAAGCGAAGAAAGCTGTGACGAAATCCGGTTCGGCCGCGAAAGCCAAGCCTGCGGCGACGAAGAAGGCCGCGGCGGGCGCGAAGAAGAAGACAGGGAAGGCGAAGGGGGCGAGCAAATGACGGCGACCAAGACCCAGGCACAGGTGCCAGCCGCAGCAGGCGCGCGGCGCAACGAAAAAGTTGGGCAAGTGGTTTCGACCAAGATGCAGAAGACCATCGTGGTCGCAGTGGAGATGCGCAAGGCTCACGCCAAGTACAAGCGGATCGTGCGCTCGACCAAAAAGTTCTATGCCCACGACGAGCAGAGTTCGGCGCGCATGGGCGATGTGGTGCGGATTCGCGAGACGCGGCCGCTGAGCAAACTGAAGCGGTGGTCGCTGGAAGAGATTGTGCGGCGGTCGTCGCTGGGCCAGATTGAAGACGCCGTACTCCCCGGCGAAACCGTTCCAGTTGAGAAGTAAGGGCGCCGAAAGGAGGGCAAACCATGGCTGTGCAAATGAGAACGATGCTCGCGGTAGCCGATAATTCCGGCGCACGCAAGCTGCAAGTGATTCTGCCGCTGGGCGGAGGACTGGGTGCTAAGGCTGGACTCGGCGATGTAGTGACCGCTGCGGTGAAAGAAGCCTCGCCTGACGGCACGGTCAAAAAGGGCAAGGTGGTCAAAGCGGTGATTGTGCGCACGCGCAAGGAGCACAGGCGGCGCGACGGCACCTATATTCGCTTTGATGAGAATGCGGCTGTCGTGATTGGCGACGATCATGAGCCGATCGGGACGCGCGTTTTTGGGCCGGTGGCTCGCGAACTGCGCGAAAAGAAGTTTTTGAAGATTGTGTCCTTAGCGCCTGAAGTGGTGTAAGAGCAGCTGATAGCTGGAGAAGAAGATGCCGAGTTTAAGTATTCATCGCAACGATACGGTCAAGGTCCTCACGGGGACTGACCGGGGCAAGACGGGAAGGGTACTACGCGTTTTTCCTGACAAGGATACGGTGCTCGTGGAGCACGTTCGCGTAGTAAAGAAGACCGTTTCGAGCAAGCAGGGACAGCGGACCAAGGGCGGAATCGCCGAGCAGGAGTCGCCGATCCACGTTTCAAACGTGGTGCTGGTTTGCCCCAACTGCGGCGACGCGCGGGTGGGCCACAAGGTTGAAGGTGACGTGCGAGTGCGGGTTTGCAAGAAGTGCGGGCAGGAATTGCCCACGAAGAAGTGAAAGACAGCTTTTAGCCATCAGTCATCAGTCGTCAGCTTTCAGCTTATTGGTGCGGGGTTGAGGGCGCGGCGAAAGCGAGACGAACTGATGGCTGAAAGCTGAATTGAGTTCCTTCCGCAACGGTAGACGGTTTGCTGAGGCGAGCCAATCCGAGCAACGGAAGAAAGAGAGTAGGGAAATGGCAGCAAGGTTGAAAGAGAAGTACCAGAAAGAGATCAAGCAGGCGCTCCAGAAGGAGCTGGGCCTGGAGAATGCGATGGCGGTGCCGCGCCTGGACAAGATCGTGATCAACATGGGCCTGGGCGAGGCGACGCAGAACTCGAAGCTGCTGGATCCGCTGGTGGCCGATCTGGCGCAGATTGCGGGGCAGAAACCAGTGACCACGAAGGCCAAGAAATCGATTGCGGCATTCAAGGTGCGCACCGGCAATGCCATTGGCGCGATGGTCACGCTTCGGTCCGACAAGGCGTATGAGTTTCTTGACCGGCTGATCTCGATTGCGCTGCCGCGCGTGCGCGATTTCCGTGGGGTGTCAACCAAGAGTTTCGACGGCCGCGGCAATTACACGTTGGGTCTGCGCGATCAGCTGATTTTTCCGGAGATTGACTACTCCAAGGTGGAAAAGCTGAAGGGCATGAACATCACGATTGTGACCACGGCAAGGGACGATAACCAGGCGCGCGCACTGCTGCGCCACTTTGGAATGCCCTTCCGCCAGGGCGCGTAGGAACAGCTTCTAGCTGCTAGCTTCCAGCCTCTAGCTTTAGCGAGGTGGAACCGGCGACGGAGGCAAAACAAATTTGGCTTGGTTCCGCGAGCAAGATATAACGCAGACCGAGAAACAAGCTGGAAGCTAGCGGCTAGAAGCTAGCAGCTGCTTTTGAGGGTTTTATGGCAACTACTGCAAAACGAGTGAAGGACGCGCGGAAGCCGAAGTTCAGCAGCCGCAAACATAATCGCTGCCAGCTTTGCGGGCGGCCGAGAGGTTTCCTGCGTAAGTTCGGCGTCTGCCGTTTGTGTTTCCGGGCGCTCGCGCTGAAGGGCGAGATTCCCGGCGTCAACAAGTCGAGCTGGTAGAAGAACAGCCACTAGCTTCTAGCCGCTAGCTTCTAGCTCATCGCGCTAAGTCGATGAGCCGTGATTCAGCAAGATGGGGCTAAAAGCTGGGAGCTAGAGGCTAGAAGCTGCAGTAAGCATTCCCGCTGGTTTCCGGCAGCAGGCGGACGAACGGGGAATGAAGGAGAAGGAATGAGTCTTACGGATCCAGTAGCAGATTTTCTGGCGCGTATTCGGAATGCGATCCGGGCGCGTCATCAAAAGATGGACGTACCCGCTTCGAAGCTGAAGGCTGAGATTGCCCGCATCCTCAAGGAGGAGGGCTACATCTCGAATTACAAAGTCCAGGACGAGGACGGCAAACTGGTGTTGCGCGTGTACCTGAAGTACGGCGGGACAGAAGCGGCAATCCGCGATCTGTCGCGCGTCTCGCGTCCCGGCTGCCGAGTTTACGTGGGCCGCGACGACATTAAGCGCGTGCAGGGCGGGCTGGGTATTTCTATTTTGACTACGCCTAAGGGCGTGATGACGGGCCGCCAGGCGCGCCGCGAAGGCGTGGGCGGCGAGTTGTTGTGCGAGGTTTGGTAACAGCTCCTAGCCATTAGCTTCTAGCTCCATTGTGCTGAGATTGGGCGCATCGTTGTGAGCCGGGAAAAGCTAAGAGCTAGAAGCTAGCAGCTAGAGGCTGCTTTACAGGCTGCAGTGGAACGTGGAGCGGAGACGCTTTCGCGGGACTCGCAAGCCAAGCGAAGGATTAAGAAGAATGTCGCGCATTGGAAAGAAACCGATCCCGCTGCCGGCGGGAGTGAAATACACAGTGCAGAGCAACACCGTGCTGGTGGAAGGTCCCAAGGGGAAAGTTACGGCGCTGATTGCCGATGGCATCACGCTGAAGACGGCGGATGGCAACCTGCAGTTGGAGCGTGCCAGCGAAGACAAAGCCGCGGTGCATGGCCTGACGCGCGCACTGGTGAATAACGCGGTGCACGGGGTGACCACGGGATGGACCAGGGAACTGGACATCGTCGGTATCGGTTATCGCGCCGAGTTGAAGGGCAAGAGCATGGTTGTGTTCACGCTGGGGTATTCGCATCCCATCGAGTTTCCGCTGCCGGCGGGCATTGAAGTTACGGTCGATCCGAAGCAGACGCACTTGACTGTGCTCGGTGTTGACCGGCAGAAAGTGGGCCAGGTTGCGGCCGACATGCGCTCGCTGCGCAAGCCGGATCCGTACAAGAACAAGGGCGTGCGCTACTCCGACGAGCGGCTGAAGAAGAAGGCGGGCAAGACGGGAGCGAAGTGATCGCGTTTGCGAGGCGTTTGAGCCGCGCGCGATCATCCTGAACGCAGTGAAGGATCTGAATCCGAACGGGGCCGCGGGGCGGTTCCGCCCATAGGTGAGAGAAGACATGATTACGCAACATAAGAGAAACGCAATCCGGCAACGTATTCACAATCGCATTCGCGAGAAGCTCGCGGGAACGTCGGAGCGCCCGCGGCTGAATGTATACCGCTCGCTCAATCACATTTACGCGCAAGTCGTTGACGATCAATCCGGACAGACGCTGGTTTCGGCTTCAAGCATCAAGCTGAAGAGCGGCGGCAACGTGGCGGCGGCGAAGGAAATTGGCAAGGCTGTGGCGGAGAAGGCCGCGGCCAAGGGCATCAAGCAGGTGGTCTTCGATCGCGGCGGCTATCTGTATCACGGGCGCGTGAAGGCGTTGGCCGATGCGGCGCGCGAAGCAGGGCTCGAGTTTTGAGCTCCGCTCTCTAAAGTTTTGGACGGGAACAGTGGAAGTTTTCCGCGGCGTGATTAGCCGGGAAGGACAGACAAGAGCAAATGACAATGTTGACAAAGAAACTCGATGCCAACCAGTACAACCTGAAGGATCAGGTGGTGGCCATCAATCGCGTGACCAAGGTGGTGAAGGGCGGCAAGAACATGTCGTTTGCCGCGCTGGTGGTTGTGGGCGATGCCGCGTCAGGGGTGGTGGGCTACGGATCAGGGAAGGCCAAGGAAGTTCCCCAGGCCATTCGCAAGGGAATCGAGAGCGCCAAGAAGAACCTGATCAGGGTACATCTGACCGAGACTTCGATTCCGCATCAGGTGCTGGGGCGTTTCGGCTCCGGCCAGGTGCTGCTGAAGCCGGCGCCGGAAGGCACGGGCGTGATTGCCGGCGGCGCAGTGCGCGCGGTGATGACCTCAGTCGGCGTGCAGAACGTGCTGACCAAGAGCCTGGGCTCACCCAACCCGCACAACGTGATCAAGGCTACGTTCGATGCGCTGACGCAATTGCGCGATAGGGCCGATGTGGCCTCAGCGCGTGGCAAGCAAATTGGAGATCTGTGATGGCTACAGCCAAAAAGAAGATTCGCATTCAGTATTACCGTTCCAAGATTGCCACGCCCACCAAGCACAAGCTGGTGATCAAGGGGCTGGGCTTTACGCGTCTCAATCAGATCGTGGAGCGCGAGGACACGGATTCGGTGCGTGGCATGGTGAAGGCTGTGCCGCACCTGGTGAGAATTGTTGAGAAGTAGTTCCATCCGAGAACTAAGAACAGCGAACTGAAGCACAACGCGAGTCGGCGGGAATCAATTCCGTTGGCGCTATAGCGAGGGGAACATGGCGAGAAATCTATCGAATTTGAAGGCGCCCAAGAAAGCCAACACAGGGCGCAAGCGCGTGGGCCGGGGCATGGGATCCGGCATGGGCAAAACATCCACACGGGGCCACAAGGGCCAGCGTTCGCGCTCCGGCTCCCACATGATGCGTGGTTTTGAAGGCGGCCAGATGCCGCTGCACCGCCGTCTGCCCAAGCGCGGCTTTACCAACATTTTCCGCACCGAGTACACGATCGTGAATCTTGACCGGATCGCCGAGCTGAAGGTTGCCGAGATCGGTCTCGACGACTATCGCAAGCTGGGTCTGGCTTCGGGCAAGAACGCGCTGATCAAAGTGCTCGGCTCCGGCGAGCTCAAGAAGGCCGTCACCATTCACGCGCACAAGTTTTCCAAGTCGGCCACGGAAAAGATTGAGAAGGCCGGCGGCAAGGCTGTGGTCATCGGCGGCGAAACAGCGCCCGCCGCGGCTTGAGGGCCCGGCGTTCAGCATTCAGGCCGTCGGCGATGGATTGAACGTTCGCGTGGCCAGAATGAAGCTGAAGGCTGAAAGCTAAGGGCTGAGAACTGTTTTCAACTGTGATGCAACGCATAGTTCGCGACTTCCCGAGTTCGGTAGGCTGAAAGGACCGGGAAGCGCCAAAAGATGGGGTCAGAACAAGAATCGACTGGCGCTTCGGGCGCCTGAAGTGGATCACCCAATATGCTGGAAAAGTTTCTCAACATCTTCCGGATTCCCGACCTGCGCAAGCGAGTTCTCTTCACGCTGGGCATACTGGCTGTTTACCGCCTGGGCGCATGGATTCCCACGCCCGGCGTCAACTGGGTGCAACTGCAAAACCTCTTCAACCAGCAGGGCGGCTCGGCGCTTGGCCTGATGGATCTGTTCAGCGGCGGCACGCTGCGCCGCATGACGATCTTCGCATTGGGCATCATGCCTTACATCACCGCGTCCATCATCTTTCAGCTTCTGACCGTGGTGTATGAGCCGCTGGCGCGTATCCAGAAGGAAGGCGAACTGGGCCGTCGCAAGATCACGCAGTGGACGCGATACGTGACCGTCGTACTCGCCGCGCTGCAGGCGATTGGCATCGCGGCCATCCTCACCAAGCAGGGCGTGGTGATGAATCCCGGCCCCGGTTTCATCCTGATGACCGTCCTGACGCTGACCACCGGAAGCGCGTTCATCATGTGGCTTGGCGAACAGATTACCGACCGCGGCATCGGCAACGGCATGAGCCTGCTGATTTTTGCCGGCATCGTCGCCGGCCTGCCTCGCGGCGTCGCGGATCTTTACCAGAAAATCCAGACCGACGCCTGGGGACCGATGACTTTCCTGGTGGTGCTGGGCTTGATCGTCGGTATGGCGGCGGTGGTGGCCTTTATCGTTTTTGTGGAACGCAGCGAGCGGCGCATTCCCATCCAGAGCGCACGGCGCATTGTGGGCCGGCGCATGATGGGTGGAGCATCAAGCCATCTGCCGCTGAAGGTGAACTCCGGCGGCGTAATGCCCATCATCTTCGCCAGCTCCATTCTTTCTGCGCCCTTGTTGTTTGGCCAGGTGGAATGGGTGCAGAACAACCGTCTGCTTCAGCCCATCATGCAGGCGCTTACGCCTGGCTACCCTTGGTATGAGCTGCTGAACATTCTGTTTATCATCTTCTTCGCCTATTTTTATGTTTCCATCGTCATGCGGCCAGACGACATCGCCGACAACTTCCGTAAGTCGGGCTCATTTATCCCCGGAATCCGGCCCGGCAAGCGCACGTCCGACTTCATCAACGACATTCTGACGCGCATCACGCTAGTAGGCGCGATTTACCTGATTGTGGTTCAGATGGTGCCCACCTTCCTCATGACGGGCATCCGCTTCGACAAGATTTGGCTTATCGGGAGGTTATTCGAGAATCTTCCTACCTGGATGATTCACGGAATGAACGTCAACTTCTACTTTGGCGGCACTTCACTGTTGATCGTGGTGGGTGTGGCCATGGATACGGTAAACCAGATCGAATCGCAGCTGATCATGCGTCACTATGACGGCTTTTCCCCGCGGTCCGGTCGCATCCGCGGAAGGAAAACCTGGTAATGTCGTCTTCTCTTTCATCAGAGACTCAAATGGAATCTGGCCGGGAAACGGAATCTACAACCGTTCCCGGCCCGATTCTTTTATTGGGAGCTCCAGGCGTGGGCAAGGGAACCCAGGCCAAGGAGCTCGTCAAGCTTTGGAACATCCCCCAAATCTCGACCGGAGACCTGCTCCGCGGTAACGTGGCACAGGGAACCAGCCTGGGCAAGACAGCCAAGGAGATCATGGCGCGGGGAGAGCTGGTGCCGGACTCGCTGGTTGACGAGATGGTGGCCGCAAGGCTGCTCGAACCGGATACGGCTAGAGGCTACATTCTCGATGGCTTCCCCAGGACGCTCGGGCAGGCCCACTGGCTGGACGGCCGGCTGGCGGCGCAAATCGAGTCTTTGCCGGTGGTTGCGGTCAGCATCCAAGTGAACTATAATCAGTTATTGCGCCGTATTACGGGGCGCCGGAATTGTCCTGTTTGCCAGACCATCTACAACGTCTATATGCGCCCGCCGCAGCGGGAAGGAATTTGCGACGTTGAAGGTGCCGAGCTGGTCCAGCGAGCCGACGACACGGAAGAGGTCTTCAAGGAGCGCATGCGCGCTTACGAGGCCCTCACTCGGCCCGTCGTCGAGCACTACCGGACACTGGGACGATTCGCGGAAGTAGATGGAGACCGGCCGATCCAGGAGATCGCGGCCGGAATTGTTTCCGCCGTTGAACGGTTGCGCCTGGCTGCGTAATCGTCGCGGCGAGTTTGTGCGTTGAAGCGGTTCATCGTTCGCAGTTCTTGGTTCACGGCGGCGCAATGCTGGAACCGAAACTTGTGGTTACAAACTGCGAACTAGGAATCTGAGAACTGGGAACTACGAACGGTTTTATGGCTGTTGTACTGAAGTCGTCGCAGGAGATCGAGAAGATGCGCCGCGCGGGCCAAATGGTTCGCGAGGTTCTGGAACTGGTGCGCAGCAAGGTGAAACCGGGCGCCACCACCTACGATCTGGAAAAGGCCGCCGAAGCGCGGGTGAAAGAACTGGGCGTGAAGGCAGCATTCAAGGGGTATCACGGTTTTCCCTGCGTGCTTTGTACGTCGGTCAACAGCGAAGTGGTACACGGCATTCCGTCGCCCAAGCGAGTGCTGAAGGAAGGCGACATCGTTTCGGTCGACTTTGGGCTGGTTGTGGACGGTTACTACGGCGATGCCGCGATCACGGTGCCTGTGGGTTCGATCGACGCCAACGCCGCGCGATTGCTGAAGACGACCGAAGAGTCGCTGAAGGCCGGCATCGCGGCAGTAAAGCCGGGTGCGACGTTGGGCGATGTGGGAGCAGCGGTTCAGAACGTAATTGAAGGTGAAGGGTTTTCGGTGGTTCGGGATTTTGTGGGTCACGGAATCGGCGTGCACATGCACGAGGATCCGCAGGTGCCGAACTTTGGCGAAGCCGGCCAGGGGATGAAGCTGAAGGTGGGCATGGTCATCGCGATTGAGCCCATGGTGAATGCCGGTAAACCGGATGTGCAAGTGCTGGACGACGGCTGGACGGCCGTGGCCAGCGATGGAAGCATGAGCGCTCATTTTGAGCATACGGTTGCAGTAACGGCGACCGGGGCAAGAATTTTGACGGAGTAGCAATGCTCTCGTCCAAAACGTGAAGGCGCTGGAAGCGCCGGAAGTGGACACTGATTGTCAAAGGAAGATGCGATTGAGGTCATGGCAACCGTCCTGGAGACGCTGCCAAACGCCATGTTCAAGGTAAAACTCGAGAACAATCATGAGGTGTTGGCTCATGTCTCCGGAAGGATGCGCAAGAACTTCATCCGGATTTTGCCAGGAGATCGTGTGGCTGTTGAGCTGAGCCCATACGACTTGAATCGAGGGCGGATTGTGTATCGATACAAATAGCTGCATGGTGAGCGAGCGGCTGGAAGCTTGAAGCTGAAAAGAGGGTTGTAGCAATGAAGGTCAGGGCATCGGTAAAGAAGATTTGCGTAAAGTGCAAGGTCATTACTCGCAATGGGGTCGTTCGTGTGATCTGCGAGAACCCAAAGCACAAGCAGCGTCAGGGATAAGTTAGGCCTGGCAAGAAAAGGGAGAATTCCACGAAGGCAGGGAATAGGGAATAGGGAGTAGAAAGCAAGAGAAACGTTATAGGTTCTTTTGCTACTCACTATTGGCTACTTCCTACCGGCTGCATTCAAGAGGCTAGTTAGCCGGAGTCAAGGCTTGCGATGAACCTCGGAAGTTGCTCCCCGTAACCCGTGCGAGCCGGCTGAGGCCGGAGGCACACAACCTAAAGAAGGAAACCAAGAATGGCACGTATTGCTGGCGTCGATCTGCCCCGCAACAAGCAGGCACGGATCGCGCTCACTTATATCTTCGGGATCGGTCAGCCCCGCGCCCTCAAGATTCTGGATAAGGCGAATGTAGATGGTTTCAAGAAGATCCAGGATCTGGGCGAGGAAGAGGTCAACCGCATCCGCCAGGTCATTGAGGACCAGGGCGACGTCGAAGGCGACCTGCGCAAGGACGTCTCGATGCACATCAAGCGCCTCATCGACATCCAGAGCTATCGCGGCTTGCGCCACCGGAAGTCGCTGCCGGTGCGCGGTCAGCGCACCCACACCAACGCCCGCACTCGCAAGGGCCCGCGCAAGGGCACGATTGCCGGCAAGAAGAAAGCGAGCGCGAAGACCTAATGGCGAAACCAGAGCAGAAGCCGGAAGCCGGCAAAAAAGGCAAAACCAAAAAGTTCAAGAAGCGCGAGCGCAAGAATGTGCCGTTCGGCATTGCGTACATTCAGGCCTCGTTCAACAACACCATCGTCACCATCACCGACCAGATGGGGAACACGCTGAGCTGGAAGAGCTCGGGCTCGCTGGGATTCCGCGGATCGCGCAAGGGCACGCCCTTCGCGGCGCAGCAGGCGGCTTCAAACGCCGCCAACATGGCTCGCGATCACGGCGTACGCGCCGTGGAGGTTCGGGTTGCAGGTCCGGGTTCGGGCCGCGAATCGGCCATCCGCGCGCTGGCTGCCGCTGGTATTGAGGTGAAGGTCATCCGCGACGTAACGCCGGTGCCGCACAATGGCTGCCGGCCGCCGAAGCGGCGGAGAGTGTAATTGCAGCGATTAGCTTTCAGCCGTCAGCTTCATCGTGCCGCTGCCAGTTTCTGCGGAATTCGATTGAAGCTTAAACAAGCTGAAGGCTGAGAGCTGAAAGCTAAGTGACACCGGGCCGGGACGAAGTCCACATCGGACGTAAACCGGCCGACATCCGAAGTCAGGAGAAGAAATGGCACGTTATACCGGAGCAGTTTGCCGCCTTTGCCGACGCGAAGGCACGAAGTTATTTCTGAAGGGCACCAAGTGCACGTCGGACCGTTGCCCGCTGGAGAAGCGCAATTTTCCGCCGGGCCAGCACGGCAAAGACCGCAAAGCCAAGATCGTGGGTTATGGCCTGCAACTGCATGAGAAGCAGAAGGCCAAGCGCATGTACTTCACGCTGGAAAGCCAATTCCGCAAGTACTACGAGAAGGCCAGCCGCACCACCGGTGTTACCGGCGAGTTGCTGATCCAGCAATTGGAACGGCGCCTCGACAACGTGACGTACCGCCTGGGATTCGCGATTTCGCGCCGTCAGGCTCGGCAGCTGCTTCGCCACGGACATGTGACAGTGAATGGCCGAAAGGTGAACATTCCCTCGTACCAGGTGAATGCGGGCGACGAGATTGCGGTTCGCGACAACGCCAAGAAACTTTTGATTGTGGAGCAGGCCTCGCAGTATGCCGCGCAGAACCCTGTGCCAAGCTGGCTTGAAGCGAACTTTGAAAACCTGTCTGGGCGCGTTCTGCATCTGCCCAAGCGGGCCGACGTCAACCTGCCGATCAACGAACAGTTGATCGTCGAACTGTACTCGAAGTAAGCAATACAGGGATCAGGTTTCAGGGTTCAGGGTTCGGTTAACGGCGCATCTACGCGCATGGTTCGACTGACCCCTGAACACTGAGCCCTGAACCCTGAAATTCAATCGAAGGAGAACTTGCGCGGCCGCCGCAAAATGCATCGCGACGTACATGCCGCGCGGGAAAAGAGACATATATGTTGTGGAGAGGATTTCAAAAACCGAAGCGCCTTGCGGTCGATGCCGAGACGCTTACCGACACATACGGCAAGTTCAGCGCCCAGCCCTTTGAGCGGGGATTCGGCACCACGATCGGCAACGCTTTACGGCGCACGCTGCTAAGCTCCATCGAAGGCGCGGCGGTTACCGCGGTTCGCATTGAGGGCGTGCTGCACGAGTTTCAGTCCATCACCGGCGTGGTAGAAGATGCCACCGACATCATCCTCAATCTCAAGCAGATTCCTTTCAAGCTGGCGGGCGAGGGTCCGAAGGCGCTCTATCTGCGTGCTGACCAGCCCGGTCCGGTGACCAGTGGCATGATCGAGGCCGATAGCGACGTCGAGATTCTCGACAAGAACGTCTACATCGCCACGCTGTCAGAGAGCGGCAAGCTGGACATGGAGATGCGTCTCAAGCGCGGTCGCGGCTATGTTTCGGCGGATAAGAACTTTGACGCCGACCTGGGACTTGGGTTCATTCCTGTCGATTCAGTGCACTCGCCGGTTCGCCGCGTAAACTATGCGGTCGACGCCGCACGTCTGGGACAGATCACCGATTTCGACAAGCTGACTCTTGAAGTGTGGACCAACGGCGCAGTGCTGCCTGCCGACGCCGTCGGCTTGGCCGCCAAGCTGCTCAAGGACCACATGAATATCTTCATCAACTTCGAAGAGGAAATCGAAGCGGAAGCGCGGGGCGATGAAGGCCGCGTCCTGCTCCGCAACGACAATCTCAATCGTTCAGTTGAAGAGCTTGAGCTCTCGGTCCGCAGCTACAACTGCCTGAAGAACGCGAACATTCAGACCATCGGCGAACTGGTGCAAAAGACCGAAGCCGAGATGCTGAAGACCAAGAACTTCGGCCGCAAGAGCCTGAACGAGATCAAAGAAATCCTCGCGCAGATGGGTCTCTCGCTAGGCATGAAGATCGACGAGCAAGGAAATGCGGTTCCGGGGCCAACCAGTATTCCGCCGCAAACGGCGCTGGCCGCTGGATTCGGCCGGTTCGATGACGAAGAGGAGCCTCTCGATTCGGTGGATTTGCAGCTGCCCACCGAGACCGAGAATTTCTAGAAGCTAGGAGCTAGTACCATGCGCCATCGCAATGCAGGATTCAAACTCGGACGCAACACCAGCCATCGCCGCGCGCTTTTGCGCAACCTGGTCACGTCCGTGATCGAAGAAGATCGCGTACAGACCACGGTGGCGAAAGCCAAGGCGGTTCGTCCGCACATCGAAAAAATGATTACCCTGGGCAAGAAGGGCGATCTGCACGCGCGCCGTCAGGCGCTCGCCTTTCTTCGCACCGACAACGCCGTCAAGCGGCTTTTTGATGTCGTGGCTCCGCGCTACGGCGACCGCAATGGCGGCTATTTGAGAATCATTCGCACCGGTTTCCAACAGGGAGACGGCGCCGCCAAGGCGTTCATCGAACTGTTGGGCGCCGAAAAGCAGCTTGAAGTCAAGCGCCAGAAGCGCGCCGACCTAAAGGCTAAAAAGCGCGCCGAGCTTGAGAAGCAGCTTGACGAGCAGAAGAAAGACGGAGAGGAACCCGAGGGCGGCGAAAAAGCCGCGTAATCCGAAGGCCCTTTGCATCGCGCGAGCAAAAACAAGCGGGCATATCTCAACTGAGGTATGCCCGCTGTTTTTGAGCTTTGCGCCCGAACGGCTACGAATGAAGCAATGCTGATTTGCTTCTCTCTTCAATCGCTTCTCTGGCCACCGTCTTGCGCAGAACTTCGATGTCATCGAGTTCCATTTCAAGCGAGAAGCATTGCCTGGTTGCGGCGAGGGCGATGACGACTTTGCATTGTTGACGAAGCTCCGTCACAATTCCCTCCACCCCCTCGAATACGCCGCGATTCACGCGCACCATTTCTCCCACGGAAACTTTGGGATGCGGCCGCAGAATGCATCCACTGGCCAAGCCCTCGCGAATCCTTTCGATTTCTTCGGTGCTGACTGTCTCGCCGATTCCGCTTCCCAGCAGGCGAAGAACGCCGGGTGCGCTCACGACGGAAATTCGCGACTCCCGCGCGAAGCGGACAAAAACATATCCAGTAAAAAGAGGGCGCTCGATATCAACCACTCGATCGGTCCATTTGGAGCGCGTTGAGTAGAGCGGGAGGTAGTGCTCCAGAGAACGGGCCGTTAAATGTTGTGCGACGCGTTTTTCGTGGTTTGCGACAACGTGCAGGACACGCCAGGGACTATCGAACATCACACGCTCCGATGAATTACTTCGCAGATCAGGAAAAGCTTCAAGGGCCCCGCTGGCATTGCCGGCTGCGCCGTGCTCGTCAGTCTTCTTTCGGTGTGCCATTCATTGCAATCATGCATTTTAATGCAAAGAAAATTCGGCACCGGAGTCGTTTTTATCTTGGCGACAAGGCAAGTATATCTCAGAACCTGCGCAAATCCTCAGCAGCCAAAGCCGGGGCCTTGCGAACAGGGGATGAAATGCCGTGCAATCCTCGCGGTTCGCAGTCCGCGGCCCGTCAAGCGCAGATCGACCTTAAAACGCCCAAGCTGCGGCGGGCCGTCGTTGCTTCAATTGAGAGGGATTATGTGGAGGCCCAGCAGAATGCGAAGGCCGAATGGCGCGGAAGCGAATTAGGAAGGTTTAATTTATCGAATGATTTGGCGCGTCAATTTAATATTACCGATCAAAATTAGGCGCGTGTTCGATCGCACGAATCGTCAATTTTCATGAATTGCGGAGCGCCAGTGCTCGTCATGCTCCGTAATACGCCTGAGCAGGTGAACACTCGGGCTGTAATCCGGGACGAGTTCTTTAAGTGCGATCACCAGGCGGCCGATGTCACGCATCTCGCAGATCTCGTGCAGCGTATCGAGCCAAGTCTGCATGTCCTGCGCCGGAACGCCATTACCGACAAAGATGCGAATCTTGTCATGCTTCGACGGTACTGTATCTTCGAGCAACGTAGTGAGTTCTTCTGAGAGTTTCTCACCAGGGCGCATGCCGGTGAATTCGATCTTAATGTCCTCATCCGGCCTGAGCCCCGACAGCAGAATCAAGTGGCGCGCAAGATCGAGAATCTTCACAGGTTGCCCCATGTCGAGAACGCAGATCTGGCCACCGTCGCCGATAGCCAGAGATTGCAGCACAAGCTGGCAAGCTTCGGGAATCGTCATGAAGAACCGGCGCATTTCTGGATGCGTCACAGTTACGGGCCCTCCGGCAGCGATCTGCTTTTTGAAGATCGGAATCACACTGCCGTTTGAACCCAGCACATTGCCAAAACGGACGGCCACATATTTTGTGCGGCCATTTTGCAGCGCCATCAGGATCAGCTCGGCGATGCGCTTGGTCGTGCCCATCACGTTCGTTGGTCGCACGGCCTTGTCTGAGGAAATCAGCAAAAAGTCCTCGACGCCATGCTCCGCTGCCGCAATCGCCAAATTGTAGGTTCCGAATACGTTGTTCTCGATGGCCTCAAACGCATGAGTTTCCATCAGCGGAACATGTTTGTAGGCAGCGGCATGATAAACCACAGCAGGCTTGTATTGCCGGAAGATGTCGTTCAAGCGATCGCGGTTCTGGATGCTGCCAATCTCTGGATAAAACGCAACTCGGGGAAAAGACTGGCGCATTTCGCGGTCAATTTCAAATAAAGCAGATTCCGCAATTTCGAATCCGACAATTCCAGCAGGGTGAAAGCGCGCAATTTGGCGGCACAGCTCGAAGCCTATCGATCCTGCAGCGCCCGTAACGAGGACGACCTTGCCTTCGATCGTGCTCCTGATTGACCCTTCTTCAAGATGCACCGGTGTTCGTCCCAACAAATCCTCAACAGCTACTTCACGAATCTGACCCGCCAGCCCGCGCTCCTCAATCACCTCACCTAATCCGGGCACGGTCTTGAACTCGACGCCGGTAATTTGGCACGACTCCAAAATCCGGGTCATCTCAACGCCCGTCGCGGACGGAATGGCGATCAGGACGGAGTCTATTCTGTGCTTTCTGACGGCCGCTTCAATCGTGTTTCCCGTACCTAGAACCGGAATGCCCGCGATGCGCAGGCCAACCTTGTTGGCATTATCGTCAATAAAGCCGCACACGCGATAAGCCAATCTGGGGTTATTGCGAATCTCTCGCAGAAGCGTGTTCCCGGCGTCACCCGCACCGTAAATCAGCGTCCTTTTCAACGGAGCTTTACTGCCACGCATTTGCGAGCTGAATCTTGACGTGCCGCGAGCCAGAAGCCGAAGGCCGCATGTGCCGATGAAGCAAACCATCAAATCAAGCACGTAGAGCGAACGCGGAAATCCCGGAGGCACCAACCACCGAATCAGGAAAAAGCCAATGGCTGAAGCGATAACGTTGGCAACGGAAATCCGGATCAGATCGATTGCGGAGATGTAACGCCAAAAGCCTCGATCCAGCTTCGCTGCATAAAACACGATGAATTTATCAGGCAGCCAAATCGCAAGTGCATAAGGAAGAAAGCGGAGATAGAACGACGGTATGCTGAAATCGAAGCGCAGAAGAAATGCCGCTACGGTCGAGGCCGAAAAGGTTACGGCGAGCGTCGCCCAAATAAGAATGCGCCGCACAGCGATATTCCGAACGAGAAATCCCGTTTCTTTCTTCATCTTGAGTGACTCACTTTCGGAAACACGCGACCTGAGAAAAAGGATTCATAATGGCAATTCTAGAAATAAATCGGATGACTTGCCGATCGACTCAATCCTGAGTGGCGAGCTTTGAGAGAGACCACTCGCGGCCTGCCTCGAAGCGAAAGGCCAGGTAAATCAGCGGGGCAACGGCGACGGCAGCGATCAGAGGAGCGCTTTGCCGGAATCGCAACGCGGCCCATGCGAGCGGAAACAACCATCCGACATTGATTATCGCGGCCGCCAGCGTTACCTTCGCATGACTGCCATAGGTTTGGGCGGCATGTTGATAGGCGTGACTGCGATGAGCCTCGTGCCAGCGCGCATGCAGGATCATGCGGTGCAAGAGAGTTACTGTGGAGTCCACAAAGAAAAAGGCCAGCAGGATCAACCAGGTCCAGATGAGTTTTGAGTCTGCTCTCGAGGAAAAGAGCGCGAGCGTGCCCAGTGTGAAACCGAGGAAGCCGCTCCCCACGTCGCCCATGAAGATTCTGGCAGGCGGCCAGTTCCAAACCAGAAAGCCAAGGCTTGCTGCCGAAAGCATCGACGAAAGTAGCACGGCATCCGGCAATCCACCTCGAAGCAAGAGGACCGCGCCAAGTCCGCTCACACAGACGGCTTCCACGCCCGCCAGCCCGTCAATTCCGTCCATGAAATTGAAAAGGTTTGTAAGCCACACCAATGCGACAACCGCGGCGCACCTGCGAGCCCAACCCCAAACGTCGGCGCTGCCGCTAAAGTGAGCGGATGGCATTGCATCGAGGCACCAAACTGCCCATGCAGCGGCGAGAGAGTGAATAGCGATGCGCGGCCAGGCAGGCAACCTGAAGCGATCGTCGAGAAAGCCAACGACGGCGATCGCGAGACCGCCTCCAATCAACGCCCAAGCCAGCCGTTCGGAAACTAGACGTCTGTGAAGAACCCAAACAACTGCCGACAAGAAAGTGGCTACGATTGCCAAACCGCCGCCGCGCGGAACAGGAACTGCGTGGGAACTTCGAGCATTAGGAAGATCCATCAGGCCGAGGCGCACGAAAAGTCCGCGAAGGCCGCCAGTGATGAGAGCCGAAACGGCAAAGAGCAGAACGAAGACTCGCATCAAGAAGCCTTGGCTCGCGCTGCGTGGCCAGATTGCCGATACCACCGGACAGTCGCTGCGAGGCCATCGTCAAGGGTCATGGGCGCAACCCACCCGAGCAACCGTTGTGTGTGGGTGGAATCAATGACCAGGGGGTCCAATAACTTGTTCACCACATCCTGTTTAAAAGCGAATTTCGCGGCCAAACGGATGAGCGGCTCCGGAACGGGGAAAAGCTTCAGAGGGCGATCCAGGAGATGCGCCAAGCGAGTCATCAACTCTTGTGTCGATACGTCCTCGTGGTCCCTCACCAGAAAACTTTGGCCTGCAGCCTTCGGATGGTTGACACAGCGCACCATGAAATCTGCAAGGTTATCAATACCGATCAGGCTGCGGCGGTTCGCACTCTTGGGCCAGGGTAAGGGTACAGCGCGATCGACCAGTTTGATGAGTCGCAGAAAATTCCCTCCAACCCCCGGACCATAAACGAGCGGCGGCCGGACGATCACAACCTCGAGACCGCTCTCTGCAGAAATGGCACGAAGCGTTTCTTCCGCCTCCCACTTCGAAATCGCGTACGGATCCTCGGGGTGAGCGGGCGAGTCTTCGCGAAACGGATTCCCGGGAGTCGACTCGCCATGAACCTTTACCGTGCTGATAAAAACGAGCCGCCGAACACCAGCCGCCACCGCAGCGAGAGCGATAGACTTGGTTCCCGCCACATTTACTTTTCTGAATTCTCGCAGTGGATCGCCGGCAGAATCCTTCATCACGTGAACGCGAGCCGCCGGATGCACCACAACCGATACGCCCGAGAGCGCACTGCGCAGATCCGAATTCGATCCCAGATCTCCGACAACTGAAACCTCGGTCAATCCCGGAACCGAACGCTGCAACTGCGGCCAATGCTTGAGTTCCCGGACCCCGCAAACTGGAACAAATTCCGATGCTATGAGTTTGCGACAAACATTTCGCCCCACAAATCCGTTTGCGCCCGTCACCAATATTCGTTCATTCATGCCGGCTCAGTTTGTTCATGCGGCCATTCATTTAGCGCGCACCGAGGGTCAAATCTCAGGACGCATTTAGCGTTTTCAAGCCCAGGGCGTCGATCACTCGCGCCACTCCAGCAAGTTTGTCGTATCTGTCGATGAAGGCCGCGCGGCCGTTTTGTCCTTTTTGCCGAATTTCTTCCGGATGCTCGATGAGGCTCAAGAGCAGGGCGAGCACGCCATCCTTATCCCCGCATTCAAAGTGCCAGCCGCAATTGAATCGTTCAATGATCAATGCCGGCGTGGCCGCCGCGGGGCCGATAAAGAGGACCGGCCTTCCCGCGGCCATCAACCCATAAATCTTGCTTGGCACGACCGCGCCCACCGTCGATGGTTTCTGCGTTACCAGGCCAATGTGGCCCTCTGCCTGGCTTCGACCCAAATCCCGCAACGGTACGTAGCCCGGAAACAAAACATTCTTGATTCCGCGTTCCCGGCAAAAGTCGACCAAATCTCTGCGTGTCAGGCCGCCGCCCGCGAAAATAAATCGAAAATCGGGAGAATTTGCCAAACGCTCCATCACGGCGCGAATGGTAACCACTTCATGAGCCAGTCCGAAATTCCCGGAGTAAAGAATGCGCAGCGGCCGTTGCTCGGGAAACGGCAAAGGAGCAATCGCTCGCCCATCGGCCCAATTCTCAGCCACTATGATTCGATCTTCGGCAATGCGATGCTCGAGCAGGCGCGCTTTCATGCAGGGGCCGAGAGCGATCACCGCGTTCGCCCGGCGTCTCGGAAAATCCAACACCTGTGAAGTCCATGAAGCAACAGGAATGTCGAGAGCTACGGCAATATCCGGATACACATCCATTTCCCAGGACACGTGCCGGCAGCCCCGAATTTGTTTGACGAGCCAGCCGATCCACGCCAGCCCCGGTGGAGCAGTGAGTGTTAAGACCACGTCCGGCTTTGAAACCCACAGTGCTCTCCACGCGGCGCCCACGAAGAACGTAGCATAGGAGAGAAGTTTCCTGGGTTTGCTTTGCGAAAATGCCGCAGTTCTAACCCTGATCACACGTATCGTTCCACTGCCGCTGGAACGCTCCGCGATCGTCCCGGAATTGTTGCGTTGCATCGCGCCCGGCGCAGCGACTTCAGGCGCGGCGTAACCGGTTGCGCCGCAGATTACGCAGACATGATGACCTGCTTCAGCGGCTCCATTCGCGAAATCAGCCAGGAACTGCCCAACCGACGACTGATCAGCGCCATAGAACTGACTGATGACGATGATTTTTGCGCCGGAAGCCGACCCTATCGAAGTTTGCGCAGTCTCGATACTACTTTTGCTTTCTGGCACGAACGATCGTCTTTCGCGCTATTGTTTTCAAACTAGAACGCAATCCGGTTTCGGCCCGTGCCCGAGTATCCAGTCGTACACCTCGGTCATGGACTTTGCGATGCTTGGCCATTGGAAGCGCTCTTCAACGAGAGATCGCCCGTTCCGCCCCATTGCCTCGCGCTCTTGCGCGGTAAGCGAAAACAATTGATGCAAGGCCGCCGCAATACTATTGGAGTCAGAATCCATCAGAATTGCGGCACCCACTTCCGCGCCTTCGGGAAGATTGCATTTGCGGGTCATCAGGACCGGCAGTTGCCACGACCAGGCTTCGAGAATGCTCATGGGCAGGCCTTCACTCTCGCTGGGCAGGATAAACGCTGATGCCCCCGCGAGGAGGCGGTCCTTATCCGCACCATACTGGGGCCCGAGAAATTCGACACTGGAACGAATCTGTAGCTCGTCCACAAGCCCCTCGAGCTCCGCGCGGTGGTGATTTTGATCCCACCCTGCAATGGTCAACCGCCACCCTGCCGTCGCCGCGTTATTGCGGACCAAGCCCCAGGCCTTGATCAGATTGCGCAGTCCCTTCAACGGATGGATTCTTCCCAGATAAAGGATGGAACGCTCGTCTGGTGACTGCTTGCGCACCATGTCTTTCGGCAGTGTTGTGCCGTTCGGGATCACGCAGATTGGATTCTTCAATCCGTACCCTCGGAATGCCTCGGCTTCGGCGGTGTTCAACGCGTGGAGGCAGGCGGCGCGGCGCAAGTGCTCGCGTTCATAGAGCAGAGCCGCGATTCGTTTCTTCCATTGCGAATTTTGAAGCGCCGACGGATTCAATAGTCCATGCGGGCTAACAACATAAGGTTTCGTCCCCTTGGCCCAACACCTGGCCACAACGGACGGATACATCCAGATGCCGTGAACATGAAGAACGTCTGCATTACTTGCCTCCACTGCCTTTGCCAGCCCGGATGAATAGCCAAAGATGAGTGGACCGCGAATCGGAAATGTCCGAGTGATGATGCCGTCCCAGAGCAGCTCGTCGGTCTTGGTAAAAGCGTCACGGGCGCCGAAGACCGAAGGCACGTATCGCTGCTCCGTCGCAATCGCGAGGGTGAGATTGCGCATGGCATCGAAGATTCCGCCATTCATCCTGGAGATTGAATTGGTAAGAAAGGAAACTCGATAGGGCGAATTGGGCATTGGTCACGAGAAGAAAAAGCGCCGCATGAAGAGTTCGCCGGAACGGCTCACGAACTTATGTGCTCTGTCGCAAATGAGCTTGCGCCGCGCCGCGCGCAACTGCCTGAAGGTAGCCCTGGACTTCCAGATCCACCCTGCAGCATCGATCGACGATCTCCTTCGAACGTGGGCCCATCTCAGCCCTGAGCGCGGGGTCGCAGAGTTTCGTCATCGCCAGCGCCAACTGAGAAATGTTGCCGGGTTCGACGACAAACCCATTCACGCCGTCTTCGACGATGAGCCCCGCCGATCCGCAGGCGCTCGTTGTCACAAGCGGTTTTCCGGCAAGCGCGGCTTCCACCAGAACCTTCGGGAAACAATCTTTATGGGTGGGCAGCAAAATCGCATCGACAGCGCAATAGATTTCGGCGAGCTTCTCGGGCGCGACAGGCCCAAGGAATCGCATGCGATTCTCGACACCGGTTGATTGAGCTAGCCGCATGAAATGTTCGATCGTGGCGCCATCCTTGCTTGCCGGCTCCTCTGGCCCAGCGAAAACGCACAGGAATGGCTGATCAACGGGAAGCAACGCCGCGGCCTTCACAATGTCTGCGACTCCTTTAAAGGTGTGCAGGTTTCCCGCATAGAGAAAGACCGTGCTTGAATCAAAGCCCAAATCGTGCCGAGTATTCTTGCCGGTTCCGGCACTGAGAAGAAGTCTCCTGAAGAGCGAGGCGCCGGCTTCGAATGGTGCTGAGATGAGCCGCTCGGCGGCGAAGCCATAGACTTCGGTTAGGACTTGGAATGAAGCAGGGCTTTGATAAATGTGAAAGCTGCACATGTCAAGCAACAATCGCTTCGACAATCGAACCCACCAGCGCCGCTTTCGTTCCCACTCGACCGGCAGAGTCTGGTTAGTCGAAATGACAACGCGACCGAGAAGACGGGCGCAAAATGCGCACCAGATCGCTCCCAGGCCCAGAAGGCCCTTCAAAATTACGATGTCGGATTCGCGCGCACAAGCCAGGCCGACTCGCCATTCAGGATTGGAGACAAACCCTTCCGGTGTGCTGCCTCTCACGTTGACGCCGAGATGTTTTCCGCGGGCAGTGCCGGGGCGATACGCAATCCTCGCTTGCTCCTGATCGCTATGCGCGTAAAGCGGGAAGGCCTTGACGGAGAATGAAGCTACCCGCGCGACTTCGAAAATCGCGTCCTCTGTGTTGCGCTGCAGATCATACGTTAGGAATCCAATTCTCAATGGCTTTCTGGGTGGCGCGGGCATTGGAAGGATGTTACTGTAGCCGGAACTGCCTAAACATCAAGCTCGTGCGACGGGTTCACCAAACTACGGTTTGAGTTCGCAATCACGAGATCGAGACTACTTTTGCCTCGCTGGAATGCGGGGAGCTCGCAGCCCCTCTTAAAGGTCGGTCCTGGGCGTTGCTGACTTCACCCTGGCACGCACGATGAGTTCGCCGTTGCGCTTGAGATGCCCCACAATCACGGTGGCATAGAAGTAAGCGTCCGGTCCCAGTATCCGCCTGAGCGGCAGCAGCGCCCGATATCCCAGTACATAAGCATAGCGGTTGGTGTGAGGCTCAAATCCTGCCCTCTCCAGCAGGTTATTAATGGCCCTGAAGTTCCAGCAGTAAAGATGCTGATTAAGATCGGGCGTGAAGGAAGCCAAGTAGTGTTTCTCGCGCGGAAGGACGATCAGGATCTCGCCGTGTTCCACGATCAGCTCCCGCATCTGCCTCAGGTGCTCAAGCGGGTTCTCCAGGTGCTCCAACACATGCCTGCAGAGGACAATATCCCACGCCTTTCTCGGGACCGAGTCGATATCTTTATAGACTTTGAGATTCCGGCGCAGGCAAATCTCAAGAGCCTCGCTGCTGACATCCCATCCGGAAGCATGCGGCAGTGTGGCGATTCCCTGGCCAATTCCGCAGCCATACTCGAAGATTCGCTTTGATCGCTCTTCGGGGGAAAAGTATAGACGCGCTGACGCTTCCGCGCGGGCCCAGAAATAGTCATCCTCGCCGATGAGATGGGCATGTCTTTGGGAGTGATATCCCTTGTCATAAACGGGATCTGTTTCAAGCATTGTCAGCTTAATCTCCATCCGTACATACTCGAAGCTCGTTCTTCCTGAATCGTGGCGGCTAAGTTACGGATTTGGCTTTCTTGCCCAGGCGAAGATTTGTGGCGACAAGTTTGGGGTAGCTCTCAATAAAAAAAAGCCGGTCCGCCTGCAAAGTTCGAAAAGTGAGAGTGGGCGCGGATAGCAGGCGACCGCTCCGCTGTGAATAAGCTCAAGTGAGGCGGCCTCAATACATTGCCGAAGTGAGCGAATGGAATGGTAGAAAACGTGCTCCCAGGGTGCGAGATCCAAGGGCTTGTTCAGTAAGCGATGCACCCGGATTTTCCATGGGATGGCCCCGCCGTTTGGAACGCAGATAAACAGGTATCCTCCGGGTTCTAACGCTTCGGATAGTTGGCGCAAAAAAGAGACGGGGTTCCTGATGTGCTCGAATACATCCCATAGCGTAATGAAATCGAATTTCATTCGCGGATGGTCTAGAGTTTCGAGGTAGTCTGGGAGGGAACTCGCAACCCGTACATCGGGAAACTGTGCCCTTGCATGGTCCGCTTGCGCCTTTGAGGCGTCGAAGCCATAAACACGAAAGCCGTTTGCCGAAGCAAACTTCAGAAACCCTCCAGTACCGCACCCTACATCCAGCAAGGTTGGGGATTTTGAAGTTGCTAAGCGCGAGACAAATGCCAGCCATTGATCGAACGCCGCCAGCCTGTGCTCGCCGCCCTGGCTCCACAAGCGGCTTTCGTCGATTGCCGAGGCGTCCAGGTCGACGTAATCCGGGGATAGGTCCGCGTAATGTTCGGCGGTTTGAACCAGATCGCACTTCGCGCAGCGAACTACATGATAGGTGCGATGGTCGTGATCCTCCCAGGCCATTTCATCGACTTGGGGTGAGCCGCAAAGTCTGCAGATTGCCGCATCATGCATGGGTCTCTGGAACTTCCAGCGAGTCTGCGATCGGGATTTCCATTTGTTTTCCCGGCGATGGGCTAACAGACCCGCGAGTGCCTAACCGGTCATCGTCGCCATGACATCTAGTCAGGAGCGGCACAATGGTTTTCGCGCAACTGCCCGCATCCCGAGGGTTCCGATGTGAAGAATCTTCAAAAGCGCGTCAAAGGGCAGGCAGACTATGCGCAGGACCCGATCCAGAGCCCACTTCCAATTCGATGAGTGCTTTGCGATTTGAGTGGGGGCTGAAGTCACTGACTTACTTCGTGCGCGCCGATTAACATACGCAGTCCATAGAATGTCGTGCAAACTCGCGTCAATCTCGGTCTCGATATATTCGAAGGAGTGACTCTCCAGAAATCGCTGAAGGCACTTTGGAGTCCATCGCGTCAGATGATGCGGCGGATAGTCGACAAAGATACGGCCCGCAGGCTGCCATCTCCGCTCATTGGGACAGGATAGGACGAGGTATCCGCCGTCATTCAGACGCCGGTAGACTTCCTGAATCGCCTGCTTCGGATTGGGAAGGTGCTCGATCACCTCAAACATTGTGATCAGGTCGAACCCGGACCATTCCTCCGGCATTGAAAGGACATCGCCCGTCATGAGGAAACCATCCAGGTGGAAGGCGGCCTTGCCAAGGCTGATTTCCTGATCGTTGAAGTCGATGCCATAGGTGTCCCGTCCAGCATCGCGCGAGCAGGCCACGAATGCTCCCGATCCGCAGCCAATATCGAGGGTCTTCGATCCCGGCTGAGTCAGTGCCTCCATCCAGGCAATCCGCCGGCGGTCAAGATGTGCGCGTTCCTCATGAGCTTCGGACACCGTCTTATGCGCATAGACCAGGTGCTCCTGGTAATAAGAGGGGTCCACAGCAGCCATCGGGTCTGCGAAGACGAGGTCACATGCGGAACATCGTCGAAGCTTGATGGTACCAGCGGTATAAATCACGCGATTGGCACACTGGCCGCAGGATGGGCAATCGGGAAAGCCGGCCATGTTCGAAAATCCCCTTGAGACCATTCGCGCAGTTAGTTCGACTGTGCAATCGGCAGTTCAATTTTCAAGCTGTTTTTCGTTGCGCCATTCGGTAACATCCGCCAGCCACTGCCTCATTCTGCTGTAAATATCGTTTCCCGAAGCAACTACGCGTGCATATCCGGCAGCGGCAATCCGCTTTCTTTTTTCATCGTTGCGCAGGTAGAATTGCGCCTTGTCGACGAATTCTTCGGGACTTTCAAAAAACTCGGCTTCTTTCCCCTCACAGTAAAATTCCTGCATGGCTGAGGTTCGCTCAGAGAGAAGAAAGACGCCACAGGCCGGAATCTCCCATGACCGATTGGTATATTGATCGCGATTCCATTTGCTGAAGAAACAAGTGCCAATCTTGCTCGCACATAGAGCCTTTCGGTAGTCGGCTCCTCTCAAATTCGGAATTGGCCCAACGCTCTTGTAGACATCACTGGCAAGAGTGGAGTCCCATCCCGTTTCACCGCCAAAAATCCTACACCTAATTCCAGCGCGCACCACCCTTGTCAAACAATCAACGCGAAGACCGGGCTCCATATGTCCGGCAAAAACTACGTCGGATCCGAAGTCCTTTTGTTCTTGTGCCGTCAGCGAATCTGGGTAATGAAGCCACGGAATGTAATACATCATGAGAACGCGCACGCGCTTGACCCCGAATGCGGCGGCCTCGGCGACATTGCATTCCCTATTTACGTGATATCCATCGTAGTTTGGCAACGACTTCAAAAGAAGCCGGTATTCCCTGTGATCCGGTCTGCCAAATGGATCGTCGCAGTGTGAGCCTGAGGCAAACGCGATCTGTGCAACGTTCGCGATCGTTTTGGCGGTGAAATGGTGCCCCAGATAGAAATGCACAACATCGGGGTCCACCTGTCTTGCTCGCTCAACCACCATCCGGTTCACTTTGCGGATATCGGGGCCAAATAAGTAACGCTGTTCCATTCGGCCGGCCAGATTCGCCTGTATATAGGAGTGGGTATCGAAGAGTTCGGCCCTTATCCCAAGGTCTCGGAGAGCTTTCAGCCACGCAAGCTCGTAGATCTCTCCAAAGGCCGAGCGGACGAGCAGGACGGACTCGACTTTATTCGCGCCAGACCCGGCCATAGATTTAAGGATGGATGTTGCTCATGATGGCCGAATGCCGCGCGCGCCACTCATCACGGGCGTGGAGCCAATCATGCGCTTGCACGCTTCAATGAACGCATCGCAGATGCGAAATCCCGCCAAAGAAAGCGCGGCACGGTAAAGACGAAACGACAGATATCTGCCCAGGCCAAGTTCAGACAAAGCTGCCGCGTAGTTCTGGAATGAGGATCGGGTGCTCGTTCGTGCCTGGATGGCAAGGAGCGGGTAGGAGTAGCGCGCAATATCGGAGCGAATCAGGCGGCCGACCAGCGAACCGTATGCCGACTCCAGGCTCGCGGCAACCGCGAACAGGCCGCGAACAAAATTCAGCGAGTGATCTGGAGTTAGCTCTCGCGGAACGAATCGGCCGTGCTCGCTTGCGCATGACCCGAAGAAGTGATCCCCTCCGGCGCGGCGAATCGCGGTCATCTGCGACAGATAGTACCCCGGCGCTGCCATGAGAATGTTGCCCACCAGATGCAGTTGATAAAGCAACGTGCCGTCGAAGCTGCTGGTTCCAATTGCACGTGCCGCGTCCGAACGGACAACGAGGCCGGAGATAAAGATCGATCTGCGAAAAAAGGCTGCCACCGTTTCGGGTCCCGGCTTGAATACACAGTCGCCCGCGAAATAGCGGTGCACGTCGAGCACTTCTCCGGTGTCTTTTGAAATGGTTTGCCAGGCACGCAGAATGACGCCCACTTCAGGGTTCGCCTCTGTCACCTTGATAAGTCTTTGCAACGCGCCGGCACACCACAGATCGTCGTCGCCCATAAAGATGCAGTGTCTGCCTTCCGCGTGATCAATGAGAAAGCGCAGATTGCCGTCGTATCCGAGATTCGATGGAGTTTTCAGGAACCGGATATTCAGCGCCTCGTGAGCTTTCGCGAATTGCTCAACCACTTCGGCGATCTCTGCGCCCTTCGGCGAACAGTCCTCGCTGACCACAATCTCCCAATCCCCGGGGGGCTCCGAGGCGATGCTCCTGAGCAGCTCCGACAGCTCTTGGGGGCGATTGAACGCGAGGATGCAAATGGAAAAGCGTTTCGTCAATTTCTCATCCTGGTGGAGATTACGGATTTACTGGGCCAAGCCGGCCTTCCGCACCCTTCAAACCCGTCACTTGCCGGTTCGCTAAGCGGGAAGGGCTTGCACGGAAGCTTGCGGCGTCAGATTCGCAGAGCTGCTCAGAATCTGCTCGATGGCAACGAAAATAAGAATCGGGAGGCCTCTGGTAGCGAGGAGATACACGCCAATGGTTGCAGTCATGGGTATCGCCCACAGGCACAACAAGGTGATGATATAGAAGCTGAGCAGCGAAGTTCCGATGTCGACCGCGGTGTGCGCGATTGAAATGCAGTACCTCGCGAGTCTTCCGATGACAAAGAAACCGCCAAGTACTCCAAGTGTGCCGAAATTGAAGTAAAGCTCCGCGAGCGTTCCCGGAACTACGCCATTGATGGATGGATCCTGATAAATGTACTGTCCCACCAGCGCGGTCATCGCTACTGGTTCTGGCACCTTAAGCGGGATGTGTAACAGGGTCGCTGGAGCGTTGACCGTCATGGCCAGGCCTTGAAGCAGTGTTGAGCCGAATGCGTGGCCGTATTGATTTACCATGTCGAAGGCCAGACTGATCGTCGGGTATCTTCCCATTTGCCAGTCGAGAACAGCCGCCAGTTGATTGGCCAGGAATTGGCCCGGGCTTATTTGGCCTTGAGCGAGAAGATCGAGGCCGCCGTTCACCATGGTGGCGGTTCGCGCGACGGTTTCAAATACGATGATTCCCGCAATCCCGGCAACAGTCACCAAAGCGAACGGACGGAATTGGCGGCGGGCAATTTTGTTCACGACAAAAAACAGGGGCAACACCGCAAGCAGATTTTCTGCGCGGCTGCCGGTCCAAAACAGATTCAGGAACATGCACGCCGATCCACCCACAAGCGCGGCAAGGGTGAGTTTGGCATGGCTCTTGCTGAATCGCGAAACCATGAACGCGGTCAATAAGAAAATGATGCCCCAGGAAAGCCACGTCGACATGAAAACATAGCGGGCGCTCCCCTCGGAGAGTTGCCTTGCACGGTCAATGGTCGCCACGTCCTCTACCAATTCGCCGGAGGCCGAAAAGAGCCGGTATGAGCCTACGAGGCCCACAAGCGTGAAGACGATACCGGCCAGAACGAGCAGCCTGGATCGCACGCGAATCAAATGCGGGCCGCTCGCCGGGGCCGGCGGCCGCGCGGGGGCGAGTCCCCACCAAAGCGCCAATTGCGCAAGGAGAACGAGCGTCAGCGATAGATACACATGATGGAGTTGTGTGGGTCGATCGAGTGCGGCAATTTCATAAAAGCCGAGTGAAATATAGCTCGCGCCGGTGAGGTGAACGAAAGCCGACAGCGGGTAGGTGAGCAGAAATGTGGCAAGCACCAGCGTGTAACCGTTGAGGAAGGAGCCAGTTCTTACTGCGGCGCGAATCAGCATTCCGGCGGAAGTTAGAAGAACGGCCGCGGCCAGAATTCCCGCGCCCGGCGCGTCAACTCGCTCGCCCCGAACGGCCAGAGTGACGGCGACGACAACGACGGCCAATAGAAAGGGCCGGCGCCAAGCCATCGCCTGCGCATTGTGTTCATCCCTCAGCACGTGCTCTCCGCGGCCTCTTCCCTCAGAACCTTGTCCTTGACGAGCTCAACCAATGCCATCGCCATGGCGCGAACAATGCTGGGCCTGAAACCCCACAGCGATTTGAGGCGAACATTTTGCCGCGCGGTGAGATAGAACCCCAAAGCGATCAGGTAGATCGCTTCTGCAACCAGGCTTGCGCAGCAAAAGCCGAACGCACCCCAACGCGGCACGAGGAAAATGCTGAGGATAATCAGCACCGCGAGGTTCAGCGCGGCACCCAGCGTTCCAGGAATGATGAAGTGGAGACCACGCAGATTGTTCTCCAGGGTTCTCGTCATGGCTCGAAGGGCCATGGCCAGCGCCAGAGGATATGCCGCCGGGATTGCGCTCAGGTACGCTTTCCCGAAGCCAAGCCGGATGACTGGACCGATAAGAGCGCACGCCAGGAGAAAACTCGCCCCGGCAACCACCTGCGCCATTTGGAATCGGCGCAGCATCAGGGCGCGCGATGCGTCAGCGTTTTCAGCGCTCGAAACTTCGACAAAACCAATTTGCGTGAACGCCTCAGTCGTCACGGTCATCGGCATGGTGACCGCAAAGGCGATGGCATAGTAGCCGATTTGCTCCAGCGTCGTGGTGCGAATGAGGATGGCTCGATCGGCATTGAGCAGAACAACTGCAGCCAGACTCGGCGCGGCAAAGCGGATTCCCAATCCCACGCATTGGCGGTAGACGCCCCGCGGAAGCGCAATACTCAACCACCGTGGCTTGATGTAAAGCAGATGCAACAGGCACTGGAGCAATTGACTACCGAGCGCGGAAAGCATGGCGGTGAGAGGTGTAAGAGCGCCCGCAAACCACAAAACAACAAGCGCAAGCAGGTAGCCCGCTTGTCCTGAAAGCGTAACGGCATTGACCCATGCAAATCGCTTCAAGCCATAGGCCATGGCATTGAAGTAAGGCACCAGAATCATGAAGGCGCCAAACGCGCAGGAT
The DNA here is from genome assembly GCA_963828325.1 of uncultured Acidobacteriaceae bacterium. Lineage (GTDB taxonomy): Bacteria > Acidobacteriota > Terriglobia > Terriglobales > Acidobacteriaceae > Telmatobacter. The sequence goes on from CAWHEK010000025.1 coordinate 120,635, forward strand.
AGCTGCACTGAAAACGCTAGCTGGCGATTGTCCCCCGTAAGCGTGAGCGGCGCACAAAGCACGAAGAGGGGCACGGCCAACAAAACCTGAGCAATGGCGAGGCGAAAGCCCGCGACTAACACTTCTTCAGTGTTCGCGGCATTCTTTGAGATCAGCGCAGTGATGGCCTGAGGTGTTCCTAAACTGAAGAACGCAGCCATCAGCGCAGGAAAGTACAGGAGAATCGCCAGCTCGCCGCGTCCGCGCGGCATCAATAAACGCGAGACCATCAGGCCGGAAACAGCACCCAGCCCCACCCGGAGCACGTTGGCTCCCGAAGTGGAAACATACGACCAAATCAGATGTTTGCGATGCTGGGACGTTTTCCCGCTCCATGGTCGAGCGTTGCGTTCTGGTGGCGCCTACTCGTCGGCAGGCACCGACTTGAATTCCGCCAGCAACTTCAAAAGGTTGGGACTGCTGGCCACGAGGCTGCGCGCCAGGATATAAAACCACGCACCGAACAAGCCCAGCGCCGCAAAGAAGAGGACGATGAGAGTCCGTCTCGGTGCGGACTTGTAGTCCGGCGGAATGGCTTGTTCAACGACCTGAATCACCGCGGCGTTGCGCGATTCATCCCACCTTGCCGCGTCATATTGTTTCAGCAGCAGATCGAAGAGGGCTTGGCGATACTCGAGCTCATGTTCCGCGCGCAGATAATCCGCACCTGCGCCGGCAACGTCTCCGAGATCCATTCCGCCGGATTGCGGTGAGCCGCTTCGTTCTTCAAGCTTGGCCGTTTGCTCCTGCAGCGAACTGAGTTGGCTCTCCAGCAATTGCACCTCTGGATTTTGCTCGGTCGAGTAGGATCGCAGCGCCTGCAACTGTACTTCCTTGTCCGTGACTTCGGCGTGAAGGTCGGCCAGCGACGTGATCAGAGCTTTGGCTTGAGCGTCCAACTGAATCAAGCCTTTTTGCTTTTGAATCTGCTGGAACGCCAGTTCGGCGTTGACCAGGTCCGTTTTTGCGTCCTTCAGTCGCTCTTCGTAGAAGAGCCGTCTCTGCGAGGCTTCGGTCACCGCCAGGTTTTTCGTCAACTCGCGAAGTTGGTCAGGGTAGGCATTGGCGATCTCGGCAGCTCGCTTCTTGTCTGTATCGGTAACCGAAATGGCGATCAGGGTGCTCTTTTCCGATGTGACGGTGGTGCAGTCCGCAAGCGCCTTTCGAGCCGCGGTCATGTCCTTGGCGTGATACACGCCGGTCAGGCCGAATTTCGCGATAATCGCGTCCGCGATGGGGCGTGAGGTCAAAAGGCCCAGGTAGAGTTCGTTGGGATTCCTGAGGCTCAGCCCACCGCCCGTTGCCGCCGCCAGCGGGTTGGTGGCCGTGGAATTCAGGGCCAATTGGCTCATGAGCAATGCGGCTGACGGCTGCGTTTGCTGCGGCGTCATGATCTTGGTTGTCGACGTGTAACTCACCGGAAGCAACAAGCTCACCACAATTCCGATGAGAAACGCAATTCCGGTCGCCAGCAACACCAGACGCTTGCCGCGGGCCAGATGAGTAAGCGCGCCATAGAAGGTCCATGCGGGCACGGGCTTAGGATCTTCAGGCAAGAGCTCTCCGCGTGGAGTAAATTCTTCCTCTTCGATCGTTGACTGTCGTTTCATCATGGTTGCCATTTTGCCAAGGCCATTATTTCCTGGCCTTAGTATGCCGTACCGAGAACGGCGCCCGTTAGTGCGGTTTGCGAAAGAATCTGCGTGAAGTACGGGAGCTGCTGGATGAACGTGCTCGGGCCCTTCAGCTTTGGTGGAACGATGATCGCGTCTCCGGGCAGCAAGGTTGTCTTGTTAAAGTCCGAGCGCAAAAAGTCGCCGCGGGTTTGCCTGCTGATGACTGTGCCGTCAGCTCGGATCAGGAAAATACGCTTGGTATCCGCCTGCCTTGTAGGCCCTCCGGCGTCATTCAAGTATGCGAAAAGCTTCTTCCTCCGCTCATAGCGGAAGGCATTCTCGTTGTAAACAGCGCCTGAAACCTGCACGGTGTTCAGCTCCGGCGGAACGTAAAACGTGTCCCCATCTTCCAGCGGAAACGCCGGTATGTCTTCGATGCTGCTGGCATCGGGCTTCATGGCCAGGACCACACGCCCTGTCGGTTGAACAGAAGCCAGTTGCGCGATCAATGCCTGCTGCGAACTCAACTGCGCCTGCTGCTCGGAGTTGCTGGACGTACCGACCGTGGAAGTGGCGGCATTGCGTGCCAGCAGATCCCGCTGCATTTGCGCGGTTGATTGCCTGATTTCGAGTTCCTCGGCGCGGCGCGTGGAAATACGGTTGAGCTGCGAAGCGTAGAGATAGGAGTGGGGCGTAAGCCCGCCGGCGCGCTTTACCACTTCGCGCAGCGTTTCGCCAGGGCCGATGCGATAGATGCCGGGTGCGTTTACTTCGCCGTCGACGCGTACAAAAGCCGCGTGCTTATCGACGGGAAGTGGAATGTCCTTCTCGGAGAAAATTGTGACAACGTCTCCGGGCTGGAGCGCCTCATTGTCTGTCGACGAAGGATCGTCGATGGCATTGGCAAGATTAAAAGCAATCAGGCGTGTGCTCAAGTCGTGCTGATCGAGCCGCTCGATGGCCGCGTAATCCCAGTTGATCTCTTCGCCGTTCCGCGCCGCCGCGAAGCTGGCTTCACTGCGCTGAATCGCTTCCTGCTGGGGATTGACTTCCGTCTGCTGATTGGTCTGCTGCTGCTGATTGACACCGTTTTGCGTGTTCGCCCCGGGCTGCGAATTGAGCCCGTTTTGCGTGTTGATCCCGGATTGAATGTTGGGCCCATTCTGTCCTATTGCAGATGGCTGAGCGTTGGTTCCATTCTGCTGATTCGTTCCTGTCTGTTGATTGAAGCCGTTCTGCGCGTTGAAGCCGTTTTGCGAATTGACCGCCGCAGGCGCGTTGCTTGGGTTTGGTACATTCGTTCCCGTCTGAGGATTGAACTGGTCGGGCGCAAGCCCGAAAGGATGGGCGATTCTCTCCGGAACCAGAAAGTTCTGTTGGTTCCAGTAGTCGCGGGTGAGCAGGAACTGGCGATTGGGAATGAGGTCCGAGACTCGCATTCCTTCGTGCCATGAGTAGCGCCCCGGCTCTCCCACGTTGCCGCGAAGTGTTACCGCATTGTCGAAGCGGGGCGAGAGCGGATAAACGCGCAGCAGATCTCCATCACGCAGCGTGCGCTTCAGTCCCGAGTCATCCATGGCGAAGGATTCCACCTGGCGGCCTTCGTGATTCTCGATTCGCTCCAGCAAAACGCGATCCTGGTCGGCGAGATTTGTTGCGCCGCCCGCATCGGCCAACGCCGAAGCCACGGTCTCGTCGCCCTTGATCTCGTAAATCCCCGGCTCATTGACGCTGCCGATGATCGCCACCTGCTGCCCCGCGGGCGGAATATAGATCACATCGCCGGGCAACAGTTGAACATCGTGAGACTTGTCTCCTCTGCGCAGTAAATCGTAGAGATCGAACTCCGTGACTACCTGATCGTTGCGCCGCAACTGAATATGGCGCATGGAGCCGGTCGCCGAGGGCCCTCCGGAAGTGAAGAGCGCATTCACGAGAGTACTGAGCGAACCGATGGTGTAAACACCCGGTTGACGCGCGCTGCCCAGGACGAAGATCTGAATGGAGCGAAGCTGGCCTAGAGTTACGTTCAGGTCAAAATCCTTGTAGAGCGTGGCGATAGCGGAATGCAGAAAACTCTGCAGTTGTTCATACCGCAGGCCGGCCACGGTCAACGTTCCCACCGTTGGAACAAAGATCTGCCCATTGCGATCGACGGTGACGCGCGTATCCAGATCGATTTTTCCCCAAACGTGGATGAGCAATTCATCGCCGGGTCCGAGCACGTAATTTGATGGCACCGGAATGCGGTCTAGCGGAGCGAATGTGGTGGGAACCTCGTCGAACAGCTTTCTGCCAAATACCTGTAGCGGATGGCCGGCTTCGTCCTCGGCGAAGATTTGAAATTCAGTCCGCGTGGTAATCGGGCCGACCGCTTTATAAGGCGGGGGGACGTTCGTTGTTGGGGTGGGCGCGATTCCGGAAGGAAAAGCATTCACGCTAGGTGCGGGCATTTGCGGATACGCCCCCGTTCCGGGGTTCGGGTTCGTGTTGGTCGCGGGTGGGCACACGGATTCCAAGCCTTCAGGGACAGGGCCTGGTCCGGTTGGACATTCAACCGTTTGCCCTCCGGGAGCGGTGGGCGTTGTCTGCCCGGCGCACAGCACCCCTGGAACCAGAAAAAGAAGAAGAATTCTACGTTTCATCACGATCGTGGGTTCTCAATTCGGGTCAGCATTCATTCCTTGTATCGCCGGTTCAGCAGTGTCCTTCTAAAGGTGGCGGTCTGCCTTGAACGTCTCAATTTCAGCACTGAGTTTGTCGACCCTTTGTTCCAGCTCCCTGATTTGAGCGGAATACTCGTTCATTGCTGGATCGCCGCCGTTTTGGTGGTTGGTGCCATTCAATAGCCCATGCATCGCTTCGCGCGCCAGATCGGACACGCTGCGCGCACCCGTAGCGAGGCAAATCCGCCGCAGAGTGGAAAACTCTTCCTCCGACATTCGGATGCTGACAATCCGTGACCTTGGTCTAAGGACTCTCATAGCAAGTTTATTCAGGAAAATGAAGAATTACTTGGGCCGCGACTCCGCGCGGACGGCGTGCTGACCGATTGCTTCTCGATTGCTTCCAGGGCCTCGAATCGTGCGCCTGAAATGCAGTCGATTCACGATCGCGCCGGAACCAGGCGCGCATCAAAGACAAGCTTCGCTCCCCTCGGTCCCGCGCCGCGAATGGACCGTTCACTCTTGCCAGAAATTACACGCGCGCGATCGAGGCAATTGCCCCGGAGGTTGCGCGTCTCGCAGCACGATGCGGCACGGCTTCGCCAAGCTTGGATTCGTGAGCGAGACTACCTTAACATGCATATCCGGTGGAAGCAAGGGAATCGTATGACAAAGGTAATACATGTCTAAGTGATTGACTTTATGGCAGAGTATGGCCGATTTTGCCTGATCTGTCTACGGCATTTCGATCTGGGGTGCTTACTGCTGGAATCATTGCAGAAGATCGGGCCAGCGCCGCCGAACGACCATATACGCGGCCCACTGCATGAACAAGGCGCCGCAGCAATCCAGCAGAACATCCCACGGTGATCCAGTTCGGTTGGGCAGGAAAGTCTGGTGCCACTCGTCGCAGCTGGCCACGAGTCCGGTTCCAGCCAAGCCCAGGAGCATGATCACCAAAAAGCGGGAACGTGGAAGGCTCATCCACCACGCGCGCAGCCAGACGAGGCCCAGCGCTCCATATCCGAGAAAATGGCCGCACTTGCGCATCAAGTGATGGATGATGGCCCAACTGGCGTCGCTCACTGGTCCGAAAATGTGTTCAATCAAAACGCGCAGGGGATGCGACGTTCGATCGGCGCCAAAATACTTTGTGGACTCCACCGCGATCACGGCAATTCCGAGCACAACGGGCCACCATGCGTTTACCCAGAACCAGGGTCCCCGCGGACAGGTCTCCGTACTCGGGGCGGAGAACCGGCGGCTACTCGACATGGTAGTTCGGCGCCTCGCGCGTGATGATCACGTCGTGCACGTGACTCTCGCGCAGGCCGGCGCCGGAGATGCGTACGAACTTCGCCTTCTCCTGCAACTCCGCGACCGTGCTGCATCCCACGTAGCCCATTCCGGAGCGTAGACCGCCTACGAGCTGAAAAACCATCGCCTCCAGCGGTCCGCGGTAGGGTACGCGCCCTTCAATACCTTCCGGAACGTACTTGGCCAGCCGGTTTTCATTGGCGCGCTCACGCTGCACCACGTCTGCCGGCCCGCCTTCCGCAGCCGCGAAATCCACCGAACCCTGGAAGTAGCGTTCACCCGAGCCCTGGCTCATGGCCGTCAACGAGCCCATGCCGCGATAGCTCTTGAAGCTGCGCCCCTGGTAAAGAATGGTTTCGCCCGGGCTCTCGTCCACGCCGGCAAAGAGCGAGCCGATCATCACTGAGCTGGCGCCGGCCGCAATCGCCTTGGTAATCTCGCCGGAATATTTGATGCCGCCGTCTGCAATCACCGGAATGCCGTGCTGGCGCGCTGCGCGGTAGGCCTCGGCGATGGCCGTGATTTGCGGCATGCCCGCGCCGGTGACCATGCGCGTGGTGCAGATGGATCCGGGTCCAATGCCAACTTTGATGGCGTCGGCGCCTGCGTCGATGAGCGCCATCGCGCCCTCATACGTGGCCACATTTCCTGCCAGCACCGCAACGCCGGAAAAGCGCTTCTTTACCTCGCGCACCGCCTCGAGAACACGCGACGAGTGCCCGTGCGCCGAGTCGATGGCCAGCGCATCGGCACGGTTGCGCACCAGCTCCGCCGCGCGCTCCAGAAAATCGCCCGTTGCCCCGATCGCACCGCCTACGCGCAGCCGGCCCTGATCGTCCTTGCTGGCGTTGGGATACTTCAGCTTCTTTTGGATGTCCTTGACCGTAATCAGGCCCATCAGCTCGTACTTGTCGTTCACCACCAGCAGCTTTTCCACGCGGTGCTTGTGCAGAATCAGCTCTGCCTCTTCGAGCGTAGTGCCCACCGGCACGGTGATGAGGTCTTCCTTGGTCATCACATCGCCCACGGGAATGTCGGTGCGCGTCTCAAACCTCAGGTCGCGGTTGGTCAGGATGCCCACCAGCCGCTTGCCCTGCGTCACCGGGACGCCGGAGATATGGTAGCGGCGCATCACGTCGAGCGCGTCGGCGATCAGCTTTTCGGGGCCAATGGTCACGGGATCGACGATCATTCCGCTCTCCGACCGCTTCACTTTGTCGATCTCGCCCGCCTGGTCGGCAATGGAAAGATTGCGGTGCACGATGCCGATACCCCCCTGCTGCGCCATGGCAATGGCCATGCGCGACTCCGTCACTGTGTCCATGGCCGAAGAGAGCAGCGGCGTGTTCAGCGTGATCGCGCGCGTCAGTTGCGTCTGCGTGCTCACCTGCACCGGCACAATCTCACTAAAGGCCGGTATCAGCAGGACATCGTCGAATGTAAGGGCTTCAGAAAGATTTTCTGCCAGCATAATGGTATGGGGCGCCCGGGCAACAAGGCTTCTTCACTGGCGGGCGGTTCTCACTATTGTAGCGGAGGGAGTTGCGTTCAGCCCTGTTGCACGTCTCTTGACAATTTATACAACTAGACGTATTTATGTATATGTGAACGGAATAGAGCGTTCGCTCGTGTGGCTGGGTTCTAGCCGCAGAGACCTGCGCGCATTTCCCCGTGAGGTCAAGCGCGAAATGGGTGCGGCTTTATATGCCGCGCAACAGGGCGAGGTCGATCCGGCAGCCAAACCGCTGAAAGGCTTTGGCGGAGCGGCAGTGTTGGAGATCGTGGCCAGGGGTGAGGGCGGTACGTGGCGTACGGTTTACACCGTTCGCTATGCGGAGGCGATTTTCGTGCTGCACGCTTTTCAAAAAAAATCAAAACACGGCATCGCAACGCCTAAGACGGATCTTGATCTGATTAAGCGGCGATTAGCCGAAGCCGAACGATTGCATAAAGAGGGAGCACGAACATGAGCGCGAAAGTGAAAAACCCAGTCAATCTGCGTATCGCGGCGCAAAAGAGCAGCGGGAACGTCTTTGCCGATCTCGGTTTCCCGCACCCCGAACAGGAGTTGCTGAAAACCAGACTCACGCTTGAGATCTACCGCTTGATCCGTAAACGAGGCCTGACGCAGGCCGAAGCTGGAAAGATTCTCGGCATCAAGCAGCCACACGTGTCGGCGCTGATGCGCAACAGGGCTGGTGCGTTTTCGGTCGAGCGCCTCATGGATTTTCTTGCCGCTCTCGGTCAGGACGTGCAGATTAGCGTGAAGCCTGCGCGCGGCCGCCAAGGGGAAGTTTCGCTCGTTGACTGAGGGCGGACAGCTTACCCAAATCGGGCTTCACGAATCACTACTTCTTCAGCGGCTTCCTCGCAAAGTAGTAGAGCGAGTACGCCAGCGCGGCGAATGCCAGAACGCTCACATAGTTGTTGTCCAGGAATGTGTGCGGAAAGTTGAGAATGTCGCCTTTGCCGGCCGTCGCTTCATAGGCCTTAAGCGCAACGCCGATCAATCCCACAATGCCGCCGGCGGCAATCAGCCCTGAGGCAAAAAGCGAGCCGGGCGAGATTTCGCTTTCAGCGTCCGCGCCCTCGCCGTGCCTCTTCGCTGCCTGATCCACCATCCAGCGCACCACGCCGCCTACGAAAATCGGCAGTGTCGTCCCGATGGGCAGATACGCGCCCACGGCAAACGGCAATGAGCGAATGCCAAGCAGCTCAACCGCAATCACCAGCGAAACGCCGATCAGCACCAGCCCCCACGGCAGTTTCCGGCTCAGAATGCCGTTGATGACCGTGGCCATCAGTCGCGCCTGTGGCGCCGGCGCACTGGCGCTTCCGATTCCCTGAATCCAATGCACCTCAATCTGTCCCGTAGAAGGCGAATAGAGATACTTTCCGTCCTGCAACTCAGTGGAACCGATGGCGTTGAGAAGAATGTATTCGGATTTCTGGTGAGTCGTCGTGGTTTTGCCGTCGGGCCCGACCACGCGAATCAGATTCGGCAGATGCTGCGCATCGGATTGGATGGTCACGCCCGGATGCGGCGACACTCAGATTCCACGGCTGAGACGCGGCGTGGAACTCCTGCAGCCCCGTGTTCATCAGGTTGAGCGTGAATCCGATCACGACCGTTGATACGACCACGCCGATCATTAACGCAATCTGCTGCAGGCGCGGCGTGGATCCGACGATGTAGCCGGTTTTCAAGTCCTGCGAAGTATCGCCGGCATTAGAGGCAGCGATGCACACCACGCCGCCGATGGTGATTGCCAGCGCTCCGAATGCGGGTGTGGTCCATCCCTGCACCAGAAAAATGGCGGCCGTGGCCATGAGCGTAGCGATGGTCATTCCAGATACCGGGCTGGCCGAGCTACCAACGAGCCCCACAATTCGCGATGCCACGGTGACAAATAGAAATCCGAAAACTACCACCAGCAGCGATGCCGAGAGATTTGCGGCCCAGCCTACAAACGCTCCGGGAACCGGCTTGAACTCCAAAAAAAGAAACATGCAGACCATGATGAGCAGGGAGCCGATAATCACCACGCGCATCGAGAGATCGTTTTCCGTGCGAATAGGCTTTGCCTGCGTCGCCGCGCCGGGACGCATGGTTTTGAATCCAGCGGTTAGAGCGTTGAAAATCGTGGGCATCGTCTTAATGAGCGTGATGACTCCGGCTGCGGCTACGGCACCGGCGCCCATGGGCTTGATATACGTGGCCCAAAGATCGGTCGGGTCCATCTGCGCAATCGGGACCAGGCCGGGGTAGATAGGCTGGCTCAGGTTCTTGCCGAAAAAGTAAATGAGCGGCATGATGACCAGCCAGGATAAGACGCCGCCTGCGAAGATGACGCCCGCGACGCGCGGTCCGATGATGTAGCCTACGCCGAGATACTCCGATGTAGCCTCGGCATTAATCGAAGCTCCCTTCAGCACATGTTGAGGGCCGAAGTCCGGCTGATACTCCGGCGCGCCGGGCCACGCCCCAAAAAGATTCTTGTTTTGAAACAGCGTGTAAATGCCGCCAAGTCCCAGTCCGAGAAAAACGCGGCTGGCCAGTGAACCGCCTTTTTCGCCGGCGATCAGCACGTCGGCGCAGGCGGTGCCTTCGGGATAGGGCAGCGCATCGTGTTCCTGCACAATCAACTGGCGCCGCAATGGAATCATGAACAGGACGCCGAGCCATCCGCCGATCAGCGCCAGCATGAAGATCCGCGAGTACTCGAGATCGAAGCCCAGAAAGACAAGCGCAGGCAGAGTGAAGATAACGCCCGAAGCGATCGACTGCCCGGCGTTGCCCGTGGTCTGGACGATGTTGTTCTCAAGTATCGAAGCCCGCCCGAAGGCGCGAAGAATGCTGATCGAGAGCACGGCAATGGGAATCGACGCTGCGACGGTGAGCCCGGCGCGTAAGCCAACGTAGACTGTTACGGCGCCGAAGATGAGCCCGAAGATGGAGCCAAGCAGCAGGGCACGGAACGTGAACTCAGGCGGGTGCTGATCGGCGGGAACAAACGGCTGAAATTCGGCCAAGGCGAGCCTCCGGACGGTGGACTGCGAAGTTCCTCAAAAACCCCTGAAGGGCGAGTTTAGCAGCGGAAGGGGTGGATGCGACAATGCCCATGAGGTGTGCAAGAATGAAAAGCGGCGCGATGCGGAGAGGCCTTTGGCTGGCGGGTACCGCGCTTCTTGGTGCAGCCGCAATGTCAGCGCAACCTCGGGTTCTCAGCGGAATCGATGTGCTGGAGCAGAGCCATTTTTCAGCCTTGAAAGAATTGGCGGCTCGGCATGGCGGCCACTTGCGCGTGGCCATTATGACCAACCAGACTGGGCTCGATATTGAGGGCCGGCGCACTGTAGACATCCTGGCCAAAGATGCCGCACAGCAGGTACCGGGCCTGAGCGTGGTCAAGTTGTTCTCGCCCGAGCACGGAATCAATGGGACGCTTGACCAGAGCGCCGTCTCCGACGATCGTGACCAGGCGACAGGTCTAAAAGTCATCAGCCTTTACGGCGATACCGATGCAGCGCGTCGTCCCAGCAAAGCGCAATTGGCGGATCTTGACGCTGTCGTCATCGATTTGCAGGATGTCGGCGTGCACTATTACACCTACGAAACGGTGGTCGGCTATTTCGTTGAAGCCGCCTCGGGCACCGATGTTGACGTGATCGTGCTCGACAGGCCGAATCCGATCAATGGAGTTGCAGTCGAAGGGCCCATCTCCACGCCAGGGCGCGAGGGCTATACCAATTACTCTTCAGAGCCGGTGCGTCACGGCATGACCCTGGGTGAACTGGCCACGTATTTCAGGGCCAAATCTCATCTTCAGACGCACCTGACTGTCGTACGGATGGAAGGTTGGAAGCGCGCCGACTGGTTCGACGAAACCGGACTGCCGTGGATCAATCCATCACCGAACATGCGCAGCTTGCGGGCAGCCATTCTTTATCCGGGCATTGGATTGTTGGAAAGCACGAATCTGAGTGTGGGCCGGGGGACTGACACGCCGTTTGAGTGGATTGGCGCTCCATGGCTCGACGGTGAAAAGCTCGCCTCTTACTTGAGCACCCGGAAAATCCCCGGAATACATTTCATCCCGGTCCGCTTCACGCCGGGATCGAACTATCCTTTTCATGGCGAGGAGTGCGGCGGAATCCAGTTCTATGTCACAGATCGCAATCTCTTGAACTCGCCTGAGCTTGGATTGGAAATCGCGGCAGCGCTCTTCAAGTTGTATCCGGAAACGTTTCAGATCGATCGCGTCGACGACCTGGCCTTGAATCGATCCTCCGTTGATGCGCTCAAAGCTGGCAAGGACCCGCGAGAGGCGATGGCAGCAGGTGAGCGGGGAATGGAAGAGTTCAAGCGGGCGCGTGCCGCCGCCCTCCTATATCGGTAATCATCCTCCCACCGGCACCGAGCCTTTCGGAACAAGACCGTTCCGCATCCCATTCAAGCAAGGGGCAAGCAGTGGGTGCGCTTCGATGTGTGCGACTCGGCCGGCAACGGCGCCCGGCTGCAATCGGTGGCGCCAAAGTAGTGTCCCGATCAAAACCTGGAACCGCGCTCAGTACTTCGACTTGATCGCGTACGTTAGCCCCATCGTGAACTCAAAAGAGTTGCGCTTCGTGGGTGGCAGCGACACCGGCGGATCGTTCAAAAAGCTTTCCATCGTTCCCAGCGAGAAGCTGAGGTTCTTGTATGCGGGAAACGCAAACGCATTCGTCTCATTGAACGAAAACGCAGCGGTGTTGTTGTATGCGGGAATGAACTCGACGCCCTGCGTGTAGCTAAGCAGTTTCGTGTGCAGGGCATAACCCGCGGAAAACGTCGAGCCGACGAGATTCAGATTTGTGCCTGCTGCGCCACTGATGAACTGCTGCTTCTCATACTGCATGGTCGCCTTTACGTCCATCTCCTGCCGCGGCGTTTTGATTGCCGTCCACCCCATGCCGCCGCCATAAATCTGTTGCAAGTCGAGATCCTGGCCGAAATTGTGGTCGAAGGCGGTCTGGCCCAGTGCAAAGAATCGTGGCGAGAAATACTCGTCTCGTTCCGCATCTGCATGGTAGATGGCTGTCTTCGACGTCACTGCCGCGACCGTAGTTGGCGGCGGGCCCGGGTTGGTGTACGCCGGCTGCGTGATCTTTCCGAACGCCCCGCTGAAGTCGATCGACGTGCGGTCGTGCGGATCCAGCCAGCTCACCGTGGGCACCACCCGCACCAGCCCAATCGCTCCTGAGAATGTGTACTGATTCTGTGTTGCGGTCACCAGCGTCGCGCCAGCTGTCACCGGTCCGTTCCATCCCGTAAAAAAATTCGGCTGGCGATTGATCTGTTTGTCGAGTGTCGCGTTATCCATAATGTACCGCGCGTTCTTGACCGGGATGGGCGCGGGCGGCGGCGCGTTTTCAGGATGAACGGTAACCATCTGGTCCACGACATCAAGCGTTCCCACCGGGAATTGAATGTGCCGCTGCTTTCCCCGCAGGGCGATGGTTTGATTCAGCACGCCGAATGGCTCGGTAGCGTGCAGCTCCTTGATCTTGTCCCAGGAAAGGGAAATGTCTCCCAGTGGATCGCTGTGAAAGGTGACCTTGCCCGCCGTTTCGCTCACGAATTTTCCGTGCAGCGTGTCGCCGTTGGCTAAAACCAGCACATCGGGCGCGGGGTTGGCAGGCTTGCTCTGGGCAGCGCAAAATGCCGAGGATCCCAGCGCGGCCGCCAGAATTGCCATGCAAATCCCTCGATGAAACAGAGAAATAAAGGTGCTGAAATGGGGGGTGGTCATGGGGGTAATCGGTTCTCCTTGAGTTCAGCGCGCGCCAAGTTCATTGCCGCTGCTGATCGGTCCATATTTTAATCGTTAAGGTCGCGTTCGCCGAATGCGTCCCTTTGTTGAGATGCTCCGCATTCGCGAGCGTTGGTCGACAATCGTGAAGCACCGCACCCTTCCCCAGTTTGACGTAGACTTGTTCTCAGTTTCCATACCATGATTGCGGAGTCATTTTATGGCCAAGACTGTTTCCTACGCGCAATGGTTTTTGGAACCCTATTGCATCGGCCTCAAGCTGCGTTCGCTGCGCACCGGCAAGCGGCTCACTCTCTCCCGCCTGGCCGCCGAAACCGGCCTCTCCACGGCGCTGCTTTCCAAGCTCGAGACCGATCGCATGATCCCCACTCTGCCCACGCTCGCCACCATCGCTCGCGTCTATGGGGTGAGTATGAGCTACTTCTTTTCCGAGCCGGCGCACCATGCGCTCTCCATCACCCGCAAGGCTCACCTGCTGGGAGACAGGCGTGCAGTGGACTCCGTCAAGGTGACGCCGTTGAACGCCGAGGGTAGTGGTTTCCGTCTCGTGGCGCAGGTCATCGAGTTTCCCACCGGCGCCGTCCAAATTGCCGTCAACGCATTTCGCGAAACTGGAGCAGTCGTCTACGTGCTTGAAGGGCGCCTTCGCCTTGACGCTGGCGGCATGCACGACACTCTGGAGGCCGGCGACTGCGCCTGCATGGAAAGTGAAATGCCAATGGCATGGAGCGCAGCCGACAAGCACCGCTGCCGTGTACTGGCGGTCATGCCTCGCGAGGCCTTTCCGCACAAGCCTTCCGCGTAGCACGCTCATTGCATCGGTTTTTCGAAGTCGCGCGCAAGCAAGTCACTCGGCCTGAAATGTCCGCTCCCGTTTGCCGCCCTCGGTTTCCCTCTGTAGCATAGTTTGGAACTCGAGGCTCCATCGGCAATGCCAATCAATTCCAGACTGCTTCGCGCTACGATCTCCGGGGCTTTGGCTGGCCTGCTTTTCGGTTTCGACACGGTGGTCATCTCCGGCGCCATTGATGCGCTCGTTCGCCTCTACGGATTAAGCCCGTTTGAAAAGGGCTTCACGGTTGCCATTGGGTTGGTTGGTACGGTGATCGGCGCTTTGGGCGCGGGCCATGTTGGACAAAGGCTCGGCAGTCGCGAGACGCTGCGCATTACCGCACTGCTCTACATCGTCTCTGCCCTTGGTTGCGGGCTGTCATCGACCTGGGTGTTGTTCATGACGTTTCGCTTTATCGGCGGACTGGGCATCGGCGCATCGTCGGTGCTCGGTCCCGTGTACATTGCCGAGCTCGCTCCGGCCAAATTGCGTGGCCGGCTCGTCGCGTGCTTCCAGTTGAACGTCGTGTTTGGAGTGATGGCTGCCTATATCTCCAACTACGCAATTCGCACCATGCACCTGGGCGCTGCAGAATGGCGAATTCAAGTGGGCATCGCCGTAGTTCCCGCCGTGGTCTTCCTTGCCTTGCTGTTCGGAATTCCGCGCAGCCCGCGCTGGTCGGTCTCGAAGAATCGAAACGACGAAGCGCTATCGGTGCTCAAGATGATGGGTGATCCAGATCCGGAGGCAGAACTTGCCGATATTCAGGCGGCCTTGGTGCAAGAGCATGTGACGGCCCATGAGCGCGTATTTCAAAGCAAGTATCGCTATCCTTTGTTCCTCGCCATCACCATCGGCGCATTCAACCAGCTTGCCGGAATCAACGCAATTCTCTACTACCTGAATAACATTTTTGCCGCTGCCGGCTTTAACCAGGTTTCGAGCGATCAGCAGGCCATTGCCATCGGCACCACCAACTTTCTCTTTACCATTGTCGGCATGGCGCTGATCGATAAGCTGGGCCGCAAAACATTGCTGCTGATCGGCGCAGCGGGTTGCGCAAGTTGCCTCGCCGGAGTGGCCTGGGTGTTTGCCACTGAATCCCATCGCGGCGACCTGCTGGGTCTGCTCGTCACTTTCATTGCGTTCTTCAGCGTTTCGCAGGGCGCTGTGATCTGGGTTTATATCGGCGAAGTGTTTCCGACCGCAGTCCGTTCCAAGGGCCAGGGAGTGGGCAGCGCCAGTCACTGGTTCATGGACACTCTGATTTCGCTGATGTTCCCGACAGTGGCGACGATGATGAGCACGGCCACGCCGTTCATGTTCTTCGCGGCTGCGACGGTCGTTCAATTCGTTGTGGTGGCGCTTTTCTATCCCGAAACCAAGGGCCAAACCCTCGAACAGTTGCAGCGCAAGCTGATGCGGCCTTAGAGGCCAAGCCTTGCAAAAAACGCGCCGGGAAGCGGGCCTATGCCTCCCCGGCGCAATCGTTGCAAGGTGAAACGTCGAGCTCAGACCGATTCGATCGCGTGGATGCTCTCGGCAATTTCGCTCTTGAGCGCCTCCGCATCGGGATGAAAATTTATTCGTGCCTCCACCGGCAGTTCATCGAGCAGCTCTGGGTACTTGGCCGTTTCGCATCCTGAAAATGCAGCGAAACCGATTGCCGAAGCCATCGCGCAACTCACCTTCACCAGCTCCGAAATATCCCACGCGATGGCCGGGCGCCTCTCCGCATGATGTTTGGCGACCACATCCTCAAAACTTTGCGGCAGCTTCCAGTCGCCGATAAGCTGCTGCCCAACCTCGCAATGATCCCAACCGAAAAGCGCGCGCTCGGCTTCGAGCATCGAGGCCGCTCCACCGTGATGCTTCTCCAGCAGCGCGGCATACCCTTTGGGTTGAATCACCGCCAGCGCCATCCGTCCAATGTCGTGCAGAATGCCCGCGGTGTACGCGGTGTCTTTGTCGATCGATCCTGAATTTGCAATGTCCGCGGCGATGATCGCGCAGGCCAGATTGTGCCGCCACAGGCTGCGCATGGCGGGGTAGCTCATCGTCTTGCCCAGATATGCCCTGATGCCCACGGTCACGCACATCCCTTGCAGCGTGTTGGCGCCGAGCACGGCCACAGCCTGCATAATCGTTGTCGACGGATAGCGCGGAGCATAGAGCAGGGAATTGGAAACCGTCAGAACCTCACTGGCGAACGCCGGATCAGATGAAATCAGATCGCACAGTTGATGCAACTGTACATTTTCGTTTTTGGCCAGTTGCAGCACCCTCACGGCTACCTGCGGAAACGGCGGAAGGCGGAGATACGCCCAAGGCACCTTGGCCGAGCCTGCGCTTCGCTGGTCCAAACCCGTAGCCCTCACTCGCGCAGTCTCCTCTTCCGCAATCTTTTCGCGGGGCGCAGAAACCGCAGACAGGTTTCGCCTGAGCTCTCTTCCGAGTCCCATGCGTGTTCCCGTATGGGTTTCTTCGGCAGCCCGCCGCTTTTTCAACAGGGATGATTGGCGTATTAAGTCGAAGCGCGATGCCCAAATCTATTTCGCAGTCCAGATTTTTCCGTCTTCGCTGATCCACACCCGACTTTGGTCATTGACGAGTTCAAATACTGTATCGGGATGGGACACCGCACCCAAGTTGCCGTGCGCAGTGTCGGGAGCAGCAGCCGCTCCGCCCGTGTCAGACCGATCCGAATGTCTGCGCACCACGATGGCGCGCCCCGTCCATTGCCGCTCAACTTTATCCCATGTCTCACCGGAGTCCTCGCTGACGAACAATGCACCCCGCTCGTCAATGGCAAGCATGAGGTGGTCTGCCGAAGCGATTGAAACCGCCGGTCTTCCGCTTGGAAGGCGAACGCCATGCGCGCGCGATGAAAAACCCGCGATGGAGGCCAGTCCGTGCAATTGCAGAGCACCTGACGCGGGAGCTGGCTCTGTCTCAACCTGCTGCATTTCAAGATTGATCGTCGCGTTACTTCCCGCCACCCCGCCCCTTGTTGCATCATCGCCCGGCCCGGGCTCACTCGCTGGCGTTGCCGCCTTGTCGGCGGGGACGCGTCGATCCTCGGTTGCCTCGGCCTCTCTCTGTCGCTCCTTGTCCAGTCGCTTTCGCTCCTCATCGATGATGGCTGCGGGCGTCGCGCCGTCTGGCGCCGCTCCCGATGGAGCGACCGCCTCAGCATTCGTTCCGTGACTTTCTGATCCGGGGTCTTCCTGTTCTCTGCGGGAGAACAGTCCATACATCGGCACAGGAGGCGGCGCGGCTGCCGTCTCTTCGGGCTCGGCTGGGACGGTCCGAAGCCCAGCAGCGGCGCGTTCAGCTTTATGAGGTTTTTCGGGAGCCGTCTCGGGAGTTGCGGCCGGCACTTGCGGTTTGGGCAGAGCGGGCGCCTGCATCGGCGGCTTCTCGTCGGCTCTCTGCGGCTCAAGCCTCGCTACTTCCGCGGCCTTCTCCAGGCTGCGCTCGTGCACGTAGATCCCAATTGCAGCCGTCGCTGCGATGGCTGCCGCTGGAGCCAGTGCAAGGCCCCAGTTTCTCCACCATGTCCTCGGCCTTACCACCCTGTGCCGCGGCCGCTCAGCTTCCGCGCCAGTTTTCGCTTCGACCTCAGCATCCGCAGCCTGGCCTGCCAGTGCGACCACTTGCCGGCACCGGCTGCACACCGCCAGATGCCGGAGCACCGCGCCGCGCTCGTTCTCGCCGAGCGCATGCTCGCTGAAGGCGCTTATCACCTCGGCGTCCGGATGAATCTCGTGATGGGTCGTTGTGCTCATCGCGCTGCCTGTTCCGCCTCGCAATCTTTGAACGCTTCGGTCTTCGAATATTGCAATGCTTTTTTCAGGTTCACATCCAAATCCCGCGGGTCCGCTCCCAGCGCTTCTTCTGCTGCGCGCCTGCTCAACCCGCCGCGTTCGAGATTCCTGATCACTTGTTTCCGCGTATCCCCGGTCGCGCGCCGCAGCTTGCGGCTCACTGTCGCTTCGTGCACGCCCAGCACCCGCGCAATCTCGAGCAGCGTCTGCCCGTCAAGATAATAAGCTGCCAGCAGGAAACGATCCTCCGCGTTCCGCTGTTGCAATGCTTGCTCAAGAGCCCGCTCCAACCGCGAGAGCTCTGCCGGGCGCGTCTGAGCCGGCGCAACTGCGGCCGGCATTTCGATCCCTTCCAAGTCCGTCAAGCGGTGGTTGCGACGATGATGATCCACATGTCGCTGTGCCAGTGTGGTCCGCAGCCAGCCCATCAGCGAGCCACGTCCGCGATAGGAGAGCAGCGGGCAACGCCGCTCGCCCTCGCGGGAGTCCAATCCGAAAAGCTCCGCATAGAGCTGATCGGCCAACTCGCGTCCCAGCGTCTCACTGCCAGTGATGGCGATGGCCGCGCGAACCAGCGGCTGCCGATGGAAAGCGATGAACCGCTCCCATGCGCGTTCGTTTCCGGCCGCGCACGCCCGCGCGAGGACGAGATCGTTAAGCCGCAGCCCGCCGAAGAACGCTGCCTGTTGCCGGCGCGTTGCTTCCACTCGCGGCTCCAATCCAAAGTTTGATGCCGCGCCAACTCCCATCACGATCTGATCGAATTCGTCGCGCTCCAATCCCCAGGCCGCCGCATCGCTCGCTCGCCAAAGCTCATCGAGCAGACGGCGGTCCATGGGCCCCTGCACCGCGGAGACCTCCGTCTGTGTCGCGCCGGCGATGGACTCGGCGGTCGCCATCTCATTCGTTCACGGATCGCATAGTGATTTTGACGTTTTGGCCAGCCCTTTAGCCTTCAGTCAAACCGCATCGCTCGACCAAATCCAAAAAAACCCTGCAAGTTCCCGCCCGGCCGCCGTTCTACCTTCGAAGGCCGGCAAGGTCGATCACCAACCGGCGGAGGAGACACATGAAGAAATGGGGCAGATTTGGGCTGGCGGCGGCGCTTGTCGTCGCCGTGCTGTGGTGTCTGGAATGCGTGAAGGCAGCCGGCGGTCCTGCGGAGGGGCAGGTTGGCCCCTATCGCGTGCTTGCGCCTATCGAAAGCGGCAACCTTCTTTTGTTTCCCGTTGTGCGCGCTGACGGAAAGTCCGAAGCTGAAACTCCGTTTATCACTCTCGACGAAGGCCTGAAGAGCGGGGATGTCGAAGTCACCGAAGCTGGCCGAGCACGAGGGCTGCTGCGGCCCAGGGGCCGGGCTCGCGACGACTCCCAGCGGGGCGACGAAGTGAACACGCTGGTTCTCGTCAACCACGCAAAACGGCCCCTGCTCCTGCTCGCCGGCGAAATCGTCACCGGCGGCAAGCAGGACCGCATCGTCGCCAAGGATCGAATCGTCCCAGCCGACGCCGATCCCATCGACCTCGGTGTTTTTTGTATTGAGCCGGGCCGTTGGACTGAAAGCTCAGCCATCTTTGGCGTCGCCGGCAAGTCGGCGGCCCGCAGCATTATGGTCCAGCCCGAAGTGCGCGAAAGAGCCATGGTCGACCAGGATCAGCAGCAGGTTTGGAACTCGGTGGGCGGCGCAATTTCGCATATGGAAGCCGCGGCCGCGCCGCCAGCCAGTTCTGGCGGGCCCGCTACGGGAGACTTCTATCCGCGCACCCTCGGCACCAGCAGCTACGCCAAGGCGGTTGAGGACAATGCCGTCAGCGAAAAAGTCGATGAAGCTGCTGCTCCCTTGATGAACGCTCGCGAACAGGTGCTCGCACAGTTGCGCAACGAGCATGCCGTCGGCGTGGTGGTGGCCGTCCGTGGCGAAATCATTTGGGCCGATCTCTTTGCCAACACCGATCTGCTCTCGCGTTACTGGACCAAGCTCGTGCGCTCCTACGCCGCCGAGAGCCTGACCGAAGGCGAAGATCATCCCTCGTCCACTGTCGCCGATGCGCAGCGCTTTCTCGACGCTCCTTCGGGCGGCACGGAGAACAGCGAGGGCGAAGTTGGCATCTATCGTTATCGTGAGCTCAAGAGCAGCGGCACTGAAACATTTGTGCTCGAATCGTTGCTCCCCGGCATGGCCTACGATGTGCACCTGAGCAAGATGAAACTGCGCGAGGATGAGAGCCACGCATCGCAGCCTCGGCCATCTGGCAAGCCGATGTACCGCCCCGACGTCTTTCGCCCCGGGGTCATCCAATAAACCGTTTTCTGCGGTTCCTGCGTTCCGTGCCCTACAAACAAAAGGGGCGCGGAATGGAGGCGCCGCGATGGGTCCGCTTCGTTCCAGCGCCTCGCCCCGAGGCGATACCATAAATCTTTGGAGACCCAGAATGCCAAAGGTTCTCGACGGCGCGGCCATTGCGGCTGCCATCAAACAGGAAGTGGCAGAGGAGGTTCGTGCGCTCGCTGCGCGCGGCATCAAGCCGGGGCTTGCCGCCGTTCTTGTGGGTCATGTGCCAGCATCGGAGATTTACGTGCGAAGCAAGGTGCAGGCCTGTGCCGAGCTTGGTCTGTATAGCGATCTCATCACTCCGCCCGACACTGTCACCACCGAGGAGATGCTCGCGCTCGTCGCCCAACTCAACGCGCGCGATGACGTCGATGGAATTCTGATCCAGTTGCCGCTCCCCCCGCAGGTCGACGCCAAGGCTCTTCTCGACGCGGTTGACCCTGAAAAAGACGTTGACGGCTTTCATCCCGTGAACGCTGGCCGCCTGCTCGCCGGCCGCCCGGCGCTTGCGCCCTGCACGCCCGCCGGAGTTATTGAGATGTTGAAGCGCAGCGATATTCCCATCGCCGGCCAGCACGCCGTTGTTGTCGGCCGCAGCGACATTGTCGGCAAGCCCGTCGCCATGCTGCTGCTCCACCAAAACGCGACTGTGACTATATGTCACTCGAAGACGCGCGACCTGCCCGCCATCACTCGCCAGGCCGACATTCTTGTTGCCGCCATCGGCCGCCCCGGCTTCATTACGCCGGAGATGATCACGCCCGGCGCCACGCTCGTCGATGTTGGCATCAACCGCATCACCACGCGCGAAGAGTTCGACCGTTTCTTCGAGGGCAATGCCAAGCGCGAAGCCGCATTTGCCAAGCGCGGCTCCGTTGTCGTCGGCGACATTGACCCTAAAGCGTTCGAACTTTCCGGCGCATACACGCCCGTCCCCGGGGGCGTGGGCCTTTTGACCATCGCCATGTTGATGTCCAACACCGTGCGCGCCGCCAAAATGCGGAGAGGGTTGTAGCCCGTGCTGCGCGTTGGCCTCACCGGCGGCCTGGGCAGCGGCAAATCCACCGTCGCGGCCATGCTGCGTGAGCTCGGCGCCCAAGTCATTGAGGCAGACACCCTGGGCCGCGAAGTCATGGAGCCCGGCCACGACGTCTACAACAAAATCGTTGCGCACTTCGGACCTGAAGTCGTGAATCCCGACGGCCATCTCAATCGCGCCCGCCTCGCCGAACTCGCCTTTCGCCACGGCCGACTGCAGGAATTGAACGCCATCGTCCATCCGCCTGTGATCGACGCGCAGCGTCGCTGGATGAACGAAGTCTTCGCCAGCGACCCCGGCGCCGTCGCTGTTCTCGAATCGGCGCTGATCTTTGAAGTCGTTCGCGATGCCCGTGCGCGCGGCGAAAAAGATGGTATTCTCGCTGACTGGCGCCGCCGCATTGACCGCATCATTGTCGTTACCGCGCCCGACGATCTCAAGATTGCCCGCTACGCCGCCCGCGTCGATCCGAGTTTTCAAAACCGTCCTCAAATCGAATCCGATGCCAAGAACCGCCTGTCGCACCAGGTTCCCGACGCGGAAAAAGCCGCGCAGGCCGATTATGTTCTTGATAATTCGGGCGATATCGCCGCTCTGCGCGCCCAGGTTGAGGCCCTTTGGCCGCAGCTCGCTGCCGAGAGCAACAAATCCCGCCAGAACTTGTCACTACAATAAAAGGTGTCTGCGGCCCACCGCAGCGGAACCGCGCTTCGTCGCATCCGTATCAAGGTTGGAGTTTTTCAGGTCGACCCATTATGAGACTGACCCGGATTGTCATTATCGTCTTGTTGTTCTTGTGCGGATTCTGGCTCGTCACCACGTATCTGGAGCACGGCGTTTTCGGTGATCGCCGCACGCTCTTCGGTTCTGGCGGTTCCAACTCGCCGCTCGAGCTCACTGAGGCGCACGCCGCCCCCGCTTATGACGCGGAAGAGCAGAACAACATCGCCATCTACAAAAGGGTTCTGCCTTCGGTGGTCAACATTACATCCACCGCGCTGGTCTTCGACTTCTTTTACGGAACCGTTCCGCAGCAGGGCCAGGGCTCGGGATTCATCCTCGATAAATCCGGTCACATTCTCACCAACTTTCATGTCGTCGATGGCGCGAATCGCGGCATTGAGGTAATGCTCTCGAACAAGCGCCGCTTCCCGGCTCGCGTTGTGGGCACGGACCCGGTTCACGACCTGGCGCTGCTCCAGATCGACGCGCCCGACTTGCAACCCGTCACGCTCGCCGATTCCTCGCAGCTCAACGTCGGGCAGAAGGTCTTCGCCATCGGCAACCCCTTCGGACTCAGCGGCACCATGACGCGCGGCATCATCAGTTCCATCCGTTCGATTCGCAACCAGGGCGGCGCGCCCATCGAGGACGCCATCCAGACCGATGCGGCCATCAATCCCGGCAACTCCGGCGGCCCGCTGCTCAACTCCTCAGGCGAGGTCATCGGCATCAACACCATGATCGCCTCCAACGGCGCGGATCAAAGCTCCGGCATCGGCTTTGCCATTCCCATCAACACCGCCAAAGCGGTGCTCGCCGACCTCATTCGCTATGGGCGCGTCAAACGGCCCTCGCTGGGCATTGTGTCCTATGCGATTGGTCCCGATCTCGCCTCGCAGATGGGTCTGTCTGCGGATTCCGGCGTCCTGATTCAGCGCGTGATTCCCGGCGGAGCAGCCGAACGTGCCGGACTGCGCGGCGGCAATGAGCAGGCCTACGTGGGCAACCAACCCATCATGCTTGGCGGCGATCTCATCATCGCCATCGACGGCCAGCAGGTCACCGACCCCGAGGACATCAGCGCCCTCATGGACAAGCACCAGGCCGGTGACACCATCAGCGTCACCGTCGTCCGCGGCAAAAAGCAGATGACTCTCAAGCTGATTCTGGGAGAAGCGAAGGACACGAACATTTAGGTTGGGAGAGCGACCCATAAAGTGTGTTTCAACGATGGTTAGAGGCCCGCTGAGATTCTTCAGGGGCTAAAGCCCTCATCGATACTGAGCAGTTTGCGGCACGAGTAAACTCGTGCCCTGATACAAAGCCTCTCCGCATGAGCTCTTTTCGTAAGCTGTAATGTCGCGCTCTTGTTACAAAGCTGTTCTTGAAGCACACGCTAGTGAATTCGCGGGCCGCTCCACTCAAGGAGCGGCCCGCATCGTCAGCAGAATTCCAGAACGAGCAGTTTGCCGGCGACATCTTGCCGACCACAGATTACTTTTCTTCAGAAGCCGGCGTTGGTCTCCTCCTGCATCGTCTGCGCCACCTGCGCGCGCGCCAGTGAGATCGGCTCGCCGTAGTGCTCGGCCACAATCGCCGCCGAGCGCGACTCATTCAGATACGGCTCGACCGCGGCCAGCTTTACTTGAGCCTTGGCCGACATCACCGCTACAGCCGCCTTGCTTGAGATCGACTGCACCAGCGCGAGAACTGCCACCACAATCGTGCCTACTCCCTGAATAGCGGCCAGCGCATGCTGCTGGCCCTTCTGGTCCACGATCCTTGCCGCTTGCAACAGTGCTGTATTCACTTGCTGCTGGAAGGTGACGATCTGCGTCTGCAATTGCGCCAGTTTGCTCGCTGAAGGATTCGCCAAGTAAGCCTTGGCCTGCGCCACCAGCAGGTTGCTGGCCGAGTCAAAGCCGATGGTAGCCGCGGTGAAGATCGGCGCGTCGGCCGGCGCCAGCAGCGCCGCGGTCGAGTCCACCGTGGCCACGGCGCTCTGCAATGCCGGCGTCCAGTTGACGATATTCTGCGCCACGCCCGCGGCCGTGCAGCCTTGCATCCACGGCAGCGGGATCAGCAGCGCGATAAACATCCACGCACCCAGCTTCGCGTTGGTCCCTTGTTCCCTCGGTCCCTCGGTCACTGTCTGTGGGTCTTTCGCCATCAGTCCCAGCAGCGCCGTGGCCAGCGCACTGGCCAGCGATACCACGGTCCCGGTTCCCACTTTGCCCAGCGAAACGCCTTGCTGCGACAACACACCGGCAACACTCGCGACCGCAATGAGCAGCCCCGCCGCCGACGTCTTCGGATGATTCCAGATATTTTTGATGAAGTTCATTGTTCACACTCCTCCGTGCCGCAACTTTTTGTGCGGCCTGCGGGATTTCGATTGAAACGGTAGTTTTGCGTCTCGGTTCTTTTTGCGCACGGCCGACTCGATTCCGATCAAATCGCCCTTCGGCCATGCGCATAGTTCCGCGGCAGCTCCCCATCGCCCCGGTCGTCTCCGTGGTTGCGGCCCGGCGCCCGGATAAAGTGCTGCTGCGCGCAGACAAAGACGGTCCCAAGCCCCGGCGCCCATCCGCGCAAGGTTCTCCGGCAGCGCCCCAGTCAAATTCCAGGGGCACGATCGCTCAGAGAACCGCGCCAGGAGGGCGAACCCATTCGCCCGGCTCAGTATCTCCGCACTTTGTCTGGTTATGAATAAAGGATACGAAATTGGAGGCTAATTATCGGCAAACTTCACTAAGCTGTGAGTCGCTGAAAAATAAGCGAGTTACAACAAATCTTTGGGTTTGCCCTCTTGACAAGCTCGCGGACGCTCAAAACTTTGGGCCGGATTGGCCCCGCGCTTTTCAAAATCGGCAGGTCGCCGAATCTGGGTGAAGTGGGAGGGACGCTCAGGGCCGGTTCCGGTTCAAGAAAGACCGGAATTGGGTCACAAAATCGACCAAATTTGGCAACGATTTCGAGGAAGATTTGTTGATTACAAACAAGTTATTGCGAATTTTCGTCCCTGGAGCCCCAAAATTTTTTTAATGAATTAATTTCCCGCGCCGCGAATCGGGTAAAGGCCAGGTCGGCGCCTTTCACATCAACTTCAGGTTAGCAGGATACGCGAATTAATCGGCAAACTTCGAGGAAAAGAGTTTAGAGAACAAAGAGCAGAGAATGAATGACTTACGGGAGACACGCAGGATTATTTTGCGCTGGGGGGCTTGACAACGCGCGACCTGGCGCGAGGAAGACTGAGACCGGGCCGCCATGCTGGCGCCGCTCGGGATCTATTTCTTCAGGTATCTGCGCCCGCGCACCTCGTACTCCCCGCTCACCACGCGCGCAATGGCCTCGGTGTAAGCCAGGTGTTCCTCGCGCAGAATGCGCTCGCTTAGCGCGTGTTCATCGTCGGTGTCGAGCACCGGAACCGCGCGCTGCACCACGATCGCGCCGTGATCCAACTCCTCATCGACAAAATGTACGGTGCAGCCGGCGACTTTCACGCCGTAGGCGAAAGCCTGCTCCTGCGCTTCGAGACCGGGGAACGCCGGCAACAGCGAGGGATGAATGTTGAGAATGCGATGGGGAAACGCGGCGACAAATTGCGGCGACAGAAGACGCATGTAGCCCGCCAGGCAAACAAGGTCGACGCGGCTCTCACGCAGGCAGGCGATCACATCGGCGTCGTGCTCTTCGCGCTTGCGTCCGCGCGACACCAGGACCTTCGTATGCAGTCCCATCGCGCGCGCCTTCGCGATCCCTGTCGCGTCGGCCACGTTCGAAACGACAATCGCGATTTCGGTGCCCGGCAGGTTGTCGGAACGAATCGATTCGGCGATGGCCACAAAATTTGAGCCGCGGCCGGATAGGAGGATGCCCAGCCGCATTACCTTGCGCGCGGCCGATGCAGGTTCGCTCACGTGTACTGCACCCGCCGCTCGCCCTTCACCACGCGGCCAATCACATAAAATTTTTCCTCTGATCGGTCCAGCAGGTTTTTAGCGCGCGCAAACTTCGCCGCCGGAATCACCGCAATCAGTCCGATGCCCATGTTGAATGTGCGCATCATCTCTTCCTGCGGAATGTTCCCCAGCTCGCGCAGGTGCTCAAAGATGGGCAGCACCGGCCACGATCCAATCTCCACCTGCGCCGTTACGCCCTTGGGCAGGATGCGCGGCAAATTCTCCGTGATGCCGCCGCCCGTGATGTGCGCCATGCCCACGGTCAGGCCGCCTGCCACGAGCTTCTGGATCACGTGCAGATAGCTGCGGTGCGTTCTGAGCAGAGATGCGCCAGCCTTTTCCTTGATCGCCGTCACATATTGCGTGGCCTTGTATCCGGCCACTTCAAACAGCAGCTTGCGCGCCAGCGAATAGCCGTTGGTGTGCAAGCCAGTCGAGGGCAAACCGATCAGCACGTCGCCGGCTTTGATGCCCGCGCCCGTAATCATCTTGTCGCGATCCACTGCGCCCACGATGAAACCGGCCAGATCGTATTCCCCGTCGGCATAAAATCCCGGCATCTGCGCCGTCTCGCCACCGATCAGCACGCACGCGTTCGCCTTGCACGCATCGGCGAGGCCGCTGACGACGCTCTCGATCACATCTTCGTCGAGCTTGCCTGTAGCCAGGTAGTCCAGAAAGAACAGCGGCGTCGCCCCCTGCACCGCAATGTCGTTCACGCAGTGATTCACCAGGTCCACGCCCACGGTCTGGTGCAGCCCCAGTTGAAAGGCCACTTTGAGCTTGGTCCCCACCCCGTCCGCTGAGCTCACCAGGATCGGATTCTTCCACCGCTGCATGTCCAGCCGGTAAAGGGCTCCAAAGCTCCCGATCCCGCCTAACACATTGCGATTAAAGGTCTTTTGCGCCAGATACTTGATGCGCTCTTTGGCGTGGTCGCCGCTGCGCAGGTCTACCCCGGCGTCGGCATAGGTCACGGTCTTTGGTGCGGATTCTTGCGGCACGGCCCTGGCTCTCTTGTCAGTGAATCGCTTCGGCTTGGGGATGAGCCGGAAATGAGAATTCTAGCAGCATTCAACCGGCCCATTTCCCACAAATCATCCTGCCGGCTGATGCCACTTTTGGGCCAAGGCCGCCAGATGCGCCGTAGCCGGATTTTGAAGAAAAATGGAAAGTCGGCTTGACATCAAAATCGCTCCGCGTTATTCTGCTTTGGAAAGTCAGCTTTACATCAGGCAACCGCGAAACCACAAGCCGCCAAGCAAACGTGTCACAGACCATCACAAACCGCGTCAAGGAGCTTCGCATCGCCCTCGGCTGGACCCAGGAGCAGCTGGCGCAGGCCGCGGGCGTATCCCGGCAGAGCATCAACTCCATCGAGCGCAATCGTTATGTGCCCTCGCTCGAGCTGGCTCTTACGTTCGCCCGCATCTTCTCCTGTTCCACCGATCAAATCTTCCAGTTGGAGATCCAACCATGACCCATTCCGTCCTGAACCGCATTCTCATGCTCGATAACGTGGCCGACGAGCGAACGCGCGAGCATCAGCGCCGCTCCACCAGCGCAGCAGCCGTCGCCGGCATCCTGATCGCCTTCGTGATGCTTGAGTATCACTTGCTCGTCGAGCACCGCGTGCCATGGGATCTGATTGCCGTGATCTATGCCATGGGCCTCACAAAAATCGCGCTCATGCGCTGGTACCAATTCAGAAACTAGACTCTTCGCCGGCCGCCCTTTGCGCCGGCGCGATCGCGAATCCGGCCCGTGAAAGGAGTTCCGATGTTCGAATTTGATACTTGCAGCTCCAGGAAATCCATACCGCTTCTCATTGCCCTTCTCATCGTGGCTCAGATCGATCTGGCCAGCGCCTTTGCCTGGCCGAGCGCGCTGTTGTCTCTGCTGCATTTGACCGCCGAGACAAACGATCTCAGCCGCGGAGTCTGCGCGGGAATTGGAGCTTCGCTTGACGTTCTGATCGTCTTTCAGCTTGCCAGAATTTGGGCCAAACGCGCGCGGCAGGCCGATCGCGGCACGCAGCCTGACTGAACCCGCTTTGTGTGGCGCCGCCTTAACACCTCACTTCAAAAGGAGATTCTCAAATGTATTCCTTGCTTAGCCGCCTCGACCGGAGACATCGCCGTCTTTTTCAAGTCGCCAACATCGCGCTGGTTCTCGGCCTCGTGCCGTGGGTCTTCCGCGAGTACTTCCCGGTCAACCACAATTGGCTCGACGCTTGGTGCGGATTTTTCCTGGGGCTCTCGGTCACCATCAACCTGGTTTGCGCGCGTGCCGCCCGCCGTTGCCCGCGAACGCAGGCGTGAATTGATTCTCGACCGCCCGCTGCCCTTCTATACTGATGCCACCATGTGCGCCGACAATCTGAGCGCCGAAATTCGCGACGCGAAACACGTCCGCTCCAAGGCTCTCCAGCAGCGCGCCGAGCGCTACTTCCCCGGCGGCGTCAACTCGCCGGTGCGAGCATTTCGCGCGGTCGGCGGCTCGCCGCCATTCATTGAGCGCGCGGAGGGTGCATACCTCTACGACGCCGACGGCAATCGCTCTATCGACTACTTCGGCTCCTGGGGACCGATGATCCTCGGTCATGCATTTCCGCCAGTCGTCGAGGCCATCGAGCGCGCGGCGCGCAATTCCGCGAGCTTCGGCGCTTCCACCGCCGCCGAGGCCGATCTCGCCGAGCGCATTGCGGCCTGCTATCCCGCCATTGAAAAAATGCGCTTCGTCAGTTCCGGCACTGAAGCCACCATGTCGGCCATCCGCCTGGCGCGCGCCGCCACCGGCCGCGACACGATCATCAAGTTTGAAGGCTGCTATCACGGCCACTCCGACGGCCTTCTCGTGAAAGCCGGTTCCGGTGTCGCCACGTTTGGGATTCCCGGCTCCGCCGGCGTCCCCGAGCAAATTGCCCGCCTCACTGTAGCTCTGCCCTACAACGACCTGGCCGTTTTTGAGGCGGCCTTTGCCGCGCACCCCGATTCCATCGCCGCCGTTATCGTCGAGCCCATCGTGGGCAACGCGGGCTGCATCGTGCCCGAGCCTGGATACCTCGCCGGCCTTCGCAAACTCACCGCGAAACATGGCGCGCTGCTGATTGTGGACGAAGTGATGACCGGGTTTCGCGTCTCTCTTGGCGGAGCATGCCAGCTATATTCGCTCGATCCCGATCTCGTCACGCTCGGGAAGATCGTTGGCGGCGGACTGCCCGTCGGCCTCTTCGGCGGCAAGCAGCGCTTCATGGATCTTCTGGCGCCGCTCGGGCCCGTTTATCAAGCCGGAACGCTCAGCGGCAATCCACTGGCGATGGCTGCGGGCATTGCCACTGTCGGCTATTTGCAGGAACATGCAGGTGAAGTTTATCCGCGCCTCGAATCCACCACCAAAGCGCTCGCCGAGGGCGTCGCGCAAGGGGCTGCGCAGGCGGGCATTCCGCTCACGACCAATCGCGTTGGCTCCATGTGGACCTGGTTTTTCTCGCCCGGCCCAATCAGGAATTACGAAGAAGCCGCGACGTCCGACACCGCTGCCTTCGGCCGTTTCCACCGCGCCATGCTCGATCGCGGCGTCTGGCTTCCGCCCTCGCAGTTTGAGGCCGCATTTGTCTCAATGGCTCACGGGGAAGCTGAAGTCGAAGCCACCATCGCCGCAGCGCGCGAGGCGTTTGCGTCGCTGCACCAGTAATACGCCCTACCGTGGCTCTGTTCCGAGATTCCTGAGCTCTCCAATTCTGCGTTAAAATTATTCCCATGAGGCCCTCTGACGTTTTGCCTAAGCATCGTGACGCGATCCGCCAAATGGTGTTGGATTCCGGCATGGCGAACCCACGCATTTTTGGCTCGGTCGTGCATGGCGACGATGCCGACGGCAGCGACCTCGATCTCCTCGTCGACCCATCGCCGGAAACCAGCCTCCTCGACCTTGGCAGACTCCAGGTTGATCTGGAGGCGGCGATAGGGATCAAAGTGGATGTGCGAACGCCCAAGTTCCTCCCCGCTTCATTTCGTGACAAGGTCCTGGCAGAAGCCGTGCCGGTATGACCCCGCATCCACTCAGAGCGCGCGATTATCTGGGTCACATGCTTGATGCCGTGAACCAGATACAGACATACACGCGCGGCAAGAGTGCGAGTGATTTCCTTTCCGACAGGCTCTTGCAGGACGGCGTGGTCCGCAATGTTGAGATCCTCGGCGAGGCTTCCAGAAACCTTCTCACTGCAGTTCCCGATGCAACCGCGAAGTTTCCTGGGATCCCGTTTACGGCAATTTACGCGATGCGCAATCAGCTTTCCCACGGATACTTTGTCATCGATCTGGATGTCGTCTGGAAAGTGATCGAACGCGATATCCCGGAGCTTCGGAAAGAACTGGAGGCAGCGATCGCGGCCCACGATAATCCGCCCTTACCTTAGCCGCGCTCAGCCCCACGCATCCAGCGTCACAAATTTATATGCGTTTTTATACCGCTCAATGATTCTCTCCGCCGCGGCCACCGACGGCGCGCGGTTCGCCGCTGGGTCGCCGTGACCCCCATCGTGCAGCACGATGTTTGCCGCGCGGCCCATCTGCCGCAATCGCTCGATCCGGTTGGTAATCCGTAGTGCAATCCGCTGCGCCGACGGATCGCTCCAGTCAGAGGTCATGGCGTTCCACAGCACCACATTCAGGCCCATCTCGCGTGCAATTTTAAACACCGCCGGCCTCCGCGCTCCGTAGGGTGGCCGAAAGAACTTGATCGGCGCACCGGTGATCTGTTCCAGCATGTTTTGTGTGCGCTTCAGTTGTTCGCGAATCGTTTCCGCAGAGCTCCGCGCCATATTCGGATGATCCCAGGAATGATTTCCAATCAGGTGTCCTGCCTTAGCCATTCTCCGTACCAGGTCCGAATCCGCTTTGGCGCGCTCGCCCAGCACAAAGAACGTTGCCCGCACGTTGTGGCTCGCCAGAATGTCCAGCAGCTTCGGTGTCCATGTTGCGCTGGGCCCGTCATCGAAGGTGAGTGCCAGCTCGCCCGGCCGCTCCGGCGCTGTCATTCCCGTGCCAAAAAGCCGCGAATCCGGCCACATTGAAGCGTAGGCATACAGGCCCGCCGCTACGCCCGCGCACGCGGCCACGCCCAGTCCTGCGTATATCCCGGTGGCAATCGGAGAAATCACTTTGTTCCCTGCCGGCCCGCTTCGAGCGCACTCGCTTTCATCCGCTCGGTGGCTCGTTTCTCGCTCGATCGCCGCGCCTGCCGCCACGTCGTCATTGACGTTATAAAGTAGTTCCAAACCGCCGTAAACAGCAGCCCGATCACCGCAGCCAACACCCATGGGACTCCGCGCCGGAATGCGTCATCGGCGATGGCAACGTTGGCCGCTACGCCCAGTCCGCACGCCAGGCAGAACGTGATCAGGCCGCCCAGGAATTTCCATCCGCGCAGCCGGCGATCGCGGTAGGTCACGGAGTTGTTCAGCACAAAGTTCAGAATCATCACGACGAATGTCGTCACGGCCTGGCCCGTGGCGAAGCTTACCCCGTCAAGCTTGAGCAGCGCGCTCAAAATCAGCAGGTGCACGCCCACTCCCAGCGCCCCCACCATGGCGAAGAGCACAAACCGGACATTCACCATGCCGCCCAGGTGCTTATCCACCAGCAATTCGAAATATTCCAGGCCCACCAGCAGGTCGAGCTTGCTTTCGCCGTGCTCGCGCTGCCTGAAGCGATACGGCACCTCGGCGATGCGCAATCCCGGTCCCGCCGAAAGCACAATGTCCAGCAGGATCTTGAAGCCAATTCCCGAAAGCCTGTGCGCAAACCCCTCGAAAGTCGACACGCGCACCATGAAAAAGCCGCTCATGGGATCGCTCAGCTCATGCTCGGCGCCCATCAGGCTCAGCTTCTTGCCCAGCGTGCTCAGCTTCACGCGCCAGTTGGCAAATTCACCCATGCTGCCGCCGGCAATGTTGCGCGAACCCACCACCAGGTCAAGATTTTCTTCGCGGATGCGGCCCAGCATCTCCGGCAGGATGCTTTCGTCGTGCTGCATATCGGCATCCATCACCGCAACAAAAGGCGCAGCCGCGCCCAGGATCCCCTCAATGCACGCCGAGGCAAGGCCGCGCCGGCCAATCCTCTGCAGCACGCGCAGATTGTCGTGCTCCGTGCCCAGTCGCCGCACCGCGTCCGCGGTGCCGTCGGGCGAGTCATCATCCACAAAAATCACTTCGTAGCGGACGCCCTCGAGCGCCGCCGCCAGCCGATCGACAATCGGGCCCACATTTCCGCTCTCGTTGAACGTGGGTAGCACAATTGCCAGATCGTAAGCCATGGTTTCCTCCGCGGCGCTCCGCGCAGTTCAGGGCAAATCGGCTTGGCAGCCGATCCCGCTTTCAACCTTATAGCACTTGCGAAGAAGCTGCGAGTCGGCCCTGTTTCCAAGGAGACTCAGCGGCGTATACTGGCATTGTTCGGGTCGCATCTTGACGTTGCAGAGCGGCACTGGAGCCAATTATGAGCCTTACCGATTTTCCCTCGGGCGCGCATTCCTCGCCGTCCGGCGTCTCCCTACCCAAAGTCACAATGCCTGCGCTCACTGACATGAAGCGCCAGGGCAAGCCCATCTCCGCGCTCACCGCATACGACTACTCCACTGCCCGCCTCGTCGACGAAGCCGGCATCGATCTCATTCTCGTCGGCGACTCGCTGGCCATGGTCGTTCTCGGCCAGGAGAATACGCTGGCCGTCACCGTTGACGAAATGCTCCATCACACGCGCGCCGTTCGCCGCGCCGTGCGTCGCGCTCTCATCGTGGCCGACATGCCATTCGGCAGCTACCACGGGACGATTCCCGAAAGTGTTGCCAACGCCGTTCGCTTCGTAAAGGAAGCCGGCGCAGAAGCCGTCAAAGTCGAGGGCCCGCGCATTGAGCTGGTCCGCGCACTGGTCGAAGCCGAAATTCCCGTCGTCGGCCATCTTGGCCTCACTCCGCAGAGCGTTCATCGCATGGGCGGCTATCGCGTTCAGGCCCGCACTGCCGAGGCTGCGCGGCAGCTTGAGGCCGACGCGCTCGCACTCGCTCACGCCGGCGCAGGCGCCATCGTGCTTGAAGGCGTTCCTCGCGAGGCCGCGGCAGCCATCACCGCCGCGCTGCCCATCCCCACCATTGGAATCGGTGCCGGCCCCGAATGCGACGGCCAGATTCTGGTCTTTCACGATCTCGTCAATCTCACCTTCGCGCCTGCTGCCAAATTTGTCCGCCGTTACGCGGACGGCGCCGCTTTTTTTCGCTCCGCCATCGAGCACTATCGTGAGGATGTCGAGCACCGCGCCTTTCCGTCGGACGCCGAGAGCTATCACCTTTCCGCGCGCAAGCAGGCAGGGACGGCTGCTCCGGGCGCCGATTTTCCCAGCCCCGATTTCGATTCCGAGAACGCCGTTGTCAATCCCGACGCCTTCGAGGACTGGGCGAACTGATCCTGATGCAGATCCTCCGCACCGTTGCCGAACTTCGCCGCTGGTCCCGCGCCGCGCGTGCCACTACCGGCTCGACCGTCGGCCTTGTGCCCACCATGGGCGCTCTTCATGAGGGCCACGCCTCGCTGATCCGCGCCGCGCGCGCTGGGTGCTCCCACGTCGCCGTCAGCCTCTTCGTCAACCCCACTCAGTTCGGACCGAACGAGGATTTCGCGCGTTACCCGCGTTCTTTTGAAGCGGACTGTGCGCTGGCCGAGGCGAAAGGCGCGGACGTGCTCTTCGCTCCTTCGGTCGAGGAGCTTTATCCAAACGGCTCTGCGTCTACATTTGTCGAGGTTCCGGAACTCGGTGATCGCCTGGACGGCGCGTCCCGTCCGGGCCACTTTCGCGGTGTCGCCACCGTGGTGGCCAAGTTATTCGCCGCCGCCGAACCCGATCGCGCATACTTCGGCCAGAAAGATGCTGCACAGGTCGCCGTGCTGCGCCGAATGGTCGCCGATCTGCGGCTGGCCGTTGAAATCGTCGTCTGCCCCATCGTTCGAGACCAAGACGGCCTCGCTCTCAGCTCGCGCAATGCTTATCTCACTTCGTCCCAGCGCGCCCAGGCCCTCCTACTCAGCCGCGCGGTTCGCCGCGTTGAATCGCTGGTTGCCAGTGGTGAGCGCCAGGCCGAATCGCTCCTCGCCGCCGCGCGCGTAGTTCTCGCCGCCGAGCCAGACGTCCGCATCGACTACATCGCTCTCGTCGATGGGTCCACTTTGTTGCCAGTTGACGCCGCCGCGCCGGGCTCGCTCTTCGCCGTCGCCGCTTATTTCGGCTCAACACGCCTGATCGATAACACGATTCTCTGCTGAACATGCAAAAACCCATTGCGTGCGCACCGGCTTACACCGCAATCTGTATTTGAATGCCGGAGCTACCGGACATCGCCGCCTACATCGCCGCGCTTGAGCCGCGCATTGTCGGCCAAACGCTCGAACGCGTACGCCTGCACAGCGTCTTCGTCCTGCGCACGGTCGACCCGCCGATCGAATCTGTCGCCGGTGGCACGGTCCGCGAACTCCGCCGCATCGGCAAGCGCATCGCCATCGGCGTCAGCGACCCTTCCTTCAAAACGCAAGAAAAAATCTGGCTCGTCATTCACCTCATGATCGCCGGCCGTCTCCATTGGCGTCCGCCGAACGCCAAACTCTCCGGCCGCCAGGCGCTGCTCGCACTCGATTTCCCAAGCGGCTCGCTCACCCTCACCGAGGCCGGCTCCAAGCGCCGCGCATCGCTGCACCTGTTCCGTGGCGATTGCGCTCTTCAGGACATCGATCCCGGCGGCGTCGAAATCTTTTCGCCGGGCACGAACCTGAGCACTTTCCGCGCCGCGCTCACCCAGGAAAACCGCACTCTCAAGCGCGCACTCACCGATCCCCGCATCGTTAGCGGTGTGGGCAACGCCTACTCCGACGAAATTCTCCACGCCGCGCAACTGTCGCCGATCGCGCTCACGCACAAACTCAAGCCCGAAGAATGGGAGCGCCTCTTCGCCGCCACGCGTTCCACGCTGGAGCTTTGGATGGCGCGGCTCGCCTCCGAGGCCGGCCAAAAGTTTCCTGAAGGCGTCACCGCATTCCGCCCCGAGATGGCGGTCCACGGCCGTTTCGGCCAGCCGTGTCCGCGCTGCGGAAGCCCCGTTCAGCGCATTCGCTATGCCGACAACGAAACCAATTACTGCGCCACTTGCCAGACCGCGGGAAAAGTCCTCGCCGACCGCAGTCTCTCGCGGCTGCTCGGCTCCGATTGGCCGCGCACTCTCGACGAACTTGAAGCGCTCAAGAAACGGTAGAGTTCCGCTTTAGCGCCAATGGCGCAGCACTTCACGAAGTGAATCGGCAGCGCGTCCGCCGCTGTTCATGCCGCGTTCGTGTTAGTTACCACTTCTGCGCGAGGCCCCTGAAAACCCTTGACATGACTTCTCTCCATGCCGCATCGTGTTTGCGGCGACTCCTGTCATACGGACCGCGCGGGAACCTGCATCCCTGGGGCTTCTGGGCGTGGGAGCCGGAACTCAATTCCGTTATGGAGGATTCAAGAATGCACGTTGTCAGCGACTCCGCGGCTCTGTTCTCTGTGATGGTTACCGGGCACCTATTGACGGTTATCGTGATTGCAGCCGTAATCGAATGGCTCTTGGGAGCCCTTTGGTATGGGCTCATCTTCCGCAAGTCATGGTTGGCGATGGCCGGCTTTTCCGAGACCAACAAACCCAAGAACGGCGCCATGACCATGGTCTGCTCGTTCATTGCCTGCCTGCTCCTCACGTATGTCATTGCCCACGTGGTGGGCTGGGCCGGAGCTATGACCTTCACCCAGGGCTCAAAGTTCGGCATCATCTGCTGGGTCGGATTTATGGCGCCGCCGCTCTTTACCCAGCACATTGCCGAGAACCGCCGCGCCAATCTGTTTGCCATCAACGCGGCCTATTGGCTGCTGGTTATGGCCATTGGCGGAGGCCTCACGGCAGCATTCCGCGGCTAGCCCCTCGTTCCTTCCGGCACGCGCATCAATCTGAGGGGGCAATTTCCTTGTGGAATTGCCCCCCATTCCTTTTGCTCCGCCGCGCCTTTTTTCTTGTCTCAGCCGATTCCACCAGCATCCTACCCAGCATTCGGGCAATTTCCTCAATCCATCTCTCGCCAAGCATCATAGAATCGACCCATGACTCGCTCGAATATCACAACCGACGGCGCGCCCGCCGCGATCGGTCCGTATGCGCAAGGCGTGCGTTCCGGGAACCTTGTATTCACTGCCGGCCAGGGCGGCCTCGATCCTGTAACTGGCCAGATCGTGGCTGGCGGAATCAAAGAACAGACGGCGCGAACCCTCGACAATCTCAAAGCTGTTCTCGAAGCCGGCGGCAGCTCGCTTGGCCAGGCCGTTAAGGTCACCGTGTATCTGAAAGACATGAACGATTTCGCCGCCATGAACGCGGTTTACGCCACGTACTTCGGAACCGACAGCGACGCGCTTCCCGCACGCACCACAGTTCAGGTCGCCCGGCTGCCCCGCGATCTTCTCGTCGAAATCGACGTCGTCGCCGAAGTTTAAGCCGGCCGTGGGCCCAAAGCAGGAGGAACATTTTGAGCGATTCTGAAACCAGGAACGATTCCGAATCCAAAAGCAATTCCGAATCAAAGAACGATCCCGAATCGAAAGTGGTCCGCAGCGACGCCGAGTGGCGAACCCTTCTCACGCCGCAGCAGTATCACGTGCTGCGCGAGAAGGGGACCGAGCGCGCCTTCACCGGCCTGCTCACCGAGAATCACGACACCGGCAGCTATCACTGCGCGGCATGCGGTGCGCTGCTTTTCATGAGCGGCGCCAAGTTCGACTCCGGCTGCGGATGGCCCAGTTTCATGATCCCCGCCGGCTCCAAAGCCGTCGTCGAGCACGAGGATCGGAGCCACGGAATGCGCCGCATCGAGGTCACCTGCGCCCGCTGCGGCGGCCACCTGGGTCATGTTTTCCCCGACGGTCCCCGGCCCACCGGCCTGCGCTACTGCATTAATTCCGCTTCGCTCAACTTCACCCACGAGGGCGAGTAGTTCTCCAGTAGGCTCGTGCGGGAAGGTATGTGGATGCCGCGCTTCTCGAATGGCCTCCAGGATGAATGCCCTGCAAGGCACGTTCAGGTTTTGCGCCAATTCTGTGAAGTGCAGTCAGTGGAGATTCTGTTTGCTGCGCATTAACTGCCGGTGGCCGACCACTCGAACTCAAACGATTTCCCATCAAGTAGACTTGGTTGAGTCTTCTCCATGTCCCTAACTACAGGCGAAAAACTCGGCCCTTACGAGATTCTCGCGCCCATAGGCGCGGGCGGCATGGGTGAGGTGTACAAGGCCAACGACACGCGCCTCGACCGCATTGTCGCCGTCAAGACCTCTAGGACAGAATTTAGTGAACGATTTGATCGGGAGGCCCGCGCCGTCGCGGCGCTGAATCATCCCAACATCTGCCATCTGTACGATGTGGGCCCCAATTACTTGGTCATGGAGTACATCGAAGGAACGCCTCTCAAGGGCCCGCTGCCGCTCGACCAGGCGTTGAAATTTGCGGCGCAGATCTGCGATGCTCTCGACGCCGCGCACAAGAAGGGCATCACGCACCGCGACCTGAAGCCCGCCAATATTCTCGTGACCGGGCAAGGCATCAAGCTGCTCGACTTCGGACTTGCGCAGTTGAGTGCCAATGCGCAAAAGCCTCTCGACGACGCCACGTTTTCGATGGCCCTGACCGGCAAGAACGAGATTGTGGGCACGCTGTTTTACATGTCGCCGGAGCAGTTGCAGTGGCAAGCCACGGGCCGGGAGATCGACGGCCGCAGCGATATCTTCTCCTTTGGCCTCGTGCTGTATGAAATGCTCACCGGCAAGCGGGCGTTTGACGGCGTTTCCTCAGTTAGCGTGATTGCGGCGATTATCGAACGCCCAGCGCCTTCAATCACAGCCATTGCGCCTCCCGCGCTGGAGCGGGTTCTGCAAAAGTGTCTGGCCAAGGATCCGGACGAGCGTTGGCAGTCGGCGCGCGATCTGAAAGACGAGTTGCAGTGGATTGCCGGCCAGAGTTCGGCACAGGCCGTCCCAAGCTCCGCGTCGGCCTGGTCGGCCCTGCGCTGGAAGGCCGGCCTGGCTGCGGCGGCCCTGATGCTGGCCGCGGGACTGGGTTGGATGGGACGGTCAATCTTTTGGGGACCGCGCGCAGACGCAGGGCCCGCGACCAATCCAAAATGGTGTGCCCGATGAAACGAAAGCCGGTTTTCTTGAGTTCTGGCCGCGAGGTCAAACTCTTGTGTTGAACTTGCTCAGACCCCAAGCTGGACTGGCCTTGCGGTCGCTCGACACGGACGAGTTTCGGATGTTGTCCGGCACGTTCGGAGCGAGGAATCCTTTCTGGTCCGCTGACGGAAAGAATGTCGCGTTCCTTCAGGACAGAAAACTAAAGTACGTATCGGCCAGCGGAGGACCGGCGCAGGAACTGTGCAGCGGCGTCGTGAATGGCGGCACATGGAATCAGAACAACGTCATTCTTGTTGGAACCAGCAATGGAGAACTTCTGAAGACCGTCGCCTCCGGCGGCGGCTGCACTCCATTGCCGGGCGATCAAGCCTTGGCACGAAGCAATCCTTACTTTCTTCCCGACGGCAAACACTTTTTGTATAACGGCTACCCCAGCGGGCCGGACCTTGCTGCTGCCAGCAAAACCGGCGTCTATGTGGCCTCTCTGGATGATCCTGCCGCCGGCAAGCGGCTCCTGCCTGACGATTCCTATGCTGTTTTTGCACCGGCCGGTTCCAACGGAGATGGGTACCTGCTGTTCCAACGGGACGACGCGCTGATGGCACAGGCTTTTATTACGAAGACGCTCGAAGTCAGCGGGGAAGTCTTCAAGATAGCGGACGGCGTGTCGAGCGATCAGAACACTCGCATCATGGTTGCGGCCGCTCGGAATGGCGTGCTGGTCTACGGCACCGGAAGGATACCGTCAAACGCACAGATGCTCTGGCTTGACCGCACAGGCAAGCCGCTGGCGCCTGCGGGTCCCATCGTGAAGCAGGTCGGAGTTGCGCTCTCGCCGAACGGCCAACAGATTGCCGTTACAAGAGTCGACCAGGCTCCTTCACAGATCTGGCTGGGCCAGGCGACGGGCAGCGCATTAGCGGGTGACAACGAATCGCGGCTGACGAACGAACCACTTGGCGGCTCGGCCGCGGTGTGGTCGCCGGATGGAAAAACAATTGTATTCACGGGAGTAGACGGGAATCTCTATCGGAAAGACGCGTCCGGTGGTGGGAACGAAGAGTTGTTGCTCAAGAGCGAAAACGGGAAGCGCGCGTCCGATTGGTCGCGCGACGGACGCTTCTTGTTTTACACAGAGCCCCGCACCGACACGCAGGGAGACATCTGGGTGTTGCCGAATCCTTTGGGCGCGGCCGGCGAGAGCAAGCCCTACCCATTTCTACAAACACCAGCCGATGAAAGCGAGGCGCAAATTTCACCCGACGGGCGATGGGTGGCCTACACGTCGGACGAGTCGGGAAAACGAGAGGTGTATGTGCGGCCGTTCCCAACGGGCGAAGGACGGTGGAAAGCATCTGTCAAGGCGGGCTTCGAACCTCGCTGGCGAGGCGATGGCAAGGAACTTTTCTACTTGGAACCGCCAGGCGACAGCCAACATGCGAGGCCTGCTTTTAGTTATATGGCGGTGCCGGTGAACGGCGGAGCCAGCGGATCGTTCGTGGCAGGAACACCGTTGCCCCTGTTCAGTCACACTATTCGGATACGATCGAGCGACTTGAATGAATTCAGCTATGCCGTTTCGACCGACGGCCAGCGGTTTCTCGTGCTCTCCAGCCCGGATACGCAGGAGAGTATCCACGTGCTGACAAACTGGACAAAGCTGATGGAGAAGAAGTAGGAGCAGTTTCGATTGCTCGTGGCCAGAATGATCAACATCTCCGCTCGTCTTCGGCGCGGATGATGCTGCCAGCTATGCCCACTCGCATTCGCGCACAACAAAACCCCGTCCGCGTGGGACGGGGTTTTGGGAATGCCAATCCAAAATAAAACCGCGGAGGGGCGCTTACGCTTTGGCGACTTTGCCGCCCTTGATGCAGCTTGCGCACACCCGTATTTTCTTGGGCGTGCCGTTCACCATCGCCTTCACTGCCTGCAGGTTCACGTTCCAGCGCCGCCGCGTGATGTTGTGCGCGTGCGAGATGTTATTTCCGAAGCGCGGCCCTTTGCCGCAGATATCGCATGTTTGTGCCATCGTTCAACTCCAAATCTTTGGTGTTTTTCGGGCGCCGCGTCAGCAGGTTTTCCCGTACCGCGCCAGCAGCCATTGCGCATTCAGCGTCACGCGCCATCGCCTTGCCGAATCTTCAGTATATCAGTCATTGCCGCCCGCCATTGGGCCAGCGGCCGCCATCCACCCGCGCTGTGTCATCCCGAGCGAAGCGTTGTTCAGCGGAGCCGAGGGACCTGCTTCTTCTTTTCCCGTCCTACACCCACCCCCTGGAAATGGGTGCCCTGTCTCCGGGGATCCCACAAACAGGTCCTTGTCTGTGGGGTGGATACTAGCTTCGCTTAGGTGGGATAGCACGAACTCAAACCGACGCGACCTGGACTCACCAAAAAAGATAGGGTGCCCCACGTCTCGATTCTGAGACATGGGACACTCCTATTCCTCAGGCTCAATTTCGCGCAGTCAGGAAGCTAGTTTCCCGGTGGCGGAGGCGGCGTTCCTGCCGGTGGCGCACCACCCGGCGGCGGC
Source organism: uncultured Acidobacteriaceae bacterium (assembly GCA_963828325.1). Lineage (GTDB taxonomy): Bacteria > Acidobacteriota > Terriglobia > Terriglobales > Acidobacteriaceae > Telmatobacter. The sequence goes on from CAWHEK010000025.1 coordinate 161,093, forward strand.
CCTCCCGGCCCATGCTCCGGAGGAACAAAATCCTCGGGCATTGAATGTCCGCGATGGCAAGTTCCGCAGGTTACCTTCATGCCCATCGCATCGGGATCCATGGCCGACGTCTTGCTGATGTAGTCGCCGTTGATCTGTCCGACCATCGCGATCATCACGCGCGCAATTTTCTTTTCATCTTTGGAGTCGTCCGCGAAGTTCAGCCGCGGGTGTCCATTGGGCATCAGGTTTTTGGTGTCCGCTGCGTGGCAAAAGTCGCAATGCACGCCCAGCGAGCCGGCAAAGCCCTCCATGATGTGGTGCACCTGCGCCCCGGTCAGATCTTTGGGCAGCACCTGCAGGTTGGTCGGATCGGGAAAGTGCATCGGGCCTTGCATCGCGCCTCCGGCGGCCGGAGCCGGCGCGGTCTGCGCGGGCGCGCTCTGTTGCGGCTGATCTTGCTTCGCTTGCACTCCGATGGTGGCGGCAAGCACGGCAGCGGTCACAAGCATAACCGCGGCGGCGGGCGATAGCAGGGAAGTGGACGACAGCAGGGAAGTGACTTTCACTTGGGCTAAGTTCCTCTCGGGTCCGTTCGCGGACCTTGGGTTCGAGCGTATTCGATTCACTTGCCAACATAGCCGATATCGTTCCTGGTGGCAATTTCCTCAGGAAATGGCCACCGGGTATCCAGCGTTCTGTTCAGCGCAAAATCGAAAACGCCGTCGCTACGGCACCAGTTTACGGATTGACCCCTCGCGAAGGAAGAGCCATTTTCCAGTGAGGCTCTTGGGGCCCGATACACATCCGCTTTCAGGAACTGCGAAACGCAGCGGTAATTCAACCGCGTGCCGGATGCCGATGCGCCGCGTCACCAGCGCGCGCTTCACACGAAATCCGTCGTCCCGCACCTGCAACGGCGAATGGGGATCGACCAGATCGAGGCCATTGTCGGCCTTGCGCGTGATCCCCATCGCCTCGCACAGCCGTCCTGGCCCGCCGGTCAGGTCACATGGTTTGACGCCGGCGCTCAGTTCGCGATTGCGCGCCATCTGCTCGATCCCTGCGACGGGCTCGACCGCACGCAGCAAGATTCCTCCTCCCATGCCTTCTTTTTCGCAGGAAAAATTCATACAGTAGTAGCGGCCATAGATGAAGTAGACATACGCGTGCCCCGGCGGCCCGAACAGCACTTCGTTCCGCGGTGTCGGCCCGCGATGCGAATGTGCAGCGGGATCGGGAGTGGCATTGTGCGGCCCGAGATACGCCTCAACCTCGACAATTCGCCCCGCCACAACCCCGGCTGCGCTTTTGTGGACCAGCAGTTTGCCCAGCAGCCTCGGCGCCACCACCTCCGGCCCATCCTCAAAAAATGCGCGCTTCAGCAGGCGCCCCGGCAATCTCACAGCCGCTTTTTTCATCGACCCCTTGGTTTTGCCTTCCTCTGGCTGTGCCTCGCGGAATAATTGCCGACCGCCGACTCGCTAACCCGCCAACTTGCTAACTCGCCGACTCGCTATTTGTGCGCCTTGTTCCACTCCTTGATCAGTTCCAGCACCTCTTCGGCGTGGCCCTGCGGCACAACCTTGGGATAGATGTGCAAGAGCGTCCGGTCCGGCCCGATCACGAATGTTGTCCGCTCAATGCCCATCACTTTCTTGCCGTACATGTTCTTTTCCTTCAACACATCAAACTGTTTGCACACTTTCTCGTCTACATCACATAGGAGCGAATATGGGAGGTCGAACTTGGCCCGAAACTTGGCTTGCTCGCGAGGCGTATCGCGGCTGATGCCCAGAACCACGGCGCCCGCATCCTGCAGCTTTTTGAACGTATCGCGAAAGCCGCAGGCCTCAATGGTGCAGCCCGGGGTATCGGCCTTGGGATAGAAGAAGAGGATCACCGGCTTGCCGGCGAAGTCCGAAAGACTCACAGTTTTGTCTTCGTCGTTTTCGAGCGTAAAGTCGGCAACTTTCTCGTTGAGCTTCATGGGGAATATCCTCTCTATGGGTGAGTGGGGCCGCATAGCGGCCGCCAGATGAAATGAGCCGGCCTGCGATACGGCCGCCAGATTCGATTATTGTCGAGGGAAGTCAAAGGTGTCATTGCACCATTCAAACCGCTTGTGGATAAAGCCAGCGATCGGGCGCCCCACCCTCGCGGCGTCTTTGTTTTTGTCACTAGGGTGCACGGCTGCGCTGGCAATCGTGTTTCCCCTCTCCACCTCCGCGCAATATCCCGGCCAGATCGCCAAACCCGACGCCAACGCGCCTGACCTGCGCGCTATCGCGGTCTACGAGTGGACCGGCGATGAAGCCCACCCCAAAGCCGCGCGCCTGGTCCCGGTCTGTATCTACGACGGACAGGACCTGAATGACGCCGGCGTCTATCTCGCCCATCCCGAGCCGCTCGCGCTCGAAAGCGACGTCGAGTATCAGCTCCAGCAGGACGGCCACCCGGTGGGCCTGTTCGACATTGACACCTCCGCCCGCGAGCAAGGCGGATGGGTCGGCTACGGCAAGTGGAAACCGCTGCCCAAGCCCAAATCCACTCCGCCGCAAGTAGCCAAGGTGGATGAGGACGACGATGCGCAGAGCGACGTGCCCATCTTGCACCGCAAGCATCACGCAGATGATTCCGCCGGTGGCGCGAACTCGGGCTCAGATTCCGGTTCGGGACCAAATTCCGGTTCCAGCGGCCCGGCTCCCGATCCGGATCGTCCTACACTTCACAAGGGCGGCGACACTTCAACATCGGGCTCTGGCACGAATTCCAGCAGCGGTTCAAGTCAGACCAGCTCGGATTCGGGCGCCGATTCCGCCTCCAATTCCAGCGCAACTCCGCCTGACCCCGACCGTCCCATCCTGCATAAGACCGATGACAGCTCCTCGTCCGCGGGCTCCTCGTCCGGCGACTCCTCATCTGCCGGGACATCGTCCGACAATTCCAGCGGCCCGAAGCTCAAAAAGAAAAAGAAGGATGACGGCGATGAGGGCTACGTTTCAGATGTAGCCTCGGTCGCCGATCCCAATCGTCCGCGCCTCATCCCCGGTAAGTTTGCCGGCTATGGAGCCCCTGTTGTTCCCACGCTCTTCGGCTTCCCGCCCGATATGAAGCAGACCGTCGCCGTCTCCGACGACGTCGATCGTCCCGAACATCCGTGGAACTACACCTGGGCCAACCCCGGCGACGAAGACAAAATGAAAGCCGCCATGGAAGATCTTGCGCGGAGCGCGCTTGGCCTCAACCCGCCTCCTGCTGCCAAGCCAGCTTCCAAAACCGCCGCCGCCCGCCGCCGCTCCAGGCCCGTCACTCCGCTTGCGCCGGCCCCGCTGCTCGACGAGCATTTCCGCGTCTTCCAGTTGGCTTACGACAACGGCGCCACTCTGGTGCTCAGCGCGCAAACCGACGGCGCCGGTGCCGATGAAAAATTTGTCACCCTGATTGCGCAGCCCGATCTTTACGGCGGCGTGGCCGTGCTCGAAAAGAACGTAACCGACGCTGCCAGCCTTGACCTCACGCCGCGCATGCGCCTCGTCGATGCCGTCGACGCTGAAGCCGACAACCGCGGCGAGCTTCTCTTTGAGCTTCGCGGAGACAGCCAGCGCCAATTTGCTCTCTATCGCGTGGTGCGCGGCCAGGCTACGCGCATCTTCGTCAGCTCACCTGAATCCATTGGCGTAGTCCCCCTCGCCCATTGATTCTCGTCGCCCATTGATTCCCGTCGTCGGCCGCCGGCAGCCCGCCTGATGAAACAAAAGATACTTAGAACCACGACCATTCCTTGGTCACGTTTCTGCCCCAAAAGAATCATCCCCGGCACTCTCCCCGCTGCCGCTCCTCCTATACAATCGAATACAAGTGGGCACATTGACACTTCTCAAGGATTTCCCTTCGCATGGCATCTGTAACCACCGTTCCTTCAACCGATCCCGTTGTCACTGAGTCAACCCAGCCCACTTCTATTGTTCCTGAATCGAATCCGGTTTCCGAGTCGACCGCCGCATCCGTTGCCGCCAAAGCCGTGGCCAAGTGGCGCCAGATCCGCATGGGCCGCGCCATGGCCGTCAGTGATGGCTTAAGCTGGCCGATGGTCCTGGTCATCGCTATCTTTCATGTGGGCGCGATTGCCGCTCTCTTCCTCTTCAGTTGGCAGCGCCTCCTGGTCATGGCCATCCTTTACGTCCTCGCCATCAACGTCGGAATCGGCATGTGCTATCACCGCCTGCTTACGCATCGCGGCTACAGAGTTCCCAAGTGGCTGGAATACACCATGACCGTCTTCGCTACTTTGTCCCTCGAAGGCGGGCCAATCTTCTGGGTCTCCACGCACCGCGTGCACCACCAGCTCAGCGATAAAGAAGGCGATCCGCACACCCCGCGCGAAGGCGGCTGGTGGGCGCACGCCGGCTGGATCCTCTTCGGCCAGTCCCTCCACCTGCAAATCGAAGCGCTCTCCCGCTATTCGCCCGACCTCAGCCGCGATCGCTTCCATGTCTGGATGAGCAAGTACCACTGGGTGCCGATCACGCTCAGCGCCGTCTTGCTGCTCACTCTGGGATGGTACTGGGGCGGCTTCGTCAACGGCATCGCCATGGTCCTCTGGGGCGCTCTGCTCCGCGTCACGCTGGGCCTGCACGCCACGTGGCTGGTCAACTCGGCAACCCACATGTGGGGCAAGCGCCGCTTTGAAACCCACGATGATTCGCGCAACAGCTGGTGGGTTGCGCTGCTCACCGGCGGCGAAGGATGGCACAACAACCACCACGCCCATCCCGTCTCCGCGCGCCACGGTCTCACCTGGTACGAGATCGATCCCAACTTCTGGGGCATCTGGATTCTGTCGAAGCTTGGCCTGGCCCGCAAAGTCCAGGTTGCCAAGTTCGATCACGACGACCCCAAGCCCGCGGGCATGTAGCCACCGGAGTTTTTTGGAACCGGTCAGCATTACCAGCCCCTGAACCTCGCATCTGAACCCCGCCCCTGAATCTCGCGCCTTTGGTTTAGCGCGGCTTGCTTCCAGGGGCCGGTGTTTACTTCTTCACCTTCGCCCGCACCCACAACACTAAAAAGTACGGCAGGCCCACCACCAGCACCAGCACTCCCGCCGGAAATCCGACATAGCGGTATGTGTCTGTGGCGTGGCGCAGCGCGAGCGGGTCAAAAAGATGCCAGACCAGCAAAGCGAAGATGGCCACGCACGTGGTCGCGAAAAACGTGAGGAATGCCGCCGCCACCGCCAGCAGTAAACTCTGGAACAGGCTGAATCCTTGCAGCGGAAAACCCAGCACCGTTCTGCCACTCTTGCCTTGCGCTATTTGCTCCATCGTCGGGGAACCTCTCTCGTCTAGAATACAAAGTCATGGCCGGTACCACGCAAATCGAGCTATGGCCCGCCGACAAGGTCGCCACACAGGTGGCCATGCTCTCGGCAAACAACGGGATTCATTACGCCGCCTGGGGCGAAACGCGCGTCCCCGAAGGCGATCTCGAGAAATTGGTTGGCGCCGTCCCCGCCCTGCTCGCACCCGCACTGCGCCAGCGCGCCTACTACTTCGTTCCCCTGGCCATCGCTGACACCGGCGAAAATCTTGTCGCCCCTTCCTACACGGTTGAGCTGGGCGACCGCGCCGTCTGTCATCGCAACGCCAGCTTCGGCGATACCGAGGCCGTCTTTCTTTCCACGCGCCTCGTTGAAGACCGCTTTGGCCTGGCCTTCGAGTTTTTCATCAACGTGGCCCACAATTTTGTTGAAGTGGCCAGCGTTCCTGAAAGCTTCGCCACCCTCGTCTGGGCGCAGGCCGAGGCTCAGGCTCGCGGCGAAACCAGCCAGGATGCATGGGAAACCCGCCGCCGCGCTCTCGAGCCCAACGGCGGCGCAAAAATCTCCGGCGCCAACAGTATCGACGAGCGCGCCCGCAACGGTTTTTTTGAGGCGGCGTTCTCCGATGCGCTCGCCATCTACATGCTTTCGCTCGCCGTCGATTTCGACTACCACGACCTGCGCGAGCGCGAATATCCGCTTCTCGCTGCTCCCGCTCTCGCCGAGCGGCTGCGCCACGTCGCCGGCCTCTTTCCCGCCAACTCCGGCTACGAATTCCAAATCCACTATCGCCGCAAAGGTTAATTTGCGCGCGCTTCGCTGAATCCACCAGAATTGACTGGTCATCCTGAGCGAGCGCAGCGAGTCGAAGGATCTGCATTTCGTCTGTCATCCTGAGGACGCCGAGCGCAGCGAAGGGGACGAAGGATCTGCGGTTGCATTTGCTTTCGCTCTTCCGTTCTCAACCCACAACAGAATGGGGTGCCCCAGGTCTCGATTCTGAGACCTGGGATCGCACGAACTCCGATCCGCCTCTCTCAACCCATCGCGAAAATGGGTGCCCCATTCTAAAAATCCACGCGCAGCGCGGAGTTTTAGGGTGGGATCGCACGTACCCGCCCCATCCGGTCTTGTATCAGGGCACGGCTTCAGCCGTGCCGATAAGCCCAGAAAAAAGCAGCGGGCTTTAGCCCCTGAGGCATGCTGATTCGCCGCCCCTCGTCACAGCCACCAGCGGTCGACCCTGCTAGATTATGGGTCAAATCAATTCCTTGAATTCTCGGGGGACCAAATGTCTTCGACCCATGAGCTTTCGACGGCGTCGCATTTTCAGATTCCGACCCGGCCAGTCGGAAACCGACTTCTTTTCGCCGCGCGCCCCGCGTTCAACTTCGCAACCGCAATCCTTCTCTGCGTCTCCGCGCTCCATGCGCAGCAATCTCCAGCCCCATCGCCGCCCCCCGCGCCGGCTCCAGGCGTGGTCACCTCCATCGCAATCGAGCCCAGCCAGATCGTTCTCGTTCCCGGCGAAAGCCGGCAATTCACAGCCACGGTCGCGGGAACCGGGGCCTTCAGCTCCGCAGTGAAGTGGTCGGTCAACGGCGTGGAGGGAGGCAATGCCGCGTTGGGAACCATCACCGCGGGTGGGTTGTATGAAACCCCCTACCCGACGCCGCCGGCCGTTACTCTCAAGGCCACCAGCATCGCGGACCCCGCCCAATCAGCCAGCGCTTCCATCTCATTTGCAGCGCCGCCCGCAGCCACTGGCCCCGCGCTCCAGGTGGACGCGGCCCTCGCCGCTCATCCCATCAGCCCGCTTATCTACGGGATGAATTCATGGCGTCTCTCCGATCCAAAACACGAGGCGCCCAAAGTTGCCGCGGAGGTGCGCTTGCCGCTCGATCGATGGGGCGGCGACGGCTACACGCTTTACAACTACAAGCTCGACGTCTCCGATCTTGGCGACGACTGGTTCTTTGAGATCGCTCCCAACGCCAACACCAATTACCCCGATCAATCCGAATTCAACACGCAGGTCATCGGCGATCGCGCGGCCGGCGCCAAAACCATTCTCTCCGTGCCGCTCATCGGCTGGGTGGCAAAAACGCGCACCCGCGGCTCCAGCTATTCGGTGGCCAAGTACGGCCCGCAGCAGAAAAACGATCCCAACTGGCCGGACTTTGGAAACGGCATCCGGCCCGACGGCACAAAAATCGTAAACGATCCCAACGATATCTGCATGCCTGTCGATGAATCCTGGACTGCGGATTGGGTCAAGTACCTCGTCGGCAGGTTCGGCAATGCGGCCAGTGGCGGCGTGGCCATCTACGCCCTCGATAATGAACCGACGTGGTGGAACAAGATGCACCGCGATGTGCACCCTTTGCCTTTCTCTTACGACGAAGTCACCGGCAAGGGGCTGAAACTGGCCCAGGCAATCAAGTCCGCCGATCCGACCGCCGAAGTCAGCGGCCCGGTGATCGATTTCTGGATCACCTACTTTTATTCACAAAAAGACATCGAGTGGTTTCAAGCTCACTACCCCAACATTACGGGTCTTCCGCCCGATCGTCTCGAGCACGGCAATCTTCCGCTGATGGATTACTATCTGCGCGCCTTCAAAGCCGCGCAGGATGCCGACCCGAGCCACACGCGATTCCTCGACTATCTCGATCTGCACACCTACTTTGCCACCGAAGGCGCCATGCTCAATCCCGCAGGGACCAGCATCCAGCAGCGGGCGGTCATCGATTCCACGCGCGTCTTTTGGGATCCCGCTTATACCGATCCGCGCTTCCGCAACCCCGACAACTACACTGCGCCGCTTGCTCCACAGATGATCCGCCGCATGAAGCGCTGGGTCGACGCCGATTATCCGGGGACCAAAACCGCAATCACGGAATATAACTGGGGAGCGCCGGAGCACATCAGTGGAGCGGTCGCCGAAGCCGACATCCTGGGCATCTTCGGGCGCGAGGGTCTCGACCTGGGCGCGCTATGGGGACCGCCGGATCTCAATCAGCCGCTGATGTTCGCCTTCAAAATCTTCCGCAACTACGACGACCATGGCGCGGGCTTCGGCGACATGAGCCTGCAGGCCGCAAGCGCAGACCAGGCCAAGCTCTCCATCTACGCTGCGCGGCGCACGGCCGATCGCGCCGTCACCGTGGTGGTCATCAACAAAACCTTCGGCGACCTGCGCACCGATCTTCAAATTGAAAATTTCAAGGCTAAAGGGCAGGCTGCTGTCTATCGCTACAGCGGCGCAAACCTCGACGCAATCGATGCGCTCCCCGCCGTAAAAGCTTCCGGCAAAAAAGACAAACCAAGCGTCGTAAAAGACCAGCTGTTCCCGGCCATGTCGATCACGTTCTATGAGCTTCACGGCCAGTAGGTGCCGCAACCATCAACGCGCCGCGACCAGCCGAATCCCAGACAGTTCCGGGCGCACCGCGCGCCGCGTGCGATACGAAGAAAGCCAATGCACCATCTCATCCGCCGGCAGAGGATGGCTGATCAGGTATCCCTGGGCGCTGTCGCAGCCGCAGATGCGCAAAAACTCCAGTTGCTCCGGAGTCTCCACGCCTTCCGCCACTACCTTCATCTCCAGCTCGTGCCCTATCTCGATGGTCTTCTGCACCATCACGCGATCCCGGTCCGATGCCATCATGTTCATCACAAACGATCGGTCGATCTTCAGCTCGGTCGCCGGTATGTTGCGTAGTTGCCGCATCATTGAATAGCCGGTGCCAAAATCGTCGATCGAGAGATTCATTCGCTTGATGCGCAGCCGTGTCAGCACGTCGAGTGTGCGCGCCAGTTCCTTGATCAGTCCGCTCTCGGTGATCTCAAGGTTAATGTTCTCCGGCGAGACGCCATGCCCCGCAATCAATGCCGACATGTTATCGGGGTATCTCAGGTCGGCCAGCGATGAAACGGAAACGTTGAATGCCAGCCGCGGCGCTGTGCCGCTGCGATCCTTGAACCGGTTCAGGTCCACCAGTCCTCGCCGGGCCACAATCCATCCCAGCTGATCGATGAGACCCAGTTCTTCAAGGCGCGGGATGAAGTCTTCAGGGAAGATGAGCCCCAGTTCGGGATGCAGCCAGCGAGCCAGAGCCTCAATGCCCACGATTTTCCCGCTCGCGATGTCGATCTGCGGCTGGTAATGAAGGACGAATTCCTTTTCTTCGATCGCTCTTCTCACATCGGCATCGTCGACGGTCACTCTCGACCTCGGACGGGCATCAGGCGCCGCGGCCGATCGCCCATGCATCTCCAGGATCGCCTCGAGCTCCGTCGCGCGAAACGGCTTTTGCAGATGGCCAACCGTCGAGAGCCCATGCGCGTGTGCCAGCTCTTCAGCCACTTCCATAATCCGTTTGCCCACGCCGCTCATCAGCACGATGTTGATCTTGCATTGGCGTTCGCCCAGGCGGCGCAGCAGCTCCACGCCATCCATCTCCGGCATGATCAGGTCGATCAGCAGCAGCGAGACGTCGGGCGACAACGACTCCAGAAATTTCATTGAACTGGTCGTCGCCGAGCACTGCAGTCCCTTTTCCTCCGCCGTGGCGCAGATCAGGTCGCAAATGTCGGAATCGTCGTCGATCGCCAGGATGCGGCCGGGTGTCATCGTCCCTCCATCGCGGCGCTCACCACTGCTTTGAACCCTGCTCTCTCGTAAGGTTTTTGCAGCATCGGGCAGTCGGCCATATGCAAATGCCGGTCTCTCAGCGCGTAGGCCGGAAAGCCGGAAGAATAAATCAGCTTCACGTGGGGCAACCTCTGGCGGACCTCGTGTGCCAGCTCCAGGCCGGTCATTCCTCCCGGCATCACCACGTCCGTCACCACCAGATCGATGTCCTGATGCTTCTCGATCAGTTCCAGCGCTCCAGCGCCGTTTTCCGCCTGCAGCGTGGTGTAGCCCATGTCGGTCAGGTACGCCGTCGCCACTTCCAGCAGATCCACTTCGTCATCCACAACCAGCACTTTGCCGCCGCTTCTTGCCGCCGTCGCCGCCGGCATTGGTTTCGCCACCGCAGCCCCTTCCGCAAAGGGCAGATAAATTGTCACCGTGGTGCCAAATCCCATCTCGCTGTAGATGCGCGTCGTGCCGCCCGATTGCTTCACGAATCCATAAACGCTGGAAAGCCCCAGCCCCGTGCCCTTGCCGCGCGGCTTGGTTGTAAAGAACGGCTCAAACACCCGCGCCAGCGTCTCTTTTGACATGCCGCATCCGGTATCCGACACCGAAACGCATGCATATTCGCCAGCCGCCAATTCGCCTGTCTGCACCGGCGGATAATTCTCTGTGAGCCTGTCGAGCTTGGTTGTAATCGTCAGCGTGCCGCCGTTGGGCATGGCGTCCCGCGCGTTCACGGCCAGATTCAAAAGCGCGCTTTCCAGCCCTGAGGGATCCACTTTCACCAGCGGCAGTGAACCGTCAATCTCGGCCTTGATCTTGATTTGCGGACCCAGCGCGCGAGCCATTTCAATCACATTCTCGACCGATTGGTCGAGCTCCGTGGGCGTCGGCTTCAACTCCACGTTGCTGGCAAACGCCAGCAGCCTCCGCGTCAGGTCGGCGCCGCGCGCCGCTGCCTTTTGCGCCGGCCGCAGCCGCTTCATCGCCGCCTCATTCCCGCCTACGATCCGCTCCAGCAGATCCATGTTGCCCGTCATCACGCCCAGCAGATTGTTGAAGTCGTGCGCAATGCCGTCGGTCAGCTGGCCGATTGCCTCCAGCTTCTGGCTCTGCTGCAGTTGCCGCTCCATCTGCTTTTGCTGCGTAATGTTCCGCGCAATCTCTGAGGCGCCGGTGATCGAGCCGCTGCTGTCCCTGATCGGCGTAATGGTCAGCGACACGTTCACCAGGTCGCCGCTCTTTGTCATCCGCACTGTCTCAAGGTGTTGCACCGTTTGTCCCGCGCGGATCTGCTCCAGAATCTCGTCTTGCTCTTCCTGCTTGTCCTCGGGAACCAGAATCCTGATGGATAGGCCCACGATCTCCGCTGCCGTGTGTCCGAATAGTTTCTCGGCGCCGCGATTCCAGCTCAGAATCTTGCCCGCTTCTGTCTTGCCGATGATCGCGTCGTCCGACGACTCCACAATCGTCGCCAGGCGGTTCCTCGCTTCATCCGCTCGCAGCCGCTCGGTCGTGTCGCGATAGGTGACGATCACCTGGCCGGCTTTGCCCGGCACTTCCTGCATGGGAGCCGAGCTCACTTCTCTCCCTCCCATCTCTCCCGTCGATTTCAGGCGAAAGACGAGCGGAAAGTTCTCCACAAAATCGCCGCGCAAAGCGCGCGCCGTGGGCCATTGCGACGGCGCCAGCAGGCGTCCGTCCATCGAATACACCTCATACAGGTCCACGATCTTCGCGTATCCGTGCGCATCGTCGTCCGAAATCTGCAGCAGGCGGACCGCGGCCTTGTTTTTCAGGATGGTCTTTCCCTCCTGGTCCAGAACCAGGATTCCTTCGGTCATGTTGTCGAAGACCATCTTCAATTGCAGTTGGCTGGTCTCGAGCGCCTGCTGCTGCTTGCCGAACCGCACGTCGACCACAGCCGTCACGCAAGCGATCCCCAAAATCAGCGCCGAAACAATCGCGATCCCCGCCAGGCTCAGGCTTGAAACGCTCACCGCGTGCGCCATGCTGGCATTCATGGTGGTCAGCGGCATAAACCCGGCCGCCGCCATGCCCACGTAGTGCATCACCGGAATGGCCAGCCCCATGATGATCGCGCTGCCCACCTTGCGCACGCTCAAGGGGTTCTCGTGCTCCCTCAAATCAAATGTCATTTGCAGCGCGACACAGGAAATCACCACCGCCAGCACAACAGACAGCGCCACCAGCCCCGGCGAATACATGCACATCGCCGGCAGCCGCATCGCTTCCATGCCGGTGTAGTGCATCGTGGCGATTCCAACGCCCATCACCACGCCGCTGGAGAGCCTGCGCACACGGCTCATCGTTTTCTGGCTCACTGTATAGAGGGCCACGCCCGATGCCAGAATCGCCGCAATCAGCGAAGCCAGCACGGTTGGCCAGTCATACATCACGGGAACCGGCAAATGGAAGGCTTCCATGCCGATGTAGTGCATCGCCCAGATGCCGATGCCCATGGCCACCGCGCCGCCGCTGAGCCACATCCGCCGGGCGTTGCCTCGCGCCGTGGTCACTCGGCCCGCAAGGTCAAGCGCTGCATAGGCGGCGAGAATCGCGATCAATACCGACAGTGCGACCAATCGGTAGTCGTAATATCCGCCCAGCATCACCTGCGTTCCCATCAATGGCCCCATAGAAAACGTGCGCGCTTTTCCCTGAAATGCCCCACGCTCCGCCCCTGCGAAGTGTTCTAAGGAAAAGCACCTTTGCGCGTTCTATGGCGGATCAGTCTTGGCTGGGGGAAGACCCGCGCATCGTATGGAATTACACTGTTTTACGTACCATTTGGCGATACCACCAACGGGGGACGAATCACCCGAAAGGCCCGCCCTGACCATCACTTCGCACTCGCCGTCTCCCTCCGACCCGAGTACGCACGCGAATCTATTCCTGTACCGCCGGCGTCTCGCCGGCTGTCATGCGGGCGTCCTCGCCCGCATATCCGCCGTCTCACCCCAACCCGCCAACACGCCATCGCGCCCCACCACCACCGCATCGCCATGCTACCCTGAACCAACTTCGCTCGCCGGGAGCTCCGCAGGATGCCAACTCGCCATCGCGTTCCTGTTTGGCTCATGGGCCTCACCAACCTTTCTTATGGCCTCTACGGCGGCGCCATCGCATTCGCTGTCCCGCAGCTTCTCGGCAGCCGCCAGGTTCCTGAAGCCACCATCGCCAGTCTCACCGCTGTCGCCATCTCCCCAGGCTTTTGGGCATTTCTCTTCAGTCCCGTCCTCGATGTCCGTTTCAGCCGCCGCTTCTATGCCGCCGCGCTCGCCGTCTTCGCTGCGCTCACTCTGGTTGTTGCCTTTCTCTCGCTCGGCAATCTCGTGCTGCTTGAGGTTGTGCTCACCGTCGGCTTTTTCGCCGCCTATCTTTTTCAAAGCGCGCTCTGCGGCTGGCTCTCCTCCATTACCTCCGCCGAAGAAGAAAACCTTCTCAGTGTCTGGGTCACCATCGGCAATTCCGGCGGCTTTAGCCTCATGGCCATCGGATGCAATCAGATCGTGCGCCACCTTTCGCCGCTGGCTGCCGCCGTGGTCCTCGCCGCAGCCACTCTCGTGCCCATCATTCCGTTTCCCTTCATGCAGGCGCCCGGTCCCGATCGCCGCCTGGCCGCCGAGTCGTTCACGCAGTTTTTCGGTGACCTCATATCGCTGGTCAAGCGCCGCGAAGTGCTCATCGCCCTCGCGCTCTTCATCTCGCCGGCTGCCACCTTCTCGCTGACCAACTTCCTCGGTGGCCGCGGCAGCGACTTCCATGCCTCGCCCGGTTTCGTCGGCCTGGTTGGCGGCGCCGGCGTAGCTTTCGGCGGCATCGCCGGCTGCCTCATCTTTCCCGCGCTCAGCCGCCTGTTGCCGCTTCGCCCCTTCTATCTTGCTGTGGGCGTTGCCGGCGCCATGTGCACGCTCGCGCTCGTTCCGCTGCCGCGCGTCCCGGCCTCTTTCGCCATCGTTCTCATCGCCGAGAATTTCTTCCAGTGCCTGGCCATCACGGCCTGCACCGCCATCACCTTCGAGACCATTGGCCAGAACAATCCGCTCGCCTCCACCACCTTCTGCTTTCTCGGCTCGGCCTATGGAGTGCCCATCTCCTACATGCTCTATGTCGACGCCTTCGGCTTCGCCCGCAAAGGAATCTCCGGGGCGCTCGGCATTGACGCCATCACCGGCATTGTCGCCAGCGTTCTTCTCGGCCTTATGCTGTATTCGCTCGCCCGCGGCTCCAAGGCCTTTTCCCGCTTGAAGTTCACGCCTCAGGGTTGAACCCGCTCTCAACTCCGCACGAACTTGAGTGCCCCGTCAAAGCTCTACTCGGGCGGGAAGCACGCGGAGGGTGGGGTGGTGAGCCGAGGGATCCGCTTCTCAGGATCGCCGCTGCTACCGGTAGCCTTGCTTGTCCGCCCAGTTCCCGATAATCGGCAGCTTCACGCGCTTGCCGCTCCATGCCCCGACCACGCACCACAGCCATACCAGGAAAATCAGCACCGCCGCCCCGCACATCACGCCCAGCAAAACGCGAGGCCCAAGAAACGTGGCTTGCCGAAGCACAAAAACCAGTACGTATCCCAGCAGAAGCGTGTACACGTTGAAGACCAGCGACTGCCATGCGTGGAAGCGCACATAGGGCCGCTTGTTGTAGTACCTCAGGGCCAGAAAGAAGACCGGCATGATGGGGGTGAAGTAGGCAAGTGCGGCGATCGAATTGTCGGAGAGCCCGGTTCTTGGGGAGTTCGGTTTCATCTCGCGCTTTCGGAGCCCGGAATCAGTTTGAGGCATCAACACGCTACGGAAAACTGCCTCGGAGGAGCACGAAGTGTCAGGGCACGACCGGAGAACCCACGCAGTGCGTGGGTCGCGCCATGCTGTCCCGGGAACAGCTACAGACTATACGAAGTCAGACGCAAAGAACCTTAATGCCAGCCCCCGAACCCCAAAATTCCTCGATCTTCCGCTTACTAAAGTAAGGCCGGAATGTTCTCTGTCTACTTGTCAAGCCCCCGCACTCAAAATAAATCCGGCCGCCTCCCGTAAGTCCCTCATTCTCTGATCTCTGTTCTCTGATCTCTGCACTTCGAAGTTTGCCGATAATTACACGCTTTGAGCGCATACTGATTTCAGTGTTCAGTTTTTCAATGGGCAGAGGCAATCCGGCGCCAGGCCGACCGGAGCGTTCGATCCGCCCGCATTTTCACGCGGCTCGATGCTCCGGGTTTCAGGCCGCGTGGCGCTCAGGCTTTCACCCGGCTCGATGCCACGGCGCAGCGCCAAATAAATTCGCTTGACTTTCGCTTTTTGGAGACTCGAATCATCGAGCCAGTGATTTTTACGCACTTGGAACGGCGTTTTTGATCTTAACTTCTTTATCATCAACACAAATTGCAGAAACTCATCCACAAATTTCAACCATTTTCAGCCGTTTTCAGCCACTCTGCGCCCGATTCGGCACCCAAAAGCCTGTTTTTCGGACCCTTTTGCCCACCCGGCCCAAATGTTGCTTTCAGTACCTTGGTACCTAGCTCGCGGCGTAGGCGATCCGGCCTTCGCTCACCGTCCACCGGATTTTTCCCTGCATCTGCCACCCATCGAACGGAGTGTTCTTGGCCTTCGATCGCGATTCTGTCGCGCGATACGTCCACTCAACTTTGGGGTCGAAGACCACCACGTCGGCATAGCTGCCAACCGCCAGCGTTCCGCGGCCTTTCAGTCCCAGTAACGCCGCAGGCTGCGCGCTCAGCAGGCTCAAAACGCGGCCCAACGGCATGCGCCACTCGCGATGCAGCCAGCGCACGCTCAGTCCCAGCGCGGTTTCCAGGCCGATGATGCCGTTTGGCGCCATCTCGAATTCCACTTCCTTTTCGTGCATCGCATGCGGCGCGTGATCGGTCGCAATCGCATCCACAACGCCGTCGAGAATGCCTTCGATCATCGCCTCGCGGTCAGCCGCCGAACGCAGTGGCGGATTCATCTTGGCGTCAGTGTTGTAGAGCCCCACATGCTCGTCGGTCAACAGAAAATGGTGCGGCGTCACCTCGCACGTCACGCGCAATCCGTTGCGCCGCGCTTGTCGCACCGCGGCCAGCGCTGCGGCTGTTGAAAGGTGCGCCACATGCAAATGCGGGTGCGCATCTTTGAGCTCCGCAACCAGGCGAATGTCGCGCTCCACGATGCTGGTCTCGGCTTCGGTGGGCATTCCGCGCAGTCCCAGCTTGAACGACACGGGACCGAGGTTCATGCTCGCGCCCTGCGTCATGCGCGTGTCTTCTGCATGCTGGATCACGGTGAGCCCCACGCGCGCTGCGGCCGCAAGCGTCTCGCGCATCATGCCGTCCTTCAGGATCGGCCTTCCATCGTCGGTGACAGCCACCGCTCCCGCGGACCGCAGTGCGGCGAAGTCGTTGATCGTTTCACCTTTCGATCCGCGCGTGGCCGCGGCGATCGGGAATACTCTCACCTGCGCGCCGCGCTCCGGCGCCTGCATCCACCGCGTCACTTCCGGCGAATCGTTCACGGGTGTTGTATTTGGCATCGCCGCCACGCTGGTGAATCCGCCTGCTGCGGCCGCTGCGGTTCCCGTTGCGATCGTCTCCTTGTACGCTTGTCCCGGTTCGCGCAGGTGCACATGAATGTCGATCAGCCCCGGCGCGACGACCATTCCTGTCGCATCCAGCACTTGCGTGCCATTGGCCGGCTTCAACTTTCCGGCGACGGCAATCTCCGCCACTCGCCCATCGATCAGCAGAATGTCTTTCTGTGCGTCCACTCCCGCCGCCGGATCGATCAGCCGCCCGCCGCAAATCGCAATCGCCGTCATGCGCGGCCTCCGTTCTGCCGATCCGGTCCGCTCGCCGCAGCCGCATGCTGCGCCATCAGCGCGCGCTCCATCACCGCCATGCGAATGGCCAATCCGTTGGTTACCTGCTCCAGAATCGCCGACTGCACTCCGTCGGCCACGCCGGCCGTAATCTCCATGCCGCGGATGATCGGCCCCGGATGCAGCACCACCGCTTCTGGAGCCAGCGCCGCCAGCCGCTGCCCGGTCAGTTGGTAGTTGGCTTTGTAATCTTCAAGGTCAAGTTGCAGCCCCGCCAACCGCTCCCCCTGGATGCGCAGCATCATCACGGCCTGCGATTGCTTGAGCGCCGCCTCAAAGTCGCGCTCAATCTCGATGCCCGGCCCCGACTTTGCCGCCTGCTCCGGCAGCAGCTCCTTAGGCCCGCAGAGCAAAACGCGCGCGCCCACGCGCGGCAGCAGCTGCATGTTCGAACGCGCCACGCGGCTGTGCAGAATGTCGCCGACGATCATCACCGTCACTCCGGCCAGCGTCTCCGGCCCCACTCCCGCCGTCCCTGGCCGCAGGTGCGTCAGAATTGTTCGCAGATCCAGCAGCGCCTGCGTGGGGTGTTCATGCATGCCGTCCCCGGCATTCACCACCGGCAACCGCGTCGCCTCTTCCAGCAGCCATGCCGCGCCCGACGAGTTGTGCCGCAGGATGATGGCTTCTGCGCCCAATGCCCGCAGCGTCAAGCCTGTATCCTTCAGGCTCTCGCCCTTCTCGATGCTCGAACTCAAGTACGAAACCAGAGTGGTGTCGGCACCCAGCGCTTTCGATGCCAGCTCGAAACTGGTCCTCGTACGCGTTGACGACTCGTAAAAGAGCAGTGCGATGCGCCGCTTGGCCAGAATGCGATCGCGCACGATGGGGTCTTCGTGCTCCAGCTCGGTGGCGCGCATCAGCAGCCGGTTCACTTCATCCACGCTGAGATCGAGCACCGACAGCAGTGACCCCGCGTTATAGGGAAACGCCGATGCGGGCGCGGGCGGAGTGGTGAGTACGCGGCGGGTCGCGGGTGCGGCTGGATTCATGGGCGAGGCGGCTTTCGGCCCTCTCAGGTCACGATCGGCTTTCAACGGAAGGCTGGCGGCTGAAAGCTTGGGGGTCAGTTGGTCTTCTCCACCAGAAGCACCTGCTCGGTGGCATCGATTTCCTGGAACTTCACTTCAATAATCTCGCGGCTGCTGGTAGGCACAAACTTGCCCACGTAGGTTGCTTCAATGGGCAATTCGCGATGCCCGCGGTCGATGAGAACGGCCAGTTGCACGCGCCGCGGCCGTCCATGATCGAAGAGCGCGTCGAGCGCGGCGCGAATCGTGCGGCCGGTGTAAAGCACGTCGTCGCAGATCACAATGTCGCGGCCCTCAACCTCGCATCCGATGGACCCGGGCGTCACCACCGGACGAACGTCGGCCGTCGAAAGATCGTCGCGATAGAACTGAATGTCGAGAACTCCCGTATCCACAGGCCGCTTCTCGATGGTTGAAATCAGTTTTCCCAGCCGCTCCGCCAAGGGAACGCCGCGGCGCTTGATGCCCACCAGGGCCAGGTTCTCGCTGCCGTTGCTCTTCTCCACAATTTCGTGAGCCAGCCGCACCAGGGTGCGCTCGATTTCGGAGGCGGACATGAGCCGCCCCTTCACACGCAATCCGGTATTCGATTCCGTTTCGCTCATGGTTTTTGTGCTCTTGCGGATGATACGGGGGAGCGGCGTACGAGGGCAAGTTGTGGAAAGATCATCCCCGCCTAAGCCGGCGGGGCACGTGGTCAAAAAGAGCGGCAGCGTGCGATCGAGCGTGGCGACGATGCCAACCCAGCCCATAATATAGAGGCAGGCCCGGATGGCGAAATTGGCAGACGCAGCGGACTTAAAATCCGCAGGCCTTTACCGGCCGTGGGGGTTCAAGTCCCCCTCTGGGCACCAAAGATGAGAGGTCCCTCGGCTGCGCTCGGGATTTCGCCTCAACGCTCCCCTCGCTTGCGCTCCTCACGCCTTGAAGACGGCTCAAGTTCAAGTCCCCCTCTGGGCACCAAAGATCAGATCGCAAAAGCGCATCGCGGGTCCGCACTGCAGAGTGCCGGAACTTACTGGCAGCCTTTGGCGCCGCAAAGATTCTTGCTGAAGAATGGCAGCACATGGTCCTGGAATCGGTAAGCGACGGCGCTGGTGTGCGTACCGGGGAATATCTCAAAGCTGTTCGCGACTCCATAGGCATCGAGGATGCCGTGCAGCTTAATCGTGTCGAAACGCAGGCCGTCCTGGTCTCCTACGTCGATGGCGATGGCGCGGTATTTGCGCAGGTTGCCGATGTATTGGTCGATGAATGCCAACGGCGCGTTGGCCGCTAGCCTGGCCACGACATCTGGCTGCGGAACGCCGTCTTTGGTGGTCAGGTCGAAATAGAGCGGGGGGTTTTTGGGGTCGGGCGCCCATGCCGCGGCGGTCGCGAACTGCGCGGCAGCGAAACCCGGTGATGCGGCCGCCAGGTCGGCCGGAGATTTGGCTTCGGCGACCTTCTTTTCGTTGGCCATCGCACGATCCTTCATCTGGTCAGCAGGGCCGGGCCCACCACCGGTCATGGGAGACATGCAGCATGGGCTCATGATGTACAAAGCGCCGAAGACGTCGGGATGCTTCATGCCGATGCGCGATGCGCCGTAGCCTCCCATGGAGTGGCCGACAAGGCCGCGGCTCGTGCGCTCGGGGATGGTGCGGTAGTGGGCGTCGATGTAAGAGACCACGTCGTGGGCGATGAAGTTTTCAAAGTCGCCGGTGGTTTCCGAACTCGAGTACATAGATCCGCCATAGATCGTCTTCGAATCCGGCAGGACGACGATCATCTCCTGAACGCCCTTGGCAAAGGCGCCTTCGATGGTTTGAGGAACGCGGATCTCGTGAGTCCATTGCTCGGCGCCGATGAAGAATCCATGCAGCGCGTACACCACGGGATAGTGGCGATGCTTGTCCGTGGCGTAGCTGGGCGGCAGAAACACAATCACATCGCGATCGACCGCTTCGCCTTCGAGGTTCCCTTCGAGGGCCGTTCCGTGAATCTTGATGTGCTCAACCGTGACCGGCTTTGCCCCCGGAATGACCGGGGGCATTTCCGTTTGGACCTGCGCATGGATCAACGCGCAGGTCATTGCGAGCGCAACCATGATCGCGAGTACGCCTAAGCTCTTGGCTCTGTTCACGTCTTTTTCTCCTGTCGCATTTGCGCTCTGCCTGCTTATTGCGTTGGCGACAACGCAAAACGATAGACGTTCACGCTGATGGGCGCGACCGAGATCGTGCCAGGCGCGCCGGCACCGGGAATCTGCTTGACCTCAACCTGCGGCGGCTGCCCGACGCGATCGGCGGCATCGAGGCTGTTCGCTGTCAACTGCCACTGCATCGACGTGCCGGCCAGGCGCACCCCGGTTACATTCAAATCGAAGGGCTGAGCAGAATCCGTCGCATTCACCACCGAGACAATCAGAGATTTCTTGTCGGGCGAGAGCGCGGCGAACATATCCAGCGGGTAAGTTGCGCTGCCGGAACTGGTCTTCGGCTGATCGCCGCCGGCAGGAAAGCGCGGTGCGGGTTGCGGCGAGTTGCCTGTCAGCGCCACCGGAGTGGCGCCGACGAAATTGTCGGCATAAAGCTTGAAGGTCAGCCCGAGCACGTTCATGGTGGCATCGGTGCGGTTGAAGTCGATGGTGGAAACGCCGGTGGTGTGCGCGGCCATGGTGAGAATGTCGGTGTGCCGCAGCATCTCATTGAAGATCATGCCGTAGGCAAGGGCCTGCTTGAGCGTGACGGCGCGACCGAACCCGCCGCCGAAGTAAGCGTACTCGTCAATCGAGAGGAAGATGTTTTTCTGCAACATGGCCGGGAAGCGTTGCTGATAGCCCTGCCACTCTTCAGCCTCGCCGTGAACAAGATCGGCAGGATAGCGGGCGAATTGAAGCAAGGTTTGATCCACCTTGACGTAACCATCGTCAGTGGGCGCATCGAGCGGGAGGTTGCGCACTTTATCAATGTCGAGGTGCCGGCCCGGCTGCCCGTACCAGTGCTGCGAGATGCCGTCGAAGTTACCCCAGGCGTCCTTGAGAAAGCCGCCGGTCCAGTCGACGTCCGATCCGTAAAGCGGACCGAGATTACCGGCGTACTTGGCGCGGTTTTCTCCGGTCAGGTACCAGTCCTCGAGCATCAAACCTGAAGCGATGAGCGTGATCGAGGGATCGACGGCGCGCATGGCTTTGGCAAACTCGTTGTGTTTCATCATGAAGTACTTCAGATCGGTGCGGCCGATCTGCCATGAGCCCCAGGGCTCGTTGCCGATGTTCCAGAACTTCACATGGTAGGGCTCGGGATGGCCGTTTTTCGCGCGCTGCGCGCCCATGAAGGTGCTGGCCGATCCATTCATGTATTCAACTTGCTGGGCAGCGGAATGCGAGTCGCCGAGGCCGGCATTGACGCTGATGTAAGGCTCGACGCCGATGAGCTTGCACAGCGTCATGAACTCATCCATGCCCAGATCGTTGGTCTGCATCGCGCTCCAGGCATTGTCCCAGTCGGGCGGCCGCTTATCGCGGTCGCCGATGGTGTGGTACCAGATCAGGTTCGATGTGTAGTTGCCCCCATAACGCCAGAAGCCCGACTTGATCTGGCGGATCAGCGGAATGGTGTCGGCACGGAAACCCTCGAGGTTGTCAGCAGGCATGAGCGAAAGCGTGCCGATGTGAAAGTTGCCCGAGCCTGTACCCGCGATCTCGAGCGCGGCATCGGTTGCGTCGGCGCCCGCGGTGAATGAAAGCGGGAATTTTCTGTACTCGTTGGTGAGCGCGGAGATAGTGACTGTCTGGCGATCGTTGGCGCCGCTGCCCCAGACCAGCGCGACCTTAACCTTTGCGCCGGCAGTACCGCGCAGATAGATGTGGCCGGTATACCTTTTCCCATTGACCAAAGCCAGCCCCGCTTGCCGGATTCCGTGCGGAGTCGTGGCGTCAAGCGCAATGCGCGGGCTTTGATCGCCGACAAAAGGATTGTCCTTGTCCATCACGACGACCTCATCGGGCCCGACGGGACGCCACTTGCGGAGCTGCATGCGCATCGGATTCCGCGCCGGCTGCCCCGCGGATACAGGCTCCTGAGAGGTGATCGGGAAATAGAATTTGCGGTCGTCGAGCATTTCGGCCCAGAGGCTCGAGTACATCGTTTGGCCGATATGTTCGATAAACATGCCATATTCGTATGGCGACACCGGCACGCCGGTCTGTGTAGCATCGATCGTGGCCACAATCTTGTTTGGCGTGGTCGCCGTTTGTTGAGCAGAAACTTGCGCCGCTCCTGCCAAAAACAACGCCGCCGCCGCCAAACTTGCAATTTGAGTCTTCATGGAGTTCGCAGTCATCCTTGTCATCGATTTCAGTTCAGTTTTTTGTTGGCGGCCCGCTCAATCGGTGGCCGCCTTGCGATCCGCAAGCGAGATGAGTATACGCTTTCTCGACCATTGAGGAAATCGATGTACGGCGGCATTTCTTTACTCCGCGTGGCCCGGCTTGCGAATTCGCTTGTGGAAACCCGCGGGAACCATGTTTGATGGACAAGGAAGGATTCGTGGACGGGATGGCAGGCAGGCAGGTTGTGGCGGCGCAGGAAGCCGGGCGCTCGCCAAGCGGGCCGGATACCCTTGGCGGGTTGAAAACTAAATGACCACACCAGAAAATCAGTTCAGTTCACCGGTTCCCGGATCCGGCTCTGGCACGCAGATGGTGCAGAGCCTCGGACTCTTCAGCGCCACAACCATCGTGGTCGGCTCCATGATCGGCAGCGGCATCTTCATCGTCGACTGCGATATTGCGCGGCTCACTGATTCACCGGCGCTTTTTCTCGCCGCGTGGCTCGTCACCGGCACCATGACCCTGATCTGCGCGCTCAGCTACGGCGAGCTGGCCGCGATGATGCCGAAAGCCGGCGGCCAGTACGTTTATCTGCGCGAGTCGCTTGGCCCCCTGTGGGGATTTCTGTATGGCTGGACGCTGTTCCTCGTCATCCAGACGGGCACCATTGCGGCGGTTTGCGTGGCGTTCGGCAAATTCCTTGGTGTCTTTTTTCCGGCGGTTTCAAGTACGCACTGGCTGTGGCACATTGCGCACGTTCCGGCGATTCCCGTGGGGCCCATGGTGCTTGGCAACATGGATATCGGCGTGAATACGGCAAATTTGGCCGGCATCTGCGTGGTCGCGATCGTGGCGCTGGTCAATATTCGCGGCGTGCAATTTGGCGCGGGTTTGCAGAATGTTTTTACCGTCGCCAAGGCCCTGGCGCTGGCGGGACTGATCGTGCTTGGATTTTCAATCGGGCGAAACGGCGCGGCACTCGCGGCCAACTTCGGCGCGCAATGGAGTGAGTTCTGGCGCAATGCCAGTTGGCACTCGCTGCATCCTGTGCAGGTGGGCGTCGATGGGCCGATTGCTTTGGTGGGGTCGATCGTGGTGCTGGCGGTGGTGCAGGTGGGTTCGCTTTTTTCTTGCGACGCGTGGAACAACGTGACGTTTACGGCGGGCGAGATCAAGCATCCGAGACGGAACGTTCCGCTGTCGCTGGGATTGGGCGTGGGGTTTGTTGTGGTCACGTATTTCCTGGCCAGCACGGCCTACATGATGGTGCTGCCATTGCACGGCGATCCGCATGGGACGACGGTGCTCGCGCGGGGCATTCAATATGCCTCTGAAGATCGGATCGGCGCAGCGGTACTGCAACAGATCTTTCCCCATTTTGGCGGCTTTCTGATGGCGGCAGCGATCATGGTCTCGACTTTTGGCTGCGCCAATGGAATGACACTGGCCGGGGCGCGCGTCTATTACGCGATGGCGCAGGACGGATTGTTCTTCAAGTCTGTGGGCAAACTGCATCCGCGCTTCAAGACGCCGGCGGCGGGGCTGGTTGTGCAGGCGATCTGGACTGTGGTGCTCTGCGTTTCCGGATCGTATGGGCAACTGCTCGACTACATTATTTTCGCGGCGCTCGTGTTCTACATTCTGACCATCGTTGGCCTTTTCGTGCTGCGGTTCAAACAGCCTGACGCGCCGAGACCCTACAAGGCGATCGGCTATCCGATTCTGCCGGCGGTGTACATCCTGATGGCGAGCGGCATTTGCGCGGCGCTGCTCCGCTACAAGCCGCAGTACACCTGGCCGGGAATGATCCTGGTGCTGCTGGGAGTTCCGGTCTATATGATGTGGTCGCGGAAGACGGTTCGCAGCTCATAATAGGCGAGCCTGCGTTAGAATCCTGAACAGTAAGTTTCCCCCTGAATTCCAATCCTGGTGGTTTCATTGATGACGGAGTCGAGCCCAATGACAGGCACGAGAATCTGTGTGTGGTTGAGGGCCGGAGTGATGGCGTTGGCTGCGGCGGCAATTGCGACCAGCGGTGTGGGGGCGCGGGCACAGAGTCAGCAACCGTATCCGAATCCCCCGGGGGGCGCGGCGCCGAGCGCGCCGGCCAGCGCGCCGCCAAGCGCGCCGAGTGTTCCGAGCGTGAATGGCGTGTACCAGGACGCGGCGTCGAACGCTTGCGATTCGAAGGGCGGTTTCAGCCTGAATGTCGGCGGGTTCAGTCCGGCGTTCTGCAAGGCGGAGACGATGGAGACGACGGGGACGGACTCGAAGGCCCCGAGCAAGTGCTTTCCGATAGGAGGAGGAGACACCTTCCTGGTGGGGCAGAAAGGGAATACCTGCTACTACTGCCAATCGATCCCCTCTTCGCCGTATCTAAATTTGAATTGGATCGTTGTGCCGATGGATGCGGGGCAGGCGGCGTACAAGCAGGGATTCGCCTGCGCCATGGCGGAATCGGATTCGTGCTACATGACGTGCGACGGTTCCGGGCCGTTCGATCCTCCCGCAGGAGTGACGTTGATGCCGCCCGTCAACTTCGGAGGGACGGGCCAGACGCAGAAGCTGAAAGGGTTTGTGTCGACTACGCCCGATGCGTGCTATCCGGCCGGGCCGAAGAACTATAACGCCTGCGACTATCCGAATTTGCCGCGGCCGGCGGGATGCACGTGCCCGGGGAAACCCGCGCCGGCCGTGAAGCCGACCACGAAGACACCGGCAGCGGCGCCGTTGCAGGCCGCGTCGGACTTCAGCGACCAGATGAGGGCCGCCGCGGAGACGATGCTGCAGAACGCGGGGCGAATCTCGAAGGTGATGACGGACTCGATGGACGCGAGGACGCACAACAACGTCGGGATCAATGTGATGTTGATGTCGAGTTTGGGCGCGCTGGGCAAAACGATGACCTTTGTAGCCGAGCAGTACCAGGCGATTGCAGCGGCCAAGGTGGTTGCCTCAGCGACTGAGCAGGGGGCAATCCTCGAGATCGCGGGCGAATCTGCGGCGGAATCCGGAGCCTTGGCGAGCGAGGCCGAACAGGCCGCAGCGCAAGCCGCAAAGGCAGGATCAGCATCGCCGGGATCGCCAGCGGGAACGCCGATGGGAACGTTGAGTGGAAATATGGTTGGGTTGTTGCCCTACCAGGAAGGAATGGTGTATTTGGGCAAGACGTTCATACAGACCACGGGAGACTTGCCGTATTGCGGCGTGCTGAGTTGCGCGAGACTTGGGCAACTGCTCAAGGCCAACGCTTCATTGACGAAGGCATTTGAATCGGTGCAAGTGGGGGCGGAGGGCACAACGCCCCAGCAGATGGTGGCAGGCTTGCAGCAGATGGGCATCAACGCCCAGATTGCAACCGGCACAGCGGCCGGGGCAATGATGGCGAAATTGTTGGGCCAGGGAAAGCCGTTAATCGCGGGCGTGGAAATTTTTGGTCCCGGTGGCACGCCGGCGGTGGGAACTTCGGGACTGCACGCGGTTGTCGTGGAAGGGGCGGAAACCATCGGTGGAGTGCAAGGCTTCAAGATCTACGATCCGGCAGGATGGTACTACTGGCAGCCGATCGAGACGTTTTTTAAATACTCCAGCGGCGTGATTGTGCATGCGCTGTAATCGAACATCTTTGCGCGGGAGCGGCGGACGAGACCGCAGTGCGCGAAGGCCGTTCACGGCGGAGGGGTGGATGCGAAACGGATTGCGGATGGGAGCGGCAATTCTTTTGGTTGTTGCGGGGAGCTGGGCGCAGGCACAGGGACAATCGGCAAAACCTCCGCTGAAGGGTGGCGTGACCTACGAAGACCAGAGCTCGCAGACGTGCGAGGAACAGAACCAGAACAATCCCTACACCGGGATGAATCCGCTGGTGTGCTATGGCGTGATGGCGCCGCAGGATTCGCGCGGTGAATGCAGCCTGAGCGGGATGCAGATTTGGAAGCACACCGGCGAGACCTGCTACTACTGCTCGCCGATTACGACGCCGCCCGTCGCGATGATCGTCCCTATGGATCAGGTAGGGGCCGCGGACAACCAGGGGTTCGAATGCGGCGTCGATCAGGCCGACGCTTGCATGGCGGTTTGTTATGGAGGCAAAACGTACTCGCCGCCCCAAGGCACGATCGTGAAAGGCGGAGGACCAGGCTTGCCGCCGACCCCGCCTCCGCCCCAAGGCGGGCCGCCGCCTTATTATGCGCCGCATCCAGGACCACCGGAGCCGTCACAACTTCCACCGGGTGGCACGCCGTGCGAGCCGTTCGGGCCGGGCGGCTATAACTACTGCGCGAATCCAGCCGGAACGCAGCCGGCGGGATGTGTATGCAGCCAAAAGCCGCAGCCCGCCGTGAAGCCTACGACGCCCGGTGCGGCAAATCCCACTTTGCAAGCTGTATCGGACTTCAGCGACAAGCTGAGGGTCGATGCCGAGACGATTCTGCGGGGCGCGGGGCGGATCTCAAAGGCCATGACCGACGCCATGGACGCGACGAAGCATAATAACGTCGGCATCAGTGTTGCGGGCGGCGCTTATTTCGGCGCGGCGGGAAAGCTGATGGGCGCTGTTGCGCAGGAATACAACACGCTGGCCGCGGCAAAGGCCATTGCAGCGGCGCAGCAAACACCGATTTTGCAGATCGCGGATGAGGCTGCGGCGGAGTCGGGATCTCTGGCGGGCCAGGCGGAGCAGAGCGTGGCGCAGGCGGCGAAAACGGGCTCGACGCCGACGGGAGGGCCGGTGGGAACTCCGGGTGAAGCGCCGACCGGAGGATTGCCGATGGGATCGGGGACTCCAGCGCCGAATACTGGGGGGACCAATTACCAGACCGGGATGGTGCTGAAAGGCGTGGCCGGCGCGCCAGGGCAGGGAGATCTGCCGATTTGCGGTGTTTTGACTTGTGCGCGGGTTGCGGAAATTCTCGGAAAGAATGTTCCCACATTGCGCATGCTTTCAACCGGGGTCGGCGAAAAGGGCTTAAACGTTCCGCAGATGGTGGCTGCCCTGAAGAGAATTGGCATCGCTGCCCAGGGGGGAACCGGCGCCACGAAACAAGCTGTCTTCACCAACATGATGAACGCGGTTCGCGCGGGCAAACCTGTGATCGCCGGGATCAACATGACGGGCGAAAATAACGGACCGCTTCACGCAGTGGTGGTGGAGGGGCTGGAGACAGTAAATGATGTGCCGGGCGTGAATATCTACGATCCAGCCGGATGGTACTACTGGCAGCCGATCAAGGCGCTGCAGACGTACTTCAATGGAGAGTTTGTGATGCCGCTGTAAGAGGAACTTACTGCAACAACGTTCCTTGCTCTTCGTGGCCGTTACCGTTCAGTTCGTCGGGCGGGATGATGACCGTGGCCGCGACCTTGTCATCCGGCTCCAGGTTGAGGATGCGGACCCCTTGTGTGGCGCGACCCGCTGAGCGGATAGTCTTGGTATCGCAGCGAATGATTTTGCCGAACTGGCTGATGACCATGAGCTCAGAGGTCTCGTCGACCATCTGGATGGAGTTGACGCGGCCGACGCGATCGGTGACGGAGAGATTCTTGACGCCCTTGCCGCCGCGTGTTTGCAGGCGGTATTCCTCGACGTCGGTGCGCTTGCCGAAGCCATTCTCGGTGACAGAGAGAATGCGATAGGCGCCCGGAGCATGCTCCTTGGGCGTGACCACGGTGCCGATGACGTAATCGTTCTTGAGGAGAGAGATGCCGCGGACGCCGTAAGCCGGACGGCCCATGGAGCGAACGTCGCTCTCTTCAAAGCGGATGCCCATGCCGAGGTGCGTGGCGATGAAGATGACCTGCGAGCCGTCGGTGATGCGGGCGGCTACTAACTCGTCGTCAGAATCGATGCCGATGGCAATGATGCCGCGAGCCATGACGTTGGAAAAATCCTTGAGCGGAGTTTTCTTGACGGTGCCTTTTTGCGTGGAGAAGAAGATGAATTTGCCTTCCTCCTCAAGGTCGCGGACGGGCAGAATGGCGCAGACTTTTTCACCGGTCTGGAGATCGAGCAGGCTTTGCATCGACTTGCCCTTGCCGGCGGCGCCGACGTCGGGAATTTCGTAGACCTTGAGCCAGTAAACGCGGCCGGTGTTGGTGAAACAGAGCAAGTAAGCGTGGGTCGAGTTGACGATGAGCTGCGAGACGAAGTCTTCCTCGCGTGTCTTCATGCCCATGCGCCCGGTGCCGCCGCGGCGCTGCTGGCGGTAGATGGAGATGGGCGTGCGCTTCAGATAGCCCTGATGGCTGACCGTGACCGCAACCTGCTCGTCGGCAATGAGGTCTTCAAGCTGAATCTCGGCGCTTTCGTCCACGATTTCGGTGCGGCGCTCGTCGCCGTACTTGTCGCGAACGTCTTCAAGCTCCTTGACGATGACCGCGCGGAGTTTTTTCTCGCTGCCGAGGATTTCTTCATACTCGGCAATCTTTGCGCGGATTTCCGTGAGTTCTTTCAGGAGCTCGTCGACTGAGAGCTGGGTGAGGCGGTAGAGCTGGAGTTCGAGGATGGCATCGACCTGGCGCAGGGTGAGGCCGCGCTCTTCGTGGCGCGCGAGCTCGCGATCGAGCTGAATGATGATTTCGGTGCCTTTGCCCCATGCGTAGAGGTTTTCGCGAGCGTCGGCGCGGGAGGCCGATGCGCGAATGATCTTGATGACTGTGTCGAGGTTGTCGAGCGCGATCTTGAGACCTTCCAAGATGTGCTCGCGCTCGCGCGCCTTGCGCAAGAGGTAGACAGTGCGGCGCTGAACGACTTCAATTCGGTGGTCGATGAAGACGCGGATGGCTTCAGCGAGGCCCAACTCGCGCGGCTGGTTGTTGACCACGGCCAGGAAGATCATGGAGAAGCTTTCCTGGAGTTGCGTGTGCTTGTAGAGCTGATTGAGGACGATCTCAGGCTGCGCGCCGCGCTTGAGGCCGATGACGAACCGCATGCCGTCGCGATCGCTCTCGTCGCGCGTGCGATCGGCGCCGATGTCGATGTCGGAGATGATTTTGTTTTCGACCAGCTCGGCGATGCGCTTGAAGAGCGTGGACTTGTTGACCTGATAGGGAAGCTCGGTGACGACCAGCGCCTTGAGGTCCTTAGTAGCATTTTCGACTGCGACGCGTGCCCTCATAAGGAAGCGGCCACGGCCGGTGCGGTAAGCGTCAACGATGCCGGTGCGGCCGTAGAGGATCGCGCCGGTAGGGAAGTCGGGGCCCTTGACGTGCTTGAAGACTTCAGCAAGGCCGGCTTTGGGGTTCTTGACAAGATCGATAGCGGCGTTGACGACTTCAGTGAGATTGTGCGGAGGAATGTTGGTGGCCATGCCGACTGCGATCCCGCTCGATCCGTTGACGATGAGGTTGGGAATGCGCGTGGGCAGAACGGATGGCTCGACGGTGGACTCATCGTAGTTGGGCACGAAGTCGACGGTTTCCATGTCGATGTCGGCCATGAGCTCGCCGGTGATGCGCTCCATGCGGCACTCGGTGTAGCGCATGGCAGCGGGCGGATCGCCGTCGACGG
Organism: uncultured Acidobacteriaceae bacterium; assembly: GCA_963828325.1. GTDB lineage: Bacteria > Acidobacteriota > Terriglobia > Terriglobales > Acidobacteriaceae > Telmatobacter. Next base: position 190,793 of record CAWHEK010000025.1, read on the forward strand.
AGCCGAAGTTGCCCTGGCCGTCGACCAGCGTATAGCGCAGGCTAAACGGCTGCGCCATACGGACCAGCGTGTCGTAGATGGCCGAGTCGCCGTGGGGATGGTAGACACCCATGGCCTGGCCGACGACTTTGGCGCACTTGGTGTACTTCTTGTTGTGCTCCAGGCCCATCTCGCTCATGGTGTAGAGCACACGGCGATGCACGGGCTTGAGACCGTCGCGAGCATCGGGCAGGGCACGCCCGATGATCACCGACATGGAGTAGTCGAGATAGGAGCGACGCATCTCCTCTTCAATGTTGATGGGGACGAGATTGGTGCCGCCGGGAGGTGTCGGTGGATCGAGAGGGAGCTGTGGGTTCTGGTCGTCTGCCATAGAGTTTTCGAGATCTGCGGGGAGGCAGCAGGCAGGAGAAGCAAAGACGGGGCCAAATCCGCAGAACTCTCTTCTTATTTTAGTGGTTCAAACAGGGTTTTAGCAAGGATGGCGCTGCGAAATAAATCCTTATTTTGCTTGAATTTATGAGGCGATTTCAACAGCGCGACGAGCGCTGGACGAGTGGGGGAAGTCGAGGGCGGATTTCGCGGTTGCAGCGGCTTTTTTGCGCGAGCATTTGCGATGCGGTTGGCGGCCGTTGTTCGAGTGGTTAGCGAGCGAGGGATTTGATGAGATTTTCTGCTATTGCGACAAGAGAGGCAGGCTCAGTATGCACAGAACAGCCTGGGCGAGAACAATCGCGCCCCCTGCGGCGAGCGCGAGCTTTCCCCGCGGGCCTTCGTAAATGTCAGCAAAGACGCCCCCGACGAATGTGAGCAGGAACGGCAAGGCCCAGAGCCACGGAGTTCCCGGAGCGCCTGTCATTACCAGGAGCATGAGGACGACCGCGCAAAGCAAGGGAAGCGTGTTGCCAAAGTAGCGGGACTTGCGAGCGGTCAGATACAAGATGAAAGACGCGCACGCCGCCAGGGTCAGGCCGCTATTCGAAAGGGACGAGAAGAAACGCCGCCCTGGATCGGTTGAAAGCCAAACCAACCCCGACGAGGAGCGGAAGACATAACTGAATGCGTCGGGCGAAAATCCGTAACACGCAAAAAGAAGCAAGAGCGCCCCGGCAGCGGCCACGAGCACCACGGGCAGCACTTGGCTTCTGTGCCCTTCGGCAATCCACAGCATCGCCGCGAGCCCCAGCAGCGCGGTTACGGGAAGAGCGGCGATGTGCGCGGTGGCGGCGATGCCGAAGATGACGATGAGCAAAACGATGCGCGGACGCCACTTACGCCGCGGCCCCTGCATGGCATGGGCCACTCCAATGCACGTGTACACTCCGCCGAAGACGCCGAGAGCGGCCAGCACATCAGGATTGGGCGACACGCAGGCTTTCAGGATGGCCGGCGAGAAGCAGTAGAGAGCGAGGGCCGTGTAGCCACCCAGGTTGCCATAGAGACGCCGCGTGACCCACCAGATGCATCCTCCGAGGGCGCAGCCGGCAAAAAGGAATGGCAGGCGCAGAAGCAGCAGAATGTGGGTCATCTGGTGGCGGAGCTCCCATGTGCTGAGCTCGGCGCCTGAATTCTGTACGACGCGATTCTCAGGCTTCCGAAAGAGGTCAAAGCTGCGCTCGATGAGGAGATTGACGGTGAGCGGAAGCCCGGCGAGGCGGTAAGCCAGAATGCCATCGTGAATGTTGCCGCAGGAGGTGTAATACCCGGCGAGGGGCGAGGGCTTCTCCCAGGTTTCGCGGCCGCAGCGCGCGTACTGGTAATCGCTGTCGGTCAGCGTTTGGCGGCTGACGATCCAGAGCCCTTGCAGGAGAAAAGCTGCCAGGAGAGCCGCCGCGATGCGTTGCGGGAGATTGAAGCGAAAGCGGCGAAGCATGCCGAAGCGGTGGGCCATCACGTTCAGAGGAACCTTAACAGTCTAAACGCTGTAGGCGGAGGGCTAGATTGCGAAACTCGGGCCAACCTCAGTGGAAGCCCGAACCAAGGGCGAGCCCAGCGTCAATAAGAAAGCCGCCCCGAAGGGCGGCTCTCTCGGCAGACTGTTCGTCTTAGTTGAAGATTACTCCGATCGTATCGTCGAAGGTGAGAGTGACCTGGCAGGTGTTGGGCCCGGCCGCAGTAACGGCTGAAGTGGGTACGCAGTTGTATGACCATCCGCCGAACGCGCCTGCACCGGCGGGAGCTGTGAGAGTGATCGTCGAGCCAACGGGATACGTTGCCACGCAGACCGATCCACCAAGCCCTGCGCCTGTGGAACCGGGACCGCAATGGAGGACATTGGGGGTTCCGGTTGCAGAGGGAGCCGTGACCAGCCAGTTGGTTGTGTTCAAGCCCTCGTTATAGATCGTGAGGGTAGAGAGGAGCGAGGACGATTCGGAACCTGGATAGCAGGAGCCCGCGGTTGTGGGAGTCGGCAGGACCAACGGGCAATTGAAGCTTGCAGTTGCCGTTTGGATCGAGCCCGTCTGCGGATCCGTTGCTTCCGCAATAATCGTCGCGCCGCCGCTTCCGTATGCGGTGACCACTCCGGCGTTGGCGCCGCCGCTCGGGACGCCCGACCCGTTGGTGTTGACGGGGAAGACGCTGGGCGCAGAAGTCAGCCACTGCACTGAGTTGGTGAGGTCTCTGACCGTTGGGGACGTTGAATATGTGCCAATGGCCAGGAATTGACCCGCGTCGAGTAGATTGTCGACTGTGATCGCGCCAGGTACGATGCTCAGGCTCAGCAATGGTTCAGGCGCCGGAGCGTTGGTCACGTTCAGGGATGAGAAGTTCGAGACCAGAGAACCATCGGGGTTCTTGAGCAACGCGGTGATGGTAGTGGTGCCCAGGCTCACGCCCGTGGCCACGCCATTGCCGGAGCCAAGTCCTGTGGTGATCGTAGCCACCGACGGAATGCTCGACAGCCATGAGAGCTGCGGAGAGTTTGTTACGTCCTCCTCAAGGCCTGTGGTGCCAGAAGTGGCCAGGGCGATGAATTGCCCGGTCTGGCCTGAGGCTGAAACGGATTGTGAGCCGGGAACGATGGATACAGCGGTATATTCCTCGGTAGTTCCACCAAGGACGGTGAAGGTTGCCGTAGCGGTAAGTGCGCTTCCGCCGCTGTTATAAATCGCCGTGATGGTCGATGTGCCTTGGCCCAGCGCTGTCGCTAGTCCGGTATTGGCGCCGATGGTTGCAATCTGCAGGCTGCTTGAACTCCAAGCCACCGAGTTGGTTAGGTTGACCGTGGCTCCGGAAGTAGTGGTTCCAATGGCAAGAAATTGCGCGGTTTGCGTAGGTACGGCGACCGACTGCGCGGAGGGGATGATCGCCAGGGATACGACTGCGCCCGTGCCGGTGCCTCCACCCGCGCTTCCCGAGACGGTAATCGTGCAGAACGCGGTCAGTGTCCCCGTAAAACCATGGATGCTGGCCGTGATTTGGATACTTCCGGGACCCGTTGCTGTCACCACTCCGGCAGAATTCACGGTAGCGACGTCATTAGAGGTCGTGGTCCAGGCCACCTGGTCGGTCAGATCCTGCGAGGTCGTCGGATGATTGCCATGACCGTAAATTCCCGTGGCCGTGAGCTGCGCAGTATCGCCGACAGGCATCGTGATTGAAGTTGGCGTGACGACAAGCGAGTCGACTTGAGAACTGGTGCATCCCGCTATGGGCAGCGCCAAAGCGACGAGAAAAAGAAACGCCCGCGACGATAAAACTCGATCATGCATGGTTGACCTCCGGAGCCTGCAGACGCTTTGACGTTGATCTCGAAATCGTCATGGCAGACTCTCGCTGGCCTAGTATGCCTACGACTATAGGCCATGTAATCAGCGCACCGCAGTCACACGAAGGTGTTACTTTTGGCTTGGCATCAAGACAGTCAATAAGCCCATGGCCATTGACTTTACTGGTAAAGGAACACGTCACTTTGGTCACATGTGAGACAGTGAAATGCGGTGCTGCCGAGTGGTGCGAATCGGGTTGCGCGCGGCTGAACAATGCGCCGGATTTCCATTGGCCCATTCCTGGGCAGTTTTGCCGCAGCTTGCGGGAACGGCTACACTTCTGATCAGCATGACTCTTACGCGCGACAACACTCCGGAACGTTTGGTGAGCGCGGCGCGCGCCGATGAAGAGCAAGGTTTTGAGCTCAAATTGCGTCCTCGCTGGCTACGGGAGTTTATCGGCCAGTCGAAGGCGAAGGAACAGCTGGCCATTGCGCTTGAGGCGGCAAAATCGCGCGGCGAGGCTCTGGATCATGTGCTGCTTTTCGGCCCTCCCGGGCTGGGAAAGACAACGCTGGCCACGATCATCGCCAACGAACTCGACGTGGGTTTTCAGCAGACCTCGGGGCCGGCGCTCGTAATCCAGGGAGATCTGACCGCGGTTCTGACAAATCTGCGTGAGCGCCAGGTGCTCTTCCTCGATGAAATTCATCGCCTGCAACCGGTGCTGGAAGAAAAGCTCTACACCGCGCTTGAGGACTACAAGCTGGACATCATCATTGGGCAGGGACCGGCGGCGCGAACCCATGTGATGGAGATTCGCCCATTTACATTCATCGGGGCCACCACGCGGCCCGGCCTGCTGAGTTCGCCGCTGCGCTCACGATTCGGCATTCTGCTGCGCCTGGAGTTTTACACCGAAGAAGAATTGCGTGTGATTGTCGAGCGCTCCGCCGAGGTGCTGCAAATTCCGATCGATGCCGACGGAGCAGCGGAGATCGCATTGCGATCGCGCGGAACGCCGCGCATTGCCAACCGCCTGTTGCGCCGCGTTCGCGATTATGCCCAGGTGCGCGGTACGGGATCGATCGACCTGCCCACGGCCAATGCGGCGCTGACCATGCTGGAAGTGGATGCACACGGCTTCGACGAGATCGACCGGCGACTGCTGCTGACGATTATGCAGAAGTACGATGGCGGACCGGTAGGTCTGGGCACGCTGGCGGCGACGCTAGCCGAAGAAGAAGACGCGCTTGAAGAAGTCTACGAGCCATTTCTGATTCAAATTGGATTTCTTGACCGCACGCCGAGGGGCCGCGTCGCCACGCGCCTGGCTTATGAACACTTCGGAATTGCACCGCCGGGGCGGCAGGCGGGGCTTTTTTAACAGATTCGAGAGCGGACGCAACCTCCGGAGCTGAAGAGCATCCCTTTATCAAGGAGAGATGGAATGGCACAGACGGAATCGACTATGCTGGCGCTTGGCACTCCCGCGCCGGATTTTGCGCTGACCGATGTGATCAGCGGCAAGAAGATTCGCCGCGACGATTTTCGCGGGATGAAGGCTTTGCTGGTGATTTTTATTTGCCCGCACTGCCCCTATGTGAAGCACATAGAGAAGTCGCTCGGCGATCTTGCTGCGGGTTACGAAGACAAGCCGTTGGCGATGGTTGCGATCAGTTCCAACGATGTGAAGACGCACCCTGCCGACAGCCCTGACGGCATGAGGCAGCAGGCACACGATAACGATTTTGACTTCCCGTACCTATATGACGAGGATCAGTACGTGGCCCACGCGTACAAGGCCGCCTGCACCCCCGATCCTTATCTCTTCGACGCAGATTTCAAGCTTGTCTATCGCGGACAGTACGATGACAGCCGCCCGGGAAATGGAGTCCCGGTGACCGGGAAGGACCTGCGCGCGGCCATCGATGCGGTGCTTGCGGGCAAGCCAGTCGCGAAGGAGCAGAAGCCGTCGATCGGCTGCAACATCAAGTGGAAGGAATAAAGACAGCGGGGTTAGCGGAGCTAGCGGGGTTGGCCTCAGGTGTTCGACCGCAACTTTCAGTCATAGATGCGGAGCCTTCACGAACGAACTTGTGCAATCGACGGTTTCCTTGTTAAAAATATCGGCAGCATCTTAGCCTGCCGCAGGTCCCACGGCAGCAGACAGATTGCTTCCCCATCGCGCACGGTTTTCGGCATTTTGACATTCTCTTCCGGTAATCAGACTTTCCATCAACAGGAGGTTCTCCGTGCGTCCAGCGCTTCGTGCCATCGTCTCTCTCGCCGTATTGCTTTTCGTCGGCGGTACAAACCAGAATGCGGCTCAGGCACCGTCGACGGACGCGTGCACGCTGCTCACACCAGCACAGATCCAGACAGTTCTCGGAGTCTCGATAACGGCTGGCGAGCCGTTAACTCCAACCATCCATTCTTCCTGCAAGTGGCTTCAGTCCGGAGTTGAGCCATTCAAGGCTCTAACGGTGATCGTCTCAGTCAAGTCAGTACAGGCTTATGAAGTGGGCAAATCTGTCGCGATCCCCAATTTGAAGACGACACCGGTTAGCGGCATTAGCGACGAGGCTTATATGACCAGCGGAAACTTAAGCTACGGCGCTACGCTCAGCGTGCACAGAGGTGGTATCGCGTACACGATCACACTGCGCGGCTATCCCGACGTGCCGACTCTGGAAGGAAAAGAGGAGGCTCTGGCGAAGCTCGTGAACTTATAGCGTCTCTGGGCCGCTCAAGTTGGTCCTGTTGTCATGGTTCGTCACTGCTCGGCAATGCGTGTTGCCTAATGCAGTAGTTATGGATCTTCGGCTTCTGCTTACAGCGTGGGCGAGTTGTCGCCGAGCATGGCTTCGCGGACGATCTTGATGGGCGGGAAGCCCTGCTTCAGGAAATCGTCGTGGAATTTTTCGAGGCTGAACGCCTTGCCTTCCTTTTTCTTCACGTCATCGCGCAGCTTCATGATTTCAAGCTTGCCCAGGGTGTAGTAAAGGTAGGTTGGGTCGCCGGCCCCACGACGCGTCTCAACCAGCGCCGTTTCTTTGGATTGGTAGCCTTCCTTCTGGAAGAATTCTTCGGCCTGCTCCATGGTCATATTGCCGGAGTGCATTTCAATGCCGACGATGAAACGCGCATCGCGCAAGAGCGCGTCCTGCAGTTGGCCCAGGCGCAACAGCTTCGATTCGCGCATATCTTTTGCGCCCTGTCCGGGTTGACCGTAGCCTTCGTCGAGCATCATTTGCTCGCAATAATGCGCCCATCCCTCAATGTCGGTATTGGCGCCGAGCAGCTTTCGAACTTTGCTGGGAGCTTGCGGTAGCCAGAGAAACTGCACGTAGTGCCCAGGATAGGCCTCGTGCACCGCCGTAGAGATCACCGTGCCGATATTGAATCCGTGCATGTAGCCATCGACCTCAGCAGGCGTCATGGATGGATCAGGAAGCGTGACGTTGAAATAAGACTCCGCGGCGTGAGTTTCAAAGGGGCCGGCGGTGTCCATGCTGGCGAAGGTTGTGGCGCGCATGAACGGCGGCGTTTCTTCGACGATGGGCTGGACGTCGGATGGAATGGTTACGATGTGATGCTCGCGGATGAAGCCGACCAGATTGTTGAAGGTGCCGCGGAAGGCGTCGAGAAGCTGATCGGGAGCTGGATGATCCTCACCCAGCTCTTCGAGAACCTCGCTCGGATCTTTTTCCGGATCGAGTTCGGCGGCAACTTGTTTGAAGTGTTCCTGATTTTTCCGCAAGTCGGCCCAACCGATTTCGAGCAGTTTGCCGAGCGGCACGTCTACCATCTCGTCATACTCGAGTTTTTTCTGGAATGTGTCGGCGCCGATGCGAAAGTCGCCGTTTGAGCGCGGCAGCACGTCGGTTTTGAGCCAGTGCAGATAATCGTTGAGCGCGGTGACCACAGCCGCGTTGGTCTGAACGAATTCGGCTTTCAACGCCGCATCGTCGGCGTCGGCAAAGGCCTGGGGCACATCGTGCTTGAAGAAAGTGATAATGTCCGGCAGCTGCTCAATCGCGATCTCGGTAAAAACGTGCGGCGGGTTCTGGAGATTGGTGTGCGCCGCGGCGAGCAGCGCCGGCATCTGCTTTTCGCGCGCGACGAGCGAGCGTAACCGGTCGTTGGGCGGCGCGAATTTGCGCTCCATCAGCACGAAGGCCGCATTGGCGCAGGTGCTCGAATAAGTGTCCGCGTCCTTTTGCCAGGGCCGGATGACTTCCAGCGTCAGCAATTGCGAGCGAATGTTATTCAGCACGATCTCGCGATCGCTGCGCGGGACAAAGTCGGCGGCCGAAGCGTCAGGCTGAATGGCCTCGATTTGCTGCTCGAAGCTCTTGAGTGCAGCAATCTCCGCATCAATGGCCGGACGCGAATAATCTTCAAGCTGCGCATCGTATTGATGGAGGCCGACCATGGTCGCGCCTGATGGTCCGTAGTGGAAGTACACCTGGTCGAAGTATTGATCGCTGACCGTCGCAAATTGCTGTTTCCAGGTTGCCGTGGCGCCATGGGCCGCCGTTGTCGCCGCCATAAAAACTCCAATCACTGCAAAACCTATGCGTCGATTCATGTCGATGAAGTTTCTCCAGTCCAGCTCCCGTTCATGCGCTTACGGCTGCGGGAGCAAGATTTGCGAGCAATTCCCGAATTTCGAGCAGAACATCATCGGGCCGCGTAGCCCGCAACGGGAACTTGAGCAGACCTTGCGGAGTGAATTGTGCGCCGCGCTTGGCGTTGCGAGATACCAGTTGCATGAGGTGCGCCGGATCGACGGCCGCATTCTCCATGAAGCGGATCTGGAGCTCGCCGCGCTTGCGGTCGACCTGCGCAATGCCGACGCGTTCGCACTCCAGGCGCAGCATAGCGGCTTCAAGCAAATAGACGGTGGCGTCGGGCGACGCGCCGTAGCGGTCTTCCATCTCCGCACGAATCTCGTTGACCGCCGCTTCGGTGGTCGCACCGGCGATTTTCTTGTAGAGGCGCAGGCGCTGATTCTCTTCCGGAACATAGCTTTCGTCGATGCGGAGTGCGATGCCGAGATTGAGCTGCGTGGCGGGACGTTCTTCGCTGGCTTCGCCCTTCATTTCCTTGACTGCGGCTTCGAGCATAGAGGTGTAGAGCTCAAAACCAACGGCCTCAATGTGGCCGCTCTGTTCGCCCCCGAGCATGTTGCCGGCTCCGCGCAGTTCCAGGTCGAGGGCCGCGATTTTGAATCCCGCACCCAAATCGCTGAACTCCTTCAAAGCGGCGAGGCGTCGACGCGCGATTTCAGTGAGCTCGTTCTCGGGCGGAATCAGAAGATACGCATAGGCGCGCCGGTTGGAGCGGCCCACACGGCCGCGCAACTGATAAAGCTCGCTCAAGCCGTGCCGCTCGGCGCGGTTGATAAGGATGGTATTGGCGAGCGGAATATCAAGGCCGTTTTCGATGATGGTGGTGGCTACCAGCACATCAAATTCGTGGCGCATGAAGGCAAGCATGACTTTCTCGAGGTCATTTTCGCCCATCTGGCCGTGCGCTACGGCAACGCGCGCAGCAGGCACCAGCTCTTGAATGCGCGAAGCGATTTCGTAAATGGATTCAACGCGGTTGTGCACAAAGAACACCTGGCCACCGCGTTCCAATTCCACTTCGATCGCCGAGCGCACGATTTTTTCGTCGAAGCGCGCAACAACGGTCTGAATGGCCATGCGATCTTTGGGCGGCGTTTCGATGATGCTCATGTCGCGCAGGCCGACCAGCGACATATGCAGCGTGCGGGGGATCGGCGTCGCGCTCATGGCGAGAACATCGATCTGCTTGCGCAACTGCTTGAGCCGTTCCTTGTGGCGGACGCCGAAGCGCTGCTCTTCGTCGACGATGAGCAGGCCAAGATCCTGAAATTTGATGTCCTTTGAAAGCAGGCGGTGTGTGCCGATGAGAATGTCGACACGGCCCGTGGAGACGCGCTCGATGATGTCCTTCTGCTCCTTCGCAGTGCGGAAGCGCGAGATCATCTCGATGTGGATGGGGAACTGCGCGAAGCGCTGCTTGAAGGTTTCGAAGTGCTGGAAGCTGAGCACTGTGGTTGGGAGTGAGCACGGCGACCTGCTTGCCGTCCTGCACGGCTTTGAAGGCGGCGCGCATGGCCACTTCGGTTTTCCCGTAGCCGACGTCGCCGCAGAGCAGGCGGTCCATCGGCGTGGGCGACTCCATGTCTTCCTTGACGGCGCGAATGGCGGTGATCTGATCGTCGGTTTCGGTGAAATCGAAGGAATCTTCAAACTCGCGCTGGAATTCGTTGTCGAGCGAGAATGCGTTGCCCTCGACGGTGCGGCGCTCTGCATAGAGCTTGAGCAGCTCGGCGGCCATGTCCTGCATGGCTTTGCGGACGCGGGCTTTGGTTTTGGTCCATTGTTGTGAGCCAAGCCTGCTGAGTACAGGCGCAGGCCCGGTGTCTGTAGAGCGGTATTTCTGTATGAGGTCGAGTCGAGTGAGAGGGACGTAGAGCTTGGCGCCTTCAGCGAATTCCAGGATCATGAACTCGATGGAAAGGCCGTCCTGCTCAATCTCTCTGAGGCCCTGGTACTGAGCGATTCCGTGCTCTACGTGGACTACGTAGTCGCCGACACCGAGATCGCGGAAGTCGGAGACGAAGGCCGCGGTCTTCGATTTTTTCGGAAGCGGGCGCGCGGTTACATCGACTTCGTCGGAGAGATCGTTGGCGCCGAAGACGATGAGATTGGCTTCGGCGAACATGACGCCGGAAGCGACTGGCGAGCGCACGATGACGGGCACGCGGAGATCGCCGGCCATGAAGCTGGCTTCTTCAAGCATCATGTCGCTGCCCGTCTTTGGAACGCGGCTGCCAAGACGGTAGGGGACCTGGTAATCGCGCAGGACAGTGGCGAGGCGCTCGACGTCGCCCTGATGCACAGCAGCAAGCACGATGCGGGTTTCCGCCTCCATCAGCTTTTTCAACTGCTCGGTGAGCGCGGGAATGGAGCCGTGGAAGCGAAGGGTGGGCCGAGTGGGCAGCTCGATCTCACCCAGCGTCGCGTCTTCCTCGAGCACGTCAATCGCGCCGAGTTGATCGAGGTCCAGGCCCATGTGCGCGCCGAGCGACGCTTGCAAGACTTCGGGGCGCAGATAAATGTCTTCCGGGCGGATGAGCGAACCAATTCCGGAGCGCTCGTGACGCAGCTCGACTTTATTCCACCAGCGGTCAATCTGATTGCGGACCATGCCTGGCTCATCGACAAAGAGCGCGCATCGGGGCAGAAGCGTGAGCAGCGAACGCTCGGCACCGGCGACAGGCGTAAAGAACTCCCAGCCTGGGAAGACACTGACGCCGCCGGCTGCTGCAGCTTCCGTGGCCATCTCTTCATTCTCGATTTCGACGCGCTGGCGGCTTAAACGGCCATTGACGGCGGCCAGCAAGTGCTCGGTCAGCGGCGCCTCGGTGAGCGGCAGCAACTGCGTTTCATCGAGGCCCGCCTGAGAGCGCTGCGTCTCCGGATCGAACTTGCGAATGGTCTCAATTTCGTCGCCGAACATTTCAATGCGCACGGGCCGATCGGCATCGGGCGAATAGACGTCGAGAATCCCGCCACGCCGTGTGAATTGGCCCGGCATCTCGACGATATCCATTTGCGTGTAGCCGACGCTGGCGAGATGCGTGGTCAGCACTTCAATGTCGACCTCTTCGCTGCGCTTGAGGGTGACGGCGAGGCCGGCGTAGTAATTCAGGTCGAAAAGCTTCATGGCTGCGGACTCGACGGGGGCGATGAGAATGTCGACGGCGCCGGTGGAGAGTTTCCACAACGCCGCTGCGCGCTGCTCCTGCACGTCAGGGTGCGGCGAAAGATTTTCGAAGGGAAGCACGTCGTGAGCGGGAAAACGGACCACGCGCGTGGGATCGACGGCTCCCGTGAGCTCGCATCCGGCTTTGAGGAGCGGCTCGAGGGCCTCAGCGGCCTTGTTGTCGGCAACGATCACGATGACCGGCTGCTTGGCGGCGCGCGCCATCAGCGGCAGATACAGTGCCCGCGCTGTTGCGGTTAATCCGGACACACGCCGTCGCCCCGAACCCAGGCTAAGGTGCCTGCGAACGCGCTCAAATCCCGGGGAGTGCTCCAGCTCCGCAAAGATTTCGCGGACAAACGGGAGGATCATGAAGCTCTAGTTTAACAGTGATGGCGTTCGTTTAAATTTGAGGCGCGTTCACGCCAAGCTGCGCTGCAAAACTTCGCCCTGCGCTCACTCGCTGCCGAGTTTCTTTGCGCACGCGTACCAGAAGTCCAGCGACTTCCAATACGAATCGAGGGGCAAGCGCTCATCGCGTCCATGGGCGCGCACATCGTCGCGTTCGAGCGCGATCGCGGAGTAACCGTAGCTTGGAATGCCGGCTTGAGCGAAATAGATGGAGTCGCTGGCGCCGGTCTCCATGACCGGAGTGACCGTGATTCCGGGCCAGATGGCTTGAGACAGGCTGGTGAGCGGCGACCAGACTTCCGGTAGGGGCGCAGGCGGAACGATTGCTGCGCGGTCGGGTGCGGTTGGACTCACCTCGCCTGAATCCGATACGTATTCGACTTTCAATTGTGGGTCGGCAAAGATGGAGATGAGTTGTTTCCGGACTTCTTCAGGCGATTGGCCGGGGAGAATCCGGCAATTCACGATTGCCTGCGCCATCTGAGGCAGGGCGTTGTTTGCATCCCCGGCATTGAGTCGCGTGGCGACGCAGGTGGTTCGAAACCTGGCGTTGAAGGCTGGCTCGGCGCTGAGGCGCGCAGCCGCGGACATGTCCGGCGGCGTGGCGAGAATAGCGCGCATGTCGGCTGCCGTCTCGCCGGTCTCATTCTGGGCCAGGTTCGTGAAGTAGGTTCGCGTGACTTCATTTAGTTCGAAGGGGAATGTGTAGGCGGCCAGATGGCCGAGCCCAGCCGCGAGCTCGTAAATCGCGTTATCGGGCCTGGGCAACGAACTGTGTCCGCCGCGATTGGTGACTGTGACCTGGAAGTCCGCGTATACCTTCTCGGTGGCCTCAACTTCGGCCACGACGACCCGGCCGTGCTCCAGTTCTATGCCGCCGGCGTCGGGGTTGATGACGTAGGCTGCATCCACCAGGTCGCGATGCTCGCGCACCAGCCAGTCAGCGCCGTTGAACTTGCCGCCCTCTTCGTCCGCAGTAAGCGCGAGGATCAGGTCGCGCTGGGGTTTATATCCTTCGCGATGCAGGCGCAGAAATGTCTCGACCAGCGCGGCATCGGAGTCTTTCATGTCCTGCGTTCCGCGTCCGTAGACATAGCCGTCTTTTTCAATGAACTGAAAGGGATCGGTGGACCAATCGGCGCGCAAGGCCTGCACCACGTCCATGTGGCAGAGAAAAAGAACGGGCTTTTCGGTTGGCGTGCCCGCAGCGCGGAAGCGGACTACGAGATTCTGCTTGCGGTCATTGGGCCCAAGAAGATGAACGTCTTCTTGCGAAAATCCCGCGTCGAGGAAGATGCGCTCCATCGCGGCGGTCGCGGTGGTGACGTTGCCTTGCGGCGTGTCGGTCGTGTTGATCTCGACGAGTTGCTTGAAGATGGCCAGCGCCTGCGCGCGATCTTCAGCGGAAGCCTGTGGCAAAGGGTCTTGCGCTTTTACAGACAGGCCCAAGCAGGCGGCGATGCACAGGACCGTGAGAATTGCTGCGAGTCGATGCACGGCACTTTCACATCTTTCTGCAAGCTGTCTCAGTCGATGCGCGGGGTTCCGCGGCGCAGCGTCAATCCAGTGATGCCGAACGCCACGATCAGGATGAGAGCAAGGAAGAAATAGTAGGCCATGGGATGCGCCCAGCCTGGGGAGTACTTAAGGTCCTGACCTACCCAAAGCAACAGGACGGTTGCTATTACCGCGAATTGCCCGGCAATCACAAGAAAGGTATGACCGAGGTCGCGCCGCTTGTCCAGCGCCTCCACCTGGTCCGGTGTCAGGTTGCGTTCTTCGGGGGGAAGCAGGGAATTGGCCATCGCGTTCTTTCGCCAGTCTCGCTCAATAAACCCTCCGCGACCGGCGCTCCTGATACCGATTCAAACACACGCCGCCGGGGCTGCGCTAGCTAATCCATGAGGAAAGCCAGCGACTGCAGCGAAGTGATCTCGAATGGCTTGCGGCAGCGAATGTTCGTGCATTGCAGCTTGTCGTCGCGGCGGACCATGTAGGACTGAGCTTTGGCGAACCGCGCACGGTCGCGCTCGTCGCCGCCTCGCGGAAGTTGTGCACGCTTGCGCCGTACGATCCAGGTCACTTTGTACTCCGCCGCCTGTCCGCATTTGGGGCAGGTAAGGTTGTGGGTCCGCTGCTCGGTCGTCTCGTTGAAAAATTCCCGCTCATCCATTCGGCGTTTCCTTTGGCACTGATTTCCCAGGGGCGCGGCGTTTCTGTTCGCTCGTTTTTTGTTGTCATCCGGCGCCCCCCGGGCATCGCCTTTCGACGGAAATCCCGGGCGACTCCGAAGCGGCACTTTCGCGCCGGCAGAATCTATTCCATACTCATGCTTGCCATGGCGAAACGCAAGCCAGCCACTTTTTCCGCTACAAAGGCCGTGAAGGCCAATGCCCGCGAGCGCGTGGGCCAGCCGAAACCTTCGCGTATCTTGCCCGATAAGCCGCGGGCCGAGCGGAAGGCAAAGTACAAGCCCAAGCTCGAAGAAGTGATCCGGCAAGAAGAGTAGCGGGGATGAGCGCAACCAGCGGAGCTTGAAAATGAAAACCGGTGACAGAAGGCGGCAGACATTTCCCAGCTGCTGGTAGCCTGTAGCCGGAACACTTTAGCTGCAAACGATGGGCTAAAGGCTACTCGCTGATACCAGGAAATGAGGGACCGGAGGTCGTTCTTATGGCAAAAGCAGTTGGTTTTGGGGGTGTTTTCCTGAAGGCGCGTGACCCCAAGGCGCTAGCCCAGTGGTACGCAACGCATCTCGGCATTCCCGGCCTGGACGCCGGATCACTGGCATTCGACGGTCCCGAATCGACGGGCACAACGGTCTTCGCTCATTTCCCAATCGATACGAAGTATTTCGGCGACGGCGGGCAGCCGGCGATGATCAACTTCCGGGTCGACGATATGGATGGACTGCTGAAACAGCTGACCGAGGCCGGTGTGCGCATCGATCCCAAACGCGATGACCACGCATACGGGAAATTCGCATGGATCTGGGATCCTGAAGATAACCGAGTGGAGCTTTGGCAGCCGCTGTAACTAATGCTGGATGCTGTAAGGGCCGGGAAGCGGCCGAGTGGTAGGCGGCTGCTCGGCAGGATTCGCCGTGACCGCCGTGCGATTGGAGTAGATGCGGAACTCGACCACAAGGTCAAGCAATACCGGAACCGGTTTGCCATCCTTGACCGCGGGCTCGAACGAGGCCTTGCGGATCGTATCAACCGCGTTTTCATCGAGGCCAAAGCCAATGGGCCGAGCCACGGCGATCTCTCCCGGCTTGCCATCGGCGCCAATCACGACATGATAAAGGCAAATGCCGGCGACGCCGTGATCCTGCGCGTACTCGTTCGACGCGGGCTCGACGGTCGAAAGCAGGCGAGCTTTTTGGTCGACCGCGCTCTGTCGAAGCACGCCAGGATCGGCGGGCTGGTAATCGGTCTTCGCTGCGGCGGCCGCATAGTAGAGCTTCCAGAATTCGGGCATCGCATCCATCATGCGCGCGTCGAAGGGCTGCGCGAAGACGTTGTCTAGAGCGTCAAGCAGCAACTTGTTCGAGTGAGCCTGAGACGTTGTCGCGGTCACGCTCGCGGCATCGGCTGGACGCTCGGCCGCCGGCGCTGCTGCAATCTCGGCCTGCGCTTCCGCGGCATTGTCCTGATTCTCTTCAGGTGCGGCAGGTGTGGCGGATGCTGCCGGCGCTGAAGCAGAGGCTGCTTTTGGCCCGGATTTCGCTGCCTTGCCCTTTTCCTTTGTCTTTTTAGGCTTTACCACCACTTCGCGATCAATGGTAATTTTCAGTACTTTCTTTTTTGGTGTGATGTTCACGCGATCCACGGCCGTGGTCGGATCTTCATAAGGCAGGGCACCGAGAAAGTGCAGCCCGAAACGCTGTCCTTCGAGTTCAACCTTGTGCTTGGTCAATCGAACTTTGTCGATCTCGATGGCGCTCAGTGTGTAGGAGCCTTGGGGCGAATGACCCACCAGGACGCCGTGCTCGTTGTAGCTCAAATCGTTCTCAAGGTAGCCTCCGCGCAGAAAAAGCTGCTTGCCGACGATCATGCTTTTGATCTGATCCTCAGTGATTTCCGCGGGCTCGGCGGATGGGGACGGTGCTCTCTGTGCGTTTGCAGGGGCTGGCTGCGATCCCGCGGGAGTCGCCCCGGGTTGGTTTTCGGCGGGAGGAGCTGAGGCAGCGGGTTGAATTTCCGCAGGCGCTGGCGGCGTTTGTGGGGATTGGTCGGGAGGAGGTTGCTGCGCAGTAGGCTGAGCGTTCGCGGGAGGAGCCGGAGTTGGTGGCAAAGGTTGGCTGGGAGCGGGCGTTTGCGCGGCGGGTTGATTGTTCGGAGCGGGTGTGGCGGGCTGGTTGCCGGCTGCGGGCGGCTGCTGCGCGACGATCGCGGTCGGGACGGATGAAGCTACAAGGAGAACCACCGCGAGCACGCCCGAAGCAAGCGTGATGCAAAACCGAGCGGGAGACGCAAGGGAAGAAAAAAAGCGGAACTGGGGGATCGGGCGCAGCATTGGGGGAGCCTTTAGAGCCAACTCTAGCAAGTTTCTGTATTTGTTGTGCGAAAAACAATGACCCGACGGAGTTACTTGCGGGTTACATTTCGCGATTCGCGATCTTTCCCAGTTGGGTTCTGTTTGAGCCTCCAAAGAATGCGCCGGAAGAATCCAAGAATACGCGCGGCGTCTTTGTGCGTAAGAGCCAGCCTGCGGAGCAATAGACCGAGATCGTGGCGATTGGCTGGGCGCATGGCCGGCGGGGAGTATCTGGCTGCGAGCATGGTTTCTTCGACCACGCCGGCGAGTCGTTCGAGGTCTCGCGTGGAGGCTGAGGCATCGGCGCCTTCCGCTGGTTTTGGATTCCCATCGAGCGGAGCTGTTGGGTTGATCCGCGACGCGACTTCATACAAACAGACCGCGACGGCCTGGCCAAGATTCAACGAGGGCTGCTGCGGATGAGTGGGAATCACGGTGAGCACATGGCAAAGCGCGAGATCTTCGCGCGTGAGGCCGCGCTTCTCCGAGCCGAAGACGAGGGCAATGCGCCCGCGGACGAGCTCTCTCTGAATGATAGGCGCCAGTTTGGGCAGCGGGACGACCGCTTGCTCTGGTTTGCGGTGAGTAAGCGAGCCAGTGCCGACAACCAGGGTGCAGTCGGCAACCGCGTCCGCCAGGGACTCCGTCCGGTTGGCGTTTTGGAGAAGGTCTGATGCGCCGACGGCGGACCTGGCCTCGCGCCAGTGCGGCTCATGCGGGGCGACGACCGCAAGTCGCGCGAAGCCGAAATTGGCCATGGCTCGCGCCGCCGCTCCTATATTGAGGGGGTTGCGCGGGGAGACAAGGACCACTTCAATGCGATCGCATTGGTCTTTGGTGAGCAAGACGCCATTTTAGGTCAGATTCCGAGGGGACGCGCAGATTGGCGGCTGCAAAACCGCGCGGCGACTGACTGGATCGAGTGCAATCGCCACGCGTGATCGGGTTTCAGAAGTGGAAATTGGTTTCGACGAAGAGCAGTTGGCCGTCGGCATCCTTGGGATAGATGGCCGAGATCACGCTCTTGCCCCACGCGCGGCCGTAGTAAAACGTCGCGCTGAATTCAGAGCAGAAGCGGTAATCGGCATTGATGTCCCACACATTCGCCAGGCTGCGGTGTCCATTGTTGGGGCGTCCCTGGTAACCGAATGTGGTTGGCTGAAATGCGCCACCGCCGGAATACCAGAGGTCTGTGGCACTGGCCAGCCGCAGCGTATGCAACTCACTCGACAGGCTCAACTGCTTCAAGGGTTGCGCATTGGCCGTCAGGTACGCATCCTCGTTGTTCATCATGTTGTAGAAGGGAAAGCGCGCGTATTGCCGCGGCGTGGTGAGCACCTGGAAGAACGTGCCGTGCCGAGTATCGGTAGCATTGCCGTCGCCGCTGCCATATGAGTAGCCTGCCGAAATTCCAGGCTTCACGCTGGGAACGGGGAACTGCCATCCGGCTTCACCGACCGCGGCCGAAGAAAGCTGGCTCAGGCTGCCCCACGAACCGGTTTGAAGCGCTCCCCAGCCAAGCATGTAGAACTTGCCGGCAGCCGCGGTGTTGATCACCTGCTCAAAGTTCGCGCCCCAGGTAGCAATCTCGATCTTGTTCTTGTCGGCAGTTTTCGCCGGGGTTGAGCGGTTGTCGGTCTTGAGTACGAGCGTGCGATGGTCGATGTAGCCGTCGGCAAACACGCGGAACTGATTCGGATGGGTGGCGGAGGTCCCGGAGTGGGTGTATGCGCCGTAGTAGTTATCAACGTCAAGCTCGTCCTCGCCTTTGACCTGAAAGACGCCCTGTGTGGGACGCGTGCCCAGGAGAGTCACGTTATTGGAGCCGGAGTTGAGCACGAGCTGAACGCCGTCGTAGGTGCGCTGCGCGGCGGTAAAAGCGAAGTTCGAGATGAGGCGGCTGGAGATGCGCGACTGAATGACCTTTTGGAGTAGAGGATCTTTGGCCTTGGATTCAAGACCGTCGAAATACTCGAAGCGGCCAATGCGGGCCGCGAATTGGTTGGTCGGATGGATGTTGACGTACGCGTACTTGAGAAAACCGTTCGCCACATCGGTGTGATTGTTGTTTGCCGCGTAGTAGCTTCCGCCCAATCCTAATTGGCCTTGCGGAGCGGCCACGACCGAAGTGTTGGGCAGGCCGAGAATGGCGGGCTGCTCGCCGTCTATATACCAGTCGAAATGCGGACCGGTTTGCCCGATGCCGATGCGCAGCAGCGAATCCCAGAATGCGTAATCGCTGTTGCCAGTGTTGCCCTGGAACCAGCGCCAGTCTTCGGTGCGCTCGCGCCAGTTGATGTTGATCTGGAGCGGCCCCATCTTGTGCGTGGGCGGCGGGGTTGGAGCGAGGACATACGCTTTGATTGCGGGCTTCGCGACAGGTTTGCCGGCTGGCGGCTGGGCTGGCGCCGGGCTTTGCTGCGCAAAAAGCGGGATCGCTGTGAGGACGAGCGCGAGACTCAACATCTGGCGGAGAGGACGCAATGTGACAAGGGCAGGGGAAAGGCACAATTTCACTGGGCACTCCATTTGAATTGGATAGCCAAGTGTCTGCTGTCGAGGGTTTTCCGGCAACATACTTTGGATCGATGAGGGTCTCCATCGAACGAATGAGGCGGGGTTGGGGAGAGCGCACTCGGGTCGATTGCCGATTATGGAATTTCGGGCGCAAGCTGGAATTCGATGAACGCAGCGAAGATGGGGCGGCCCTGATGATCTAGCCTCTATATGTGGTATTCGCCA
>CAWHEK010000026.1:0-314094 GCA_963828325.1 uncultured Acidobacteriaceae bacterium
TAACGACGTCGACTTTTTTGGCGTAGCCGGCAAGAGCTTCGTCGACGGAATTGTCAACGACTTCGTAGACGAGGTGGTGCAAACCGATCTCGCCCGTCGAGCCGATGTACATTGCGGGACGGAGCCGGACGGCCTCAAGACCTTCAAGGACCTTAATGTTTTCGCCGGTGTAGCTGTCGTTGTCGCCGTGGATGGAGGAGGAGCCGAGAACTTCAGTCGCCATAGAATTCCGTTCGCAAAGTGCTGCCTGATGCCGTGGGGCGCCGGGGATCAATTCGGACGTCGAAGCCGGACGCTGAAGCGGGAGTAACCGCTTGAAAAGAGGGGGCCTATGAAGCGCCTTCACCTACAACTATTTTACCATGCGGGAAGGTTGGGCGGAGGCAGGGTTCAGGAGTGCAAAACCGGTTACCAGGACCAAGAAGATGGCGAGCCATAGTGACGTTGGTAACACAAGACAGTTATTGTTTAGTATCTATATGAAAAAACTATACTTATTATGGATTATACGATATGCTTTTGTTTGAAAAAGGGAAAAATCCTTTTCGAAATCGGATTGTGGAAAGGTTACCAAAGATGAAAGCTGCCATTCGCCTCTTCGCCCTGTTCGTTGCCATCGCCGGTCTTGCATCCGCATCGCTGGCACCAGCCAATACTCAGGCTCGCATCTCGCACACTTCAGTAGCCGCGGCCGATCCCGGTCCGCTCGTCAATTTGCCCGGTCCTCTTCCCTGCCAGTCAGTGAGTGAATGCTTCGCAGCACCGGCGCCGGCACCATCCCGGTAAGTGCGACGATCGGCGTGTTCATTGAAGAAAGTCCACAGGAGCACTGAGTAGCACGAAAGTGCCAACTGAGCGTTACCCTTTTGTGTTTGAGCCATTCGGCATATAGGCGCTATCCTGAAGGCAATCGAACGACCGTAGAACCGCCTCTATGCCATTGAACGTAGCCATGTCGGCGATGAGCGCTGCTGAAGTTGTTCTCTGGGCGGCGCTCGCCATTCTATTCTTCAGCAAGAAGCTGCATCGCCGCTTTCCCGCGATGGGCTATTACCTTGCGCTGCGAGCGGTTTCGACATCGGTGTTGATGCTTGTTCTCTACGTGGATTCACAACCGTGGGGAAAGGTTCACCACTTCGCCACAATCTACTACTTTGGTTTTTTCGCGACGTATCTGGCGAGCACGGTGCTCTTGTTCTTCATTTGCATTGAGGTTTTCCGTTCGGCGCTGGCCGCATTTCCCGGGATTGCCAAGCTGGCGATTGTGATTTTCCGCTGGGCGGCTGTGGTTTCAATCATCGTCAGCCTGACCTCAATTAACTACGAACACAAGGGCGTCTATATTATCGGGGACATCTGCTACGGGCTGATGCACTCGGTGAGTGTCCTTGAGCTTTGTCTGCTTGCGTTTCTTTGCCTGAGCATGAATGCGCTTCGCCTGACGGTGCGCGATTTGAGCTTTGGCATTGCATTGGGCTTTGGCGTAATGTCCTCGGCGGACTTTATTCTCGCCTCGTGGATCTCTCGCGTTGCATCGCTCAGTGACCCGCTGCAGTTTGTTTACGAATCGCTGATTCTGGGAACGCTCGCCATCTGGATGGTTTATTGGATTCTTCCGGAGCCGGCTCCAAGGCCGGTGCTGATGCCGGCGAGCTCGACCATCTACCGGTGGAACGAAATCGCTTCCGCACTGGGCCACACGGGCACGAAGGTGGCCGTGCAGCAGCCCGCCAATAGCTTCTTCCTGTCGGATGTGGAGCGTGTGGTGGAGAAGGTTCTGGCGCGGAACATGAAGGGCCAGGAGTCGGAGACGTAAAAGCAGGGACCAAGGGACCAAGGGAACAAGGGAACAAAGGGACGGGGACCGAAAAAGCATCCATTGGAGACAAGAAAAGCGGAAGGCCACGGCGATTGCCGTGGCCTTTTTGATTTGGTGTGAACTTTGCGAGTTGGATGGAATGGCGCCAATGCGCCAAATCCCGTCGGTTATTCGGAGGCGGGCTCGACGGATGCGAAGCGGCCGCGGTTGCCGCGGTCAGTGAACTTGACGCGGCCGGAAACCTTGGCGAAGAGCGTGTCATCGGAACCGATTCCGACGTTGACGCCGGGTTTGATGCGGGTGCCGCGCTGGCGGGTGATGATGGAGCCGCCGGTGACGAATTGACCGGCAAAGGCCTTTACGCCCAGCCGCTGCGCGTTTGAGTCGCGCCCGTTTGTGGAACTGCCTCCACCTTTTTTATGTGCCATGGTCGAATTCCCTCAGGGGCTAAAGCCCCGTGCTTCCTTTCAGCTTCTAACGGCACGGCTAAAGCCGTGCCCTTTCAAAACAGTGGCGTTTCGGATTCGCCTACTTCTTAGCCGCGTCGTAGGTGACGCCATCAGCCACGATGGCCTTGATGCGCACTTCGGTGAAGTTCTGCCGGTGACCCTGAAGCTTCTTGTATTGCTTCTTGCGCTTGAAGTGGAAGACCAGGATCTTGTCGCCACGGCCTTCGCCGAGGACTTCGGCTGTGACTGTGGCCGAGGCTGGCTTGGCGATCGATCCTGCCTCGCCGGAAACGGCAAGGACATCGCTGAATTCGACGGTCGGACTGCCCGACGGAACGCTTTCGATCTTCAAAACGTCGCCAGGAGCGACGCGGTATTGCTTGCCACCGGTGCGAATGACTGCGTACATAACAAAGCCTCCAGCGCTGAGGGTCACGTAGGACCGGGCGCAATTGCGAATCGTGCCACAAGACTCGTGTGATCGAGAATCGTGTGTTCCCAAATCGTGTGCTTTAAGGGGGCGGATACAGACTGAGACTGCATCGGGAGGCCAATTGCACACACGCTGAACCCAGCGGCAGCTTCCCGGGCACCCGGCAACCGGGTGCATCGCCAAACTTCTTGATTCTACCGGGAAACCGGGGTTGGGTCAACGAATGAGCGGGGCTACGGGACTAGGGGCTACGGGACGGCGGGACGACCGGGCTAAGGGACTGCAGGGCGATGCCGTGTTTCGAATTGGGACTTCGCAGAAGAACGGGAATACTGGGCCGGATCCCAGGGGGGCGCGGGACTTCTGGCCTTGAGTGCGCATCGGAGCGGAGCTAGGTTCGGAAGTATGCGCGGATCGAATGCACAGGTCGCGGCTGCCGTGCGGACCGAGAGATTGACGGAGATTGCGCTCTGCTACCAGCGGGCTCTCAAGCGAAACCCGCAGCAGCCGGAAGCACTGGTGGGGATGAGCCTGGTGGCGCTGAGCAGCCGGCAGACTGAAGCCGCGGTGAAGATGGCGACTGCCGGAGTGGCAGCGGCGCCGAGGATGGGCGCGGCGTGGGTGGTGCTGGGGCAAGCGCTCAAGGCCGCTGGGCGGATGGAAGAAGCAGAACGCGCGTATGGAGAGGCCATCCGGCTGGATGGAATGGATGCGCTGGCGCGGATGGGATTGGGTGAACTGAAGATTGCAATGGGGCGGCGGGACGAGGCCATCCTGGAGTTTGAGTTGGCGTTGCAGCGGCGGCCAGCACTTGTGGCAGCGCAATTGGGGTTGGGAAATGCGCTCGCGCTCACGGGACGGAATGAAGAGGCGCTGGAGTGTTACGAGGCGGCTCTGGCATTGCGGCCGGGGCTGCCGGAGGGTGAATTTGCGGCGGGATTCGCGCTGGCACGATTGGGGCAGACAAGCAAAGCGGAGAAGCGATACCGGCGCGCGCTTGCGTTGCGGCGGGACTTTGCGGCGGCGTGGATCAATTTGGGTTCCTTGCTGCGCGAAGAAGGGCGAGAGACGGAAGCCGAGGCCGCACTCGAACGCGCGGTGGCGTTGCGGCCGGACCTGATTTCAGGATGGGTGAATCGAGCGCTTCTGGAGCGAGACAGGAGAAGGCCGGAGGCTGCAGAGGCGAACTTGCGGCGCGCATTTCAATTGAACCCGAGCCAGTTGGAAACGCTGGTGGCGTGGTGCCAGTTCCGTGCAGCGGAGCGAGACGTGGCCGGCGCGCGGGAGTGGATGCGATGGGCGCTTGCGCAAAATGCGGAGTTCGATGAAGCCGTGAACCTGCACGGCATTGTGCTGCATCTCGAAGGGCGGTTTGAAGAGGCGATCGCAATGTTCGAACGGGCTGAGGAAATGGGTAGTCGCGCGGCAGCGTCGAATCGCGGAAATTCGCTGCTCGACATGGGAAGAATGGAAGAAGCGTTGAAGGCGCAGGAGACGGCGACGGTAATGGATCCGGCAAGCGCAGGAGCGAGATACAACCTGGCGCTGACGCGGTTGCGATTGGGAGAGTGGAAGCAGGGATGGAGCGAGTACGAGGCCAGATGGCGATTTCGCGAAGTACACCGCAAGCCGCGAAAGTTTGCGCAGCCGCGATGGAATGGCGAGGAGTTGCACGGAGAGCGGGTGCTGCTCCACGCGGAGCAGGGACTGGGGGACACGATTCAGTTTTGCCGGTATGCGGCGCTGGTGGCGGCGCGCGGCGGCGTACCGGTGCTGGAAGTGCAGCCGGCGGCGGAGCGGCTGATGCGATCGCTTGCGGTAGTGCGTGCAGGCATGGCGGAGACTGCGGTGATGGACGCAAAGGCGATTGAGTTCGATGTTGAATGCCCGCTGATGAGTTTGCCTGCGGTGTTCGAGACAACGATCGAGACGGTTCCGTGGACGGGAGCGTACCTGGGCGCGGACGAAGAGTTGGTGCGCGAGAAATGGAAGCAGTTCCCGACGATTCCAGGCGATGCGCGCGGGGCTGATGAGCGCAAGGCGATTCGTATTGGATTGGCGTGGGCGGGAAATCCGAAGTACAAGGCGGACGCTGCGCGATCGACGCGATTGAAGACTTTGCTGCCATTGTTGAGGGCGGTGAACGCAAACTGGATTTCGCTGCAGAAGGGCGAGGCGGCGGAGCAGCTAGCGAGTTTGCCGAGTGATGTGTGCGTTCGCGATGGTTCGAGCGGCGAGCGCGACCTGGCGGAGACGGCGGCATTGATAGCGACGCTTGACGCGGTAATCACGACGGATACGTGCATCGCGCACCTGGCCGGGGCGATGGGAAAACCGGTGTGGATTCTGCTGCCGCACCTGGCGGACTGGCGCTGGATGGAGGGGACGGAGCAGACGCCGTGGTATCCGACGGCGCGGCTGTTCCGGCAGACGGCGGCCGGCGATTGGGCGGGGGTTTTGGAGCGGTTGATTGGGGAGTTGAAGGCAACAAACTGGCGACAGGCACGAGTGAAGTCGTGCCCTGACACTTCGTGCTCCTCCGAGGCAGTTTTTCGGCAGCCTGTTTAGACTGGGGACTGACGGTTCGAGTTTCCTTTCAGCACAGTTCAGGGCTCCCCTTTTCAACAAACGAGGGATGAGGTTTCAGGTTGGTGATCCATCGTTACGTAAGGTGTTTCTTGCGTCTGGCGGTATTTTCGATTGTTTCGGTATTGCTCGCGGGCGGGCTCAGAGCGCAGCAAACCGCCGCTCCTCCGCTGGCGGAGTACGTGGGCACCTACACCTATACTCCGGGCCACACTGTGGAGATCGTGGATGGGGACGACGGGCTGTTCGCCGTGCTGGATGAGGCCAAGTATTCATTGCGTGCGTCGGGTGTGGACCGGTTCACACCGATGGCCGGTGGGGTGGTCACATTTCAGCGCGATGCAAGCGGCAAAGTGACAGGGTACGAGCAGGACGGAAAGTTGCATCCTCGCGTATCTGCTCGAGTGACTCCGGAAGCTGCTGCGCTGGCGAGGCCGCGGCCCAAAGGGCAGGATTCTCCGGCGGACTATCGATACCGCGCGCCCGCCGACATGCACGATGGAATTGCTGTTGGAGATATCGCGCGCTCCGACTTAGGTGTGGGCGTAGCCAATGACCTGGTGCGCTCGATTCTGGACGGCACTTATAAGGATGTGCACGGCGTGCTGCTCTATCAGCGCGGGAAGCTGGTGCTCGAGGAATATTTTTACGGCTACAGCGTCGATCGGCAGCACCAACTGCGTTCTGCAACCAAGTCACTCGTGAGCGCGCTGGCGGGGATGGCCATTGATCGAGGCGCCATCACGGGAGCTGACGAGCATGTGCTGCCGCTGATGAGCTACGCGAGCTATGACCATCCTGACCCGCGCAAGGCGGCGTTGACGCTAGGCGATTTTCTTTCCATGAGCTCGGGGCTGGACTGCAACGACTACAGTTCCACTTCGCCCGGGCGCGAGACGGAGATCGACGACAAACCTGACTGGGTGAAGGCGACACTCGACCTGCCGATGATCAACGATCCCGGAACGACTGGTTACTACTGCTCGGGCGGGGTTGCGGTTGCCGGGCGGATGATTGAGAACGCCGTACACATGAAGCTGCCGGAGTTTGCGGAGACGAATCTGTTTGGGCCGCTGGGAATTTCGCGCTTGCAGTGGACATGGAACTACGACCTGACCAACGCGGACAAGGAATATTCGCAGATTCACATGCGCCCGCGCGACATGCTCAAGTTTGGGATTCTCTTTGAGGATGGGGGCTTGTGGCACGGGCGACGGATCGTCTCAGAATCGTGGGTGCGGACATCGCTTGCCGAACACAGCCACGTTGAGGGCGTGAGCTACGGCTACTTCTGGTGGCGCCATTCATTCAATGTGGAAACGGCCGCGGGTAAGCAGCAGTTTGTTGTGGCTGCGGCACAGGGCAACGGCGGGCAGAAGATTTTCGTCCTGCCGCAGTACGATCTGGTGGCGGTGTTCACCGCAGGCGGGTATAACGCGGAGTCGACTCCGCCCAACACGATCATGGAGAAAATTATTCTGCCCAGGCTGGTGGAAGTCATGGGCCGTGGCAAGGAGTCGGCGGCGCAGAAGTGAGTGGTGTGCGGGTGAGACCGGGCGCGGGCCAATCGAGGGCGACGAGAGGCGACTAAGACGGTCTTCGGCGCGCCAGCGCGGGCAGAGCGAGCCCGAGCAAGTCGCGGGGCGGCGAATCAATATCAATTTAAATCAATGAGTTAGCTATAAACACCGAGACTCCGCGGGGATGCGGAAGATTTCTCTTGACTTCTGATACTCTATTTTATAGAGTACTCTTCACTGAACGAAGTGGGCCGAGGGACCGAGTGGAAAGCGACCCATGCAGCAAGGGCAGGAAGAACGAGAAAGCAGCCGAGGGCGAACAGAGAGGGACGATGACGGCGAGTGCACAAGAGATCGGAGTGGGGCCGGCGCTGGAAGTCGACGGGCTGGTAAAGCGGTTCGGCGGCTTGACGGCGGTGGACGGAGTGAGCCTGAAGTTACGCGCGGGCGAATGCCTGGGACTGCTGGGGCCGAACGGGGCGGGAAAGAGCACGCTGATCCGGGCGATGGTGGGGCGCGTGATTGCGGACTCAGGGCGCGTGATGGTGATGGGGCAGGCGGCCGGGTCAACGGAAGCAAGAATGGCGCTGGGATGGGTTCCACAGGAGCTCTCGATTTATCCGCGCATCAGCTGCCGGGAGAATCTGGGCTCATTTGGGCGGTACTACGGGCTGAAAGGCGGGGTGCTGAAGGAAGCGATCGGGTGGTGCATTCAATGGGCGTCGCTTGAGGAGAAGCAAAACGATGTGGCGAAGACTTTGTCGGGTGGGATGAAGCGGCGGCTGAACATGGCGGCGGGGATGCTGCACCGGCCCAAAGTAGTTTTATTCGACGAGCCGACGGTGGGCGTGGATCCGCAGTCGCGGAACCGCATTTTTGAAATGATCGAAGCGCTCAGGGATGCGGGGACGGCGATTGTGTACACCACGCACTACATGGAAGAGGCGGAACGGCTGTGCGACCGGATCGCAATTATCGATCACGGACGGATTATTGCGGAGGGCACCAAAGAAGAGCTGGTGCAGAAAACGTTTGGAAGAAGCAGCCAGGTGCTGGCGCGGTTTGCGGGCGGCAAGGATGAGATTGAAGCGTGGGCCAAGCGGCACGGCGGGCGCGTGACGCATGAGACGGCGGAGTTCACGATCGAGCAGGCGGGAGAGATCGCTCCACTGCTGGACGACGCGACGAAGGCGGGACTGGAGCTGGTGGACTTATCGCTGCGGAGACCGAATTTGGAGTCAGTGTTTCTGCACCTGACGGGAAGGGAGCTACGAGATTGATTTTCCAAGTTGCAAGAACGGCGTTGATTGCGCTCAAGCGAGATCGCGGGGCGCTGGTGTTGAGCTTCGTGTTGCCGCTGACTTTTTTCTCGATTTTCGCGGTGATCTTTGGGAGGCCCGGCGGTGGGACACCGACGGTGAAGCTGATCGTGGTGGACCAGGACCAAAGCCGGGCGTCTCAGGCGCTAGTGAAGGGCCTGGAACTTGAGTCGTCTCTGGTGGTGATGACGAAGCCGGCAACAGGAAAGAAGAACGCGCCGCCACCACCGGACTACACGGCGGCGACGGCGGAAGCGGCGGTGAAGGCGGGCGACGCGCCGGTGGCTTTGATTATTCCGCAAGGGT
The DNA here is from genome assembly GCA_963828325.1 of uncultured Acidobacteriaceae bacterium. Classification (GTDB taxonomy): domain Bacteria; phylum Acidobacteriota; class Terriglobia; order Terriglobales; family Acidobacteriaceae; genus Telmatobacter. The sequence goes on from CAWHEK010000026.1 coordinate 8,433, forward strand.
TCGGACAGCACCCGATTGCGTTTGGGCCTGGCACCGAAGGAAGCACGTTGCAGCTGCTGAACGACCAGAGCGACACGATCGCTCCGCAGATTGTGGTGGGTCTTCTGCAGAAGGTGGCAATGACTTCGATGCCCTCGGCGTTGGCAGACGAAGGGATGAAGTACACGGAAGAGTACTTGGGCGAGTTTACGCCGGCGCAGAAGGCAAAGATGGACGAGGATCTGGACGCACTGCGAAAGGAAGAGGCGAGCGGAAAGATTGGGACGGGGAGCGGATCAAATTCGACGAACGCAGGAATTGTGGCAGTGAACGTGCGCGCGGTGGTGGGAGAGAACAAAAGGAGCCCGATGATCTCGTATTACGCGGCGGCGATTGGGGTGATGTTTCTGATGTTCACGGCGACTGGATCGGCGGGCGCGCTGCTGGACGAAGCGGAGAGCGGGACGCTGGAGCGGGTGCTGAGCACGCGGGTGACGATGACGAAACTGCTTGCGGGAAAGCTGGCGTTCAATACGGGGCTGGCGTTTGTGCAGCTGGTGGCGATGTTCCTGTGGGGATGGGCAGTTTACAAATTGGACCTCTTCAGCCATTTGCCGGGGTTTGCAGTGATGGGGATCTCGACGGCGTTTGCAGTGGCGGCGCTCGGAATGCTGCTGGCGAGCCTGTGCCAGACGCGAGCGCAGCTGGGCGCGCTGTCGACATTGTTGATTCTGATTATGTCTTCGATAGGCGGCAGCATGTTTCCGCGGTTCCTGATGCCGGAGGCGATGCAGAAGGCGGGACTGCTGACGATCAATGCGTGGGCGATCGACGGGTTTAAGAAGGTGTTCTGGTATGACATGCCGCTTAGCGCGCTGTGGCCGCAGGTGTCGGTGCTTTTGGGAGTTGGGATGGTGCTTTTCGTCGTGGCGCGGAGAGTGGCGCGGCGGTGGGAGTACGCGTGAGAAGAGCAGGGACTTCGGGACTGAGGGACTGAGGGACTAAGGGACTTCGGGACTGAGGGACTAAGGGACTTCGGGACTGAGGGACTGAGGGACTGAGGGACTAAGGGACTTCGGGACTGAGGGACTGAGGGACTAAGGGACTAAGGGACTTCGGGACTCAGACAATGCAGGATCGAGGAACGACGGGAGGAATGCTATGAACGCAGAGAATCAGGAATTGACGGAGCGGCTGAATCTAATTGAGAGCATGATCGCCGAAGGGCGGCGGTCGACAACGAAATGGGCGTGGACGATTGTGCTGTGGGGCGTGGCGTTTCTCGTGGCCATCGCATGGTCGACTGGGTTTTTTGGCGGGCCGATCTGGGGCCAGCGCTACATGGCGTGGCCAGTAACGATGGTGGGCACGTGGTTGGTGAACGTGCTGCTGGCCAGGCGAATGAGCCACGCCGCCAAGTCGCCGATGACGACGATGAAGCGGGCGATGGTCGCGATCTGGACGGCGATGGGGATCACGATGTTTGCTTTGCTGCTGCCGCTGGGACTGAGCGGCAGGGCTGACCAGCAGGTTTGTGTCGCGGTGGTGACGGCGTTGCTGGGGACGGCCAATGCCGCGTCGGGCATGCTGCTCAAGTGGCCGGCTCAGTTTGGTTGCGCGATAGTGTGGTGGGCGGCGGGAGCGTGGTCGCTGTTCGGCACCCAGACGCAGAGCTTGATCGCGTTTCTGGCGGCGATTTTCCTGTGCCAGATTGTGTTTGGGATTTACGCGATGATCCTGGAATCGCGCGGGCAGCGGAGGCAGGGGGCAGCCAATGCCTGAACTGCCGGAGCTGAATCCTGTGATTCACGGGAAGCTGCGGCTGGCGCTGCTCTCGCTGCTGATGGGAGTGGACGAGGCGGAGTTTACGTGGCTGCGGGAAAAAACGGGCTCGACGGACGGAAACCTGGGCGCGCAGTTGATGAAGCTGGAAGAGGCCGGGTACGTAGCCGTGGAGAAGAAGTTTGTGCTGCGCAAGCCGCAGACGCTTTACCGGATGACGGAAGCGGGCCGCGCGGCGCTGGGCGAATATGTATCGGCGCTGAAGGAGCTGTTGGGCTCGGCGATTTGAAGCGGCGGGGGTCGTACATGGATCGGAGGATGAAATGAGTGAGGCAGGCGGAATTCTTGGTCCGGGTGGGCCGGATTTGCTGGTTCGCATGCGCGGCAGAGCGGTTGGCGCGATTGTTTGCGCGGGATTCGGCGCTTATGCGCTGTATTGGTGGGTGCAGGCTGCAATCAGTGGCGAACACTGGCCGTGGTTCGGAGCGATCGCGGCGGTAACTGCTGTGCTTGTGGCGTGGGCGATTGCGAATCTTGCCAGCCTTCGTCATGAGCCAAGAGTGGTTTTGGATAAGCGGCTGATGAGGAATTACAGAATCAAATACGCGCTGATCGTCGCGATAGAAGGCGCCGCGATTTCAGTTGGAATACCGATCCTGGGCCACATTCATCGGCCGGAATTATTTGGGCAATGGATCGGCGCGGTGGTAGGGATTCACTTCTTTCCTCTCGGCAAGCTTTTCAAGATCCCTCTTTACTATTGGACGGGCGGGGCGATTTCGCTGGCTGCTTTTGGGTCGCTGTTGATTTCCAGCAGCTCCCTTAGCTCCGCAGTGTGTGCAGGGGGAACGGGCGTGGCACTGTGGATCACGGCGGCGGTGATTCTGAGCAAGAATTTAGAAAGTCTGCCAGCGAAGACCGCGGTTGCCGTTTCGCCCGGTGAATAAAAGTGATCGCTTGACGAATCGAGGATCGCAGTCAGAGGGCGGAAGATTCGAACGACGTGCGCACGCGCTGCATGATGCCCAAATAAAACGCGAGATTGTGGATGGAGTTGAGGGTGGCGGAGAGCGGCTCGCCGGCCTGCACCAGGTGACGTAAATAGGCGCGCGAGTAGCGGCGGCAGACTGGGCACTGGCAGGCGGGGTCGGGCGGGGACTGGTCTTCAGCGAACTGTTTGTTCTTGATGTTGAGGCGGCCTTCGCTGGTGAAGAGCAGAGCGTGGCGAGCGGCGCGGGTGGGAAGAACGCAATCCATCATGTCGACGCCGATGCGGGCGTACTGCTCAATTTCGTCGGGGTAGCCGACGCCCATGACGTAACGCGGCTTGTCTTTGGGCAGCAGCGGTAAAACTTCAGAGATCATTTCGAGGGTCAGCTCGCGCGGTTCGCCGACTGAGAGGCCGCCGATGGCGTAGCCGTCAAAGTCCATTTCGACGAGGCGCTCGGCGCACTGGCGGCGGAGATCGCGGTGCATGCCGCCCTGAATAATTGCGAAGAGGGATTGGGTTGGGTTCTCTGAGTTGGGCACACCGCTCCCAGGTCCCCAAGTGCGAGGGACCTGGGGCACCCCTTTTCGTTCATCGAGCCAGGGAACTTCGTGCTGGTGGGCGCGGAAGTGATCGAGCGAACGGCGAGCCCAGGCCATGGTGAGTCGAAGGCTTTCTTCGGCGCGGGCGCGTGTGGCGGGATACTCGGTGCACTCGTCAAAGGCCATCACGATGTCGGCGCCGAGTGCGATCTGGACGTCGATAGAGTGCTCTGGAGTAAAGAAGTGCGAGCTTCCATCAAGATGAGACCGGAACTGGACGCCATCGTCGGTGACTTTACGCAGCGAGCTGAGCGAGAAGACCTGGAAGCCGCCGGAGTCGGTGAGGATGGCGCGCGGCCAGCTCATGAATTTGTGAAGCCCGCCCATGCGGCGAATCGCCTCGTGGCCGGGGCGGAGATAGAGATGGTAGGTGTTGCCGAGAATGATTTCCGCGCCGAGCGATTCGAGCGTGTCCTGCGGAACGGCTTTGACGGTGGCCTGCGTGCCGACCGGCATGAAGACCGGTGTCTCGACTGTCTGGTGCGGAAGGTGAAGGCGCCCACGGCGCCCGCCGGAGGGGGTCGACGCGAGGAGTTGGCAGAGCGGGGGCACTTTTTGATTGTAGCGGGGACTCAGTGCGGTTCCCGAGGCGAACGGATCGTGAGGTACACGGACGTCAGTGAAGAAACGAATGCCCGCAGCGGTAAGGCCACGGGCATTTGTTCGCGAGGCGAGTGAGAGAGATCTGGGAAAAGCTAGAACCGGCGATCACGATAGATGCGGCGCGACATGCGGTTTTGCTGGCGGTAGATCACACGACGATCGCGCGACGTGAGGCGGCCATGATCGAAGGCGCGCATGGTGCGGACCTCGTGATGGATGCCGGCTTCGCGGCGTTCGAGCCTGAAGTCCTGGCCGCGGGAGAGCTGCCCATCGCGAACGCCTGCGGCGATGCGGTGCTGCTGGTTTAGCTGGCGCTGGGCAACGTGGTCGTAGCGGGCAGGCATTTGCGCCTGCGCAAGAGCCGCTCCGCCGAAAAGTGCTGTAGCGAGTGCAATCGTCGCGAATTTCATGGGATCCTTCCTTTTGCGGCTTCTGAAGTTTCTTTTCGGCCGCGTATGGAGGATCGAACACAGGTGCTCCCGGAAGGTTGCGGAGAGGCGGACGGTAACCAATCGTAAGGATGAGTTGCCGTTCGCGGCTGAGGCCTGAGACCTGTTTTGCGCCGCAAAAGCCTGCACCCATCAATACTGCTAATCGCGGACGCGGCCGAGGTGAATCGTGAAGCCGGCGCGCGCGGTGCGCGGCTGGCCTAGAGTAGTCGTCGGAGTTTTGGAGACTTCGATGGAGCGGTTGAAGAGATTTTCGCCGGCGGCGAAGAGCTCGATACGCTTGCCGAAGGTGTGCGAGGCGTAGGCATCGAGGCGGAAGTAGCCGTGCAGGAGATAGGCGTTGGCGTCGTCGTCAAACTGGCGGCCGCTGAGGCGGGACTGCAAGCTGATCGTGCCGAGCGGTGGACGGGATGCGCGGAGATTGAGCGTGGCCAGGTTTCGCGCGACTTCAGGAATCCAGTTGCCGAGATCCCCCGCGTCGGTTGAGACGCCGGGGTTAGCGAACTGGTAACCGCGCGAGACGACGGCATGAGCGTACTGGTAGCCGCCGTCAATAACCAGCGACGAGCGGGGCGAGAGCCACGAGAGTGGTGCGAGGGTGAAGTCGAGGGAGACGCCTCGGCTCTCGATTTGGCCGAGATTCTCGCGCATGAGAGTGGTGGAAGTTTCGGTGAGGGCGACAATGGGCCGGTTGACCTGGGTGAGGAAGTAGCTGGATCGAATGCTGCCCCATGAGCGCTCAGCGGCGACACCCGCTTCCCATCCGGTAGCGCGTTCGCTGAGCAATGCGCCGTTGGGGAACGTGGTTTTGCTGCCGACTGTGGTTGTGCGGTAGAGCTCGTTGGGTGTGGGCGCGCGAAAGGCGCGAAAGCCAGAAGCTGTGAGCGCCCAGTGATCGGAGAGTTTGCGCGAAAGACCGAGGCGCGGATCAAATATATTTTCGTCGCGCTGCGGCGGCTGAGCGGCGGTTGGTAGCCATGTCACGCCGTTGAATTGCGTCTCGCGGCCGTCGTAGTTCTGGAACCAGTCGATGCGGGATGAGGCGATGAGGGTCCAGGCTTTGTGCTGCCACATAGCCTCGGCGTAGGCGGCGGAGTCGCGCTGATGGTCGGCGAGGTTGGTGAGCGCGGCGGTCGTGCCGTAGGTTTGCTCGCGATCCCAAACGCGGACGTCGTGCACGTCAGAACCGAGAACGAGAAGAAGGCCGGCGCCGATGGGCTGGCTGAAATGGAGCGCTCCGCCAAGCTCGTTGTCGGGAACGAAGGAGAAGCGCGTGGGAGTTTCGCCGCAACGGAAAGTGCAAGTGGCGATGCCAAAGTTGGGAAGGTTGGAGATGCTCGAAAAGGTTTGGCGATAGCGCTCCGACGATCCGTAGAGACGCAATTCGAGCGAAGTGCCGCGGGCATTTTGCCAATCGGCGCCCGTGGAGTAGCGAATGAGGCGCGTGGCGTTGAACTGGTACGGAGTTCCATTGTGGCGGGACTCGTCGAAGCCGGTGCCGCGAATGAACAGCTTGAGAGCGCCAAAGTCGCGGCCGGCGAGGACGAGTGCGTTCTGGCTGTGAACGTTGCTGGCGGCGTCGACGGGTCCGCGCTGCGAGGGACTCTCCTGAATGTAGCCGTCGGTGCCGATGAGGCCGCCGGCGGTGAGGAGATTCCAGCGGCCGGGATGAGCTGCGGCAAGCAGGCTTGAGTCGTAGGTGCCTTCGCCGCCATAGGTGCTTCGCACGTCCAGAGTTTTGGACGAGGGGAGCGTGGGAACGATGTTGATGACGCCGCCGATGGCGCTCGATCCGTAGAGGTCGCTGACGCCACCGCGGACCAGCTCGACGGCTTTGATGGAAAGCTCGGGCTGTTCCTGCCAGTGAATCCAACCACCGAGCGGGTCGTTGAGCGGGACATCGTCTTCGGTGACGAGGGTTCGGCTGGCAGACGTGGAACCGAGCGCGCGAAGGCTGACGCCTTGCGAGGTGGGATTGGCGACCAGCGATGGCGAACGGCGAAAGAGCTCGACGCCGGGGAGCTGGCGCAACTGGTCGTCGAAGGTGACGCCGGCGGAAGAGCGAAGAGATTGCGCGCTGAGAACGCGCGTGGTGACGGGGCTTTCTAAAACTCCGAGCGGGGCGCGATAGGCGGTGACGGTGATTTGCTCAGTTTTTCCGATCGGCGCGGGACTGGCGGCTGGAGCGGATTGGGGCGATGGAGATGCAGGCGTGGCTTGCGGTGGGGATTGAGCGGCAATGAGGGCTGGGACGGAGAATGCAACGAAGAGCAGTTGCAGACGGAAGGCCGCGTTGGGAGTGAAATTCATCGATGGGATCGGAGAAAAGGGCGCTGACTTGGTTGTAAACAACTTCGAAAATCATCCCTCAGGGGCTTAAGCCCCGACTCTTTTGCTGATCATATGGCACGGCTAAAGCCGTGCCCCTTCAAACCAGCAACTAAGAACTCTCTATCAACCATTGTGATGCAGAGGGACGGGATTCAGAGGAAAGCAAGATAATGGTTCCCAGCAAGGATTGCGCGTTGCGATTGAGGAGGGATGCGAGGTGAGTTCGCGAAAGTATCCCGCGAAGGGCGCGCTGGTAAAACGCAAGGCCGATGCCCTTGGGGGACAGGTGTATGTGACCAGCCCGACGACCGATCTGATTGCGGTGCGCTGGGAAAAAGGAGTTGAGACGGGGACGCTGCTCTATGACATCGATCAATTTGCGCGCGAATGGGAGCCGGCGCGAAGGGCGAGTGCGAAGTGGAGGGTGGCGGCGGCGATTGCGGCGGCGGCGGCGTGCGGGGCGGTGCTGTATGTGGGGCTGAGAGCGTGGGAGTCGCACGCGAGCCAAGTGGCGGCTGCGGCCCGGCAGCAGGCGGGGACGACACCCGACGACGATGGAGCACAGGCGCAACGGGCATGCTCAAGAGGTGCGGACGAATACCTGAGGTCAATTGGCGGGAATGGATTCCGGTGGGCGTATGGCGCGACGCCCGATGAACGGTTCAACAACCCGGCGGCGGTACACATTGCGCCGGGAATCACGACCAGCGTTTCGGACAAACTTCTTGAGGAAGATTCGGGGGGCGTGTTCAAGCGCGTGGAACTGATTTGCAGCTACGACAGCACTGACGACAAGGTGCTGCGGTATTGGATTGCGGACAGCGACGAATAGATGAAGGGCAGCGAGTCAGCGGGTTAGCGAGTCAGCAAGTCAGCGAGTTGGCGGGTTCGTGCTATCCCACGTCTCAAAATCGAGACGTGGGGCACCCGGCAGGTTTGCGGGCGCAGTTCTCAAGGATTCCCTCGGGGGCTGAAGCCCCGACCATTTATCTTCGCCATGGCACGGCTAAAGCCGTGCCCCTTCAAAACATCAGCCACATCGTCGCGGCGGCTCACGGCTGGGGCAGTGCGGGACGCACGCTGGGCGCGGTTATGACTTGTGGAGCAGGCGGCGGCGCGGTGCCGCCAAGTGCGGCGTGAACCTGCTTGGGCGCGGATGCAACGGGAGCCGCGGGAGGCTGCGGCGGAGCGGTGGTGTTGCTGGAGGGCGGCTGAACATTGGCCTGGGGCGGCATCGTCACAGGTTGCGCAGCTGCTGAGGGAGCGGGAACACTGGCACTGCCCTGCATCGACTTCTGAGGGGCGGGCGAATGTGTGTTGGTGGAAGCCGCGGGCGATGTGGAGGCCGCAGGCGCTGCAGCGATGGGAGACGGCTTGGGAGCGGAGACGGCTGGCATCGGCCGTGGAGCGTCGGCGGGTGTCTGATTGCCGGACGGCGAAGTGGATTCAGTCGCATCGGGATCGTCGTCGGGAGAAGCCGGGGATGTGACGTCGGTGGTCGGGCCGGAGCCTGATGCGTTGGACGGCGGGGACAACACTTCAGTAATTCGAAGAACTCCAACGAAGCTAATGGCGAGGATGATCGCGGCGGCCGGGACCCAGAGCATCACGTTGCCGGCGGTTGCCGAGGCAAAGTGCACGAGACGCAGACGGGTCCGCTCCCAGAATCTGGGTTGAGCAGGCTCGCCGGCGGATTGAACCAGTTTCTTTTGGCTGGCAGGGACGGGATCGGAAGACTCCGGAGTGAGGTCGGGGATGAGGCGAAGGCCGGAGAATTCTTTGCGCTTTGCGGGCTGGGCATTGGCACGGCCAACTGCGGCTTCACCACCTGCAACTTGAGTAACCGCGGCAGTGACAGGAACGTCGACAGTGGCCGCGGCGCGGGATGGCGGAGCCAACTGAAGCGCGGCAATCACCTTGGCCACCATTTCAGCGTTCACCTGGATCGACTTAAGCTTTGCGCAGAGCGACAGCGCGTTGTGGCAAAGATTATTGACGATGCGGGGAGTGCCCTGGCTGGCCTCGGCGATCATGCGGATTGCGTCTTCAGAAAAGGGCGCCTGACCAAGATAGCCCGCCATCTTGACGCGATAGTCGATGTAGCCGGCGACCTCCTGAGCCGAAAGCGGATCGATGTGGCAGACCGTGGAGATGCGCTGGCGAAGCTGCACGAGAGAAGGCTGCAGCAACTTTTCAGAGAGCTGCGGCTGGCCTGAGAGGACGACCTGGATGAGCTTGCCGCGCGAATTTTCAAAGTTGGTGAGCAGGCGAACGCGCTCGAGCACGGCGTCGGAGAGATTCTGGGCCTCGTCAATGACGATGACGAATTTGCGGCCGGCCATATTTTCTTTGATGAGCGCTTCGCCGAGCTGATCGTGCATTTCGGCGCTGCTGCCAGCGGGGGTGATGCCGAGATCGCGCAGAACGTAGGCAACAAAGTCGCGCGGCTCGCAAGTGGCGTCGAGGTCAAAAAGAAAGACGACGCGGGAGGACTCGCGCACGTCCTCAAGGAAGCGGAAGAGCAGCGTTGTCTTGCCCATTCCGGGCGGCGCAATCATGGCCGAGAATCCGCGATTGTTAAAGAAGCCCTCTTCGAGTGCTTCAAGAGTCTCCCGATGCGTGCGGCTCAAAAACAAGCATCTTGGATCGGGGCTGATGCCGAAAGGTTCTTCCTTGAATCCGAAGTAGCGCACGATCATGACGCGAACCTCCAACTTATAGCGGTGCAGCAAGCACCGAGGCGCCGGGAGCCGGAAAGCTCCAGAATGATGGACTCATCTTAATTGGAATGGGCCTGCTGCTCGCGGGTTTAGAACCAACAGGGTTAATGATTTCAGCTCTCAGCCGTCAGCTTTCAGCTTTCTGATTGAGGCGCGATCAGCGGCGTGGGCCAGTGGGCGCTTGCGATGCGGACGACGGAAGTCGGCTCGGCTGCGGGAAGATTGGCGAGGAGTTGAGAGACGCTGACGCCCGAGAGGGGAACGCGAAGAGCGGGTGCGATTTCGGCGAGAGGAACGAGGACAAAGGCGCGCTCGGCAAGACGAGGGTGAGGGATTTCGAGGCCGGGATCGGAAAGGACGAGATCGTCGTGGAGGAGAAGGTCGAGGTCGAGGGTGCGAGGGCCATTGAGGGGAGCGCTGGAGCGATCGCGGCCGAAGAGGCGTTCGATGGAGAGAAGAGCGTTGAGAAGGTCGCGGGGCGGAAGCGAAGTTTCGAGGGCCAGGACAGCGTTGAGGAAGCGGGGCTGATCGGCAACGCCGACGGGCGCGGTGGAGTAGAGCGAAGAACGCGAGGCGATGCGGCCGAGCGAGGCGATACGCTCCAGGGCTGCGGCAAGAGTGGCATCGGGCGGGCCGGCGGGGCTGGGAAGATTGGCGCCGAGGGCGATAAACGCGAGAGGCATTGCAACAAGGGTAGCAAGTTAGCGGGTCGGCGAGTCGGCGTCGCGTACGTTGGCAAGTTTGCAGATTGGTTGGGATGAACGGTGGTGGCAAAATGGCCGCCAAGGATTTCCACATCAGGATTTGAATGGGTTGAATCGCTGCTCTCATCTGAAGCAGTAGAACGCGGATTCCAGGGTTGTGGAGGCAACGATGATTGCAGTTACGGGGATTACGGGAAATGTGGGTGGGGCAGTAGCGCAGAGTTTGTTGGCTGCGGGTCGGAAGGTGCGCGCGGTGGTGCGCGACGAACGGAAAGGCGACCCGTGGAAGCGGCAGGGTTGCGAGGTGGCAGTGGCCGATATTCACGACGCGGATTCGCTGGAGAAAGCATTCGCGGGGGCTGAAGGCGTGTTCGTGATGGTGCCGCCTGTTTTCGATCCGGAGCCTGGGTTCCCTGAGGCAAAATCGATGGCTGCGGCGGTGCGGGCAGCGCTGGCGGCGGCGCGACCCGGGCGAGTGGTGTATCTGTCGACCATCGGCGCGCAGGCCAAACGGGAGAACTTGCTTACGCAACACACGATCATCGAAGAGGCGCTGAGGGGAGCAGCCCCGCCGATCACCTTTCTGCGGCCGGGATGGTTCATGGAAAACTTTTCGTGGGACGTTAAGCCGGCGCGAGAGAAGGGCGTGATCCCGAGTTTCCTTCATCCGCTGGACAAGTTGTTTCCGATGGTTGCCACGGAGGACATCGGTCGTGTGGCGGCTGAACTACTCATGGTCACGCGGACGGGAGCAAAAGTGGTGGAGTTGGAGGGGCCGCGGCGCTTCAGCCCAAATGACGTGGCGGCGACATTCAGCAAGCTCCTGGGCAATCCGGTCAAAATGGAACTGGTGCCGCGCGAGAAATGGGAGGACAGTTTCCGGGCGCAGGGAATGACGAATCCTTTGCCCCGCGTGCAAATGCTGGATGGATTCAACGAGGGATGGATCGATTTCGAGAGCGGCGCGGCGGGAAACCTTAAAGGGAAGGTGGAACTGGAGATGGTGCTGAAGAAGGTGATCGAGCCGGAATGACCGGAGGCACCGGAATCAGCACCGCTTAATCTGGTAGCATCGGTTTTCGGAGAAACCTATATGGATGCATTGAATAGCGCGGGGCTCGGAGCCAGGCGCAATGAAGATATTGCGCTGGACCTGATGAAGTTTGTGGCGGGCACGGCGGGCGTGGGAAAGGCAGCCGCGCCGGCGACGGGATTTACCGGGGCAGGCGGAGCCAAACCGGAAGAGCACGTGACTCAGCTGCTGGCGCTTTATAGCCGGTGTTTGAAGGCGGTTGAAGGAAAGTGAAGGCAGCTGTCAGCCGTCAGCTATCGGCGAGAAAGAAGGCACTGAGATCGCGAGCGAACGACAGTTGCGCGTGGCGGTGGCCGGCGCGGGAGCTTTCGGGCGCAACCACCTGAGAGTGCTCCGCGAACTGGAGACGGGCGGCGAGGGCGTGGCCCTTGTTGCGGCTGTCGATCCCGATGCGGCACGTGCGGAAGAGGCGGCGAAGCAGTACGGGATCAAAACTTTTGCGAATGTCGACGAGCTGCTTAAAGCGGACCTGAAGCTGGACGCGGCGATTGTAGCCGTGCCAACCGTGAACCATCATGAGGTGGCCTCGGCGCTACTGGATGCGGGCCTGGACCTGCTGATCGAAAAGCCGCTGGCGGCGAGTTTGAGTCAAGCTGATGATCTGATCCAGAACCAGGAAAAAAAGGGAAGGATTGTGCAGCCGGGGCATCTGGAGCGGTTCAACCCGGCGGTGCTGGCAGTGGAACCGACGCTGAAGCGGCCCATGTTTTTTGAGGCGCACCGGCTGAGCGTGTTTACGCCGCGGGCGCTGGACGTGGACGTGGTGCTGGATCTGATGATCCACGATTTAGATATTGTGCTGACGTTCGCAAAGTCGCCGGTGCGCGAAGTGCGCGCGGTGGGACTGCCGATTCTTTCGCCCAAGGTGGACATTGCGAATGTGCGGGTCGAATTCGAGTCAGGCTGCGTGGCGAACTTTACGGCGTCGCGCGTGTCGACGGAGCGCGTGAGGAAGCTGAGGTTCTTTGAGCCTCGGCAGTACGTGTCGATTGATTACGCACGGCGCGACGTTCTGGTGATCCAGATAGACAGCCCGCCTGCGGCGGGGCAGACTTTTGGGCGAGATTCGTCGGATACATCCGTCGCAGCTGCGGCGGCGGAGTTTCTGGCGACGGGGAAACTCGATTCGGCGGTGATCCAGAAGCTGATGGCGGCGGGAAAGATTCCCATTGCGCTGGCGATGAAGATTGCAGCGGCGAAAAACGATCCTGAAAAACTGAAAGAGATTGCCCAGGGATTGGCCGGATCGCAGGCGAGCGCGAAAAGCGATGCGGCGCAGGGTCCGGCGCCAGGCCCAGCGCCAGGGTTGACCTTCGTAAAGCCGGAGGTGAAAGACGGAGAGCCGCTGAAGCTGGAGGTTCTTTCGTTTCTCGACGCGGTGCGCACGCGGAGGCCCCCGAAGGTGACGGCGCGTGAAGGACGCGCGGCATTGGAGTTGGCGCTGACGATCCAGGCGACGATGGCGGCGCATGCGGAGCGGGCGGGGCTGGGAGATTTCTTTAAGAGCAGCTTCTAGCTTCCAGCTTCCAGCTTCTAGCTTCTAGCTTCCAGCTACTAGCTCCTGGAGTGCCGGCGCAGACAGCCTCTCGGCTAGCTGCTTGCCACCAAATCTGCATCAAACCCTGAATCTGCGCCCAAAAAGCACCCAGAAAGTAACCTTATTCAACGAAGGTGGGAGTTACTGCGCGCGGAAGCGGTGCTAATCTCGCGGGCGAGGAGAATACCGTGTCCATTAGTGAGTTCATCAGCAAGCAATTTGTCCGCGTCATCCAGTGGAACGAGAGCGGGGATGGCGCGCTGTCGTACCGCTACCCCATGGCGGATATGGAGATCGAGAATGGCGGGCAGTTGACGGTGCGGGAATCTCAGCTGGCGCTGTTTGTGAACGAAGGCAGGATCGCCGATGTGTTCGAGCCGGGACTGCACACGCTGACCACGCAAAATATGCCAATCCTGACCGACCTGATGAACTGGTCGAAGGACTTTGAGTCGCCGTTCAAGTCGGATGTGTACTTTTTCTCGACGCGGCTGCAGATTAACCAGAAGTGGGGGACGCCGACGCCGATCACGATCCGCGACAAGGAATATGGCGTGGTGAGGATTCGGTCGTTCGGCAACTACTCCTACCGGATCGCGGACCCGAAGAAGTTTTTCACGGAAGTGACGGGCACGCGGGAAGAAGTTGTGGCCGACGACCTCGATGGCCAGCTCACCACGACGATCGTTGCGCGGATGACGGCGATTTTTGCGAATAGCGAGATTTCGTTTGTGGATATGGCGGCGAACCTGGGCGCGCTGACCGAAAAAGTGACGGCGGACGTGAAGCCTAGCTTTGCCGCGCTGGGACTGGAGCTGAACCAGTTTGTCGTGGAGAGCGTGTCGCTGCCCGACGACCTGCAGAAGGTGATGGACCAGCGGATCGGCGTGAACATGGCCGGCGACCTGGGACGGTTGACACAGTTCGAGACTGCCGAATCGCTGGAAGAGGCGGCGCAGAACTCAGGCGGCACGGCGGGCATGGGCGTTGGCCTCGGCGCGGGCGCGGCAATGGCGCAGGCGATGTATGGACGCACGGCGGCGGGAGCGGGAGCTGTGAATGGCGCAGCGGGTGCGGCGCCGGCAGCGGGCACGGCCGTTGCGGCACCGGAGGCGGAAACGAGGTACTGTATCGATTGCGGCAGGCCGATGCCCGAGCGGGCGAAGTTCTGCCCTGGGTGCGGAGGAGAGCAATGAACTGTCCGTCATGCGGCGCGCCGTTGCGGATGGCCGCGGACAACGGCAGCCTTCGTTGCGATTACTGCCACAGCGTGGTGATGGCGCAGGGCGACGAGACGGGCATGCAGTTCGTGGAAGAAGCTGCCGATCTCACCTGTCCCAACTGCGCCGTTTCGTTGTGGGCAACCATGCTGGTGGGCTTGCGGCTGAACGCATGCAAGCAGTGCCACGGCATGCTGGTGGAGATGGGCGAGTTTGAGGCGCTGATTGAGGCCATGCGCGTGAAACATCCGGACACCATGATTCCCATGCAGGCGGATGCGGCCGATCTGAACCGGAAGGTGGCCTGCCCGAAGTGCCATAAAGGAATGGACACGCACTTCTATTTGGGCGGAGGCCATGCCGTAATGTCGAGCTGCGAGATGTGCGAGTTGCATTGGCTGGATGGCGGAATGCTGATGCAGATTGTGCATGCGCCGCATGAAGAAGAGACGGCGCCCAGCTTCTAGCCTCTAGCTGGGAGCTTTCAGCCCGCAGCGACCAGCTTGTTCAGAATGACAAGCAAAGAAAGAGTCGGAGGTATCCCACGTCCCAAAATCGGGACGTGGGGCACCCAGTTTCTGTGATCATTCCAGCAGCGCATATGGTTTAGCTTCTCAGGCTATTCCGAGGGTGCCATTGAGGAAGCCGACGATGTACTTCCAGACCAGGTAGTAGGCGGCGACTCCGCAGCAGAAGCCGACGGAGATGAAGCCGTATGGCACCGAGCACGCACCGAACAGATTCACGGCGGCAGGGCCAAAGGAAACAACGCCAAGTGCGTGGGCGACGGTTGCTCCCATGGGCACGAGCACAAATGGGAATATTGCGCCGTGAATTCCGATGGCCAAATGGCTGCGTTGGCGAAGCCAGAGATAAAAAACATTCCACAAGCCCCAGCCCAGCGGTACAAGAGCCATGGGGAAGATGAGCGCGCGCTCGATGGGAACGGGCACCTGAAGCACGAGACGTGCAACGATAAACACCGTGAGAATAAGGGGCAGCACGAGCGTGGTGACGAAGACGCCGGCGAGGTATGCGCGAAGGTAAGGATGCGGGGTCATTTTTCAGCTCCTTTCAGGATCTGAGAGCTATCCGCCATCAGCTCCCAGCTTTCAGTTCACAGGTAGTAGAGAAAGACCGGCACGGTGGCTGGGAACGAGACCGCGAAGACGACGAGGGCGGCGAGAAGCGCCCAGTCAAACCAGTTCTGGCGAGTGGGGCCGGGAGCCGCGGCTGCGGGCCCAGCGTCGATGCGGCGAAGGACTGCGGGCCACAGGTCGCGAGACGGCTCGGCCGCGGGATCGACCGGCGGCAGCGACTCGCGGAGAATTTGTTTGACGCGGTTCTCTTCTTGTTTTGTCATGGTGTAATTCCCTGCCCTTCCAGATCTTTTCTCAACAATCGAATGGCGCGAAAGACGCGAAGCTTGACGGCTCCGACGGAAATGCCGAGAGCGGCGGCGACTTCTTTGTGCGGCTGCTCTTCAATCACAGAGAGCGTGGCCGCGACGCGCAGGGCGGGCGGCAAACGCGCAAAGGCCTGCGCGGCTTTCTGGCGAATCTCCGCGGCGAAGCCGGGGTCGGGCACCGAAATGGCGGGCAGATCGGCGATATCCAGATCGGTCTGGCCGGATTCGGAGCGACGCGAGCGGAGCCAGTCGAGAGCAGCGCGGGTGGAAATGCGCCGCGCCCACGGCTCGAAAGGGCGCGCGGGCTCAAAGCGTGCATGAGCGCGATGGATGCGGAAGAAGGTCTCGACCGTGAGGTCTTCGGCGGCGCCGGGATCGCGGACGATGCGGAGAATCCATCCGTAGACGTGCTGGCGATGTTCGCGAAACAGAGATTCAAACGCATCGAGATCACCCTGGCAGAAGCGGGCAAGGATGGTGTCCGGCTGTTCGGGTACGTCGCTGAACCGCACGTTGCCGAAACGCTCGGGCATCTGACTTCCCTTTCTGAACGGGATTACGAGGGCGTCGGCAAAAAGGTTACACGAAAGAACAGGGACCGAGGGAACAAGGGAACGAGGGACCAGGAAGGCGCGACCCGTGGGAACATTGATTTGAAAGGTCGAGCGATGAGATAAGGGCGCTTGGTCAAATGCGACAATCCCTTTCTAAAACGTTTTTCCCGCGCGGTTTGTTGACAGAGAAGTTTGGCGGCAATTAAAGTTGGCCGCTGGGGAGCGAGAAACTTTGCGCCTCGAATGAAAGTTGCATTGGGACGGCAAAAGGCATCTGGGAGAGAGGGATTCGATGGTTGGGATGCGGTTGGTGGCGGGAGCTTTGCTGGTGGTTGGCACTGTGGGATCGGCGTGGGGGCAAGAGTCAGGCAAGCCGGCGTATCAGGATACGAATTTGCCCGCCGAGCAGCGCGCCGCCGACCTGGTGCATCGCATGACGCTCGACGAGAAGGCGAGCCAGCTGGTGAACCAGGCGCGCGCCATTCCGCGGCTGGGAGTGCCGGCATACGACTGGTGGAGCGAGGCTCTGCACGGCGTGGCCAATACCACCGGCGTCACATCGTTTCCCGAGCCGATCGGCCTGGCGGCGACCTTCGACCCGGCTGCAATTCACGAGATGGCCGTGGCGACAGGAACGGAAGCGCGCGTAGTTCATGACATGGCGGTTGAAGCGAACGGTGACACGCCGATTTTCAGAGGGCTGGATTTTTGGGCGCCGAACCTGAACATCTTTCGCGATCCGCGCTGGGGACGCGGGCAGGAGACGTATGGCGAGGATCCGTTTTTGACGGCGCGGATGGGCGTGGCCTACGTGACCGGGATGCAGGGCGACGATCCGCACTACTATCGCGTGATTGCGACGCCAAAGCATTTCGACGTGCATTCGGGGCCGGAGCCGACGCGGCACTTTGCCGACGTGGATGTAAGCAGGCACGACGAGCTGGACACGTATCTGCCGGCGTTTCGCGCGGCGGTGACGGAGGGCAAGGCCGGCAGTGTGATGTGCGCCTACAACGGGATCAACGGGGAGCCGGCATGCGCGAACGAATTTACTCTGCAAGATCAACTTCGCGGCAAGTGGGGATTCCAGGGGTATGTGGTTTCAGACTGCGGAGCGGTGCGTGACATTTTTGAAGGCCACCACTACGAGCCCACGCAGGCGCAGGCTTCGGCGATCAGCCTTCAGAGGGGCATGGACAACGAGTGCGCGGACTTCAGGGCCAAGGTGCTCGACGACCACGATTACAAGCCTTACGTGGACGCGGTGAAGGCGGGCTACCTGAAGGAGAGCGAGATCGACACGGCGGTCATCCGACTGTTCACGGCGCGGATGAAGCTGGGCATGTTCGATCCGCCGGATATGGTTCCATATGCGAAGACCGACCCGAGTGAGCTGGACAGCGCGGCACATCGCGCGCTGGCGCTGAAGCTGGCGAACGAAGCCATTGTGCTATTGAAGAACGACGGCACGCTGCCGCTTGCGACCAGTGGCAAGAAAATCCTTGTGGTGGGACCGCTGGCGGAACAGACGCGGCCGCTTTTGGGCAACTACAACGGGATTCCCTCGCACATGGATTCGATTCTGGAGGCAGTGAAGAAGCAATTCGCGGGCGACACGGTTACCTTTATGGCGGGAACCGGGTTCCTGAGCCGCGAAGCGAAACCGGTGCCGGATGGATTCTTGACGGCGGACGGAAAGCCGGGAGTGAAGGCGACCTATCTGAACGAGAACATTGTGAGCTTTGCGAGCGCGCAAACGTATCAGACGCAGCCGATCGCAACGCGCATGGAGCCGGGCATCGACATTGCGGCACAAGCGCTACCGGACGAGGTGGAACACGCCGACCCCATGACGGTGAAGTGGGAGACCACGCTGACGCCGACCGAGACGGGCGACTACAACCTGGGTGTCGAGACCGACGGATTCTTCCGCGTGTTCCTGGATAACCGGCCGGTGGTGATGGCGAACTATCCGCACGGCGTGGAGACGATAACAGGCAAAGTTCACCTGGAAGCGGGAAAAGGCTATCCGCTGCGAGTGGAGTTTCAGCGAACCGGCAACGCTCCGCTGCACCTGAAACTAGTGTGGGGCAGGATCAACGAGAGCGTCGATCCGACGGTGGCGGCGGCGGCAAAGGATGCCGACGTGGTGGTTGCCGTGGTCGGCATCACGAGCCAGCTGGAAGGCGAAGAGATGAACGTAAGCGAGCCGGGGTTCCAGGGCGGCGACAGGACGAGCCTCGATTTGCCGCAGCCTGAAGAAGATTTGCTCAAGATTGCCGCTTCGGCGGGCAAGCCGCTGGTGGTTGTGCTGACGAACGGAAGCGCGCTGGCAGTGAACTGGGCGAACCAAAATGCGAATGCGATTCTGGACGCGTGGTACCCGGGGGAAGAGGGTGGGAACGCGGTGGCGCAGACGCTTTCGGGCGCCAACAATCCGGCGGGACGGCTGCCGGTGACGTTCTACCGGAGCGTGGATCAACTGCCGAACTTTGAAGACTACACAATGAGCAAGCGGACCTACCGGTACTTCACGGGAACCCCGCTTTATCCGTTTGGCTATGGATTGAGCTACACGAAATTTGCGTACAGTGGGCTTACCGTTCCGACAGGAACGCTGAATGCCGGCGACCCTGCGATAGTCGAAGCGACCATCACGAATACCGGAGCGGTGGCGGGCGATGAAGTAGCGGAGCTGTACCTGAAGTTTCCGGATGTTGCCGGCGCGCCGCGGATTGCGCTGCGTGGATTTACGCGCGTTCACCTGGAGCCGGGCGCGTCGACCAAGGTTCACTTTGAGCTGAAGCCGCGCGACCTGAGCATGGTGACGGACATCGGCCAGCTCATTGAGGCCGAAGGCGCGTACACGGTGAGCGTGGGCGGCGGCCAGCCGGATACCGGAGCGCCAGTGGCTACGGGCACGTTCAGCGTGAAGGGAACGGTGGCGATACCGGAGTAAACCCCCGGCTGCGAACGGAAAAGGCCTGCGCTGGCTGAGGTTGAAACATCGCGGCGGGGCTGGGTGCTCACGCTGCCGGCAGCGGCGGTGCTGTCGGGGCTGCTCTATTGCCTTTTCCACGTGTTCTTCTGAGAAACCGACATTGATTGCGAAAGGGCGTCCGGCGCTGCTGCGGACGCCTTTTTTGCTGCTTCCCGAAGGCGGCTTGCGGCGACTTCGTGCGCAAATCTTCAACTGCCCTTCACATTCCGTTCATCGGAGTCCGATATCCCTGAGAGGTTCGGAGATTCCCGCTTCCTCCAGCTCCGCAACCTTGCAAAAATTCAATCCGGAGTTCGACAATGGCCGATCTGGCAACGACCGTGGAAGCCCCGCATGCCGGCGGGTCGCTTCTTGACAAGAAAATGAAGAAAAGTTCCGCCTGGGTAAGTGGCGTCGTGGTCGGGATCGCGCTGCTGGGCGGATTGGGCTACATCGGCTTCCACGTGCAGCAGGACTTGAGCAACGTGACGATCGCCAGTGCGTGGCCTTTTGTGCTGTTAGGCGTGGCGCTGTTGATCGCTCTGGGATTCGAGTTCGTGAACGGGTTCCACGACACGGCGAACGCGGTGGCGACGGTGATCTACACGCACTCGCTGGATCCGAACATCGCGGTGGTGTGGTCGGGGCTGTGCAACCTGGCGGGTGTGCTGGTTTCAAGCGGCGCGGTGGCGTTCAGCGTGATTACGCTGCTGC
Source organism: uncultured Acidobacteriaceae bacterium (assembly GCA_963828325.1). Lineage (GTDB taxonomy): Bacteria > Acidobacteriota > Terriglobia > Terriglobales > Acidobacteriaceae > Telmatobacter. The sequence continues at coordinate 28,097 of CAWHEK010000026.1, forward strand.
CGGTCGAACTTATTTTGCAGGTGAGTTACGGCGCGGGTTTTGCGATGGTCTTCGCGCTGTTGCTCGCGGCCATCATCTGGAACCTGAGCACATGGTGGTTCGGGCTGCCGGCATCGAGCTCACACACCATGGTGGGATCCATCATCGGCGTGGGCGTAGCCAACCAACTGATGAACGTTCACTCCGGAACTTCAGGTGTGGACTGGGGGCAGGCCACCAAAGTCTTTCAAGTGCTGCTCATCTCGCCCATCGTCGGCTTTGTCTGCGCCGGAGCGCTCTTGCTGCTCTCAAAATTCTTTATCCTGACCAATTGGGCCCGGAGTTTCGCCATCCACTACGACGCGAATCATAGAAAGCCTCTCTGGCTGATTCCCGCGGTCGCGGTTACGGGAATTCCGGGGGCGTATGCGTTTCTATGGGTGGCGCCCATGGTTTTCGGTCTCTTCGGGACTCCGGGGATGGCCGTATGGCAGCCGATCAAGTCTTTCACGTCCTGGAACCCGCCAGCGGGCCTGATCGCGACGATGGTGCTATTGGGCATCGCGGGCTGGTACCTCATCGCGGTGTTCGCAAAGATCGTGATCGAGAATGCGGACGTGCTGTTCAGCGCGCCGAAAGGCAGCGCTCCTCCGCCGTGGCCGATTCGCGCGCTGCTGATCTTTACCTGCTCAGGCGTGAGCTTTGCCCACGGCTCCAATGACGGGCAGAAGGGCATGGGGCTGATCATGCTGATCCTGATTGGCACGGTGCCGACGGCATATGCGCTGAACCACGCGGTGACTGCGAAGGACGTGCAGGCGTTTGTTTCGACTTCGCAGGCGGCCGACAAGGTGATCAATGCGCACGCGGACCAGAGCGCAGTGATGGGCGCTGACGCAAGAGCTACAGTCACCCAGTACATTGCCACCAAGCAGCTGCAGCCGGACACGATGCTCGCGCTACGCGAGCTGGTGAACGATCTAAGCAACGAAGTTTCAATCTACAAGGAGTACAAGTCGGTTCCGGCAAGCCAGCAGACCAACGTGCGCAATGACATGTACGTGGCCAGCGAGGCAATCCGGCTGATGCTGAAGAGCGAGCAATCCGCAATTTCAACAAGGACGAAACTTCCGCGCTGACGAAGTACGAAGTGCAAGTTAACAAGGCCACGAAGTTTATTCCCGGATGGGTGAAGGTGGCCGTGGCGCTGGCGCTGGGACTGGGGACGATGGTCGGGCTGGAAGCGCATCGTGGTGACGGTAGGAGAAAAGATCGGCAAAGAGCACCTGACCTATGCTCAGGGCGCGTGCGCGGAGCTGGTGGCCATGGGAACCATCATGGCCGCGGACAACTTCGGGCTGCCGGTATCGACAACGCATGTGCTGAACTCCGGCGTGGCGGGAACGATGGCTGCGAACAAGAGCGGCTTGCAGTTCTCGACCATCCGTAACATCGCGGCGGCGTGGGTGTTCACGCTGCCGGTGGCGGCGCTGCTTTCAGGATCGTTGTTCTGGCTGTTCCGGCAAATCTCGCATTAATTTGCAGTTTGCACCGATGGAAGGCGTCCGCCACGGCGGGCGCCTTTATTTTGTGCGCAAGAGGGGTGGTGGGGTTGAAGAGGCAAAAGCCGAGCCGCATCCGGTACCATACAGAATGGTGCTTGAGGAATGAGCCTGAAAGCCAAGCTGGAAGCAGTCATTTATGCCGCCGAGGAGCCGGTAACGCTGGCGCAACTGGCCGCGTTGTTTGCCGATGAGGCGCTGGAGTGGAAGGCCGGGCAAGAAGCCTCGGCGGAGAGCGCATTGCGTGCCATGGAGGCCGCGGCGCTACCGCAAATGGACGAGGCGTTCCCGTTTCTGGGGTTGGAGCCGGTGGGTGAAGCGGCGGCTCCGGCTGGAACGGTCGCGGCAGGCGGCGAAAGCGGGGCGGGCGAGGACGCTGGCGGCACAGGACCGGATGCGACGGAGGAAGCGCGCTCGGGCGATGAGGCCGCGGCCGAAGCGGAGGCCAAACGCGAGGCGAAGTTGCGCGAGCGCGAGGCTCGCGGAGCCATTAAGCAGGCGCTGGACGAACTGATGGCTGAGTATTCGGGCGACGCACGCGGGATCGAAATTCGCGAGATTGCGGGCGGCTACCGGATGGCAACCAAGCCGCAGTGCCACGACGCGGTGCGGTTATTTGTGAAGAGCCTGAAGCCGCCTCTGAAGCTGTCATTGCCGGCGCTTGAGACCCTGGCGGTGGTTGCGTACAAGCAGCCGGTGACGGCGCCGGAGGTGAACGAGATTCGCGGCGTGGATTCGTCGGGAGTCTTCGGATCGCTGCTGGCACGGAAGCTGATTACAACGGCGGGACGCAAGCCGGTAGTAGGTCGGCCGATCCTCTATAAGACCACGCGCGAGTTTTTGCTGCGCTTCGGGCTGAAGGATGTGACGGAGCTGCCATCGATGGAAGAGTTCGAGAAGATGGCGGCGAGCGAATTCGAAGAAGAGACGCAAGCAGGCGGAGATGAGCCGGCCGCGGAAGCGGAATTCGAAGCGGATATGAGCGCGGAAGCAGAAGAGGCCGCGAGCGACGAGCCGGCAGAAGCGAAAAACAACACCCTTGCAGCCGATCCAGACGGCGCAGAGTAACAAGAAACTGAGGCAGTTCCCCATGAAAAAGGATTTGAACTCCAAGGCGAAATCGCCGTCGGCGAAACGCGCCCCAAAAAGCACACCGATGAACACGAAAGCGGCGACAAAGAGCAAACCAGAGGTCACGAGCAAAGGTGCGGCCGCGAAGGTGAAAGCGCCAGCCGTGAAAGCGAAGACGCCGGCGCCAAAAGCCAGCGCGACAAAAGCTAAACCGGCGGAAAAGCCTGCAATGAAAGCCGATAAGGCGAAAGCGGCCGCGAAACCGAAAGCGATCGCGAAGGGCACGAAGGCTCGCAAAGCAAAGACCGGGGATGCTGCGGCGATCCGAATCGGCGAGCCGGTGCTGGATCCGATTGGCGACGTGATCAGCGGCGAGGCGCGGACTTACCTGGGTGACGCTGAGTCGCAAGGCCGGGTGGAGATGGACGCCTACAAGCAAGAGACGGAGATTGCGGCGACGGACGGAACATTCGACGACGGCCCCCCGGCGACGGCTGACAGCGAGCCTGACGAGACAGGGGACGAAAAAGAAGAGGCCGAAGACGAAACGGGCGCCAGAGAGCGGCCACCAGCGAAGCTCGAGCGGCTGCAGAAGATTCTTTCGCGGGCGGGAATTGCAAGCAGGCGTCACGCCGAGGAGATGATTGTTGCCGGCCGCGTGATCGTGAATGGGCAGGTGGTGACACAACTGGGAAGCAAGGCCGACTTGGGGCGTGACCACATTCGCGTGGATGGAAAGCTGCTGAAGGGCGCGGAGCGGCACCGTTATTTTGTGCTGAACAAACCGAAGGGCTACGTGACGACGGTGAGCGATCCCGAGAAGCGGCCGACGGTGATGGAATTCTTCTCGAAGATGGGTGAGCGCCTTTATCCGGTCGGCCGGCTTGATTACCTGAGCGAAGGCCTGCTGCTGATGACGAACGACGGCGAGCTGGCGAATTTGCTGTCGAAGGCCGGATCGGGCGTGGAGAAGGTTTACCTGGTGAAGGTAGCCGGGCAACCTACCGAAGAGGAACTGGAGCGGCTGCGCGGCGGCGTGGCGATTGAGCGCGGCGAGGCCGGGTCGGAGCGCGTGCGCACTTCGCCGGCGCGGATTCGACTGGTGCGAGTGGGTGACAATCCGTGGTATGAAGTGGTGCTCACGGAGGGACGGAATCGCGAGCTGCGGAAGATGTTCGCGGCGATTGGGCACTTTGCGGAGAAGATCAGGCGCGTGGGGTACGGGCCGCTGGAGCTGGATGTAGAGCCGGGAAAGTTGCGCGAGTTGACCCCGGATGAGGTGAAGGCATTGCGGCTGACGGCCGAGGGAAAGATCAAGCCGCGACGCATGAGGGTGGAGCTGCCGAAGGAATCAGGACGAGGGGCGGAAAAACGCGGCGAGCGGCCGTGGCGCGATAAGCCTGCAGGGAAACGATTCGATGGAGCGCGAGGCGGAGCCCCGGATCGTGGCGGAAAGCCGTTCGCCAACCGTGAAGAGCGCGAACCGAGGACGGAGTGGAAGCCGCGCGAGCGTACGTTCGGCGGCGGAAGTGCGGCCGGCGCGGCGCGAAGTGGAGAGCGTGGCCGAGAACGAACCGGCGATCGCCCGCGGTTCGACAAGCGGGCTGGTGGGCCGTCGAGAGCGGGTTCGGGATTTGGAGCGCGGCCGAGCAGACCGTTTTCCGCGAAGCCGGCATTTGGCGCCCGGCGCGAAGGCGACGCAGGTCGTCGCGAAGGCGGCGCGGAACGAAGTGGAGACCGCGGCGGTGAACGGCCGCGGTTCGACAAGCGGGCTGGCGGGCCGCCGAGAACCGGTTCGGGGTTTGGAGCGCGGCCGAGCAGACCGTTTGCCGCGAAGCCGGCATTTGGCGGCGCTCGCGAAGGCGGCGCTGGACGAACCGGAGAGCGGCCCCGGTTCGACAAGAAAGAATGGAAACCGCGCGGACAAGATTTTGGCGGCAAGCCCGGCGAGCGTCCGGCAGGCCGATTTGAAAATGCGCCGCGGAAACCTTTCCGTGCTCAAGGAGCCTTCGTTCGGCCCTCATTCGTTCGGCCTGAGGGCTCATTCAAGCCGAGCGATGGACCGAAGAAGACCTTTGAAGGCGGGCGAGGTGCGGGGCCGGGCGCGGGCAAGAGCTTCGAGAGGCGCACGGGAAGCAAGGCGCGCTGGGTTCCGAGGCCCGGTGGCGCAGGGAACGCAGAAGGACGCGCGCGGACGGGCAGCGGGGATCGGCCTGCTTCAAAATTCGGCGGCGAACGCGGCAAGGGATTCGGAGGCGGCGAAGGAGCGGGGCGGTCCGACGCGGGGAGAGCGAAGCCTGCGTTCGGCGCGCGGCCTGGCGGGTTTAAGAGACCTGGCAAACCGGGAGGGTTTTCAAGGCCGGGCGGATCGAGACCCGGCGGATTTTCAAAACCGGGCAGGCCGGGCGGCGGCGCGAATCGCGGTGGCTCGCGATTTGGCGGCAAGCGCCCTGATGGGCGATAGGTCTCGAACAGGAGGACTGGCGAATGGCGAACAAATTTGGCACAGACATTCTGATTCAGGCGCCGGACCCAAAGGCTGCGGCGGCGTTTTATGTAAAACAACTGGGGTTTAAGATCAGCGGCGAAGACCACAACATGGTCAGCCTGCACGGGAAACGCATCAACCTGTTCATCGAGGAGGGGCCGCCGCTGGGTCCGATTCTTGAAGTGACGGTTGAGAACGTTGAAGAAGCAAAGAAGCAGCTCGTAGCGACCGGATGCGAAATCGTGAAAGACGAGCCTGAGTTTCCGCGCTGCTACATAAAAGATCCATACGGGCTGATTTACAACCTGAAGATGTGATTCTCTGTTTGGCCCTACTAAGAACAACCGCAGATCCTTCGCTTCGCTCAGGATGACAACGCGACAAAATGGAAAGGTGGGATCCCAGGTCCCCAACTGCGAGGGACCTGGGGCACCCGGCCGCGGGGGAACACATGAGAAAGCCTATCAAGCCCTTGAGTTTCATTTTGCCCACGTTGCTTTCATTGGGGCACATTTGGGCTTGCTTCGACAGCTTCAGGTTCGATGCGAACGGCTGGACAGGATTCGGGATTTTTCTCTTGGACCTTCCAATCTCTATTCTTTTCGGGGAATTGTCGAAGGCCCTTTCGGTCGATAGCTTTATTGTCTTCCTGATCGGCGGAACTGTTTGGTGGTTCTGCCTGGGCTTTTTGATTTCTTTGCTCGTTGGGTGGGTTTCCCGAATCATCGTTCGGCAATTGAGCCGACCTCTGCCACCAGACTAAGCGGATTCGCGCGCGCGGAAGCGACGCAGGCGGCCGATCAGCGATGCGGGGCCGCTGACTGTGAGCCGAACAAGATTTCCTTCATAATCGCGCGAGTGAACCATCATGCCGGCCTCAATCGCGGCAAGCACCGCGCCTTCGTGCTGCGGAACGCGCAGCTCGGCTTCGACGATGGGATCGGAGTGGAGCGCAGCGTCAATGGCCGCGAGCAGAGCCGGGAATGCCTTCGCCGGTGAGCGCGGAGAGCGGGCACTCCCTCGGCGCCAGTGCCGGCGCCGTGGGCGCTTTTGCCTTTTGGATTGGAGTTTGCGCGAGCCACCAATGCCGCCCGCTCGTCCTCCGGCAACAAATCAATCTTGTTCAGAACTTCAATGCGCGGCTTGGAGAGCGATTCAAGCTCGCCGAGAACCTTTTCCACCTGCGCCTTTTGCTCTTCGCCGTAGGTGGAGGAAGCGTCGCGGACGTGGATGAGGATTTCGGCCTGCGCAACTTCTTCGAGAGTGGCGCGAAAGCTGGTGACAAGCGTGTGGGGCAGGCTGCGGATGAAGCCGACGGTATCGGACAGGAGCACACGGCGCCGGCTGGGCAGTTCGACGGCTCGCAGTTTTGGATCGAGCGTGGCGAACATGCGCGACGAGGAAAGAACATTGGCGCCAGTGACGGCGTTGAAGAGCGTGCTTTTGCCGGCATTGGTGTAGCCGACGAGGGCGACAGTGGGCACGGGCACGGCTTCGCGGCGTTGGCGTTGCTGACGGCGCACGCGGCGAACGGAGTCGAGATCGCGCTTGAGCTGATCGATGCGGCGCTGGATGCGCCGGCGATCGGTTTCGAGCTTGGTTTCGCCAGGCCCGCGTGTGCCAATGCCGCCGCCGAGTTGCGACATGGCTTTGCCGCGTCCGGTCAGGCGAGGCAGCATGTATTCAAGCTGAGCGAGCTCAACCTGAAGCTGACCCTCACGCGTGCGGGCGTGACGCGCAAAAATGTCGAGGATGAGCTGCGTGCGGTCGAGAACGCGACACGGCAACGCGGCTTCAAGGTTGCGCAGTTGCGTGGGCGAGAGATCGTGATCGAACAGTACGAGGTCGGCCTCCGTGGAAGCGGCGACGGCGGCGATCTCTTCCACCTTGCCGGAACCTATGAGGGTGGCAGGATCGAGGCGAGGGCGGCGCTGAATCAGTTCGGCAACCACCGTGCCGCCTGCGCTCATGAGCAGTTCGCGAAACTCGGCGAGGGATTCGTCGGCGTCAATTCCGGGCGAGACGAACGGGGCGGGGGCGGACGGCTGTGACGTGGCCGTTTGCGGCGCAGAGCCATCTGGACGGTCAGCGCCGAAGCGCTCACCCGATCTTGCCAAGCCTTTGCTACGAGAGCGAGCTTCGAGATCCACAGCGACGAGGACGGCGCGCTCAGATCTGTCACCCCGTGGACTCAGGGCTGTCCTTGCGGGCTCTCGCCCGGCGCCCCGCCTGCCAATTTCGGCAGATGGGGACTGCAACCGGCCAGCAACAATACCCGCCCTGGACGCCTCGCGAACCAATCGAGGACGCTCCCGCTCTAACGCTGTTCAGCGGTGGCCTGAGATATCGATTGCACAGGCGCCGGAACCGCCGCTGGTCCGATGCCTCCCGATACGCCGGCGGGGCGATGCTCGCTGTGCATCACGCTCCGGTTGCTTACCACGGTTGAGATCGCATGTTTGAAAATCAACTGTTCCTGGCTGTTGTTTTCCAGGAGCACGGAGTATTTATCAAACGACCTGATCTTCCCTGTCAGCTTGACGCCGCTGACCAGATAAATCGTAATAGGGGATTTGTCTTTCCGAACGGTGTTCAGAAAGGTGTCCTGAATATTTTGTGCCGGCTTGTTCTCCATGTGCCGATCTCCTACTTTCTTGTGAAGTTGTGTGGTTACTGCTCTTGCTTCGCGATTCAAGTTGCGCGGGACGGCCCCGGAACGCCCGGAACCGGTAAACCCCGCAATGGGTCAACTTTATAGTGATTTTCGGGCTATTTCAACTCCGCGGGAGGGTTATCTGCGAGGTGGGCCCAGCTTTTGCGTCGCGCTGGAAGGTGTGTTCGCAGGGCGAACCTGAGTGTTTGCAGCCGAATAGGCGAAGGGACGGAAAAGGCGGAGTGAGCAAGACCCCAAGCGGCAGGCCGGGGATTTCGCGGCTGGGACAAGGCAGATTCCGCGTCCTGATAGCATTCATGAGAGAAAGAAGGCGGCATGCAAAAGACTGCCAATCCTGAGAAAAAAAGCGGCGCCGCTGGGCGCGGGCCGGTCCCGATGCTGGACCTGAAACGCCAGTACCAGCCGCTCCAACGAGAGCTTCTGGAAGCGCTGGGACAGGTACTGGAGACGCAACAGTTCATTCTCGGCGAACATGTTGCGACGTTTGAGCGGGCGGCAGCGGAGCAGTTGGGAGTAAAGCACACGCTCGGCTGCTCATCGGGGACGGACGCGCTGTGGCTGGCGCTGGCAGGGGCCGGGATCGGTCCGGGCGATTCCGTCGTTACAACCCCGTTCAGTTTTTTTGCTTCTGTGAGTTCGATTCTGCGCGCGGGCGCAACGCCCGTGCTCGCGGACATCGATCCGGTGACATTTAATTTGTCGCCGGCGGCCGTCGAAGCAGTTCTCGACGGGAAACGCGGGGCGGGCGCGAAGGCAATTTTGCCGGTGCACCTGTATGGTTTATGCGCCGACATGACGGCTTTTTCGAAGTTGAGTCAACAACGTGCGCTGACGATTGTCGAAGACGCCGCGCAGGCCTGGGGCGCGAAGTGGAAGGGAATGAAGGCAGGCTCGCTGGGGGATGCGGCTGCGTTCAGCTTTTATCCCACGAAAAACCTGAGCGCGGCGGGCGATGCGGGGATGGTGACGACCAATCGCGACGATGTGGCGGAGCAGGTGAAGATTCTGCGCAACCAGGGAATGCGGCGGCGCTACCATCACGATGAGTTGGGCTGGAACGCGCGCATGGACGGATTCCAGGGCGCGGTGCTGACCATAAAACTGAAATATATCGGCGCATGGAATGAGACGCGGTGCGAGCTGGCAGCGCGATATGGCAGGTTGTTTGCCAGAGCCGGGCTTGCCGAGAACGGGCCGTATCCGGCGAATGGGTTGGTGCTGCCGCATCAATCGCCGGGATCGAAGCACGTGTGGCACCAGTATGTCATTCGCGTGGCGCGGCGCGATGCGCTGCGGGAGTTTTTGACGGCGCGTGGGATCGGATCGGAGATCTACTATCCGGTTCCGCTGCACATGCAGGAAGCACTCAAGGGACTCGGGTACAGCGAAGGGGATTTCCCCGAGGCGGAGCGCGCCGCGCGCGAGGTGTTGGCGCTGCCGATTTTTCCGGAGCTGCACGAGGACGAGCAGAACGCGGTGGCCGAAGCGCTTGCGGAATTCCTTTCCTAGCTTTCAGCCTTCAGCTCTCAGCTTTCAGCTTGGTGCGCAGATTCGGGCGCATGCGCGAATCGCGACCGGGACGGCACGAATCGAGAGCGCTTCGCGCAACTGCTCATTCCATTTAAGCTGATTCCACATCGAAAATGATTCTCTCGATTCGAGAGAGGAGCGCGCGGACTTGCGTATTGCGATCGACACCGGCGGCACGTTTACCGACTGCGTTTGCCTCGAGGATGGGAAACTGCGCGTGAAGAAGATTTTTTCCTCGCCCGCCGATCCCTCGCGCGCGGTGCTCGAAGGCGTGCAGGCGTTGGGCGGCACAGACAACGTCGAAGTGCGCCATGGAACGACTGTCGGCACCAACACCATGCTCGAGCGGACCGGCGCTCGCGTGGCGTTTGTGACAACTGCCGGATTTGAAGACACCATCGCAATCGGAAGGCAGGCGCGAGCGAAATTGTACGACTGGTTCGCCCCAGCGCCGGAGTGTCTTGTCGCGAAAGAGCTGCGATTTGGCGTGGCGGAGCGAGTGAGCGCGGAGGGCGAGATTCTGCGCGAGCCGACAGACGACGAACTCGCGCGACTTGCAGAGGCCGTGAAGGCGAGCGGCGCTGAAGCTGTCGCGATCAGCCTGCTGTTTGCCTTTGCGAACCCGAAGACGGAACAGCGCGTAGAAGCGGCTTTGCGCTAATTGGGAATTTCGGTTTCCGCGTCGCACCGGATCTTGCCGGAGTTTCGCGAGTACGAGCGCGCATCGACGACGGTGGTGAATGCGTACCTCGCGCCACGGATGGCGAAATATTTGACGGCACTTGAAGAGCGTGTCGCCGCAGAGCATCGAGGGCGGTCGCGTGGACGTAATGCAGTCGTCGGGCGGAATCATCGCAGCGCGCGTGGCGGCCGAAGAGCCGGTGCGCACGGTGTTGAGCGGGCCGGCGGGCGGCGTCGTCGGCGCCTGCCGCATGGCGCAGTGGGCGGGATTCGAAAAGATTATCGGCTTCGATATGGGCGGCACATCGACGGACGTTTTTGTAGCGGACTCGGCGACGGGCGCCGAGCGCACACGTGAATCAATAGTGGCTGGAGTCCCGATCGGCGTACCGATGCTGGACATTCACACCGCGGGCGCTGGGGGCGGGTCCCTCGCAAGATTCGACACGGGAGGCCTGCTGCGCGTCGGACCCGAGTCGGCCGGCGCCGATCCGGGACCCATTTGTTTTGGGCGCGGCGAGCAGGCGACGGTGACCGATGCCAACTTTGTGCTCGGGCGCCTCGATGCGGAGAGCTTTCTCGGCGGCGGCGTGCACTTAGACGGCGAGCGCACCCGAAGATTGATGCAGGAGCAAATGGGATCGCTTGGGACGGTAGAGGATTTTGCGGCGGGGATTGTGCGCGTGGTCGAAACGCAGATGGAGAAGGCGATCCGCGTGATTTCGGTAGAACGCGGCCACGATCCGCACGACTTTACGCTCGTGGCCTTCGGCGGAGGAGGGCCGCTGCATGCGTGCTCGCTGGCGCGCGCGTTGCGCATTCCGCGCGTGCTGGTTCCGGCGCTGCCTGGCGCGCTGTCGGCGGTAGGGATTCTGCTGGCGGACACAGTACGGGATTTTTCACGAACGGTGATGCTGCCGGACGACGCGATGGACCGCATCGGCGGAATTCTTAGCGAGTTGGAAAAACTGGGTACCGCGGAGTTCGCGGCGGAGGGGCTGGAGGGCGCGGCCGAGAGAAGTTTGGATCTGCGCTATCGCGGACAGGGATACGAGCTCAACGTTCATTACGATCCGCAGGCGCCCGAGCAATCGTTGGCTGCGTTTCATGAGTTGCACCGGCAACGATACGGATTTGCAGATGAAGCGCGGCCGGTGGAGATTGTGAATGTGCGCTTGCGGATCATTGCGCCGAGCCAGCTCTATGAACCAGAGCGGCAAGCGCTGATTGCAGGCGATGGCAGTGCGGCCATATCTGCCGAGCGCGAGGTTTGGTTTGAAGGCGGATGGAGGCCGGCGCGATTCTACAAACGCGAACTGCTTCGGCCGGGCGACGCGATCGCGGGGCCGGCGATGATCACCGAGTACACAGCGGCCACACTGCTGCCGCCAGGATGCGTTGCGCAAGTGGATGGGCTGGGCAACCTCGTAATCGATATCGGCGAGGAAGATGGGATTCACGGCGAATCCCCGGGTGTGGAGGCGCGTCTAAAGACAAAATCGGCCGACCCCGTGGAACTCGCGATCTTTCAGTCCGCGGTGCACTCGATCGCGGAAGAGATGGGTGCCGCGCTGCGGCGGACTGCGCTCTCGCCCAACATCAAGGAGCGTCGCGACTATTCCTGCGCAGTGTTCGATGGGCGCGCGCGCGCGATCGCCATGGGCGACCACATGCCGGTGCACCTTGGCTCCATGCCGATGAGCGTGCAGGCGGCGATTGCGGCCATCGAGTTTGCGCCGGGCGACATCGCGATCCTCAACGATCCCTACGCGGGCGGAACGCATTTGCCCGACATCACGATGGTGCTGCCGGTGTTTCTTGAAGGCGGAAACGCACCGGCGTTTTACGTTGCAAATCGCGCGCATCACGCCGATGTGGGCGGAAAGTTCGCGGGATCGATGGGTCCGGCGACGACGATCGAAGACGAAGGCATTCGCATTGCGCCAACGCGGATTGTGCGCGACGGGGTAGTCGATCGAGAAGTGCTCGATTGGATTTTGCAGAGCGTGCGCACGCCCGAGGAGCGCGAGGGAGATCTGGCCGCTCAGATGGGCGCTTGCCGAGTGGGCGAGCAGCGCGTGTTGCAACTCGTCGCAAAGTACGGCATGAACAATCTGACCGCCTGGGGCGAAGAGCTGCTGGATTACTCCGAGCGGCTGGTGCGGGCTGAGCTCGCGAAAATGCCCGCAGGCATCTTCTCGGCAGTTGACTGGCTGGATGACGACGGCGTGACCGATGACCCGATCCGGATTGCGGTGCGGCTCAAGATCGATCCCATAGTTGGAAAAATCGACGTGGATTTTGCCGGCTCGTCGCCGCAGGTTGCTGGAGCGGTGAATGCGGTTCGCGCGATCACGCTGTCGGCCTGTTTTTATGTGCTGCGATGCTTGCTCGCGGAGGATGCGCCGGCGACGGAAGGAATTCTGCGGGCACTCACCCTGCATGCGCCGGAGGGATCGATCGTGAATCCGCGGCCGCCTGCCGCTGTGGCCGGCGGGAACGTGGAGACGTCGCAGCGGATTGTGGATGTGCTGATGCGGGCGCTGGCAAAGGCTGTGCCCGATCGGGTTCCGGCGGCGAGCGCGGGAACCATGAGCAATGTGACGATCGGCGGTGACCGATCCGCAGGACAGGAGAGGCGTTTGCGTACTACGAAACAGCGGCGGGCGGGATGGGGGCGCGGCCGAGGATGGACGGAATCAGCGGCGTTCACACCCACATGACCAACTCGCTGAATACGCCGATTGAGGCGCTCGAATATGCGTACCCGTTTCGCGTGCGCCGGTATGCGTATCGCGCTGGCTCAGGCGGCGACGGAAAATTTCGAGGCGGCGATGGGCTGATTCGCGAGACCGAGCTGCTTGCGGACGCGGAGGTGACTCTTCTGGCGGATCGGCGCAAATTCAGGCCGTATGGACTTGAAGCCGGCGAAGATGGCGCATCCGGAAGGGCGTTCGTGACGGAAACGGAGAGTGGCGCGGTGAAGGAACTTCCGGGGAAGTGCAGCCACCGATTCAAGAAGGGCGACGTGCTGCGGATCGAGACGCCGGGCGGCGGCGGATGGGGACTTCGCGGAATAAGTTGACTTGCCCGTGCACCCCGAAAGGCGCTACGCGCCCGGCGCTTTCACTTCGACGTGCGACGCATCCTCAATAAACGTCGCGATGGCGGAGTGATCAAGGTCGCCTTTGCCATCGGCCATGAGCGAGGAAATCATCTGCTGCACCTGCGCGGTGAGAGGCAGATAGACGCTGTTGGCTTCAGCAGTTTCGAGGGCGTTGCGCAGGTCCTTCTGGTGAAGGCTGATCCGGAAGCCGGGCTTGAAGTTGCGCGCAATGAGCATGGGGCCCTTGGCGTTGAGAACGGCGCTTCCCGCGAGTCCGGCTTTGACGGCATTGACGACGACTTCAGGATTGAGGCCGCAGCGCGTGGCGAGCGTGAGCGCCTCGCCCATGGCCGCGATGTTGCAGGCAACCATGATTTGATTGGCGAGCTTGGTGGTGTTGCCCGCGCCCACGGGGCCGGTGAGCGTAACGCTGGACCCGAGGCACTTGAGAATGGGCTCGGCCTTGGCGAAGACTTCAGGCTTGCCGCCAACCATAATGGCGAGCGTGCCATCGACGGCTTTGGGCTCGCCGCCACTAACCGGTGCGTCCATAAAATCGACGCCCTTGGCTTCGCAGGCGGCCGCAATTTTCTGAGAGACAAGTGGGCTGATGGAGCTCATGTCGATAATCAGGGTGCCGGGCTTTGCGCCGGAGAGGATTCCGTTGGCGCCGAGAACGACCTCTTCGACTTCAGGGCCGTCGGGAAGCATGGTGACGACGATGGAAGCGCGCGCGCCGACGTCGGCGTTCGATGTGCCACGCTGAGCGCCATCGGCGACGGCTGCATCGAGCTTGGCCGGGGTTCGGCCGAACGCGATGACCGTGTGGCCGGCCTTAAGAAGGTTCCTGAGCATGGGGCGGCCCATGATGCCGAGCCCGACAAATCCAACGGTTGCCATCGTTCGTCTCCGCTTTCGGAATTTAAGATGGGAATGTGCGCAACTACTTCAACTATTTTACCGAGATCGAGGAGCGCTTCCAGCAAAGGAGGGGCACGATTCTGCTGCTTTCCACGCTGGATTGGGCGCTGATCGAGATGTGGCGCGAGGCGGGAATTCCGCTGGAGGCGGTATTGCGCGGGATTGACGAAGCGTTTGACAAGTATGAGACGCGGCAGAAGCGCGCGCACATGCAGCGCGTGAACGGGCTGGCGTGGTGCGCGCAGGCGGTGATGCAGGCGGCGATGGAGATGAGCGAAGCCGCGACGGGATCAGCCGTGACTGGATCGGCGGCGACGGGATCCGCGACGGCCACGGGGGAGGATTCAGGGTTTGAGCATGAGCGCGTGGCGGCGCATCTGACAGCGGCTGCGGAGGCGCTGGATCGGGCGATCGTCGCTGAGGAGGCTTGCCGGGGAACGGCAGCGCGACTGAGAGAACTGGCTGCAGAAGTGCGAGGCAGCGGAGACAGGGCGGGCGAAGTGAATCTCGAAGGGCTGGAGCGATCGCTTACCGTGCTCGAAGAAAAATTGTACGCGGCGCTGAAGGCGGCGGCGCCGGAGACTTTGCTGGTTGGGCTGAAGGAACACGCGGCGCTGGAGCTTGCGCCCTATCGCAGCCGCATGGGGGTGGTGCAGTTGCGGCAGGTAGAACAGCAATTTGAACGGAAGCAGTTGCTGGTGCACTACAACCTTCCGCGGTTGAGCCTGTTCTACATGAGCCAGGAATGAAGAAGCGGACGCGCCGGGGCGCAGCAACCAAGGCTCAGGGGCTAAAGCCCCACTCATCTCATGGGCCTCATGCGGCACGGCTGAAGCCGAGCCCTGATGCAAAGCCACCATCGAACGGTGACGATTCTGCATTGCCGCAACTCGTCAAAATCGAGAAGCCGATTTATGGCGGCGCGTCTTTGGCGCGCATGGAGGGCAAAGCGGTGTTTGTGCCGCTGGCATTGCCCGGCGAACAGGCGTGGGTGCGCATCGTCGAGGAGAAGCGCAGTTATGCGACCGCCGAAGTGGAAGAGATTGTTGCGGCCGCGCCAGAGCGGGTTCTGCCGAGTTGCAAACATTTCGGAACCTGCGGCGGCTGCCAGTACCAGCACGCGGAGTACAGCGCGCAGCTCGAGATGAAGCGCGCGATTCTGCGCGAGACGCTGGAGCGCGGCGGCGTGCGCGCGCCGGATGAGATTGCGATCCTGGCCGGCGAACCTTGGGCCTACCGGAACCGAATTCGGCTGGCGTTTGATGCCGAGGGGCGACCCGGATATCGGGGGCGGCGGTCGCACGATGTGGTTGGGATCGACGAGTGCCCCATCGCGGCGCCAATCCTGGTGGAGGCTGCGTTGAGCGCGGCGGAACTGTTCCGGCGATTCGCGGTTCAAGGCCGTCCCGCTGAACTCTCGCTCTTTTGCAATGCGGCTGAGGACTCAATGCTGGCCAGCGTCTTCACGAACGGCGCGGCCCAGGTTCCGCTCCGGGATTATTTTGATGCATTGTTGTCGCAGATTCCTTCGCTTCGCGGTGTGGAGCTGGTGGAAGTTCACCAAGGCCAATCAAAGACTGTCGCGCGGGCCGGCGCCGATTCTTTGCACTATGCCGCTGCGGGCTTTACCTACCGCGTGGATCATGGCGCGTTCTTTCAAGTGAATCGCTGGCTGGTGGACGAGTTGGTGGAGTGCGCGACCAGCGGCCTGAGCGGTGCGCTTGCCTGGGATTTGTTCGCAGGCGTGGGGCTGTTTGCACGGAAGCTGGCCGAGAGGTTCGAGCAAGTGGCGGCGGTGGAGTCGGCGCCGGCGGCGATGGCGGCGCTCCAGGAGAATTTGCGGCAAACAAATGCCACCGCCGTGAAGGCGACGACACTTGAGTTTCTGCGTGGAGCGGCGAAGAGCGAACGGCCGGACGTGATTGTCGCCGATCCGCCGCGCGCGGGGTTGGGCGCGGAGACAACGGAGTTGCTGGGACAGATTGCCGCGGCTGAGTTTGTCTATGTTTCGTGCGATCCGGCGACTCTGGCGCGGGACTTGCGTGCGCTTGTGGAACGGGGATATGCAATCCGGAGCATCACGCTCGCGGACCTGTTTCCGCAGACGTTTCACCTGGAGACGGTAGTGCGGCTTTGCCGGTAATCGGCAATGTGCCGGAAAACACTGCTGGTCTTTCCAAACCCTGATAGGCTTTTCGGCGATTCACTTTTCAGCTCTGGGGCCGCAAGGTTCCAGGATTGATTTACCTCAGATCGCGTTCCGCGTGGCATTTTCGTCAAGAAAAGGCCAATTTTCACTGCCTTAAATAGAGCACGTGGAGTCTGGAACCGCTCGAATGCACGCCGATCGACCCAACCCTGCGCAACGCACGCATGGCTTAACCGCCGTGCCCTTGTTTCATGCGGCATGGCTGTTCGCTGCGGGAATTATCGTGACCAGCCGGGTATGGCTGCCGCCGCCGGTGGTGCTGGTGCTGCTGGCTCTGGTTGTCGCGCTGTGCGCTGCGGTCGCGCTTCGTTCGCAGCGGATGGTGAGTTTGCCGCTGGCAGTCTTGTGGCTGCTGCTGGGCGCGTGGTGCGGAGAGATGCAGCCGCAGCCGGCGCCAGCGCCGGAATTGGCAAGACTCTCCGACGGATTGTTGCGGTCCGTTGAAGGGACCGTGGTGGATGCCGGGCCCATCCGCACCGTGCTCGAGCAGAATGTGGACGAGGCGTCGGCTACCGCGCCGTCGCAGCGCATCGATCTGCGGGTTGCCGCGGTCGAGGTCGTGGGCGACCAAAGCGATGCGCAAGCTCCGGTATCGGGCGGCGTGCGATTGACGGTGCATTGGCCAGCCAGCACGGAAGATCAGACGCGGGCGTTCGGCTGCGGCGAGCGCGTGCGGGCCGTGGTTCGCCTGCTCCGGCCGGAGACGTATCACGATCCCGGCGTATGGAGCCGCACGGATTATCTGCTGGACCAGGGAATTACTTCGACGGCATCGGTTGGTATTGATCGCATAGAGCGGCTGGGGCAAGAACCGGGCGCGTTTTTGCCCTGCCGGGTGGGCGGGTGGCAGCACGCGTCGACAACGCGGCTGTTGGCACTGCCCGCGGCCATGCGAGATTTGCCCCCGCCGCTGCGGTTGAGCGAGGACGACGCCGTGATGCTGGCGGCGATGGTGGCCGGCGACCGCACCTACCTGACCCATTCGCTGCGCGTGGGCTTCGAGCGTACCGGCTCCTTTCACATGCTGGTGGTTTCAGGGTTTCATCTGGCGATTGTGGCCGGATGCATTTTCTGGATCGCGCGCCGCCTGCGCATTCCCCGAGTTCCGGCAACCATGGTCACGATTGTGGCGTCGTTTGGCTACGCCCTGTTCACAGGGTTCGCCACGCCGGTGCAGCGGTCACTGTGGATGGTGACGCTTTATCTGCTCGGGCGCCTGATCTATCGCGAGCGAAACGCGCTGAACGCCATTGGGTTTGCCAGCCTATGCCTGATGGTCGCGAGCCCGCGCAGCCTGCTTGACTCGAGCCTGCAGATGACACTGCTCGCGGTGCTTGCGATTGCCGGAGTCGCAGCGCCGTTGTTACGCGGAACCATTCATCCCTATGGAACCGCGATGCGCGACTTGCGACTGGTGGCCGTGGACATCAAGCTTGCGTCGCAGCTGGCGGAGTTCCGCCTGATGATGCGGAGAGTTGCGGAACAGATGGAGCGCGCCGGAAATGGATGGATCGCGTGGCGCGCCTTTCCGTGGTGCGTGCGGTTTGTGATTCGCTTTGCGGAGTTGATCGTGGTTTCGTGCGTGGTGGAGCTGGCGATGACGCTGCCCATGGCGGTGTACTTCCACCGCATCACGATTTTTGCGCTGCCCGTGAATTTGCTGATTTTGCCATTGCTGGTGGTGCTAATGCCGGCTGCGCTGCTCACGCTGCTGTTGCTGGTCGTTTGGCCCGCGGGTGCGGTGGTTCCGGCGATGGTGGTGGCGCTGGTGATGCACATCGGAATCGGGATGGTGCATCTGTTCGGATCGATGACACTGGGCGATTTTCGAATCCCCAATCCTCTGTTGTGGCAATCGGCGGCATTCTGCTTGCTGTTGGGAACCGCGATTGTGCTGGCGCATGAGAGCCTGAGGCGCGGTACGCGCTGGATGAGGCGCGGAGCATGGGCGGCGTTGGCAATGGCTGCGCTGGCAGCGGTGATGCCACGGCCGGTGGAGCGGCCGAAGGGCGCGCTATTGATGGAGGCGATCGACGTGGGGCAGGGCGACTCGTTGCTGGTGATCACGCCAGACGGTAAGACGCTGCTGGTGGATGGAGGGGGATTCGGCGGCGGACCGAGGCAGGCAGCACAGGATTTTGATATCGGAGAAGAAGTTGTTTCGCCCGCGCTGTGGGCGCGCGGCATTCGGCACCTGGACGCGGTGGCGCTGAGCCATGCGCACTCCGACCATATCAGCGGATTGTTCGCGGTGCTTAACAACTTCCACCCCGACGAGTTGTGGGTTGGAAACAATCCGCGATTCGGAGCCTATAACGCGCTGCTCGATGAGGCGGCGGCGTTACACGTTCAAGTAAAGAGCTATCGCGCCGGCGATTCGTTGCAATTTGGAGATACACAGGTGAACGTGCTGGCGCCGTTTCGCGATTACGTCCCTGGCCCCGAGCCCACGAATAACGATTCGCTGGTGCTGCATGTAGAGTACGGCGCCACTTCTGTGATGCTGGAGGGCGATGCGGAGGCTCCAATTGAGCAGGCGATGCTCGCCGAGCCGGGGCTTGGCAGCACACTGTTGAAGGTGGGACATCACGGTAGCATCACTTCGACGCGGCCAGAGTTTCTTGCCCGCGTTCGGCCACAATGGGCGGTGATCAGTTGTGGATTGAACAACCGGTATGGGCATCCGCGCGAGGAGGTGCTGGAGGAGTTGCAGGAGGCACACGTGCGAACGCGGCGCACGGACATTCAAGGCGTAGTCGTGCTTTGTGCTGGATGGAAAGACAATGGGGTCGGAGGGGTGCGGAGGGCAGTAGAGGGACCCCGGATACCCTGCGGGTACATATGTCACCTTATATTTCACCATTTGGTGCTATAATTGGTGCTTGAGGTGCCCATGAGAGCCACCGTTGCACTCGATGACGATTTGATCCGCACGGCGCAGGAGCTGACCGGCGTGACAGAGAGGACTGCGTTGCTTCGGGAAGCGCTGAAGGCTTTGATTCACCTCGAGGCTTCGCGCAGACTGGCTGCGCTGGGAGGCAGCAATCCAGAAATGGAGGATATTAAGCGCGCGAGGTTTGACGATCTGTGATTCTCGCTGACACGTCGATCTGGGTGGACTACTTTCGGGGGAAAAACCCAGAGATGGGCAAGCGGCTGCATGCCGCGGAAATCGTAATGCATCCATTCATCGTTGCCGAAATTGCGCTGGGTTCTCTCGGCGACCGGCGGAGGAAGTTGAGCGATCTGGAGTTGCTGCTGGAAGTGACCGTGGCGCAGTTAGGTGAAGTGCGGCACATGATTGAGGCTCACGCGCTCTATGGGAAAGGCATCGGCCTCACGGATGCGCACCTGATCGCGTCGTGCCTGATGACGCCTGGCACGCAACTTTGGACCCGCGACGGCGCATTGGAAAAGGTAGCCAGGGCCGTGGGAGTCAGTGTAAATCCGCCATAAGTTCCAGGCCCTGTCTATTGCGATTCCGCGGCCGCGCGGATGGCGAGCAGCGATTCCAGCAGCGGCTTGAGAAGCTTCAGGTCAAGCGCGTTGGCGCCGTCGGACTTGGCGTTCGCAGGATCGTCGTGAACCTCGACAAACAGACCGTCGATGCCCGCAGCGACCGCCGCGCGAGACAGCAGCGGAATGTACTCGGGCTGGCCGCCGCTGATGCCGTTGGCCGCCGAGGGCTGCTGCACAGAGTGAGTCGCGTCAAAGACGACGGGCGCAAGCCGTCGCATAACGGCGAGAGAGCGGAAATCGACAACCAGGTTGTTGTAGCCGAAGGATGAGCCGCGCTCGGTGAGGAAGACGCGCTCGTTGCCGGTGGAGCGGACCTTCTCGACGCCGTGGCTCATGTCCCAGGGCGCGACGAACTGGCCCTTCTTGATGTTGACGGCGCGACCGGTTTTTCCGGCGGCGACGAGCAGATCGGTCTGACGACACAAAAACGCGGGAATCTGGAGGACATCGACGGCCTGAGCGGCGACTTCGCATTGCGCGGGCTCATGAACGTCGGTCAGGACGGGCAGGCCGGTGTCTTTTGCGATGCGGGCGAGGATGCGCGTGCCTTCAATGAGGCCGGGGCCGCGAAAGCTTTTCGCGCTGGTCCGATTGGCCTTGTCGTAGCTGGCCTTGAAGATGAAAGAGACGCCGAGATCGGCAGTGATGCGCTGCAGGGCCTCGGCCATTTTGAAGGCGTGCCCTTCAGACTCGATGACGCAGGGACCGGCAATGAGGAAGAGCTGGCCCGAGCCCACCTCGACCGGCCCGACTTCGAACGAATGAGTCACGAGGGAGATTCTATCGTGGACGGGCTCGTGGACCGCCATAAGGGGTGGAGGCCCGGCAAGCTTATCCCCAACCCTGGCGCAAAAAACAACTGTGCGCCAAGGATGGGCGAATTAGCCTGTGTGAGTGCGTGACCACTCCCACAGAGCGCGATCGAGCGTGCGCAGAGGCGTGGGGGCGGGAAGCTCGTTGAGCGGCTTGACGACGTTGCTTTCGGCAAGGCGTTTGCAGAAGCTGAGATATTCCTCGTAGAAGCGGACGTCGTGACGCGCGTGGCCGAGAGCTTCCAGGGTGCGGTAGTCCAGCACCGTGTAGCGCTCGGGGAAGATCGCAGCCAAAACCGCCGAAGCTACCGCGATGTCGACGCCATGCAAATCAAGCAGGGCCTTGACGGCGGCTTCAGTGGACGACTCGGATGAGGCGGCGACAGACAGCGCCTGCCGGATCTTCTCGTTGCTGTTGCCGATCAGAACTTGCACAGCGCGCTCGGACTTCCAGCGCACGATCGCTTCCAGATTTGCTAGCGAATAGTCTCCGTTGCGAATGGCTTCCCCGGCTTCAAAGGCAGCTTTTTCAAGTTCGTGCTCCTTTTCTCCGGCGGTTTGCCAATATTGCTCTGCCAAGTCTTGCAACTCCGCTTCAGCAGGCTGAAGCTGGAAATAGGCGACCATCTTTAATTTCCATCCTTTCGATTCTTATGCCCAAAACTTAGACACGATAGGCCCGGCACGAAATCATTGTCAATAACCCAGAGGGATGTTTTTCATGCCTCGTACCGGACTGGTCCATGAGATGCGCGGGGCCGTGGAATTGGCAGCGCGAAGGAGTGTGGAAGACGCAATCTTTCATTTAGCTTCTGGGGTAAAAAAGGCAGCTCCGATGGTAGTAGACGAAATCGGCGAGGAAATCGCTTCAAGCCGGGTTGGACAGGGCAATAAAGTTTGGAGAAAAGGGCTAGGTGCAACAATCTAGGCATAAATATGCTAATATGCTTTTATGCGTACGACCGTGGATGTGCCTGACGATATCTATCGTGCGATCAAGGTGATGGCCGCCGAGCGCGGAACAACGGTGCGAGAGTTGGTGCTTGAGGGCCTGGAGACGGTCATGCGGACCCGCAAAACCGGCTCGAAGCAATTGGAGCCGCCGGAGGCGCTGCGCTCCGAGCGCGATGGGCAGGAGGTCAGCCAGGAGACCAGCGAGGATCTGGTTGGGTTTCCGTGAAAGTGGGGCAGCCGTCACGACCGTCCGAACAGATTGTCGCGTATGCTAGGTTGATTCTTTTCTCAGCGATCTGACCGTGGCTCCCCTGGTTGGGCTTGACGGGAGGAGAATGAAAGACGAAAGTGTGTAATATGAGCCGAGAGCTCAAAATCGATGAAATTGGTTACTGGTCCGAGATCAAGCTCGCGATTCTTGATGAGTATGCCAGGCCTTACAACCAAATACTCCACAAGAACAAGCTGAAGACTATCTATATCGACGGATTCGCGGGAGCTGGCCATCATCGGGCAAAAGGAAGTGGACGACTAATAGAGGGCAGTCCCCTTCGTGCCCTAAATGTTCAGCCGCCGTTTGATTACCTTCACTTCGTCGATACTGACGGGGCGCGCGTTACGCAATTGAAAAGAATTTCGTCTGGTCGACCAAATGTCTCCATCTACCAAGGCGATTGCAACGACATTCTTGCTAGCCAAGTATTTCCAACAATCAGATACGCAAGCCGGGAGCGAGCACTCTGCATTCTTGATCCGTACGGCCTAGACCTGAATTGGGAAACAATAAAGATGGCAGGCGAATCAATCGTTATCGAGATCTTCTTAAATTTTCCTGTAATGGATATGAACAGGAATGTGCTTTGGCGTAACTCGGCTCACGCATCAGAACTTAATCGCGATCGAATGACAAGATTTTGGGGAGACAGCTCTTGGGAGGACGCAGCATATCAAACCACACAAGGTCTTTTTGAAGAAATGCAGGAAAAGTCCTCCAACGAAGACGTGGCAGAGGCGTTTAGGGTCCGACTGAAGAAAGTCGGAGGCTTCAAGTATGTTCCAAAGCCAATGCCAATGCGCAACACCAAAGGAGCTGTCGTATACTTCCTATTCTTTGCCGCCCAACAACCAACCGCCGACAAGATCGTGAAGGATATCTTTGCGAAGTACGCACACCGTGGGGAGGTTCCAAATGGCTGAGCATTCGTCAATCGAATGGATTGACGCGAATGGAAACCAGTACGAGGTGCACGAAGATCAGCCCCGGCTGCAAGCAGTACGCGGAAGTATTCGGGAGCTGTTTCCGGAATACCTGGCCACCATTATGAACGGGGCTTAATTAAGGCTCGCCCCCGAAAAACTCGCGGAGCCCTTGCGACGGCGACGCCGAAGATGAGCTTCGGGAATCCATGAGCGATCTTTCACGATGGCGTTCCTGATGAATACATCGAAGCGGGGCGAACGTAATTCAGGGCGAATTGGCACACCTATGATGTTTGACCAAACGTTCACAAACAATGGCCAAGCATTGGGCGGTCATTGCGATTTGCGGCAAAAGTGTCCCACATCTGGTGGGGTGCGAGCGTCGAGAAAAGGAGTACGGTCTGCCGCGTGTTCGTGATCTGCAGAGTTCGCCTGCTGCGGTCCGATTCCTTTCAAAAGAACCTTTGCTGAAGGCTGGGAGAGTGCGCCTGGCGGGAATTCATGGTCATTGTCGGCGGTGAGAGCGGTCATGGGGCCAGACCTATTAAGAAGAAATGATAACCGAAATCCGCGACCAGTGTGGCGAGGCGCACATTCCATTCTTCTTTAAGCAATGGGGCGGCGTCCGCAAAAAGCACGCCGGACGCGAGCTGGACGGGCAATACGATGGTTTTCCAAGCCAACGAACAATCCCGTTTCACCGGCTGCTGCAGCTCTTGCATGGGCTAAAGAGATTCGAGAAAAATACGATATCTCACAAGCAGACTTGTTGCCGGTTCTCGCCTAGCAGTCGCATTTCACCGTCATAATCAAGGATCCATTGGCAGCCCATTTGAAGTCGAAGACCAGCCTGTAGAGGCAGCCGAGAATCGCGCCGGCGATTGCGCTCAGCCACCACGGTTTCCAGCGCTGCCAAAGTCCACCGGTCGAGGTCATTCACGCCTCCCATATGCACTGGCATTGCGTTCGCCACAGGTGCGTCCGATTCTACTGAACCACGTGGCTGGCTACCGACTCGATCTGCGTGCGCTGCTGGCGGTTTTTGTAGCTCGCGATGATGAACTCGCGGAAGAGCGGGTGGGGCTCGAGGGGCTTGGACTTGAACTCGGGGTGGAACTGGCAGCCGAGGAAGTAGGGGTGGCCGGGGATCTCGACGATCTCGACGTAAGTCTGGTCAGGCGTACTCCCAGAGATTCTAAGGCCGGCGCCGGTGAGCAGCGCCTCGTACTCGCGGTTGAACTCATAGCGATGGCGGTGGCGTTCGCTGATCTCTTTCTGGCCGCCGTAGGAACGCGATGCGAGCGAATCCTCCTGCAAAACGCAGGTCCATGCGCCCAGGCGCATCGTCCCGCCCATCTCTTCCACGCCGAGCAATTCGCGCAGCTTGTAGATGATGCGGTGCTCGGTCGCCGGATCAAATTCTGATGAGTTGGCGTCTTTGAGGCCGCACACATTGCGCGCGAACTCGATGCAGGCGGTTTGCATGCCGAGGCAAATGCCGAAGTAGGGCACATTCTTCTCACGAGCGTAGCGAATGGCGTTCAACATGCCGTCGATGCCACGCTTGCCAAAGCCGCCGGGAACCAGGATGCCGTCAAATCCTTCTAATTGCGCTTCGTAACTGCGATCGTCGGCGCCGGACGACTCCAGGCCCTCGGCCTCGATCCAATGAATTTTGAGTTTGAGATTCTGTGAGATCGCCCCGTGCGTTAGCGCCTCCTTGAGCGACTTGTAGCTGTCTTCGTATTCCACGTATTTGCCAACGATGGCAATGGAGACTTCGTCCTTGGGGTGGTAGCAGCGTTCGACCAGTTCCTTCCAAAGAGTGATGTCGGCCGCGGGTGTTTCCTTGTGGAGATATTTGAGGATGAGGGAATCGACACCTTCCTCGGCAAAGCCGAGCGGGACTTCGTAAATGAAAGGCACAGTTTTTGCGCCGATCACGGCCTTTTCTTCAACGTTGCAGAAGGCGGCGATCTTCTGCTTGATGTCGCGGCTCATGGCGCGGTCGGAGCGGCAAAGCAGAATGTCGGCCTGGATGCCGATCGAAAGCAGTTCCTTTACGGAGTGCTGCGTGGGCTTGGTTTTGAGCTCCTGCGCGGCGGCGATCCAGGGGACCAGCGTGACATGGACGAAGACGGTGTTCTCGCGGCCCAGCTCCTGGCGCATCTGGCGAATGGCTTCGAGGAACGGCAGTGACTCAATGTCGCCGACCGTGCCCCCGATTTCGACGATGGTCACGTCTGCGCCGTTGGCGGCGACTTTGCGCATGGCGTTCTTGATTTCGTTGGTCACGTGGGGAATGACCTGAACGGTTTTGCCCAGGTAGTCGCCGCGGCGCTCCTTCAAGATAATCTGTTCATAAATCCGGCCGGTCGTATAGTTGTTGTCGCGCGAGAGCGGCGCGTGGGTGAAGCGTTCGTAGTGGCCAAGGTCGAGATCGGTTTCTGCACCGTCGTCGGTGACGAAAACTTCGCCGTGCTGAAAGGGCGACATGGTGCCGGGATCGACGTTGAGGTAGGGATCGAACTTCATCAGGTTGACGCGCAGGCCGCGACTCTCAAGCAGGCAGCCGATCGAAGCCGCCGCGAGACCTTTGCCTAAACTGGACACAACTCCACCCGTCACAAAGACGTACTTTGCCGACATCGATGCAACCTCGTCACTAAGTTTTTGGGATTGGCCGTACCTGGTGGGCACATTCAAGTATGGCAAAATTCGGGCTGTGGCGGAAGAGGAAAATTTGGCTCTATTTGTGATCGAAAACCGGGGCGAAACCACGCATAGGGCACGCCGTGCCGAGTAAAGGTACTGGAATGATGGTTTTGCCCGTGGCTGCAGAGCGGGCAGCAAACGGGTTTAGGATGCTCTCGGGGATTGAGATTCAAGATGACGAGCAAGATTGAAGTGGTGAAGACCGACATTACGACGTTCGCGGTCGACGCGATCGTGAACGCGGCCAACGAGTCTTTGCTCGGCGGAGGCGGCGTCGACGGGGCAATTCACCGCGCGGCGGGGCCGGAGCTGTTCGACGAGTGCCATCAAATCGGCGGATGCCCGACCGGTGAGGCGAGGCTGACCAAGGGCTACAAGCTGCCTGCGAAATTCGTGATTCACACGGTGGGGCCGGTGTGGACGGGAGGCGAGCGCGGCGAACCGGAGTTGCTCAAGAGCTGCTACCAGTCGGTTTTCAGGATTGCGCGGGAAAATGGCATCCGCTCGCTGGCGATTCCTGCGATCAGCTGCGGTGTATACCGGTTTCCCGTGGATCGCGCTGTGAAGATCGCCGTGAGCGAGACGGTGGCGGAACTGGTCTCAAGCGATGCGATTCAAAAAGTGATTTTTGCGTGCTTCGGGGATGATATCTTTCAGGCGTACCAAAAAGCAGTGGATGCGATTTCATAGTTGTCGAAGGAACAAACAAAGCGGGCAGGCTTTAGAGGCCTGCCCGTTTCATGTTTCTACCATCAAATTTTGTCCAGGTTAAAAGTTGAACGTCACCTTCGCCGTCAGCGCCCGCGGCGTCACATAGTGCGTGCCGCTGAACGTCGACAGGAAGTTGTACAGCGCGTACTTGTTGGTCACGTTGATCGCGGTGAGGTCAAGATCGGTCTTGAAGTGTTCCTTGTTGAAGATGTTGTTTTTGCCAAGCGTGACATCGAACAGGTTGCGTGGCGCAATGCGCGGCGGGTTATGGTCTTCGTCTTCGGTATTGGGGGCGGGGATCTGCACCAACTTGGAGGTATATCCTGCCGCGTCGCACGAAGAAAATCCTCCATTGGCGAGGGTGGCCGCAACGCCATCGCAGGTAAGGCCGGCTTCGAATTGCTGGTCTGCGGTGAGACCGCTGAGATCTACCCCCGGTATGCCTCCGGGCAGAGTGATTGAAGTGTCGCCGCAACCCGTATTCAGCCCGATCACGTTGTAGCACGGCACCGCACCGGCGACGAGGCCCGAGTCATAGCGCCAGTTGAAGCCGCCCCACAGGCCATTGACCCAACTGCCATTGCGAGAGAGTGTGTATTGCAGGTGCGTGGTTTGGTTGAACTTCTCGTCGTGGTCGATGCGGAAGGGAGACCCGCCACCCGGCGCGGCTCCGGCACCGGCCGACTGCGGTGGGAAGAAGCGAGCGGCCACCGACGACATGACGGTGTACGCGCTGATGCCGTGGAAAGTCGGAACCTCGACATGCAGCGCATAGCCGGGGATTTTGGAGTTGTGCCAGTCGATTGGGAATGTGATGGGCGTGTTGCCCAGCACGCTGAAGTCGAAGGCGTTGTGGGTGTACTTCCAGATGTACTCGCCGCCGAACACAGCGTATTTCCCCAAAGCCTGCTGCAAGCTCGCGTGGAACTCGTTGCGGAAACCGGGGTCGAGGGTTCCCGATACGCCCGGACTGCACAACAGCAGCGGAGACAACACAGCATTCGAACAGCCGCTGCTGGATAGAACCAGGTTTTCGTTAAATGGCGTCTCCAGCGTACGTGCGTACGAAACAGCCATCACCGTGCCGGAGGGCTTGATGTTATAGGCAATGCCCACGCGAGGCTCGGTCTGGTTGGCGTCGGTCAGTCCGTTATAGAGATCCTCACGGAGACCCAGGTTGAAGTCCCAGTTGCCGGCCTTGATCTCGTCTTCAATGTAAACGGCCAGCTCCTTCACGTCGGTGTGTCCGAAGTAGTCAGGTAGGCGCTGCCACCGCGTGTCAGGTCGTAGGTCCCCAAAACGCGTCTAAGGCAACCACGTAGTTCCCGTTTGCAATGCTCCATTGGGGCTGCGGCGCAATTGTCCGGATTGCCTGGGGAACCCCGGAAGGGGATTCCGCCATTTACGTCCATGCAGGGCGAGTTATAGGTGTTGTCTACAACTCCCAGGCTGTCGTGCTCGCGCAGGAAAGTCTGCTCGTATTGCGCACCGATCTTCAGGTTGTTGACTCCCTTGACGTAGGAATAGTCCGCGTGAAGGCCTGCATTGGTGAGCGTGCGGTATTGCGAGATGGAGGAAGTTTGCAGATTCGAAGGACCGAGATCGGCGAGTGGATTGGAACTGGGGTAGTAGCCATAGAGGTCCTTCCGCACAAATGCGCCCACGTTAAAGACCGAGTCGTTGCTAATGATGTGCGTGTAGGTGGGTGAGATGTTAAAGGTGTTGATCTTGGAGCCTTGGTCGGCGTTGCCTACGTTCACAAAGTTAGGGTTCGCGCTCGTTCCGCTGTTTGGGCCGGTTGTCTGCACGTTCTGCACGTTGAGGTTGTCGTAGGAATTGGGCGTCTGGAACCAGGAGCGGCTGTAATTGAGATCGAGGTGAACCGAATCGGCCTGCGAGAAGTTGTAATCGATGCGATCGAAGATATTCTCCTCATTGCCCTTGTCGTGGAAGACGGTGAACTCTGGGGGATCGAGGAAGCGGCCGGTATTCAGGCCGTCGGCTTCGATGAAGTTGCCCCAGCTTTTTCCGCCATAAGAGAGATCGAAGCCCCCATTCGCCGACCCAAACGATCCATAGGAAGCGTATGCGTCGCCGGAGGGCTTGGTTACGCCTTCACCAGAGCGCGTGGTGGCTACGATGACGAGACTGGTCTTTCCGCCATATTCGGCGGGCGGCGCGCCGCTGATGACCTCAATGGACTGAATCGAATTCGACGGAAGCTGGTTGGAGAAGACCTTACTTTGCTGGTCGGTGATGGACTGCCCGTCAACCGAGAAAGAGTTGGAAGCGTGGTCGCCGAGGCCATGGAAAAGGCCGTTGGAGTCGGCTGCCACTCCGGGCGTGGTCATGGTGACAAGCGAACTGAGCGTGGACGACGCGCTTTCGAGAGGGACCTTGTTGAACAGGTCGCGATCCACATCTGTGTGGAAGGTTGGGTCGTCTTCGATGAGGTCGCCGCCGGATTGGACGGTGACGGTTTGGCTGGCGCCGGCAACCTGCACAACGAGATTCACCGTGATTCCGACCGAAGAGCGGATCTCGGCAGTCTGACTGACCGAAGCAAAACCTTTGGCGGAGACGTCGATTGCATATGGGTTGAATGGAACATTGGAGAAAGTGAACTGACCGGAAGCGTCGGTGGTCGTGGTGCGGTCGAATCCGCTGACCTTGTCGGTGAGCTCGACCGTTGCTTTGGGAATCACAGCTCCGCTTGGATCGGTGACGGTACCACGGATGGTCCCGGCGTTGCCGCTCTGCGCGGACGCGGAGAGCGTCGTGAATACCAAGGCGAGAAGGGGAAGAAGGCGCATAATCGCGCCGCGATGAAACGTCATGGCAAAATCTCCTGAACAATGGCTGAATGATCGGAAGTGATCTCTACGGGGCAATTCGCCGCGTAGTCCTCAGTGCATTGGAGGGGAGCATCGGTCCGCTTCAAAATCAGGATGTGCAAATGCTGCCGGGCATTGCCCAGGGAGTGAAGCAGTGGGTCAATGCGAGGAGCTTGAAGGAAACGGAAAGATGCTCTAGCAGGAGCTGGGAGGCGGCCGGATGAACAGTCGAATCTGCCGCTGGCGGGCAACGACGATGGGCTCGGCCGGGGGAGTGGCAGCCCCCAATTGCACGATGACGATGACAGCCGCCGCGGCCGCAGCAGGAACCACCGTGTGCATGACAATGCAAAGCTGACAATGGTCAGCGTCGGTATCGTTCGGGTGAAGGTGCGTGGCCTGCGCAACTGCCAGCATCGCCAGCAGGACAAGACAAAGCATCGCGACTGCCGGCAAAATGCCGGGCCACATGCCGCGTTTGCCGCGGAAAACTGTCTTATGCTCTGTCAATCGGTGCGACCTTCTGCTTCTATTCTACCGAAAGCGGTCATCGAATTGGACGCCTGGCAAACGGAGGGGTTGCACTTAAGTTACGATTTCGACGCGCCGCCAGGAGAAACTACAAGTCTGCACGCGAGGAAACGCCGGCCCGGTGCAAGCGTCTAAACTTCAGTTGCCATGCTTTGTTTTCCGCAATTTCCGCGAAATTGCCGCTTGCCCGCGCTTTCGCTGGCTTTTCTCCTCATTGTGCCTGCGCCTGTTTGGGGGCAGAGCGGGCAAGATGCGCCCAACGATCAGAACCCGGCTGGACAGAACCCCGACGACATGCAGCGGCAGGACTCGCGAAGCTCGAGCTCAAAGCCACTGCCGCTGAAGCCTGCCGTACCCGGCACGGGAAGGAACCTGCGGCTGATTTTGAAGGATGGTTCCTACCAGCTTGTCCGCGATTACCAGATCGTGGGCGATCGCGTGCGCTATCTCTCGCAGGAGCGCGGCGAGTGGGAGGAACTGCCCAGAGACCTCGTGGACTGGGACGCGACCAACAAATGGGCAAAGGATCACGCTGAATTAGCGGAAGGATCTTCGCCGGCGATGAAAGAAGCTGCGGCGATCGATGCGGAAGAGTCGCAGGAGCGCAATGACAATCGGGCGCGCATGCCACAGGTGGCGCCGGGCGTGGAATTGCCGGATGAGGAAGGTGTATTTGTTCTGGACACATTTCGCGGCACTCCCGAGCTGGTGGAATTGAAGGCGACCGATTTGTCGCTGAATACAAAAAACCACAAAGGAATCGAAGTGCTGAATCCCCTCGCAGGACAGCGGGCGAGCCTCGAACTGGAAGGCGCGAACGCCAGGGTGCACCTGCATGTGGACGATCCGGTAATTTATCTTTCGCTGGGAGTGGAAGACACCACGGAGCCGGTGCTGACGCACCCGATGACTGTGGATACGGGCGGCGCGAAAGCTGTGAACGGCGGCAAGCACGGCGCGCATTCCGCTCAGTCGGGGTTTGTGATTGTGCGCGTCGACGAGCGGCAGCAAGTGCGGATTGTCGGCGCTGTCCACGTCAGCCCGACCGGAACGGTGTCGCAGGATGAAGACACCATCCCCACCAAGGCAGAAGTGCTGCCCGGAAAACACTGGTTAAAGATCGAGCCGGCCGAGACGCTGTCCATCGGCGAATACGCGCTGATCGAGATCATTTCTCCGTCGGACATCAGCGAATCGGTGTGGGATTTTCGCGTGGACCCGAGGCTGGGAGACAACACCGGAGCGATGGGGCCGATTCTGGATACGGGGAATCGGCAGTAGCCAGACGCGAATAGCCAAATGGAGATGATCTCCCCTTCGCTTGTCATCCCGAGGAGCTTGCCGCAGCGGGCCTAAAATGCAGGTTGGTTGTCGCCCTCAAATGCAAACTATTTGTCATCCCGACGAGCCTGCCGCAGCGGGCGACGAGGGATCTGCGGTTGCTTTTCAGAAATCCATCCGGTCAAACGCCCGGCGCCAATCGGCGAGCTAAACCTCATACCACGCGCGGGGCTGAATATCTGCGCGCAGCCGTGATACCATCCCCAGGGTATTCCCCGCAATTTTTTGAAAGCCATGACAACCGTTGCCCAGCCCTTGTCGCGCCCTCCCAGCCAGCTGCCCGGACGGCGCTATGACCGCTATTTCTTTGGCGGAATGGTCGTTGCCCTGCTTGTTACGGCCTTCGCCGGTTTCGCGCGAACCTATTACCTGGCGGGCCTGACTTCGGCGAAACTCCCCGCGCCCATCGTGCACGTGCACGCGGTTCTTCAAACTGTCTGGATGCTTCTGCTCCTGGTGCAGATGCTGCTCGTCTCTGCAAAACGTGTTCCCCTTCATCGCAAACTCGGCATCGCTGGATTCCTGCTCGCCGCGGTGATGGTGCCGGTCGCAGTCATGCTCGTCGCCAATGAACTTCACCGGTTCGCAGGCCAGGGACAAGCTGCGCTCAGTTTTTCGCTCGTTCCGACGTGGGAAGTTTTTAACTTCGCTGTACTGGCGGGATCGGCATTTGCACTCAGAAAGCATCCGGCCGCCCATAAAAGACTGATCGTTCTTTCAACCATTGCGATGATGCCCGCAGCCGTCTCGCGCATTCCTGTGCCCTTGATCCGGCAGTGGACTCCCTGGGAAGTGCTTGCATTTGTCGTTGCCATCGCGGCGTATGACACTTGGTCGACGCGCCGCATTCATGCTGCCACCCTCGCCGGGGCCGGACTCATCGGCGCCTTCCTGTTTGGCTGCATGCCTCTTGGGCACACCGCGGCGTGGGATGCTGTTGCGCGCTGGATGCTGTCCTGGAACTTGTAGGGTGCGGAGCGAATTGCCGACAACACGGCGCTCAGCACAAATCCTCAGGCGGCCTGTTTCGATTGCTTGCGGCGGCGGCTGACGATGTAGTGCGCCAGCAGCATTGAAGCGGCGATGCCGCTGACAACGGCGTCTGTTGCGGGCATGCCACGCGGCCCCCACAGCGCATAGCCGCGGCCGTCGAGCCAGATCATATAGGCCACCGGAACATTGGCCAGCGAATTCACAATGGAATAACGTCCGCTGCCGCTCTTGCCGCACGCGCCCATCATCTCCAGAATGACCGCCGTCGTAAAGGCGTAGCATGCGCCCACGGTAAAGAGATACAGAACGGTTCCCGCAAAGTAGACTCCGGGCCGCAATGGACCTGCGACGAAAATCACCAGCGTTGCGGCATTAATGATTGCGGAGACAAGAAATGCGATGGGAGCCCGGACCTTTACCGAAACCAGCGAAGCGGCAAGCGCGCCCGCGGAAGTGAGCAGAGCGCCGCCAATACCGTTGATCCACGCTACCTGCTGTCCTGTAACGCCGTAATCGCGGGCGATTGCGCCGAGCAGGCCGATCATGGCGCCGGACCCCCCGGGGCCTGCGACCACCAGGATGTACGGAATCGCCTCCCAACGCCAGAACGTGGCTTTGCATTCCTGCAGAATGCGCGCGACGGTTTCTCGCACTGTGTGTTCGCGGATGACCGGCTCGGCCGGCGCCTCAAACACGAACAGCGACGGCAGCACGATCATGGCGGCAACCATCAGCCCAAGCACGCCGAGCGAAACGCGGCCGGCGAGCGAGGCAATGGCAAACACAGCCACCGCACCGATGGCGAGCGAACCCACTTGATAAAAACTGCTGGCGCGGCGGCGATTCAATTCGCTGGTCAGCATGGCCATCATGCCGCCAGTGGCGGCCGGGCTGAGCACTGCGATCGACGCCGTAAGAAACAACAGGCTCACTGCCAGCGTCGAGCCGAGGCGCGGCAGATGGAATGCCCATACGAGCGTGGCTGCGGCGGCCACACTCGCCGCGAGAATCCAATAACGGCGCTGAAACCAGAAATCGGTGATCGGTCCCCAAAGAAAATAAATTGCGTGCGGCAGTGCGATGAGGGCAGCGATACTGGCCGCCCGCCCCGGATCAACGCCTTCATTGCGAAGAAGAAACGTGAGCGCACCGCTGACCAGGCCAATTGAAATAACTGCGTCCGGCGCAATGAGAAACGCAAACAGCCAGGGGCGCTCGTGCGGCGCGGGCTCGCCCGGTGCCTCGACCGTAAGGGGAACGGCTGATGACATTTGGGTTAGCGTAGCACGAGCCCGATTCGGCTCCGTTGCTGCTTGCCGGGTGATTGCGCTGGAATCGGAGGGCCAATTTCTGGCCCGGGCGTGCCGCGTTCATCAACCATTGTGGGCAGTCGTTTCGAGCAAGAACGGCCAGTTGCTTCGCCGGCGCCCCTAAGGCGCAAGTGTTTTGTTAAGAGGGTTTTAGTCCCATTCTGGAATCACGCCGGAAATTGGATGCCGACGGGAATACCGGGCGAAACTCCCACCAATGCGGGATACCGGCTCGACTCGAGACTGGGCTAAGCTCAAACGATTACCGCAGGAGCATCATGAGCACTAGCACGCCAAACCTCGATTACTACGAGTTCCTCCAAATCAGCCCCAATGCCGATGCGGAGACGATCCACCGTGTCTACCGGTTCCTGGCGGCGCGGCTTCACCCCGACAACGCCGAAACCGGCCACGAAGAAAACTTTCGCCTGCTGAAGGCTGCCTATGACGTTCTGGCGGATCCGCGGCGGCGTTCGGAGTACGATGCGGCACGCGCCAAGTCGCAGGCGGCGCCGGAGCCACTGGCTACGTCCATCGATTTCATGGACGTCATGGATGGCGAATTGAACCGGCGGTTGGCAGTGCTGGCGGTCCTTTACTACAGGCGCCGCACCAACCCGACCTATCCTGAAGTTCCCCTCGCCGAAATTGAAGAGCGCATGGGTTTCCCGCGCGACTACCTGGACTTTACGCTGTGGTATCTGCAAAAGAAGGGTTACGTCACCAAGGCAGACAACGCGCAATACACTTTGTCGGTCGACGGCGTGGACTTTGTAGAGACCCAGCGCGCGAACATCCCCACCCTGCACAAGCTGCTCACCAGCGGTTCAGGATCGTCGGTGGAAGACCTGGCGCGCGCACAACACAAAGAGGCGCCTGCCGCCGCGGCGGCTGCGGCTGCGGCATCGACTGGCCAACCAAAGCCGACGTATGTTCGACCCGTACCGAATCCTGGCGCCAGGCCGCAAACGCTGCACTCTCCTGGACCGATCATCCTGCCAGCGTCGATGAGCGAGTTTGAGGACCGTCGCCGCCTGAATCGCCCGGACCGCCGCGTGGGCAAGCCCGATCTGCGCGACAAGAAAGTCGAACGGCGCTTCCACTTTACGGATCGGCGACAGGAACCGCAGGTTCCCGAGAAACCCAGCCTTCCACTACTCGCGCGCGGCGATTCCTAAGGCCTTCATCTTGCGGTAAAGGTGGCTCCGCTCCAGGCCCAGCAACTCTGCGGCATGGCTGACGTTGTTGTGGGCCTCTTCAATCTTCTTGAGAATGTATTCGCGCTCATACGCGTCCCGCGCCTGTTGCAGGCTTGAGAACTCCTCCGTGGTGCGCGACGAGGCCTTTTGTGTAAGCAGCGGCAAATGCTTGCGCTCGATGCGCAGCGCGCGCGGATTGAGAATGAGAACTCGTTCGATCACATTCTTGAGTTCGCGCACGTTCCCCGGCCAGTGATATTGGGCCAGGGCGTCCAGCGCTTCTTCGCCAATCTCGACGCGAGGGCGGCCGTATTGACGGCCAAATTCAAGAAGAAACTCGCGCGCCAAAAGAGGAATATCTTGCTTGCGCTCGCGCAGCGGAGGCACAAAGAATGGCACCACGTTCAAGCGATAGAAGAGATCTTCGCGAAAATTGCCTTTGGCGATTTCGTCTTCGAGATCTTTATTTGTCGAAGCGATCACGCGCACATCCACGCGGAGCGGCTGCGTTCCGCCGACCGGGGTGAACATCTGGTCGTCGAGGGCGCTGAGGACCTTGGCCTGCGTCTTCAGGCTCATATCGCCCACCTCATCGAGATAGAGCGTTCCGCCGTCGGCGCGCTCCAGAGTGCCGCGCTGCTCCTGCGGGCCGCCGGGTTGCGCGCCATGCCGATAGCCGAAGAGCTCGGCTTCGATATGCGCTTCAGGGATTGCGGCGCAATTGAGCTCGATAAAGACGGCATCGCGGCGCAGGCTTTCGGCGTGGATGGAGCGCGCGATGAGCTCCTTGCCGGTGCCTGATTCGCCGTAGATCAGCACGCGCCCATTGGTTGGCGCCATCAGCTTGATCTGCTGGCGAAGCGCCTTCAGCGGCACGCTCTGACCGGTCAGGACAGCGGCGGCGTTGAACTGGCGCTTGAATTCCTCGTTCTGAGTACGCAGACGCCGAGCTTCGACTGCGTTCTTGAGGACGATCAGGGTTCGCTCGAGAGAGAGCGGCTTTTCAAGAAAATCGTAGGCGCCAAGTTTGGTGGCCTTCACAGCCGCCTCGATGGTGCCGTGGCCGCTGATGATCACGACTTCAGGCCGCATTTCCGGTGCCAACTCGCGAACCTCCGCGAGCAATTCGAGACCGTCGCGGCCAGGAAGCCAGATGTCGAGCAGAACCACATCGTAGGGCGTGTCACGCAAAAGCACCATGGCCTCATCGGCGTCAGATGCGCCGGCGACCGCGTAACCCTCTTCGCGCAGAATCTCCTCGAGCGAGTTGCGTATCTCCGCTTCGTCGTCGACCACCAGAATGTGATTCATGAGGCGATGCCCTTCACCGTTTCACCATTGACCGTTTCAGCATCTTCAGAGGAAGATGCATGGGCCTGTGCCGATTCAACCAGAGGAAGGCGCAGCAAGAATCTCGCGCCCTTGGGCACATTGGATTCGGCGCTGATTGACCCGCCGTGCTCCTGAGCGATTTTGGCGGCGATCGACAATCCAAGGCCCGTGCCGCGGCGCTTGGTTGAGGAGTAGGGCAAAAAAAGGCGCTCGCGGATTTCGTCGCTGAGCCCCGTTCCGGTGTCGGAGACGGTGACTTCCGCAGCCGCGCCGTCTTCGCTGAGCGCGGTGCGCAGGCCCAGAACGCGCAGCAGGCTGCCCTGCATGGCTTCCGCGGCATTGTCAATCAGATTAGCGAGAGCGCGGCGGATGGCCTCAGGATCGGCAAGCACCGGAGGCAGGTTGGGCTCGAGACTTCGCTGCACGGTGATGCCTTCGAGGCGGCCGCCAAAGAGCGCGATAGCTTCTTCGACAATCTGATTCACGTCGCATGGCCTGGGCTGTGGAGCGGGAAATTGCGCCAGGGCTGAAAACTGGTCAACCAGCGTGCGCAGGGTCGCCACGCAGCCCAGAATCACTTCGCTGCACTTGCGAATAATGTTGGGAGAATCGGGATGGCCGCGATCCAGATGCCGGGCAATGCGATCTGCGCTAAGGGCGATGGGCGTGAGCGGATTCTTGATCTCGTGCGCTACCTGCTGGGCAACTTCTTTCCACGCCAGTTGCCGCTGTGCGCGTAGGAATTCCGAAGTGTCTTCAACCACCAGCACCGATCCGGTTTTACCGCGGCCAAGATTGAGCCTTGCACTCGTGATGGCCAAATGGAGAGCGCGTCCGCGCACGTGAACTTCCAGCTCAGTTGAGGCTGCGCCCATGCGGCTGGCGCGGCGAATCAAAGTGGCCAGCTCGTCGGCACAGTCGGCGGGCAGCAAGGATGCGATGCTGTCGCCGGCCAGAGGCGTATCCAGCCTGAGCCCCATGAGTGCCGCAAAGGCGCGATTGGCCTGGAGCACGAGGCCGGCTCCGTCGAGCGTGACCACCCCCGAGGGGATGGTTTCGACGATCGTTTCCAACTCGCGGCGGCGCTCTTCCACAGCGAG
Organism: uncultured Acidobacteriaceae bacterium; assembly: GCA_963828325.1. Lineage (GTDB taxonomy): Bacteria > Acidobacteriota > Terriglobia > Terriglobales > Acidobacteriaceae > Telmatobacter. The sequence continues at coordinate 64,869 of CAWHEK010000026.1, forward strand.
GTTGGCCGCAGTCAGCTGCGCCTGGGCAGTTTGAGCCAATTGCCGGCTGGTCTCCAGGTCCGAGGCCATGTGATTGAACGAACGGACCAGGTCGCCCATCTCTCCGGTGGCAATATCGGGCACGCGTTGCTCGTACTTGCCCGCGGCAATCGCATCCATGGCATCGGCCAAAGCCTCTACCGGGCTTGTGATCTGCTTGGAGAGAAAAACCGCCAGCCAGACACTGGAAAAAAAGACAAAAACGGTAACCAGCAGCAGGGTGAGCGACAGTGTGTTCTTAATGATGCGGCGGGAACGAAACAGCTTGACGTACTCCTCTGCCCCTGAACGGATGCGCGCGGTGGTTGCATTCAGTCCCTGGGGCATGGGCAGCACGGCGACGACGATCTTGCCCGAGGCAGCAGCGGCCATGCCGACCGCGTACTCCTGGCCCGCGACGTCAACCACCGGATTGTCATTTCGCTCGGCGGCGGAGAGAATCGCCGCGGAAAGCGGACCCCGCAGCGGAGTGACCGTCCATTCCGACTCCGGGGTGAACGCGCGAAGCGACGCGCGACTCGATTCCGCGGGAGCCTGAAAGCCAGAGAACATCGACCGGTCGCTGCCATAGACGAGCAGGAAGCCGCCCTGCAGGGAAAGGCGGCGCGAAGTCATCTCCTGTTGAAGAGCCTGCGGGGTTCCGTCGAGTGCTCCACTTTGGGCGACTGAGGCCGCTTCACTGCGCGCATTGCTGGCCACATATTCCACAAGCTCCTGCACAACGCGTGTGGAGTCGTCGCGCAACTGCGATGCGTCTGGCGAGAACCAGCGTTCAAGCGAGCGGTTCAGCAGGAAATAGCTGAACAGAAACATCAACGCCGCCGGCATCAGGGTGATGATGACCGCGCCAATCACCATGCGGGAACGCAGGCGGGTTCCCAAGCCGCTGCTTCCCTGCCCCACATAGACTTTCAGGACGGTGCGAAACAGCAGGACCATCAGAAGGAGCAGCAACAGGAAGAGCAGGACATCGAGCGCCGTCAGGGCGATGGTCTGCCCGTAGGTTTCAGGGTTCAGGAAGTCGATGTGGGCGGTGGTAAACCACTGCAGCGTCCCCAGTAGAACAAAGACCAGCAGCGCTCCGCCGGTGAGCAGAGCGATCTTCCGGCGCCTCGAATCGGCGAGGAAACGCATGGGCCGATTATAGAAGCAACGGAGAATGTGCAGCAGCGAAAGAATTTGCACCAGCAAATAAGGGAAAGCGGTTGCAGCAGCGAATAAGACGAAGCGGGTCTTGGCTTTTTTGTAGCGCCGGCGTCCTCGCCGGCTGTCGTGCGGGCGTCCTCGCCCGCGCATCGGCCCCGCAAGAACCTCGCCACAGCAACGTCTTGTATCAGGGCATGAGTTTACTCATGCCGCAAACTTCGCAGAATGATTGCGGGCTTTAGCCCCTGAGGGAGTTTTTTCAAACTGACCCGCTGATGAAATCGGACCCCAGCCGGCGCACTTTTTGGCTGGCGCCGCCGCGAGATTTTGTCGCATTTCTATTCCCTATTCCCTAATCCCTATTCCCTGCTCCTAAATCTGCGAGCAATCGAGCGGGCTAAGGATCAGGTTGCTGATGTTCGTGACGATCGAATCGAAAGCGTAGCGCGGATTGCCAGACAGCTTCTTCCACGCCGGATCGTTGCGGAACACATCCCACTTGGCGTCGAGCTCGGCCAGATCGGCGAAGCTGAGCATGTAAGTAAGGTTGGGCATGCGCGAACCAACCAGCGTATCGCCAAACAACACGGGATGAAAACCCGCATTCAGAAAAATCTCGAATTCGCCCGAGTGGAACATCTCTACTTTGCGCACGTGTTCACCATCGCTGGGGCTCTCATACGTGCGCAGTTGAAAGATGCGCTTGCCGTTGGTCGCAGCAGCGGCGGGCGGTGTGACCTTGGGCCAGCCTTTGAAGGCCGCCAGCAGCGAAATCTCCGCGCGCTGAAAAGCGGGCGCCGCAGCCGTGGCATTCCAGAAGGGATCGCCCACCTTCAGGAATTCCGCATCCTCGGCCAGTCGCAGATCGAGCTCCGCAAGCGTCTCCACGGACGGGCCGGGAATGAGCAGGTAGTACGCCGGCGTTTCAGGTCCGATATCGAGCTTGAACGCTCCAACCGGTCCCAGCCCCATGCGGGTTAGTGCGGGAATCATAGCTCCGGAAAAGTAGCTCTCGGTGAGCTTTAATTGTGGCCCACTGAGCAGGTTGTACCGGCGCAACTGGTAGAACTCGCGGCGCGGGCCTGCGGGGTCCCCGGGAACGGCAACCTCGGTAACCGAGGCAGCTGTCGCCGACTTGCCGGCGGCGGCTAATGTTGATGCGGCGATCGATGCGGCGATAAAACGGCGGCGTTTCACTCGGTCTCCCAGAGCGATTCTAAGCTGCGGCAGTATCCGTGCCCAAGCAGAAACCGGCGGCGGCGGGTCCTGCAGATGAGTCCAATCGGAGCCGTCGGTGATCCGCTCGAAAAGTTCGGGTGCTACAGGGTGCGGAACTCCCCCAAAGGAGCTTTGTAATAAGGGCACGGCTTTAGCCGGGCCAGCAAGATCAGCACAAGGAGTGGGCTTCAGCCCCTGCCGTACCGCCCTTTGCCAAAATCTGCCCTGCCTGCAACCCCCAGCGCGCAACTTTCGGGGCCCGCCCGTGTTTTTCAAATCCAGGAAGCTCTGCGGAGCTTCAACGATTTTTCGGCCCTCCCGCCGAAACCTCTGCCGCCGTTCCGAAAGGACGGCGGCTTTTTTTGTCTTTTTCTTGATTTCGGATTGAAACCGTGCGAGACCTACCGCGCGATCAGAAACATGACCCAGCTGAAGACGATGACCGAGCCTACGAAGAGAACGAAGCAATAGGCTCCGTAACGGAACATTCGTTTCGGCGTGTCGCGCATGGTGATGCCGAAGACCGTCGATGCGAAGAGCGCAAAGAGCAGGACCGCCGTAAAGTGGGAGGGGTGCATTACGAAGACTTCCTCCCCGTGCGCAGGTTGTGCGCGTCGACCGCGGCGATGATGTTGAGTAGGCCGGCAACAACAATGAACTTGCTGCCATAGTCGGCGACCGTGGTCTGGATGGGGATTCCACCCCAGCCGGCTGCGCGGCTCAGAAAGTAAAGGATCCCGTTTCCGAGATCGCCGGCCATGCCGAGAATGTCCAGAATGTCTTGCCCGCTGGTGTAGATCCTGCCCTGCATGGCGAGGCCGAGCACGAACATGGCGATGATCGACACCGCAATCAGCGTGCCGCGAATCCATTTGCCGAGAAGAAAGTGTCCGGCTCCGGGGACGAGCCATCCCGCGATCAGCGGGAGATAGACGAATCCTTGTTGTTTTTGTGAGCCCATGGCGGGCTTGCTGGGGGTTGTCGCCATTCCTCTATCGAATATACAAGAGCGTGGCGGGCCGCCACGCGATGCGCGCCGATGGCCTGTCAAGACCCCGCCGCCAAAATAAATCCTCCCACCTCGCGCAAGTCCTTTATTTCCCTGTTCCCTGGTCCCTGGTCCCTGTTTTTGAAAGTTTGCCGATCATTACGTGCTCTCGGCGCATACTCGTTCCATGATCGGCAGTGCCAAACTGGCCGTCGTCTGCGGTCACGGTCCTCGATTTTGCGGTTCGCTCGCTGTAACTCGTTTGAACCCAAAATCTTGCCGCTAACCGCAACATTTCAGGAGTCTTGCATCGAGACGTACGCGCAATGCTAATGGAATGAGAATCTTGCGCACAAAGTAGGGGCACTCCCCCCGGGGGAGTGCAAACGATAAACCGGGGAATGCAGGCCATTGCTCCGGGTACTGGCTCGCCGGCTTACTGACTTGCCGCTCTAAATGCGCACTAACTCCTGCTGTATGCGCCCCGTGACCCAGGCTTTGCCGGGCCGCGTGATCATGTTGATCTCGCTGCGCACGCCGAACTCCGGCAGATAAATGCCGGGCTCGACCGAGAAGCAAGTGTGCGGAAGAGCGAGCCGAACGTCGTGGGTTTCGAGATTGTCCAGGTGCGCGCCCGATCCGTGAATCTCGTGAGCGATGTTGTGGCCGGTGCGATGGACAAAGAAATCGCCGAAGCCTGCTTCGCGAATGACGGAGCGCGCGGCATCGTCGGCTTCGAAGCCGGCAATCGGCCGGTTCGCGGCGAAGGCCTTTTCGACGGTTTCAATCGCGGCGTCGCGCGCGCGGCGCACAGTATCGAAGACGAGCTGTTCTTTCTTTGAAGGCTCACGGCCGATCACTCCAGTCCAGGTCACGTCGTAGAACACGCTGGTCGGCGTATCGAGCCGGCCCCAGATGTCGATCAGCAGAAAGTCGCCCTCGCGAATCGGCGCGGCGTGCTCGGCAGTGGGCTCGTAGTGCTGGTCTGAAGTGTTGGCGTTGACGCTGACGTCGGGACCGTTTTCCCACGCCAGGCCTTCGCGGCGCATGGCGTCTCGTAACCAAACCACGAGATCGTATTCCGAAAGTCCGCCCGTCCGGCCAGGACCAGAAGGGGGACGCAGCGAGCGTGCAATTTCGGCCCACGCGCCGACGAGAATCAGATCGATGGCGCGCTGCGCGGCGGAGTGGCTGGCAATTTGATTCTCGGTGAGGACGGCTTCAAACTGGCTGACCAGATCGGCGGACGTGACGATTTCTTTTCCAAGGCCGCGCAGAAATTCGACCGTGCCCGCATCGACCATGGAGACGTACATGATGTCGTTGTTCGGCGAGTACTGCATGGCGATTTTTTTCTGGTTTCGGAGCAGATTTTCGAGACCAGCATGCAGTTCCTGCCAACTCGAATACTGCGTTTTCGCACCCGGCAGCGCGTCGAGCCGCGCTTGTTCGATGCGATGGACAAGCTTGCGCGGCTCGCCAGTGGCGGGAATGAAGTAGTACCAGCGGCGCGTGATGTGGGCGTTCGGATCGAGGCCCAGAATGCCCGCGGCAATGGGATCGCGGTGGTGGTGATCGTAGAAAAGCCAGCCGTCCACCTTGAATTCGCGAAGGGCTGTTTGAATGGCGTCGAGATTCATACGGAAATGATAGCGGTGTTGGCGGCGTGAGCGGTGCTAGCGGAGCTAGCCTCAGGCAATGGCGCGGCGTTTCGCGTCCAGCAGCTTGCCCTGCAACTTAATCGACACGTGCACCAGCGTAAGCGCCGCCGGGGTGACGCCTGGAAGACGGCTGGCCTGGCCGATCGTCATCGGCCGGATGCGTTCGAGCGTCTCGCGCATCTCGCGGGAAAGGCCGCTGATGACGCTGTACTCCAGCCAGTCCGGAATGGTGACGGACTCGGCGGCTTTGAGCCGTTCGATGGACTTTTTCTGCTGCTCGAGGTAGCCGGCAAATTTGATTTCAGTTTCGACTGCGCGAGCTTCGTTGCGCAAGGTGGAGCGTGCGATAGAGGAAGTGGAGTCGACGGTCGAAAACTCCGCGAGCAGCGGTTGGCGCGCGAGGTCGTCGCGCAGTGCAACAAGCAGCGGCTCGATCGTCACTTCAGGCCGCTTGAGGAGTTGCGCCCACGTGATGCCGGCGGTTGCGGGAAGATCACCGAAGCCTGCGCGCTGGAGCTTTTCAGGATCGACTTTGCCGCTGGTCAGCAGACGATCTAATGCAGCCATTCGCGCCTGCTTCTGCTCGTACTCGGCCCAGGCTTGGTCGTTGATCAGGCCGAGCTTTCGCCCATACGGAGTGAGGCGGCGATCGGCATTGTCAATGCGCAGGTGCAGGCGGAACTCGGCGCGCGAGGTGAACATGCGGTAAGGCTCGTTGGTCCCCTTCGAGATCAAGTCGTCAATGAGGATTCCCGTGTAGCCTTCGGTCCGGTCCATGGTGAACGCCGGCTGGCCCTTGAGCCACAGCGCGGCGTTGATGCCGGCCATGATGCCCTGGCAGGCGGCTTCTTCGTAGCCGCTCGTTCCATTGATCTGCCCTGCAAGATAAAGGCCTGTGAAGGCCTTCACGCGAAGCGTGCGGTCGAGCTCCGTAGCGTCGACGGAGTCGTATTCGATGGCGTAGCCGGGGCGCAGCAGCTCTGCCTGGTCGAGGCCGGGGATGGAGTGAACCATCTGCCACTGGACTTCCATGGGCAGCGAGGTGGACATGCCGTTGATGTAGACCTCGTGGGTGTTGAGGCCTTCGGGCTCAAGGAAGAACTGGTGCTGGGTCTTGTCAGGGAACTTGACGATCTTGTCTTCGATGGAGGGGCAGTAGCGCGGGCCGACGCCTTGAATGCGGCCGGAGTACATGGCCGATCGGTGCACGTTCTCGCGGATGAGGCGAAGCGTCTCCGGGGTGGTGAAGGCGATGTGGCAGGAGATCTGCGGCTGCACGATCTTCTTCGTGCGGAAGCTGAATGGAGTGGGATCGGCGTCGCCGGGCTGCTCCTCGAACATCTCCCACTTGATCGTCCGGCCGTCGAGGCGCGGAGGCGTGCCGGTCTTGAGGCGGCACGTCCGAAGGCCAAGTGCACGGAGGGCTTCTCCAAGCAAGACGCTGGCGGGCTCGCCCGAGCGGCCGGCGGGATAACGCTCCTCGCCGCAATGGATGAGGCCGTTGAGAAACGTCCCGGTGGTGATGATGGTGGCCCCGGCGAGGAGATTGCGGCCGTCACGCAGCTTGAGGCCAAGAACGCGACGATGCGGCCTAACCGGGCGTGAGACTTCACCGAACTCATCCTCCGCCCCCTCGTTCCCTTGGTCCCTTGTTCCCTGCTCCTCTGTTGCCTGTTCCTCGATCACGAGATCGACCACTTCGGCCTGGCGAATGTGGAGGTCGGGCTGCGACTCGAGAACCTCGCGCATCTTCACACGGTAGAGTTGCTTGTCGCACTGGGCGCGCGGGCTCCAGACGGCGGGGCCGCGCGATGCGTTGAGCAGGCGGAACTGGATGCCGACAGCGTCTGCAACTTCGCCCATGATGCCGCCGAGCGCGTCGACTTCGCGCACAAGATGGCCCTTGGCGACGCCGCCGATGGCGGGGTTGCAGCTCATCTGGGCGATGAGGTCGAGGTTCATGGTGATGAGCGCGGTCTTCAGGCCCATGCGGGCGGCAGCCATGGCGGCTTCGCAACCGGCGTGACCGGCACCGACGACTACGACATCGTATTGCTCAGTGAAAGCCATCCAATCCTATTTTACGTGTCGAGGAAGATTGCCGGTGGGGCCGGGGGAGAAGCGCGTGCACTTCAATAGACGACGGCGTAGGCGCGACCATCGAGGGCAGGTGGATCTTGAAGGATGGAGTGAACGCGGACTCGAACGGGAAGACCCGGGGTGAGGTCGTTGACGTCAATATCGGCTACCAGCCCCCCGGCAGCCGAACGATGACGCCCGCTCTGGCTGACAAGGCGGTAGGGGATGGGCCGGTCGGATTGAGTTACCTCAAGCGTGAAAACCTGGTCCGCATCCTCGCCAGCGAAACTGTTTGACTTTGACTGGGCCGGCGAATTGGCTCTGACGACGATTCGGAGAACGCCTCGAATCGGCGGATCCAGGCTAGCCTCAATGGTGCCTGGAGCCGAAGTCTGAAAGACGGCATCGAGGGGCTCGATGGAACGCGGCTTTGAGTTGGCAACTGAAGCCGTGACCGTGACTGCGGCCAGCAATGCTGGAATAAAAATCCGCAAGGGAGTTGAGGAACGCATTAAGCCGCCTGCACTTCCAAGATGATAGCGGCGCCACGCGGTTGCAGATTCACGGCGGAGGCGCGGCCGTTCTGGTCGCGCAGGATGGTGGCACAAAGGCTGAGCCCCATTCCGGCCGTCTCGCCACAGGCACGCGCGGGAACAAAAGGATCGAAGGCACGCTCAGGGTCAAGGAAGCCAGGACCGGAGTGAGTGAGAGAGATTTGCACGAGGCTGCCTTCGCGGGCCGCTTCGAGACGAATGGATTTGGATTCCCTGGCCGCCGAAGCAGGGCCCTCAAGGTCGACGGCGCCAATGGCGTACTGCAGGCAATACAGTAACGCCTGGCGCAACTGCTGGGCTCCGCAAAGAATCCGGGGCATTCCCGGCGCGACATTGACCTGAAATTCGATGGAGCGCTGCAGGAATTCAGGGCGATACAGCTGTTCCATGTCGGAAAGCAGCTCGGTGACTGAGATAGCAGCAGGCTGATCCGAGTTGACATGCGAAACGCGAGAAAGGCTCTGGAGAGTGGAGCGAATGCTGCGCGCTTCATTCACGATGGCTTCGACAGCCTTGCGATCGTGAGACTCAAGCGCAGGCGATTCCTGAAGCAGGGAGGAATAGCCAAGAATCACCGTCAGCGGGCTATTCAACTGCTGGGTGACATTGCCAGACAACTGGCCGAGACCAGCAAACCGTTCAGAATCGATGAGTTTTTCAAAGAGCATGGTTTGATTGCGCGTAGCCTGAATGCGAGCAACGAGCATCTCGATAGGCAGCAGATCGTCGAGGCGAGGAGCCTGGTCTACTGAGGCTGCGCCCAGCGCGCCATTGGGGCGCATCGCCCCGAGTAACAGCGCACCGTCCGCGCCGGAGCGCCCGATCATGGGAATGGCAAGAACGGAGGTGAATCGAAGGTGCGTGAGGTCGTCGCCGGGAATGAGCCAAGGCGAAAGATCGAGGCGCACCGTTTTGCTGTGCGAGACAGCGATGGGAACCGAGCCAGGGACGAGAAAGCCTTCAACGGAGATTCGATTGATCAGCTCGCCGAGCGGCCGGGCGACGGCAATCTCAAGACCAGCACAGCCGGCGAGCCGGTAGCGACCGTTGCTTTCAAGCAGCAACCCCACCTGCGCGAAGCGGCTGTTTTTCGCAACGGTGTCACAGATGTCGGCGGCCTGGCGGTCGAAGTCCTCAACCCTTCGGCGGGTGAGCATCAAGTTGGCGTAGGCCTCAAGTTGGCGGCGGGCGCCGCGTTCGCGCTCCTGAGCCGCTTTATTGCTCGCCAATTCGTTTTCGAGGGCAAGCATGATCATGCCCACGGCGGCGACCACCTTGCCCATAACGATGACGTGGATGAGGGCGAGCGAGAGAGGCGCCTCGCCACCGACAAGCGGAAGAACATGGACACAAGCAAGTGACCAGGCAACGAAGCCGAGGACGCTGAGGAAGACTCCCGGAGAAAAACGGCGCGATACGAAGACGAGCATGACCGCTGCCATCTGCAGGTTGATGCACTCGACAAATGTGAGACCGGCTCCGGCTCCTTGCAGGCAACAAACCCAGATGGCAAAGGTGCCGAAGACAGCGCTGAATGAGACTCCCACCCAGATCGGCACAGAGCCCTTGGTCATTCCCCAGAAGACGCCAACGCCAAAGCACATCCCGACTAAAGCCGGAAAGACGAGGAAAGCCAGGCCGTGCGGTTGAACTCCGCCGAGCACTGCGTAGAGAAGGATGGAATAGAGGACAAGAGGCGCGGCATAAGCTGCGACAAAAAGAACCTGAATGCGCCCTATGCGGAATTGAAGCGGCGAAAGCGAACCAAGAAACATGGCCGCGCTTAGCTGAATGAACGATTCACCAGAGGCCACCAACCATGGGGAACCCGTTCCCGGATATCCGTTCAGGGTGTAAAGCAGAACCATGGCAATGATGGAAAAGAGGAAACCCAGGAACCATAGGAGGGAGCGAGTATCGCGGAAGCGGAGATAGAGGTAGCCGAAGGCGGGCAGCAGAAGCGCCGTCAGGACTAATGCCGGAAGGTGATAATAATCGGGCATGGAAGCCGCGAATCTCCTTCCCCATCAACGGAAAGTGCAGATCCATTGACGCCTGCGGATCCAGGCCCCGGGCGGTCCCTGCGAACCCACGGGCCGCGAGACGGCAACTTGGCTGATCGCGCCGTGACAGGGCATTCCTCTGGCTAGTATCGGGGCCATCCGTATGGCGAGTACATCCGTCTAAAGTTGCAGAGGGATGCGAGGATAGAGGTGCGGATCCCCCATTCGCCACTGGGCAAAAACAAGGAGCAAGCTGCAATGATTCTTCGAAATCTGATTCCGGCAATTGCGATTGCCGTCTGCGCCCTGATGAGCTCGGCGCAGGATAAGGCATCGTTCACGCCGATGCCGCTGGACTCAGGCTTCGGCCGCATGGATCTCTCGGACCCTCCGGTTCCGGCGGATCAGATCATCAAAGGATTCGCGGCGAAAGAGACAGAGTTTCAGGAAGCACTCAATCACTACACGTATCGGCGCACTGCGAGTGTGGATGAAGTGGACGACGATACGAACAAGGTCAGCGGGGAGTGGTATGAAGTCGACGATGTGATTTTCGATACGACGGGCAGGCGCACCGAGAGAGTGGACTTCGCGCCTCCGAACACGCTGAAGCAAATCATGATGTCGCCAAGCGATCTCCAGGACCTGCAGCACGGCTACTCGTTTGTGCTGACCACTGCCGATCTTCCCGCGTACGACGTCAAATACGTGGGACGGCAGCAAGTGGATGAAGTGCAGTGCTATGCCTTTGACGTGGCCCCTAAGACGATCGAGAAGGGCAAGCGCTATTTCGATGGACGTGTTTGGGTAGAAACAGACGACCTGCAGATTGTGGTGACCGACGGCCGGATGGTGCCCGACGACACACGCAAAAACTCTGCCGATTTGCATGCGCCGTTTATCACGTGGCGACAGCAGATTGACGGCCACTACTGGTTCCCTGTGTATTCAAAGGGCGAGGGGATTTTGCACTTCCCTGGCGGCTATGGCTATATGGCCCAAGACGTACACATTCGCGAATTGATCAAATTCACTGACTACAAGCGGTTTGGATCGTCGAGTAAGGTGTTTTACAACGGACAAGAGGTTCCAAACGACGGCCAGCAACCGAATCCTGCGCCAAGTACTCCTCCCGATAAAGGCAAATAAAGCCAACGCAGCCGTTCGCAAAGCGTTGGCAAAATGTATGCCACAGCAGATGGTTGAAGCGTCCGCATGGCGACGGGCGCGCCAGCCGGATGATCTACTAATTTCGTAACGGGAAGCTGAAGAACGAGCGCCCGTTCAAGGTAGAGATGCGGCGCCTCCGAAAGCAATTTTACGTGCAGCTTCTTTGCGTCCTGACCCTGGCCTTGTGTGGGCGGCCATTGCAGGCGGCCGCGCAGGCAGCAAAACAAACTGAAACAAATGATGGACAAGTTGGCCCAGCATCGCCGGACCGGCCGGGCGCAGTGCAGGGCGCGAGTGGGGCACCAAGCGGGGACGACGAGAGCGACGACGTCGAAAAGATCTTCCCGCATACATTGACGGGGCGGTACTGGATTTCAGGACAAGCGAACGTAATTCTGCAAGGTTATGGAGCGTTCAAGGCTCAATACAGCGGGCCGAACAGCCTGACGAATTGGCCGCAGAGCGCGACCACACATTTACTGACGCTCTACACCGGTTACGAGGTCTCGCAGTCGACCGAGGTCTTTGCCGACATCGAAGATGCGACGGGTAACGGGGTTGGAAACGAAGATGGGTTGGCGGGATACGTGAACCTGGACGTGGTGCGTCTGCTGCCTGGGGAAAAGGCTCCGTACGTAGCGCAGCTGATGATCCGCGAGATTATTCCGTTGACGAGCAAGGGTGATCCAGAGCATGAGGATCGCGACGAATTGGACCTGGCGACTTCACTTCCCCCACGCCGCATCGAAGTTCGGCTGGGGAAGATGGACCTGACGGATTTCTTCGACCTGAACACGCATGGATCCGACAGCAACTTGCAGTTTCTGAACTGGACGGTGGATGACAACGGCGCCTGGGATGTCGCCTCGAACGCGAGGGGCTACACCGACGCTGTGATCGTGGAGTACGACGATCACTCGCGTTCGATCCGATTCGCCGAAGCGATGATGCCGAAGACTCCGTTTTCGCAGTTTTTGGATGCCAACCTGGCGCGATCTCGCTCGGAAAATCTGGAACTGGAAGTGCGGGGCAAGCACATTTTTAATCGCGATGGCGTGGTGAGGGTTTTGGGCTATCTGAATCACGCAACCATGGGAAGCTACCGCGTAGCGAATGCCGAATTCCTCGATGGCCAGACGGCGACACCGGACATTACCGCAACGCGCCGCGAGGAACGGCATCGCTACGGATTCGGCTTGAATATGGAGCAGGAAATTACGAACGATATCGGCATCTTTGGACGCCTGGGCTGGAGCGATGGACATAACGAGGCCTTCTGCTACACCGAAGACGACCGGACGCTGCAATTTGGCGGGGTTGTGAGGGGCGGCTCATGGCGGCGCAAGACCGATCGCGCGGGAGTTGCGTATGTTGTGAACGGGATCATAGCGGCGCATCAACAATACCTGGCCCTGGGAGGGTTGGGCATTATGCTCGGCGATGGCGGGTTAACCTACGGCCGCGAAAAAATCGTGGAGACCTTCTATACCGCGCATCTTTGGCGCGGATTCTCGATGTCCTACGATTTTCAGCACGTGATTGACCCCGGATATAACCAGGCGCGCGGCCCGGTCTCGGTTTCCGCGGTTCGATTCCACACAGAGTTTTAAAAAACCGGGAACGAGGGAGTAAGGGAACAAGGGAACGAGACAGACTCGTCCTGCGCGGGACGCATCGATCAAGAATCGGCGCTTGTACGGTCGCCGGTACCCGCCCCCATCAGGACGATGGAACGCTGCGCGAATGGCGAGTAGACAAGCAGCGTGGTGCAGGCCAAAGCAAGACCAAAGTTGATGTGATGCAGCAGAAGGAACGGTGACAGCGACCAGAGCTCGTCAAACAAGAGCAGAAACGGCCAGAGGGTAAGGAATTTGTCGCGAAATCCGGGCGCGCGAAAGAGCGCGGCGCAGAGAACAAATGCGCGGGCGGGAATGAGGACAGCCGCGGTGATGAAAACCGTGCGGAAAACGAACGTAGCGCCGGGTAGTGGCGAGGTTAGATCTTCGATCTCCGCGAGATTGGCAAGCGCGCCAATATAGAAACCCAAATACATGAGTTGAAAGAGGACGAAAAGCGTCTGCACGACCGGAAATGACGTTTTGGGAAGATCCTCCGGCGTGGAGAGAATCCGTGTGCGCGGCTGGCGCTCCGGCCGGGCAGGTCGCGCGGCTGCGTCACTGAGAGCGGGAAATTCGGACCGATCGAGCCCAGGCTCTCCCGCGCGTCCTGGATCGCTGCGGCCGGATACAAGCTCAACGGGAGCGAGGAAACGATAGCCGCGACGAGCGAGAGTCTCAACAAAGCGCGGACTGCCGGCAGTATCGCCGAGGGCTTCACGAATGCGATTGACCGCGGAGTTGACGCCATGCTCGTAGTCGACGAAGGTTCCTTCGGGCCATAGCACGCGGGAAATCTCGTCGCGGGTGATCACCTGTCCGGGCTGATCGAGCAGCATGAGAAGAACTTGAAAGGGTTGAGCGTTCAGCTTGACGCGCATTCCTTGCCTGCGCAACTCGCCGGTGGCGGCGTCCGCTTCAAAGACTCCAAAGCGATAGCGTTGTGCCGGCCGAAGGTCGCTCTTCAAGTCCGCCATTGTCTTTCGATCAGTTTAGCTGACAGCGCAAAAAGCGGTGACTTGGGTCTGAAGAGGGGTCGGGGCAAGTGAGAAATCGGCAGAAGTCTAGCTGTAAGAACGCCGTACGCCGTGAGATTCAATTATCTGAGGATGATGCGGCGTGCATTGCGCGTCGGTCATCGAACGGATAAGGTGCAGAAGATGAAGCGAGTATGTTTCTTCCGATCCATTGCTGCTGGAGCGTTAACGCTCTTAACGACGGTTTCCTTTTTGGTGGCTGAAGTGCCGAGTCCGGCTGCGGTTGCTCAATTCAATGACTATATCGGGCGGGTGGAGACGCGACTGGCGGGCCAGCACATGTCAACAGAGGTCTTTCTGGCTCCCGTGGATCGGGCGCGCGTAAAGTCCGGCGATGTGGTGCTTGAACATTTGACACCGGCGACTACCAGCGAGTTGCCGGGGGCGCTGCTGCAAGACTGGCGCGGGACGGCATTCGTTCCTGGAGCCAGGGGCGAGGACTTTGAGCGAGTGATGCGGAACTTTAAGGCTTTTCCGCGAATCTATTCGCCGGAAGTGCTGAGAGCGAGCGTGCGGATGGAGGGAGCCAATCACTACGAGGTAGGGATGCGCGTGCGGCAAAAACACATTTTGACCGTGGTGATGGATATGACATACGACACAACGTTTGGACGACTTGACCCAGGGCATGGATATAGCTTGTCGCGAAGCACGCAAATCACAGAGATTGACGCGGCGGGGACAGCGACGGAACGCGCCTTGAGCGCAAATGAGCAGCACGGCTATCTGTGGCGATTGAATAACTATTGGAGTTACGAAGAGCGGGATGGGGGGTTGTATATCCAAGTCGAGTCGGTCTCGTTGAGCCGATCTGCTCCGAAGGGGCTGGGGTGGATGATCGGGCCATTTATCGAGAGCGTGCCGAGGGAATCGCTGGAGTTTACATTGCGGGCGACGCGGGACGCGCTGAAGAAATAGCGCTGCGGCGAAGACGCTGGGATAAGACGACAGGAAAGGAAACGAAGATGAGCGCGCAAATTCTTGCAGCGAAAAATGAAGCTGCGTTTGAAAACGCGCGGCGCGTGAACCGGTCGCTAACGGCGCGGATGGAGAAGCGCGTGCTGCTCTGGATGGCCGAACGCACGCCGCGCTGGGTAAATTCGGACCAGCTAACGCTTCTCGGCCTGAGCGCGCAAATTGGTGCGGGCGCTTGCTATGCCTTGTCGCGCTATGACCGGCGAGCCTTGCTGCTGGCGGTTGTGTGCCTGGCACTGAACTGGCTCGGCGACAGCCTGGATGGGACGCTGGCGCGGGTTCGACGACAGGAGCGGCCAAGATACGGATTCTACGTGGACCATATCGTAGACGTTGTGGGCTCAGTAGCGCTGATGTGCGGGCTTGGCTGGAGCGGGCTGCTGCACTGGGCCACCGCGATGGCTATGCTGGTCGTGTTTCTTGTGCTTTCAAGCGAGAGCTACCTGGCCACCCATACGCTCAAGCGCTTTGAGCTTTCGCAGGGATTCTTTGGCCCAACGGAGATTCGGATCCTGCTTGCGGCGGGTACGCTCGCAGCGCTACGGAGCCCGTATTCAACGGTGCTTGGGCACAAGATGCTGCTGTTCGATCTGGGCGGTGCGATCGCCACGCTGGGAATGGCAGGAATGGCGGTTGCGGTGACACTGCGGCACACGGCCGAACTCTACCGGCTGGAGTCGCTCAAGTAAAAGTGTAGATTCGACGGGACAAAACCGCAGATCGCATAAAGGGTGGGAGCAGGGTGCCGATGAGAGAGTCGGAGGGGTATCTTTCAGGATTCGGCGGATGCCGCGATGGCAGGGAATGCGATATTCTGCTTCGTCCTGAGGAAATCCGTCGTGACCGGCACGATGAATCAAGCGACGTACAAGAACCCGGCGATCTTGTCGCACTATGCCATGCGCAGGATGGTGGGCAGCATCGCCCTGTTGCTGCCGTTTGTGCTCGTGGGCGGAACAATGCTGCTCTCGCTTCTCGGACCGAGCCACGCACTGCCCCACCCCCTACTGCAAAGATCGATCAGCGATTATCGCTATACGTCCATGAGGGATTGCCAGGTGGGAGGGCTGTGCGCGATCGCGGCCTTCCTAATGTGCTCACGGGGATACGACTGGGTCGATGAGATCACCGGCTACCTGGCCGGCTTTCTCACACTAGGCGTGACGCTGTGCCCGTCGGTAAATCCGCGGGACCCCGTTCACACGCCGCTGCAGTTGGAATTGAACACGGTTCACACGGTGTTCGCCGCGCAACTGTTTCTCGTACTTGCCTATTTCTGCCTGGTTCTGTTCCGCAAGACGGGGCCTGGCAAAACTCTGACGAAGCGCAAGCGGCATAGAAACAAGGTTTATGCGACCTGCGGCACCATCATTCTTACGTGCGACGTTTTAATGGTCAGCCTGAATATTGAGGGAGCGGAGCGATTGCTACGCCCCATCAACCCACTGCTAACTTGCGAATCATTGGCGCTGATCGCCTTCGGCTTCGCATGGCTGACCAAGGGCAACGGCCTGCTTCGAGACCGGCCGCATAATCACGTGCTGCCGGCTTGAGCGGGGTTGGGCGCCTTGAGAACCGCGCCTGTACGGAGTGGTGCTCCCGCATACGCAGCTTTGCTAATGCCCGCTCCCCGTCTTGGTCTGATCCGAGGTCGCCGGACCCCTCAGAGGAGCTTGCCTGCGAATGGGCACTCGGGCATCGCGAGCGAAGTACCAACGAGCCGTAAGCGACCATGAATTCGCGATGAGACTGTGGCTGCTCAACTGCGGGCGGTAAAAGAAGGCCGAGTAGTTGGGCGCGAACGACAGGTTCCCGATCGAAGGAAGGTTCAGCGAAAGACTCAGTGGGATGGCATATTCCGTTTGCGAGGCCAGCTCGGCAGATGGAGGACGGCCGAAGTAGTAGTCACCCGTAGTATCAGTGACTAGACTGATTTGCCCGTTCGACGATTTTCCCAGGAATTGAGGGAGACGGTTCTGCAGGTGAATCTGCCAGTAATAGCCGGGAGTGTGAAGAGACTCGACTGACGGAGGGCCTACGAGTGTCGTGCTGCCATTGATTTGCAGAGCCGGACCCGAGGAGTCTGTGGCCGTGAAGCAGTTTGCGAGCGTAACGGTCGCGCTCACAAAGCAGGTCTTGGGTGTGCCGGTGGTGCCGTCTCGCAACGTGATCGACGAGAGCTGGCCATTCAGGGTGCTGAATTCCAGGCCCGTTTGGATATAGCTTCCATTTAAGAAGAATGCTTTCTGCGAGCTCTGCCCGAATTCCTCTCGGAGGCCAGCCTGGTCAGTCCATCCCGTGGTGCGCGGAAGCTGGACCGTAAGCTCTGTACGGTTTCCCGCGGCCGGTGCAGTCGCCGCGAAGGGGAAGAACAAGTAAGGGGTGTCTATCTCAATCTGGTATTGATGCGGGGTAAAAACCAGCAGGGTACGCGGAAGAGATCGCACGCCCCGCACCTGACTGCCTTTGCCTTTGCCGTAAAGGCGAACCTGCAGGAAGGGGCTTTCGAGCCAATTGTTCAACGAATACGAAGCGTTGATCGGCTTACTCAGAAGGTTGCCGAGGACCTGGCGGTTGTAAGTGAACGTCGATTGGAGCCCGACTGACAACGGAAAGCGATTTTGCGCGGAAGGGCTCGATGAAGCATCGGGCACGCGGAGATCGACCAAAACTCTGCTTCCTGTCTCCAGATCGAGATCCTGCGAGGAGGGCGCGGTAGCCTGCGCATTGGAGACTCCCTGAAAATTTGCCACGTTTGCATTGCCGCCCACCGGCTGCCGCGCGGTGAAGCCTGCGATCAACTTGGCAAAATCCACTTGAAATAGCCGTCTCTGCTGGAAGCTTTCGTTCTGCGTAGCGATTGCACCCTCAACCGAACATGGCTGTGCGGCGGTACCGGAGCTTTCGCTTTGGTTGCCGATTGCGCCACGGGTCGAACAGTTCGGCAGCGATGTGGAGACAGACGCGAGACGAGTATTGCTGAGGCTGTTGAGCAGATAGTGCGAGATCGGTGCCGTGATGAAGGTTTCAGTTTCAATGTGATTGGTGGACGGAAGAGCGTCCAAGGTACCGTAGACCGACCTGTCCTCGGCCAATTGATCGGTGGTAACCAGCCAATAGTAGGCATCGTCAACGATCGGAGTTTGGGCGATGCAATAGGTGCTCTTGCCCGCGGACTCTCCTTCGCATGTTGGATCGACAGGAATCCAAAGAGGCTCGTTATTCTGATTGACGACCGTCGGATTTGACAATGAAGATTGGACAATCCCGTAAGAGACCAGCCATTCCTGACTGGTGTCTGTCTCGGTGAGTGAGTTTTGCTGTTGGATTAGAGCATCGGATTCTTTGAGAAGCGTCTCAATGTCCTGGCCCTTCACAGCAACGTATTCCAGATAGTCGCCCTTCCAGAAGATACGGTCGAGGGCCACGCGCAGCTTGC
The DNA here is from genome assembly GCA_963828325.1 of uncultured Acidobacteriaceae bacterium. Taxonomy (GTDB): domain Bacteria; phylum Acidobacteriota; class Terriglobia; order Terriglobales; family Acidobacteriaceae; genus Telmatobacter. Next base: position 82,794 of record CAWHEK010000026.1, read on the forward strand.
AAAGGTTCTCGTTCGAGTCTCCCGTGCACATGTCGTAATTCTGGTAGCCTTTGCCGATCGGGCCCAACTGCACGTCTCTGCTTTGCAGCAATACCACGTCCGCATGCTGCCGTGTCGCTCTAGCTTCAGGAAGTCCCCTGAAAAAGGGCTGCGTCGCTTGCTGCAAGTTGGCAAGGAGCGCCAGCTCAGCCTTCTGCTCGTTATTTGGATTGTCCACGTAGCTGGTCGGTTTCCCCTCAATCTGACCCATCAATTCGTACAAGAGCTCGATAGCGGTCTTTGATCCGCTTTCCGGGTTCGCGGTTGCGGTGTTCGTGCTCGCCGTGCTGGTGCTTGCCGAGGCGGCGCCGCCTTGTGCGGGTTGAGCAGGCAAAGCACTCGGGTAGATGCCGGTGGACTGATTGATGATGACAAGCTTCTGCCCTTGAGTCCATTGCACAGTTGCGCGCGATACGGCGCCGGGGAAGCGCGCGTCCGGCGGGTTCGGGAAGCCGTTGAACGGAGTGAGAATCGGCGGGGGATGCCCGGTGTTCATGGCATTTCTATCGCTCCCGTGATAGGCGTAATTCAGGGTGAGGTCGGGAGTATCGTATCCAGTCTCTTGATCCTCGCTGGCGGCGGTTCCGGTTTCAGTCTCCCCCGCCTCGCTTATGACGATACTGATGGGCTGCTGGGCCGGCGACGTAGCCAGCCGTTCCCACACGCGCGCGGCCAGAACCTCAGCTTCGGTGTGCGGCATCTGGGCCATCAGGACAACGCCATTGACTCGGCCTTCAACCAGTTCGGCGGCGCGCACAAGCTCAGCAGCGACGACCACAGGATCAGTGGCGACTGCCGTCGCCGAGAGGCCTTTTTGCTCCACTTCCTGACTGGTTCGCAGGTAACAAATGCCGAATTCTTTCGGCCAGTGAGCGCCATCCAGCACCGAGTCTGGATTCTCTTTGGCCTCCGGTGAATTCGGATCGTCTTTGCCGGCTTTCCCGTCAAGGCCGATGCACATGCGAAGGTTGGTCTCGGAGACCTCCTTCATGGTGTTCTGCCCGACCACTCCGATGACGAGTATCTTCTGGCCGTCGGCCTTGGTAGCCACCGTGTAGCCAACGTTCTTCTGTTCTTTTGCGATGGTGCGCAACAAGCCATTGGTTGCGGCCTGGCGCGCATGCTGGGTAAGAAGGAAGCAGGCGCCAACACTCGAAGATCCATCATCTGCCTTGCAGGCCGGGACGGTCTTGCCAGCGCTGCTGGCGGTCAACTCGCCACTAAACTCCTTGAGGATCTGCTCGAGCCCCGTCCGGTAGGTGCAAAGGTCGCCGGCATCGGCCTGCTCGGCGGCATTGGCAAAGCTGGCGCCGGCCTGGCATTCAGGCCAATTCTGCAGGCCGGATATGAGATCGGTCACGCCCGTGGCCGACAGGTCGATTCCTTTCCCCGGCGCGGCGCTGTCCATTTCGCCTGGAGCCGCTTTGTGGGCTCCTCGCTTGCGTTCTCCGGAGTTGGATTTTCCGAAGAGTGCCGCAAACTGCGGCCAGCGCTCACCCCAGGCCGACTGCAGGATCGAGAGCTGATCGCTTACGAGCAACTTGAGCACGGAATCCCTGCCGGCCGCGGTCATCGCCCCGTCGGTGGCAAGTTGCCGCAATCCTTCGGTGGTCAGGTTTTCTCCATTGCTGGCGCTGAGCCGGTCAAGCCGGTCGAGCCAATCGAAGGTCTGCGATAGCCCACTGTCAGCGCACATCGGAGAGTCGGGCGAGAAGGGGTCATCGCTGAACAGAAGCGGGCAACGTCCGTTGAGCGAATAGGCCGGGTCTGAGCCCTCCTGGTGCCGCAGGCGAAGATCGCCCTTGAATTGAATGCGCAGGTTCGCCGCGAGGAGGTACAACTGATGATCGTCGTTGTTGATCAGCGACGATCCTCCCTCCACCTGGCTTGCCCTGGCCAGCCGAACCGTGGCTGTACGCAGCCAGCGCGCCGTATACATGAAATCGTTGCGGCCCGGTACCACGGCACGGAAGCCGGCATGCATCAGGAAATTCAGAACGTTGTCGCACTGCGGCTGCCTGGGGACGCGGTCGTCGTCCTTGTACAGGCTCTCCGGCCTGGTCTCACCATCCCCCGTATCTTTGGGCGCTTGGGCACATTTAGGATCAGCGGTGTTTTCCAGCTGCAGCGAAGCCCCGAATTCGGGCCCGAAGTTGTCTCCCATGCCGAGCAACAGATGCGAACCGTCCTTCGCCGCGGCGTCGGAAGCGCGAAAGTCCAAAAACGCCTTCACTGGAGGCAATACAGCGGTTTGCTCGGTAGGCTCCATTCTGTAATAACCGAGCAAGTTCCCCGTGTAATCGATTCGGGCGTTCGTTGTATAAGGGGGCCTCGAACTGGCGGTCTGTCCATTGTCGGTCTGTTCGTTGGTTGACTGCCCTCGAAGGGCGCATGGAACCAACAGGGAAAAGACTCCGGTAACGAATAGCGGGGAAAGGCAACGGACCAACGATGAGGATATACGCACAGCGGCCTCCTGGAATCGTGTGGGGAGTCAGGCCCTAAAATCAAACGATTCCGCGGTTGTTATTGCCGTCTTCAGCCTTGGCGCGTGGAGGGCTTTCTCAATAAGAAATCCCCTTTGCGTCTATCGTTTCAGGACCCGCTAACCACAGAACTGCCGGTGTGCCTCCATGATCCAAGAACGGACCGGGAACGTCAATGGATTTCGGAAGCTCGGAGATTTAGATCAGTGCCGGATCCCAGTCAAAGCTGGAGGAAGACAGTGAGGCGCGCGCAGCCAGAGCCGGCCAGTTCAAAATGGAGTGCCACGGGCGCTCATTGATCGAGCGACATGCGGCTGCGGAACGACCAGCCGTTGGCGCGCTGAATCAGGAGAGCGCGGTCGGGGGGTTGGTCCTGCGGCTTGCGCAGCCAGAACTCGCGGCGGTTCGTCAGTCGAGAAAAGCCAGAGACTGAATGAAGGCAGAGACAGCGCGCGCGCGGCGGTGCGCACCGCGTCTGGCTCGTCGAGATCGACGATCAGTGTGCAATGTTCAGCAGCCGGAGCGGCAGGATCTGTTCGAGCTCCGCGTTGGAGCGCTCGCCAACCACTTGCCGTAAAGGCGCACTGTGCGAACCGGATGCAATTGGATGCCGAGACTCGCCATGATCTCGGGCAAACGGGCGGCCTCTTTCCTCTCCGAATCCTTCTGATCGTCGCTGAGTTCGTCCCAGTCGGGTATGCTCTGGCGCTGTGCGGAGCCGAAGCGCCGCTCGATGAGGCTACGCTCGATGGTGTAGCGGCGGCGTTCGAGTTTTGCGAGCGATTCGATTTGTTCCTCGCTCAGTTTCAGGATGGCCGGCGACGGCACGTCTGGTTCCAAATGCAAACCGGCAAGCTCCATGAGCAAAGGCGTGTGATCCGCCCGCCAGCGGTTTGACATCTTCATAAACTCAGGAAGCTCCCGCCAGGGGACATTGGCCTGGGGATTGATCGCGCCCTGAGAGCGTTGCCGGTAGTCCTCGTGAAGCGCCTGCGCGAAATGCGTCCAGGCGAGACCCGAGAAGCACATCGGCGCTCAGCGTTTCTTCGAGGGTTCCGAAGACTTGCAGGCGATCGCCGAAGGCGGAGATATCTTCGATGGTGCGCACCACCTCGCCCAGCCGGCGATAGTGTTCGAGGCGCACGTAGACAGGAACGTGCAGATGGCCGTTGCGATCAAGCAGGGAGCGCATTTCAAGCGCCGCGCACAGGCTCATTTCGTCTTCGCCCAGGGCGAGCGCAATGCCGAGCAAAGGGCCGGCCGACTCAAGCGCCGGTTCAACAAGGCGCGCAAGGTCGGGAGATCCGGGCGCAACGTTTGCGGCGACAAACTCGAGAGTGGCCATCTCCGCCGCCGAGGGATTGGTAATGAGGAATTTCTCTCTGGCCGCATCCGCCGTCCTGGTCGAAAACGATGATCTGGAGCTTCTCGCCCATTGCGACCGGAGAAGAACGAATGAGATGGAGAGCAATCTCGTGGCCGTAGGCGCCGAAGCCAACCAGGACGAAGGTTCGCGCTTCGAACTCGGGGCTGGGCGGCAGCCGCAGCCGCTTGATGAGCATGCGCGCGGCGGCGTTGAAGGAGTTGAAGAGCCGCAGATCGACATGCGCCGAGCCGAGAGACCGCTTATCGCTGGCGATCAGGCGCTTATGCATCCAGTCATTCCGCACCTCCGCGAGCACTTGAATCGCGCCCGTTTTCCGCAGAGGTGGTTGGGAATGGATGGCGTTGATCTGAAGGGCGACATCCATATTCTCGCTATCGGATCCGGTGCACACGATGGCGGTCTGAGCGCGGCGGATTCCCGCGGCGAGGAGCACATCGGGACTTTTTGCGTCGCCCTGAAGCACGGGAACGCCGGCTTTCTCGCAGGTCGCTGCATTCGGCGAATCACCTTGCAAATCAATAGCAACGATCATGTGATGGGCGGCGCGAAGATTCTGCACGATCTGCATGCCCACATCGCCGATGCCGCAAACGATGGAGTGGTTCGATTTACGGCGCGCCATGGCGGTGCGAAGGTTCTTTCTAACTCCGGTAAGAAATAGCTGTCCGGCGGAGAAAAGTGCGATACCCGGCACCAAAATCTGGGCGACGACTAATTGCCAGGGATCAATGCCCGGCTGAAAGAGATCGTAGAGCCGCAGAAGTCCAACGGCGGCGATCAGGCAATGCAGCCCCTCCAGCCATGTGAATGGGCGCACGGGGTTAGGGCAGGGTGGCGGCGGTGGTGGCGGGAGAACGTGGTGCAGGCAAGCACCGCCGGTGTAATCGCTACCGACGATGGCGTATCCCCAGAAGCCGAGGCCAACGGCAAAGATGGCAAAGCTGATGAGGAAGATTTTTTCGAATCGCTTTTCCATGTTCGACCCTGCACAACAACGGCCACGATCAGCCGGGAAGATTCAACGTGCGATAGCGGAAGACAAAGCTCCAATCCATGGTTTCAGCAATCATAACTCCTGCAATTCTCTGGGCTGCCTCGCGCAGGGCGGCAAAGCTCTCGCTATCGGTGTCCAGCGCATTTTGCAGATCCACCGATCGAAGCGATGTGAGCTCAAGAGCCATAGCATGGGAACGATCGGCGGTGCGGGCGAATTCTCCGTGACTGGCGATGGCATAGAATGCGGCGCCGAAAGCGGGCGGCACAGTGGCCAGGATGAGCAACAGGTACGATTCCTCATTCGTAAAGACATGGACGACACACGCCACCAAGGTCAGAATGAAAAGACCGGTACCGATGTGATGCAGCCGATGGCTGAGTTTGTGCAGGGTACGTGAGTTCCCCTCGTGGTATCGGATCTGATCGTCGAGGATGTTCTCGATCAACTTGCCGATTGAAGCGAGATAGGGGCGGTCGATGACAGCGGGCGCAAAACCGAGATCGCGCGCGATCGAGCGAAACATGCCGTCGACCCAGGAGCGGTCGGAGCCGGAAGAAGAGTGGGCGGGCGGCGGAGGCGTGGCTAGCGCGCAGCCCAAAGGAGAGAGGTAGCAGTACTGGCGGAGAAGCTCGGCCAACTGCCTGTAGTTGAGCCAACGCTCATGCCAGCGGTTTCGCCGGCCATGCCACGTGATAGCGAGGATCACCACAATCAACGCGAATTCAGTTAATGCGGGGACTCTGCGCCCTTCCATGTGGTAAGCGTGCCCGAGCATGCCAAGCATGGCGACTAAAACGGCGGATGCGCTGAGCAGATTGGTGGAAAGCGAACTGGAGCGAAGCAAGCCCGCATAATAGCCGGAAAGTCCATCGGCCCATGCGTAGTGCGGGCAAAGCCGGTCGAGGAGGTAGCGCCGCGTTGCCTCGGGAGGAGCGGGAGGCTGCGAAATCATCTTCGTCCATTCGGCTTGTGCCGACGGCTCGAAGTCTTTGATTGTCCACGAGCCCCCGGGGAATCTAAGCTTCGCCAGCACATCGCGAAAAATGCGGAAGAACCGGCCAAAGTCGAATCGCGGCTGGCTCTCGGTGCAATATGCATGGCTGAAGTTGAAACCGTTTGCCGCGCCGGCATCGGCCTGCGTAAACCGGGAGGCAAAGCGCGTTGCCAGCTCTTCCAGGGGGGCCTGCTGGCGTTCTCCGGAGTCATCATTGAGGAGAATGCATGGCGCCTTTGGCTCGAAGGCGTTCAGCCATACAACCGCGACGTTCTGTTGCAATGCCTCTTCCACAATCTGGGTAGTGCCGCCTCTGCCGGCGGCGGGCTCCCCGTCCCAAATAGCTATCAGAAAGTCCGATTGCTCAAGCACGATCCGTCCGATCCGCTCATAGGCAAGGGATGCGGCCTCGCGGTCACCGTCGCACTGGAACACTGCGGAGGCTTTCGCGAGCAGGTCCTGGAATTCTGCGCGCGAGGCGTCGCTGGTAAAGTCGCGGCCATACTCTTCGACGTGAAAAGGGAGGGCACACTGCAGATCGGCGCCAAGAGCGAGACCGGCACGAGCCACGATGCGATCCGCGCCTTCAGCAAGCGGCGAGAGTATGCGCAGAATCGGCGGCTCGGGGGAATGGAGCAGAGGATCGTGCACCTGCGAGGCCAGAGCGCCAATGGCTTGGAGAACCTGTTGGCATTGAGCGGGCAGGCCCGCGGCGACCTGGGGAGAAAGCCGGTTGGGCCGATGACCGGTTACGCCGATTTGAACTACGAGGCGAGGCCGCGGCGGCGAGCTTGATGCTTGAGAGGCCATGGCGCGGTGACAGACTTGTGCTCCCTCGCCGGTTTTCCAGTTGCTGTTGGGCGAAGCCGGAACTGCTAAGTGGCTTTTTCATCAAGAAAAAGCCACCTGCTCCGCGCTGGAAATGCCACCTTCTAACTGGAGAACCGCGTTAAATCTGGGTTGAGCATATCACGGCCTCAGATAGGGATAAGAGAATAAAACGGCTTTAGATTCAGCGTCTATCGAACCGAGGAAGGCTTGTCGATCCAGGGCTTGCATGCGTTCTCAAGTAATCAAGAAGCGGTTACCTAATTCGCGCACTGTCCCATTACTGGATATACAAATCTTATGTGTTCCCCCTCCACATTCGGCGCCGGTTCCGGGAGAATCAACGCACGGCTTCCAAATCATTCGCCCAAGCGGACCAATGAGAATAACGAATAAACCCACGCTGAAATCTTGCGTGTTCGTTTCGCGTTGAACAACACGTGAACACGTGCATGCAAGGTGAACGGCAAAGGGCGGAACACTACTTATAGGAGGGTACTCAAATGCACGATACGATTCTTAAGCTGTATGTGAGTCTGGAGAACCTGAAGAACGGCGAACAAGGTCAGGACCTGGTGGAATATGCCCTGTTGCTCGCTGTGGCTGCACTCGCGATGATTTCCGGCATAAATGGTGTTGCCGCGACCGTAAACACAGTGTTCAGCAATGTGAGCACTTCGCTCTGAGTTAGCCCAGGCGAAAGGTGCTCGCGGTACGTTGCGACGCAGGATATTCCCCGGTACTCGATGCGGGGTGATATCAGCATGGGGTCCAAACGCAAGCTGATGAACTCCCGGGCGCGGCCCACCATCCGGCCGCGCAGCCCACGCACGTTCTCGGCGTAGGAAAGACGCAAGATCGGGGTGCGGGTATGTTTCCACCTGATGGCGACGAGTGCTCTTATCTAACGGGCTTATCTGTGGCGAATGAACGAGCCATTGTGGAGCTCCGCCATCGCCTGGCGCAACTCTTCCTGGGTGTTCATGACGATAGGCCCATACCACGCCACGGGCTCCTCGAGCGGCTTGCCTGATACAAGCAGAAAGCGAATGCCTTCAGGCCCGGCCTGAACGACAATCTCGTCGCCACGGTCGAAGAGGACGAGCGAATGGTTCTTCGCGTCGTAGACAGCCTGGGCGTTCGGGTCGACGGCAGACTCTGTGAGCACGGACTGCGGCTCGGATGCGTCGCTGAAGGTTCCCGCGCCGGCAAAGACGTAAGCGAAGGCGTTGCGAGTGGTCTCGACCTTGATCCGCTTACGCCTGGAGGGCGCGACGGAGATGTCGACATAGCGCGCGGCGACACTCGATTCCGTCGCGACTCCCTCGACAGGGCCGGTCTTGCCCCAGAACTCGCCGCAGATAATGCGGGCTTTTGTCCCGTCGTCTTCAGTGACCTCGGGGATCGCGGCGGAGGGTATGTCCTGGTAGCGCGGATCGGTCATCTTAAGCGACGCGGGCAGGTTCGCCCAGAGCTGGAATCCATGCATGCGGCCGCGCTCGTCGCCCCTGGGCATCTCCTGGTGGAGAATGCCGCTGCCTGCGGTCATCCACTGCACGTCACCTGCAGTCATGCGGCCCTTGTTACCGAGAGAGTCGCCATGCGCGACTTCGCCGGCAAGGACATAGGTGATGGTCTCGATGCCGCGATGCGGGTGCCACGGAAAGCCGGCCAGGTAGTCGTCTGGGTTCTCGTTGCGAAAATCATCCAGCAAGAGGAACGGATCAAATTCGGAAGTTTTGCCGAAGCCGAAGGCGCGCTGGAGCTTGACGCCAGCTCCCTCGATGGTGGGCTTGGTTTGGTAAATCTCTTTGACGGCTCTCAGGGACATGGTGGGCCTCCGATTCTTGAAACCAAAAGGACACGGCGGGCGACTTGAGCCGCCCGCCCCGAAAGACTATTTGAATTCGCTGTGGATCGTACAGCTATTCGATGCGCGAGCGACAGTCAGGATGCAGGCCGCAGTATCGGACGGCGCCGGCTGAATGCCTACAGCTGGTTTCCCAGCTCAAGCCGCTTTGACGAATTGAACATCGAGGGTAATGCCCACTTCCTCGCCAACCAATACACCGCCGGCTTCGAGGGGTGCGTTCCACCCAAGTCCGAAATCCTTGCGGTTGATCTTTGCAGTTGCGGTAAGGCCAATGCGCGTATTGCCCCAGGGGTCCTTTGCGGGCTCGCTCACTTCCTCGACGTTCAAAATCACAGGCTTGGTGACGCCGTGGATGGTCAAGTCGCCAGTGACCGCAAAGCCGTCCCCTTTTTTCTCGATGTGCGTTGACTTGAAGGTCATTGCGGGGAATTTTTCTACGTCAAAAAAGTCGGGGCTCTTGAGATGGCCGTCACGCTTCTCATCCTGCGTGTTGACGGTGCCGACGTCGATGGAGACCTCAAGAGTGGATTGAGTGTGGTCGGCGTCGACGCGATTCAATACGCCGGTGATTCCGCCGAACTTGCCTCGGACGTTGGAGATCATCATGTGTTTGACCTTAAACTCGGCCGCGGAGTGGGCGGGATCGATATTCCAGGTAGAGGTGCCGGTGGTAGGGGTCATGTTTAGGTTGCTCCTTTCGTTTGGTTGGATGCGGGAGCGAGATGTTCGTTGCAACAAGTATTTGGTGGAAGCTGGCGGCGGGCTGTTCGGAGGGAGGCCTTATGCTTGGTAACAGACTTCCGTATGAGCGATTTTGCCCAAACCGTAAAGCAGCAGGCCGACATCGTAAAGGTGATCGAGAGCTACATCCGGCTGCGCAATGCGGGGTCGCAAAGGTTCAAGGGTCTATGCCCCTTCCACAAGGAAAAGACACCATCGTTCAACGTGAATGGAGGGTCGCAACAGTTTTTTTATTGTTTCGGCTGTCACGAGTCGGGCGATGTATTCAGCTTCGTGGGAAAGATCGAGAACGTGAGTTTTCCCGAAGCGGTGCGGGTCGTGGCGCAGAAGTGCGGTATTCCGCTGCCCAAAAGGGAGTTTTCATCGCCCGAGGAGGCGGCCGGCGCGCGGCTACGCACCAAATTGCTCGAGTTGCATGAGACTGCAGCGTTGTGGTTTGAAGAACAATTGCGCGGACCGGGCGGAGCGCTGGCGCGGGAATATCTCGCTGGGCGGGGAATGACGGAGGAAGGGATCAAAAGATTCCGGATCGGGTATGCGCCGGACAGCTTTAACGAATTGCGCGATCGGCTGAGCCGAATGGCGGACGAGGAGACGTTGCGCGCGAGTGGCCTGTTCAGCTCAAAGGAACAGGGCGATGGAAGCCAAGGACATTTTTATGATCGATTCCGAAAGCGGGTGATGTTTCCCATTTGCAACGAAGGCGGCCGCGTGATCGCCTTTACCGCGCGTACCCTGGAAACCGGCGATAAAGCGGGAGCGAAGTACATCAACTCGCCGGAAACGCCGCTCTACTCGAAGGGCCAGGTGCTGTTTAACCTGGACAAGGCAAAGCCGGCGATTCGCGCACTGGAATTTGCGCTGCTGGTAGAAGGCCAGATGGATTGCATCAGCGTTTCTCTTGCAGGAATCCAGAACGTGATCGCCACCAGTGGAACGGCTTTCACCGAGCAGCAGGTGGCGATCCTCAAGCGGCATACATCGAACGTGATCGTGAACTTCGATCCAGACACCGCGGGCGCTAAAGCAGCCGAAAAGTCGATTTCGCTTCTGACAGAAGAGGGGTTTTCGATCAAAATTGTGACGCTCGAGGGTGGACTCGATCCAGACCGGTTCATTCGGGAGCGAGGCGTTGACGCTTACAAAGAAGCGCTGCGCGAGTCGCGGCGGCAGGCCGATTACCTGATTGAGCGAGCCCGAATACTTTTCCCGGGTGCGTCAGCTGAACAGAAAGTGAAAGCAATGAACTTTCTGCTTCCGCATATTCGTCGCTTGCCGGAGGCGCTGGCACGTGAGCAATTTGCGGCCGACGCAGCTCAGAAACTGGGAATTGGGTCGGCTGTGTTGCGGGACGAGGTGCGGCTGGCAGCGTTGCGTCGGCGAGAGCGCGTAGAAGAGCATGCGGCGAAGCTGACCGAGGTTGAAAAAGTGTTGCTTCGTGCGCTCGCGGTCACTGATCCAGATGGCGCGGAAGCGAGACTGCTGGCGGCCGAGGCTTTGACCAACAACGCCGTCTGGTTTGAGCACCTGGGCGCATTCGGCGCCATGCAAACGCTGGCAAAGCGCGCCGCAAAGGACCCCATAGAGGCAGTCGAAGATCCGGGCCAGCGAGCGTTGCTGGCGGAGGCGCTGCTTGGCGAGAGCGGTCCGCCGACGGCAAACGAGACGGAGAGCGCGGTGCAGGAGGTTGAGGAGCGGGCGATTGAAGGCCGCCTGCGTGAACTGCGAGCGCAGATTTCCGAAGCCGAGCGGAGCGGCGACTTTGCCGGGCTGGCGATTTTCACCCAAAAGAAGCTGGACCTTGACCGGACATTACGACGCCTGCAGGGCCAGAAGAAGCGGGAACGATAGGGTTCCTTGAGCACTTGCCTGGGCAGGGTCCCATGGACAGGCCCTTGTCCGTGCGTTGGCGGAAGGGCGGAACTCGCCAGGCCGGGCGGCCCGCCTGCTTTTCCCTCGATTTTGTCTTGTCAAGCGTCCGAGTGCTTTCCTTTCACCTCATCTCCCTCATTCCACTACAAATAAAAATCTTCCCAAGTTTGCCGATTATTCCGCCGATTTCGGTATGCTTGTCTCAAATAGCCAAAAAATGGGTGAAAGCACGAAAAGAGCGGCTTCTAAGTCCTTCGTCTTGAGGAATTTAACTCATAACTCCAATGTTTCCAATGGCTTAGAGCAAATGATAAAAGGCATAAGTGATTGAAACCAAAAGCCTTAACCCCAGAAAACGCCAGAATATTTTAATGAATACCACACCGGCTGAGCACTGAGACCCGGCCCACCTATCCGATCTCCTTTTCTCTGCCTCTCAACACAAGGACTGCCAGGGGCCCACACCCTCGTGCGTCGAAAACGGCCCTCGGAGCGTCTAAATAGCTGAGTAAGTGACCGGGACCGGGTGGCTGGAAGCGAGCGGCGAGGTCACCGGGGCCGTCATGGTGGGATGGTTTGGCGTCAAGTTTTTGCTGGCGCCGGAAACTGCGGCTATGGTAATCTATTGATCTCAGTGAGGATGCGCGCCCCTTTGCCCCACACATGAGCTCCGGCTCGCGGGCGACCCAGGCGAAACCTGAAGCGCGGCCATCCTGTTCCGAGAACAATCATCACCGCTTTTGCGGGCTTGCGGTTGTGTTTGCAAGCGATGATTTCCCTTGGGAAGTCTTCATTTTGCGCGCCCAAAAGCGGGACGGAGCGAATTCCCGACGCGCGTTGGCGCTTGAATTGGGGTGCGCGATTGTTGCGACGCGGGGTCAGGAATGAAATCTGGCGAGACCCTCCGATGAGAGCGTCTTGCCGAAGAGAGCAGGCATAATTTGGCGATTGAAGACAAATTTGAAGAGGATGTGCATGGTCTGATCGAGACCGGCAAGGAGAAGGGTTATCTCACCTACGGCGAAGTGAACGACGCGCTCCCGGATGAGATTGGTTCTCCCGACGATCTGGACGACCTGATCACGACCATCGGAACGCAGGGCATCGACCTACTCGACACTCCGAAATTTCCAGGCGATAAGGACTTCGAACTGGAAGAGGGCGAGGACGTCGAGCTAGACCTGACGCCGGGAACGCTGGAGAAAACCAATGATCCGGTTCGGATGTACCTGCGCGAAATGGGCACCGTGCCCCTGTTGACGCGCGAAGGCGAGGTAGAAATCGCCAAGCGCATCGAGCGTGGGCAGAATCGCGTGTTGAAGGCCATTTCGCGTTCGCCGATCGTGATCCGCGAGATTGCGGCGCTGGGTGAAGATTTGAAGCGCGGCGTACGCAACGTAAAAGAAGTGGTGATCTTCGACGAGGAAGAGCTCACCGAAGAAGTGGTGCAGGCTCGCGTGAAGGCAACCGTCACGAAGACAGACACGCTGGTCAAGCACCAGAAGAAAGCGGCGCAGATTGAAGAGAAACAGGCCGCGATCTCACCTGGGAACAAAGCCAAAGTTAAAGAGGCGCGCAGGCTGCGCTGGTCGCTGGGCCGCGAAAGAGTGTTCATCTCCCGCATCGTCCGCGAGCTGAAGTACACGGCGCTGGAACGCAAGCGCCTGCTGGACAAAGTTAACAAGACCGTCGACACCATGCGCACGCTGGAGCGCCAGATTCGCTCGCTGGACCAGAAGTACGAAGCCTCGAAGAGCGAGGACATGAAGAAGGAGTACCGGCGCCAACAGAAAAATTGCCGGACTGACCTCGAAAAGATCGAAGGCGACGCGGGCGTGTCGATTGTGGAGCTGAAGCGCACGCAGCGCGAGATGATCCAAGGCGACATGGACGCCGAGCAAGCGAAGCGGGAGCTGATCGAGGCGAACCTGCGGCTCGTGGTATCGATTGCCAAGAAGTACACTAACCGCGGGTTGCAATTCCTCGATCTGATTCAGGAAGGCAATATCGGCCTGATGAAGGCGGTGGACAAATTCGAATACCGGCGTGGCTACAAGTTTTCGACGTATGCGACTTGGTGGATTCGGCAGGCAATCACACGTGCCATTGCGGATCAGGCTCGCACGATTCGTATTCCTGTGCACATGATCGAAACCATCAATAAGCTAATCCGCACCAGCCGTCAATTGGTGCAGGAGCTTGGCCGCGAGCCGTCGAGCGAAGAGATCGCGCGGCGCATGGACATCCCGGTGGCCAAGGTGCGCAAGGTTCTGAAGATCGCACAGGAGCCTATCTCGCTGGAAACGCCAATCGGCGAAGAAGAAGACTCGCATCTTGGCGACTTTATCGAAGACCGCCAAGCGGTTTCGCCATCGGAAGCAGTGATCGGCGTGAACCTGAAGGAATACACGTCGCAAGTTCTGCGCACACTGACGCCGCGTGAAGAACGCGTGATCAAGATGCGCTTCGGGCTGGAAGACGGAAGCGAACACACGCTGGAGGAAGTTGGACAGAGCTTCCAGGTAACGCGCGAGCGCATCCGGCAAATCGAGGCTAAGGCGCTGCGCAAGTTGCGGCATCCCAGCCGCAGCCGCAAGCTGAAAGCGTTCGTGGAGGGCGTGAAGGAGATGTAACCCCCTCCACCCCAGGAAACCAGAATCATTTCCTGGGGACCCCGGTCTGCGGCGGGGCGCCGCGCTTTGCGCACGCAACTACCAGAACCACGAAACGGACAAACGGCCGTAGCTTTCAAAAGAAGCTGCGGCCTTTTTCTTTTTGCGAATCCCGCTTCGCCTCTTGCTACAATCCCCCTGATCCTACTTCGTTCTCGAAGGAGGCGAAATTGATGCGCCTGCAGTGTTTCTCGCTCTCTCTTGTCACCCTTTGCGCGGCAACGCTCATGCATCATCGCCGTCGACGGCAACCCGCTCGACAACATCAAGCTGTTGCAGGACGTGAAATTCGTGATGAAGGCCGGCGTGGTCTACAAGGGGCCCGGCGCACAATAGCCATTTCGATAACCACTCAAGGAACGACAGCCTAAAATCCGTAATTCTTCTTCCGTAGCGCGTTCTTATACGCGTCGCGCGCCTTTTTCGCCGCGAGCTCCGCGTCATGGAGCTTGAAACCCGCGTCGTCCCAGCGCTCCATCTGCACCATCGAGTGGTCGTTGGTTGCGAGCGACTCTTCGGCGCGAATCGCACTGACCCAGTGGTCCACGGCCTGCCGATATTGGCTTAAGAGAAGATCAAAATCCGGATTCTCCATAAATGGGAAACTAACGGCGCGTATTTGCTTCGTCAATCGTCTGGCCGTTCTTTTTACAGGAGTTTCACGGACGATTCTTTTTCCGCCCTTCAGGAGATCGCGTGACCATGCTCGCCAGCCAGGGTTCTTGTCTCGTAAGCCTAAGTTCAGCAACAAAATCATTCAGTTATAATCGCCCTTTGATTTCAGCGCGGCGAGTCCTCCCATCAGAGCGACTCGATTCCATTGCCTGATGCGGATCGTTTTGAGGCCGAAGGAGCGAACTTAGTGATGAACGACATGACCCGCAGGCAATTCGGCAAGACAGTGGCTGCGACTGCTGCGCTGGCGAAGGTTGCGATCCCAGAAAAATTGCCGGGCCAATCAGCGGCGGTTCAGAGCTTTGAATTCCCAAAAGGCTTTGTGTGGGGCTGCGCGACGGCTGCATACCAGATTGAAGGCGCGGCCGATGAGGACGGGCGCAAGCCGTCAATTTGGGACGTGTTTGCGCACACTCCCGGAAAGACGCATGACGGCGACACAGGTGACGTGGCCGACGATTCCTATCACCTTTATAAAGAGGACGCGCGCCTGCTGAAGGCTCTTGGCGTGGGAGCATACCGGCTATCGATTTCCTGGCCACGCATCTTTCCCGATGGCAAAGGACAACCCAATTCCTTAGGGCTGGACCACTACAAGCGTGTTTTGGATGACCTGCACGCGAACGGAATTACTCCATACGTCACGCTCTTTCATTGGGACCTTCCCGCCGCGCTCGACGGAGGTTGGCAATCGCGCGATACAGCGAAGGCCTATGCGGATTACACCGGCTATGTGGCGGGGCAGCTCTCCGACCGCGTCCAGCACTTCATGACGGTCAACGAGTTTGACTCATTCACGAACCTTGGGTACAAGACTGGCGTGTTTGCGCCTGGGCTGAAGCTGCCTGCGGCAGAAGTAAACCAAGTGCGCCATCATGCGCTGCTCGCGCACGGCCTCGGCATGGAGGCAATCCGCGCAAACGCGCCGGCAGCGCAAGTGGGACTGGCCGAGAATCCTACGTCTTTTGCGCCCGTGATTGAGGACCAAGCGAACATCGATGCAGCCCAGCGAGCGACGCGGGAAGAAAACGCAGCGTTTCTGACTGCGATTTTGGAAGGCAAGTACACCGAGGCTTACCTGGAGCGCGAAGGAACGAATGCCCCGCGAGTTCAGCCCGGCGACATGAAAGTGATCAGCAGCCCAATCGACTTTCTCGGCTTGAATGTTTACGGGCCGTCTTATGTGCGGGCGGACGATTCCGCGCGCGGGTACGCCATTGTGCCCAGGCAAGCATCGTATCCGCACATGGCTTCGCCGTGGATTGCCGTCGGCCCCGAAGTACTCTACTGGGGCGTTCGCAACGTTTGCGAACTGTGGCATCCGAAGGCTATTTACATCACGGAGAATGGATGTTCAGCTGACGATGTGATGACGGCAGATGGAAGGATTGAGGATACCGATCGCGTGATGTATCTCCGTAACCACCTGACGCATCTGCACCGCGCAACGTCAGAAGGTTTCCCTGTCAAGGGCTATTTTGTCTGGAGTTTGTTGGACAACTTTGAGTGGGCCGATGGCTACAGCAAGCGCTTTGGGATCCATTATGTGGATTTCAAAACAGAGAAGCGCACGGCAAAGCTGAGCGCGGAATGGTATCGCGAAGCGGTCAGGCGGAACGCCGTCGTCTAATTGCCCGACCTTAACGAACTTCATTCGGCACAGGAAGGCAGAGCTCCTCCCCATGCCGAATGCCCATTCGTGTTCTTGCATTAATGCGGTAAGACAAGCAGATCTGCCGCCAACAATTTTTCAGTAAGTCTGTCGAGGGCCAGAGGAAATCTGTATCCAACGGTCCTCATTCCCAGGCCGAGTATCATTGCGGCTTCTTCTTGCGTGTAATCCTGCAGCACCACCCGGCATAACAATTCCCGATCGAGAATATTGAGCTTGCTCAGGCAGTTCTCAATATCCAAAACGAAGATCACTGCATCTTCGAAAGTTCGAACGGGCCGGCTTGAGGCCCAACCGCGCCCCACCGGATCGCCCAAAATTGAAGGCGCTCTGCCCACTTGCGTGGATGCGTAAAGATAACGGCGCAATAGGTTCTCTGTGTGTTTCCTGAAGAACGCCAAGTTGGCGGGAGGCTTGTAGCCGTGCTTCTCCAGCCCCAATTGCTGCCGTGCCGCGGTTTGTCGTTTCGATCTCCTTTGCTCGATTTGCCATGCTGCGTCAGCAGTCCCCTGCTCCCATCCCATTGGCAACTGAAAGGCTGCGCTCATTGCACACCCCCGGTTGCCTCAGCCACTGCCCAAACTTCGGAAAGCTGCTTGCGCCTCGGGCGCCCGCGCGGCTTTCGACTTTCAGGCGATGGAAAATCATTCAGCTTTGTTTCACATTCCTTGCAATAAACGGTCTTTTGAGTCTGAGCCCGAAACCAAAGGCAACCACACCCTTCACAAATCTTCAAATGTACGCGCACTTCCATGACCGATTCTCCGCATATCTTTCTTCTCCCGATGGAATTTTGTGCTGCATGTTGTTCCCCGGGGTGTAGAGAAACAGGCCGGACAACTCAGGTTTCTTTTGTCCTGATGGGGGATTGCCGCCTGTGCTCTCTTGTTTTCTGTCATGACCATCGGCGCGCAGATCCTGGAATGTTTTTGATTGACTTGTCCGCGGCGCCCCTGCGGGGCACCTTGGTCTGGGAATGGAAATGCCGAATTCATCAAACTCCTCCGGCAATGTTCAATCGCAACCGCAGAGGACAGGGATTCGCCTGTCCAAGTCGATGGCGACTGAGCACTTCCCAAAAAATTCCCACAAGTCATTGATCGATTAGTAAGCAGAATGTACTGTTTTGCTTCTTTTGGGTCAACGAGCCACTACAACTTTCCGGCCATTCCCTTCCCAAACCGCAGACCGACGCTCAAAAATAAGGCCAAGAATCACTTTTAACTATCTCAGGAGAAATGGGGGATTGGTCTGTCTTATTGCCGGCGGTAAATTTTCCACAGATGAATTTCACGCAAATGCACGAGCGCCTTCGTTTGGAACTGCTCCGAAGAGTTCAGCGGGGGACGGTCAGTGTCTCGTTACTTGGCCGTCAGACCGGGTTCGGACAGGCACACCTCTCCAATTTCCTACATAGCCGCCGGCAGCTCTCCCTACAGGCCATGGACCGCATCCTGACGGCACAGCATCTTACCGCTGCCGACTTGTTGCCTTCCGCTCCACATTTAGCCTCGGAGTCCGCTGTCAACGGCATCTTCACTGTTCCTGTTGTTTCGCATGCCGTCGCCCTTTTCGAGCCGGTGATCCGGCCGTCTGCCATTCATTCGCTGCTGCACCTGTCCGCCGCTACGCTGGAGTCCGCTCATTCGCGTGCTTCGGGTAATCGACGCGCGTGGGAGCGCTTTGTCGCCGTACGGGTTCCGGCTGCCGATGCTCCGGCGATGGAACCGCTGCTGCTCCCGGAGGCGATCACGCTCATCGACCGGCACTATAACTCGCTGATCCCATATCGGCCCCAACGCGCGAACCTCTACGCGGTTCGAGATGGTCCGCACCTCAAGTTCCGTTACGTGGATTTTCTTGCGAGCCGTCTTGTGCTGCGTCCATACAACCTTGCCTTCCCCGTGGACCTGATCGATGTGGATCCAGACGAGTCTCTCAACGATCTGCTTGTGGGAAGAATTGCGCTGATCTTGAACGAGCTGTAAGGAATGTTGCGCGCTTGCGTTTACCAGTCGGGACTGAGGCTCCCTGCATTGGTTTGCGGGTACTTTCCATTTGCCAGATCGGTTTCCGCTTGAGTGATGTTCTCGGGGCGGCCAAGATCACGCCAATAAGAATCGTCGGCACGAAAGGCAAGAATTCTCTCTCCCTGCGCAGCGAGGCGCAAGTAGGCGGGAATAATCGAGAAGGTGCCTCGCTCCGCAAGTTTCGCAAAGATTCGCGGCGACAGGACATGCACTCCACAAAAGGCCAGCGAGCGAGCTTTTTGCGGGCCGTCCGTCCACTCGATTTCCGCATCGCGACCTGCCTGGCGGCCACAAAGCTGACCAATCTCGTTGAAAAGTAACGGTCGCGCAGTGTCGCGCTTCTGTACGGCTAGTGTGGCAAGCGCTTGGCGTTCCGAGTGGAAGCGCGCCATGCGCAGGAGATCGATCGTGCTTATGACATCAACGTTGTGGACGAGAAATGGTTCAGCATTCTGCCCGGCGTCTTCGAGGAAGAAATCTGCAGCCTTCTTGAGGCCGCCGCCGGTATCGAGCAGCGCGTCTTCACGCGAAATCCCAATGCGCATGCCAAAGTATTGGTTGGCGTCAAGATATTCGACGATGCGATCGGCGAAGTGGTGGACATTGACAATCACTTCGTTGATGCCAAACGAGCGCAGACGCAGAAGCGTGATCTCAAGCAACGTGCGACCGGCGACCTTGACCAGCGCTTTGGGGCAGTCGTCGGTGAGCGGACGCAGACGCGTACCGAGGCCGGCAGCAAGAACCATCGCCCTCATTGAGGAGCATCCCCGAGCATGCCCAACTTTTCAAGCTCGATATGGCGAAGGACGACTTCCAAGCCGACTGTGCCGCGCAAATGTTTTGCCAACTGCTCCGCCAGATAGACCGATCGATGCTGGCCGCCGGTGCAACCAAATGACGCCATCAGGCTGGTGAATCCGCGCCGGCGGTAAGCAGCTACGCTGGCATCAACCAACGAGACGGCATGAGACAGAAACTCGTGGACGCTCTCATGCCGATCGAGATACTGAATCACGCTCGGGTCGCGGCCGGTGAGAGCACGGAATTCTACCTCGCGGCCGGGATTGGGAAGGCTACGCGCGTCGAAGATGAAGCCGCCCCCGTTGCCCGATTCATCCTGAGGCATGGAATGGTGGAAAGAGAAACTGAAAATGTGCACGACGAGGCCGGCTGCCCGATTGACGTGGCTTTGCAAGGCATGAGGTTGCAGCTTTTCGTTGGTCGACGCTCTCTCAAGCGCGTTGAGAAGTTCAGGCAGTGCAATGGGCAGCTTGACTTGCTCCGCGAGCCAGCGGAGATTCTTCATCGCGTAAGGAACGCTTTCGAGGAAATGCGGTTTGCGTTCATAGAATCCGCGAAATCCATACGCGCCCAATGCCTGCAGGATGCGGACATAAACGAAGGCGTAGTAGTGTTCCATGAAAATGCCGCGCTGGAGACCAATGAAGCCAGCGAGCGAGTCAAGATAGTGCTCGAGCAGTTGACGGCGCAGGTCGGGCGGAAGATCGGCCTTGCCATCGTAGAGAAGAGACGCGATGTCGTATTGCAGCGCACCCTTGCGCCCGCCCTGATAATCGAGAAACCATGGCTGGCCATCGGGAAGCATAATATTGCGGGATTGGAAATCGCGATAGAGAAAGTAGTCGTGATCGGCGGCGAGAAGAAATTTCGTCAGGCGCGTGAAGTCGAGTTCAAGGGCCTGCTCGTTGAAGGGAATACCGGCCAGGCGGAGAAAATAGTACTTAAAGTAGTTGAGATCCCAGGCAATGGACTGGCGATCGAAACTGGCGCGCGGATAGCAGACTTTATAGTTCAGATCGCGGCTGGCTTCGACTTGAAATCGCGGCAGGATGGCGACAACTTTGCGGTAGGCCTCAACGACTTCAGGCGAAATGGTTTCGCCGGAACGATGGGAGCTGAGGAATTCAAAAAGAGTTGTATCGCCCAGATCTTCTTCGAGGTATGCGCCCTCGCTCAAATCCTCTGCATAAATCTGCGGGACGGGAAGGCCGTGGCGGCGAAAGTGGCGCGAGAATTCGAGAAAAGCAACATTTTCTTCGCGCACCGGATAGAGAATTCCGATCGCACTCCGTCCCGCGGCGGCGAGGCGCACAATGACGCGTCCCGACCCGCCGAGCTGGCCCTGCAGCGGCGCCACGCGCTCTGGGGGCGTGTGAAAGTGCTGCTCGAAGAGGCGCTTGAGAACATCCATGATGGTCTAGAGGATCTGGGTCACGGTGCTTCGACAACGATAGCGATGCAAGGGAGGTGGACGCAAGGCAAGCTGCTTCTCAAGCGCCGTTATTCTTGCTGATGGCCCATGTCCACGCCGTCGAAGCGTGTGAAAGCCGAGTTCCAGTGCATCTGGACGATGCCGGTGGGGCCGTTGCGCTGCTTAGCGATAATGATCTCCGCCTTGGACTTGTCGGCATCGGATTCCGTTTCGTCGCGGTTGTAGTAGCTCTCGCGATGAATGAAGGCGACCACGTCGGCGTCCTGTTCAATTGAGCCCGACTCGCGCAGATCGCTCAACATCGGGCGCTTATCATCGCGTTTTTCATTACTGCGCGAGAGCTGCGAAAGAGCGATGACGGGAACCTGGAGTTCCTTGGCCATGGCTTTAAGGCCACGCGAAATGGCTGAGACTTCCTGAACACGATTTTCAAAACCTTTGCGGCTAGCGCCCGGCAGGGTGGCAGACATGAGCTGCAGATAGTCGATTAACACCAGGTCGAGTCCGCCGGAAGTCTGTTTGAGGCGGCGCGCCTTGGCACGCATCTCCGAAAGTGTGGAAGCTGCTGAGTCGTCGATGAAGAGGTGCGCCTCCACCAACTGGCTCAGCGCCGCCTGCAGTTTCTCGTGCTCTGCGCGCCCGAAGAAGCCCTTCTGGATTTTTTGCTGATCCACGCCCGCCTGCGATGCCAACATGCGGCGAAGAAGGGATTCGCGGCTCATTTCCAGGCTGAAGATGGCGACAACGGAACCATAGCGAAGGGCGGCGTTCTCCGCGATGTTGATGGCCAGGGCGGTCTTGCCCATGGAGGGCCGCGCCGCAATGATAATCAGTTCGCCCTTTTGGAGCCCGCTGGTCATGCGATCGAAGTCGGTAAATCCTGTCGCCAGACCGGTGACGTCGCGGCTTTGCTTGTACAGGTTGTCGATGGAGCCGAAGGAATCGCGGATGATGATTTCGATGGGCTGCAGGCCTTGATTGAGACCCGATTGGCTGACTTCGAGTAGCTGCGACTCGGTTTCGTCGAGCACGCCGATGGCGTCCTGGCTCTGGTCGGCGGCCTTGGCAATGGCGGCCGAACAGATTCCCATGAGGCGGCGCAGCAGGCTCTTGTCTTTGACGATGCGGATGTAATCTTCAATGACCGGGCGGCGCGGCAAACCCTCAGTCAGCGAGGCCAGGTAGGCCACTCCGCCGACAGACTCGACCTCTTTGTAGCGTGAGAGCTCGTGGGAAAGAGTGACGATGTCTACCGCGCGGCCGGTATCGATCAACTCGGTCATGCGCAGGAAGATGCGGCGGTGCGAATCCAGCGAGAAGTCGTCGGATTTCAGGTGCTCTGCGGCCTCGGCGTGGGAGGCATTGTCGAGCAGAATTGCGCCCAGAATGGTTTTCTCCGCGTCAAGGTTCGCGGGAAGGCCGGCTTCAAGGGTGAGGTCGGGGATGGTGGCCATAGAAGAGAGTTTAGGACGAGGGCTGATCTGGGAAAAGGCCGGAAATTGCGCCGCAAAAGAGGAAATGAGGAAAAGGTGTCAGGAATGCCGAGACAGGGCCCGGCGCAATTAGATCGCCCTGCAGGTTTCTCGCCCTAAATCGTTTAGCTATCTCCCACCAGTATTTGAGGTTCCACCGCATCGGCAGGCTCCGCCCAGGCGCGAATCACCACGGGCAGCGCCAAAAGAGGGGGCTCACGGCTGCGAAACCGAAATTGGCGAGCCCGCTGATCCGATCGCGCAACCGATTCTATGTCACCCTACGATGCGTTCAGGCGCGCGAAGAGGGTCTCGAAATTGCCTTTCTCGGCGGCAAAGCGGAAGCCCTTCACGTTCTCGACGCAGATCTCTGGCGGCGTGGGCTGGGTTTTTAGGATCTCCATGACCTCGGCGATGAATTTATCCAGCGGCATGGCGCGTGGGTTGTTGAAGCCGTCCATGAGCTGCGTGGCCACGTAGGGTGGAATCAGCTCGATGACCTCGATGCCCGTGCTTTGGAGTTGTGCGCGCAACGAAAGCGTATAGGAGTGCAGGGCAGCCTTGGTGGAGCAGTAGGTGGGAGTGCGGGCCATGGGCATAAACGCGAGGCCCGAGGAGACGTTGATGACTGCGGCGCGCGGCTGCTTTCGGAGAAGCGGCAAAAGCGCGGCGGTAAGGCGCAAAGGACCGAGAAGATTGGTGGCGATGATCGCCTCGGCGTCAGCCAAGTCGGGCTGCTGCTCGAGAAGATTTTCGCGGCGCATGATTCCTGCATTATTGATGAGCACATTGATCGATGGAAATTCGGCAAGGGCCCGCGCGGCAAAGGCGCGGATCGACGCCGGATCCCGCATATCAACCTCAAGGGCCTTCATGCCGGGGTTGGCGGCGGTGGTTTCGTCGAGGACGGGCCGCCGGCGGCCAGAGATGATGATCTGATTGCCGAGCGCGTGGAAAGCCTCGGCGAGGCCGCGTCCAATGCCGGAGCCGCCGCCGGTGATCAGAATGGTGTTGCCGCTTGGATTCATGCCTGAGATGCCCCTGATTGGCATGATAGCCGCATCGAATGAACGGTACAGGACTACGGCCCAAGACTGGAAAGGAGTCAACTTGGGCCGATGCGGGTCTCATTTACCACCTTGGGACCGAATCGTCGAAGGGTGATTTAAATCACTCGCCCGCCGACTAACCTGACAGCATAATGAACCATCGATCGCGAAGCAGGGCCTTTCGCGAGGCGTCGTTGCGCAGCGTTGACTGATTGAGCGTGGCGCGACGCCGATAGCAGTCGAAGGAGGATGTCGCGATGGCAACTCAAGGATTGGAAGTCGCGCAATTATCGGCAGCTATGCCTTTCCCTGCCGCGGGCCCAATTCCAAGCTACGCGGCGCAGTTCGGGAGCGCCCAAGCCATTGCGACCAGCGACCTTCGCCACCATCCGGAGGGGCACCCTGAAGGAGCCGTCGATCTACGCTTGTTAGGAAAGGGAGTCGGTTGGGCTTTGGGAATTGAAGGCATAACGGCGCTTGGCATTTATGCCGCCTGGTTTCTTTGGCATTTTCGGCTCTAAGTCTCGCCGCACTCTTCGCGTAACCAGAGAACATAAGTGCCCCGTGTTCGCGGCTATGCGGATGCCCGAAACGACCACCCAAAATCGAGCAAACTCCACTCGTTAGCTTCCATGGCGACGGTGACTCTTTCGGGTGATTTCGAACAGCCGAAACGCATTTCAAGCTTCGAATCTGCGATGATACGAAGATGTGCCCGATGGCACTTTCAGCAGATAGGAACCACCCTCCAAGTGAAAACCGCGATGCGCCGTGTGGCGCTTATCTACAACCCGGCGTCAGGTCAGTACTCCAGCCGAAGAAAAGCGGCTGTCGGCGAGATCAAGGCAGTTCTCAGCCAAGCGGGGGTCTACGCAGAAGCATTCGAAACCGGCGCACCGGGCAGCGCAACCGTCATCGCGGAACAGGCAGTCGCGGACGGCTATGACACGGTTCTGGCTTGCGGGGGCGACGGCACAGTTCACGAGGCTGTGCAAAGTCTTGTCGGCACCGACGTCGCGTTGGGAGTGGTTCCACTTGGAACCGCCAACGCGCTGGCTGCAGACCTCGGACTGATCGCGTCGCCGGCCAAGGTGGCAGGCATACTGCTCGACGCGGCGCCGACACGGGTTTCGGTCGGGCGGATCCACTTCGCGGACGCAGCCGGGAATCCGAGCTCACGGTATTTCGTCGTAGCGGCGGGAGTGGGCGCCGATGCACTTCTGATGTCGCGCCTGGATTCAAGGCTGAAGCGTCGCCTGGGATACGTACTTTATCTGATCGAAGCATTCCGCATTTGGGCGACTTCTTCGTTCCCCCTGTTCCAGGCAGAATTGCCTGTGAATGGCAACGGCGGCGGGCGGGTGGTTGAAGTTTCGCAGTTGCTGGCGGTGCGCGTACGCTCATTTGGGGGAGTATTGCGCACTCTCGCTCCAGGCGCGAGTTTGCGGAATGGCAGCTTGAGCATGCTGGCATTCAAGACACAAAGCCGATTGCAGTATCTCTCGTTTCTGCTCGCGGTGGTGGCGGGCCGGCACACGTTCAACCGTTCAGTAGAACTCATGGACTCGCCGTCGATTGAATGTCGCGCATGCGACGGTGCAGCAGGTCCACTTTTTGTCGAGGCGGATGGTGAGGTCCTGGGCGGCCTGCCAGTACGGCTTGAAGTCGTTCCCCACTCGCTGACGATGCTGATCCCGCCAGGCGTAGAGCCATAACAAGCCGCCGAGCAAGTGCGTTATGCGGATCGCTTCGACCGCGTGAAGGGCCTTGATTTCACTCCGTGTAAAGATAGCCTTTGGCCGTTTCCTGAAAACTCCGCAGATCGTTTGCCTTCCAGTCATCGCAGCGATGCAGTTCGCGGGCCAGAATGTCCGCGACAGCAGGCGCGGCTTCAATGGCAGCGCGTGCATCGAGAAACAGGGTGCGTGTGCGCCGTGCGAGCACGTCCTCGACCGATCGCGCCATTTCATAGCGCGCTGCCCAAACCACTTCGCGCAGCTTGAAGGGCAGGCGTGGATGCAACGAGCGTTCCAGGCTCGAGTCTTGGGCGGAAAGAGCGCGAAGTGCGGGAAGATCGGAACCGTAGACGCATTCCCAGTTGGAATTCGCAGAGGTTGCTTCGCCTGTCCATCCATGCAGCTTTAACTCAAGCGTCGGGGAAGGACGTTTTGAAAGCTCTGCGACCTGTGCTGCGCGATTGATCGTATCCTGACCCATTCGCCTATATGTCGTCCACTTCCCTCCCGTCACCGTGATCAGTCCAGTGGCGGAGACCATGATGGTGTGATCGCGGGAAAGCTTTGACGTCTTAACGCCACCTTTACGGACAAGCGGGCGCAGCCCCGACCACACGCTGAGTATCTCTTCCGGGCGCGGCGCGCGGCCCAGATAACGAGCGATGTGGTTGCGCAGAAACTGCTTTTCCTCGGGGAACGCTCTCGGCTCAGGCGAAGCTGTATCCACTGGCACATCCGTGGTTCCAACGAGCAATGCGCCCAGCCAGGGTATGGCGAAAAGAACGCGCCCGTCTTCGGTTTTGGGAATCATGAGCGCGATATTCCCAGGAAGAAAGGTGCGAGGCAGGACGAAATGCGACCCTTGGCTGATGGCCAGAAACGAATTGTGCTGACCGCCATTGAGCCCGAGGGTTTCCTCGGCGTGAACGCCGCAGGCATTGATCACGACTTTGGCTTGAATGTCGAAGTGAGCACCATCTTCGCAATCGTGCGCCTGAATACCTACGATTCGGCCGCCGCGCTCAATCAGGCCCGTCGCCTTAACGTAATTAATCCCCGTTCCGCCAAGATCCTGGAGAGTTCGCAGCAGTGCGATGGCGTACCGCGCGTCATCAAACTGGCCGTCGTGATAGAGAATGCCGCCGCGAAGATGATCCTGTTTCACCGCGGGGAGCTTTTCCAGCGTGCTCTCTCGGGAAAGCAACTCCGACCGGCCCATCGACAACTTACCGGAAAGGTGTTCATAGACCTTGAGGCCGACACCATAGTAAGGGAGCGAAAGATAGCTATAAGCGGGAACGACGAACGACAGGTCGTGAACCAGATGCGGCGCGTTGCGCAGCATGTGTCCCCGCTCGCGCAACGCATCAAGCACCAGAGTCAGGTTCATCTGCTGCAGGTAGCGCACGCCGCCATGGACCAGCTTGGTACTCCGGCTGGAAGTCTCCTTGGCGAAATCGGAGCGCTCCACAAGCAAAGTGCGGTAGCCCCGTGCGGCGGCTTCAACCGCGCAGCCCAGGCCAGTAGCGCCACCGCCAATGACCAGCACGTCCCATGGCGGAGCGGCAGCTCCCAACTGGCTCAGGATTTCCTGTCTTGCAACCAAGCGTTTCCCTTCCCTTCAAACCACGGAAAGCAACGCAATCTGAGGCAAAGCGCGGCTCAACGAACACGGAAATACGCAGACCGCGCCCGCAAAACCTTGCGCCGGCGCCTTCAATCAAGCTGGATTGTAATTATGTCGCCCGAATTCTGGTCTCTCAGTGGGCGCCATCACGAATGGTCTTGGAAACCGCAGGGACGTGCCGGCCAGGAATGTCCGGGCCGGCATGCCATGCTATGCGGGTTAGAAGCTGACTTTTAGCGCGAACTGAATCACACGCGGCGTGAAGGTGCTGCTGATAAGGCCGCCAGTCGACGCATTTGCACCCTGCGTACCGCCGATGGTGGACGGCAGGTAGAGGTTGGTGTGATTGAAGATGTTGTAGAACTCGGAACGGAACTCGATCGTCGTGCCTTCTCTAGGCGTTTTGAAGCTCTTGTTGAAATCGAGATCGGTCTGATACAGCGGCGGAGTGCGGCCCGGGTTGCGCGACAAATTGCCGAACGGCGGCTGAACGGCCCCGTTGGCGTTGTCGACCGCAGGCAGCGCGACGGCCTTGTAATTGATGTACTGAATATAGCCGGTGGTGGTTGAAGGCACCACGCTGCGTCCCTGGGTGAGCGGCACGCCGGGAACGCGGTTGGGGCGGTAGAGGTTGACCCCGCGGTAGTTTGCCACGATCTGTGTGGAGGCCTGCTGGGCGGAATTTGGCGTGTACGTGAGATTAAAGGGCGTGCCTGCCTGCGCTGTGTTATCCGCGCTCACCTGCCATCCGCCCAGGACCCCATCCATGATCGGATTGAGGTGCTGACCGAATTGGCGGCCGCGTCCGAACGGCAGGTCGTATACAAGGCTCGTGATGTTCGCAATTGGCAAATTGTAATCCGATTGCGCATATTCGGCCTTGAGGTTATTTGCATCCTGTGGCGAAGGCGTATTGCCTTCGAGCGATGCGCTGGCATTATCGAGCGAGTGCTCCCAGGTAAAGCTGTTGAGCAAGGTCAATCCATGGACCATACGCTGCTCATACCGCGCCTCCAACGCGTTGTAGTTGGAGTATGCCTCATTGAGCGCTTCGGTAATGTCCGAAGGCCAGTTGGGAAAGGGGCGCGAGTAAGTGTAAGTATTCGAGCTGGCCGAGTCGATGATGTTCCGTTGATTGCCGTTCAGAAACTGCTGCAGCTTGACCCCGTGGTTGCCGACATAGGCGATGTCAACCAGGCTGTTCTTTGTTATCTGGCGTTGCACCGCAAGATAGTAATTCTCCACATAACTATCCCGCGTGTTCTTGGGCACCCAGGTGATGTTATCGGTGGAGGGATTGAAGCTGGTAACCAGTCCCGACGGGAAGCCCTGGGAGGCAGTTGCGTAGCAGGTGGGGGTAGTGGTTCCCGTGGCGATAATCTGTGCAGGGAGGGGCGTGGGACAGTGATTGGTCGTGGTTGGCGCAATTTGGCTGACGGCGGCGAACTGCGCCTGTGGTGCATTGATGGCGAGAATGTCGCCGGAACCGGCGCGCGTATAGTGCACGTAGCCCGTACCGAATCCGCCACGGATGGACCACTCGGGCGTAGGCGCCCAGGCGAAACCGACGCGCGGCGCAAAATCGTTGAGGTCCGGGTTCATCAGCGTTTTGCCGTAGACGCCGCTGCCAGTTGTGGGCGTAATACCGTTGCCTAAGGTCGCCTTGGGATTAATTGTGAGGACCGTTTGCGTGCCCGGATCCCAGTTGGAAACATAGTTGTTCAACTCGGAATACGGCGAGCCGTACTCCCAGCGCAGACCGAGGTTTAAAGTCAGGTTCGGAAACACCTTCCAATCGTCCTGCACGTAAGCGCTGTCGAGTGACTGGCGAAGATGGGCCTCGAAAGCGGCCGCCAGAGTGTATGCGTTGGTCGTGCCGAAAAGGAAATCCGCCCAGTAAGCATCGGCGACCTTCGTCGGAGAGCTGTAGGAACCGGAAAAGCTAAACGAGCCGTAAGGAGGGTTATTGTCGAACACGCCCATCCAGATATGTTCGTACTCATAGCCTAACTTCAATGAGTGTTTGCCTTTGATCCAGGTGAATGCAGCCGAGGGATCGATCATTGCTGGATTCTGGAACTGTGGGTTCGTGGTCTGGCGGCCAAACGACGAAAAACCGCCGCCGAAGGAAACCGCAGGGAGACCGCCCTGGAAGGCGGTCGGCAAGCTGCTGAGGCCGGGAATCGGCGCACCGTTCACCAGAACGGGCGCGGTCCCCTCGCTGATAGGCGTCTTGCCAGCCTTGGTCTTGGAGATACCGAGACGCAGATCGAGCAACCGATTGGCGCCGAAGCTGCCCGTATAGCCTAGGGCGATCTGCTGATCGAGAATGCGCTGATATCCGCCAACCTGGCCCTCAAGCGGCTCAGGAATGGTGGGAAAATTGATGGCCGTCTCCTTATGGTCGCTGACGCGCAGAAAGTAGCGCGCCGACGGACTGGCCGTATAGTCGAGGCGCAAATCGCCCTTGTCTGAATAGTCGCGGAAGGGAATCAGCACCGAGTAGTCGGCAGCATTCTGGCCGGTGGTCGTGGAGCCCGAAACGGGCAACACGGGAGAAGTGATGCCTTTAAACGCTGCCACGATTTGAAGAGACAACGGATCGAAGGCGCTGGTTGGGATGGCCGTGTTGGCGGGATAACTGATGCCGGTGACCGGATTCGTGACCGGTACAACAAGAATGCCGTTCAGCTCATTCTGAGTGGGCAAAGTCAAAACATAAAGGGGCTTGGTGATGGCCCGCAGACCCTCATAATCGAGGAAAAAGAACATTTTGTCGCGAATGATGGGGCCGCCAAAGTTGCCGCCAAACTGATTGCGGTTTGACGTTGGCTTTTTGAACGGAACCGGGCCATTGGTACCGAGCGTGGTGGGCTTGAAAAAGCCGGCCGCATTCAGATCGGTGTTGCGGACAAATTCATAAAGCAAGGCGTGGAATTGGTTGCCGCCGTTTTGCGATGCCACGTTGACGGTTGCAGCCGATCCACGACCATACTCCGCGCTCTCGTTATTGGTGACCACGCTAAATTGCGCAACTGAGTCCGGTGGAACAGAGATGATTTGATTGTCAAAACCCTGGTTGGACTCTCCGTAAGCGTTGTTGTCCATTCCATCCAGGAGGAAGTTGTTAAACATTGAGCGCTGCCCATTCACGTTGTAAGCACCTGCACGCACCGGGCTGTTGATGTTGGTGGTCGTAGTGGCCTGGGTAGGAGCCTGGCGCACGCCTGTCACCAGTGCCAGCAGATCGGTGTAGTTCCGGCTCACCAGCGGAAGAGCTGCGCTCTGATAGCCCGTGACCGTCTGGTCGCGCTGACTCGATTCTGTTTCCACTTGCAGTGCCACATCGCTCACTTCAACCGTCGTTGCCTCGGCAGCGCCGACCTTCAAAGTGAGGTCGATGCGCTCGCGCGATCCGACGGAGACGGTAATCGATTTGGCCACCGCGCTGGCGAAGCCGGCGGCGCTTGCGGAAATCGTGTAAACACCGACGCGCAAAGAAGGAACTTCATAGTCGCCGGAATCATTCGTCTTAACGACCGTGGCGACTCCGGTGGCGTCGTTCGTGACTGTCACCGTGACACTGGGCACCGCGGATCCGCTGGAGTCGCGAATAGTCCCGACTAAGCCGCCTGTATCGTACTGCGCAAAAGCGGCGGGGGACGGAAGCATCAAAAGGAGTGCGATTGTCAGAAGCAGCCATGGGGAAAACAGATTCTGAGTTCTCTTCCTGCGGAATGTTCCCGTTTGTGGGCCGACAGATCGGTTTAACGAATTCATTTTGCCTCCCAGTGTTCCTGTTTCAAGAGCGTTGACTGATGTCCCTATATGCCAGGGCTATTGACTTCCCAAAACACTGTCATCGTGGAACCCTGTCGCTTATTTTGTGTGGATGAAAAAGCCAGACCCCGAAAACACGCAGTTACTCGCAGGGGTTAGACACCCCTTCACCAGACATGGCAAGCTCAGGGTCCGATCGACTCGAGGTCGAAACGAGCGCCCTGAGCCGCTGAGTTCGAGACGATTCAAGGTCATCCTTTGCCAATTTCGTTAACATTCGAGGAATATAGCGTTAAAAGTCCGCCAAAGACAAAAATCCACCCCAAACACAACCTCCTCTTCCGGCGCGAAATTTGCATCAGCCGGTTCAGGGAAGCTCTATTTGGCGGTGGATTTCTCTTAGTCTTTTCCGCGGGAGGAAACTAACAAACCGGGAACGAGAGTGTCAAGAACAATTTGGCCCCCGGCGACGCAAGAGGCGCGGGGTTCAAGCCGAACGATTCGATCCGTTGATCAAGTCCGACGCGGGGGTCCAGGACCGTTTCTGGCTTTCAGCCACACCGCGATGCGTGAGCGTCCCCCTCCATGTGTTCAACCCTTCGGCCAAGCCCGCGTCTTGCCGGAGAGCTTCGCGGGCACCAAGATTGGCCAAACGCAGCAAATAAGGAAATGTCGAGTTGGTGAGAGCCAGCGTGGAGGTGTGGGGCACTGCGCCGGGCATGTTGGTGACGCAGTAGTGCACCACGCCATCGACGAGAAAACTAGGGTCGGAGTGCGAGGTTGGCCGCGCCGTCTCCACGCAGCCACCCTGGTCGATGGCCACGTCGACAATCACCGCGCCCAGCTTCATTTCGCGCACCATGGCGCTCGTCACTAGTTTCGGGGCCGTGGCTCCCGGAATCAACACCCCGCCGATGACGAGATCCGCCTCGCGTGAAGCCTGGGCGATGTTGTAGCTGTTTGATGCGAGCGTGTAGAGGCGCCCGCCAAAAATGTCATCGAGTTCGCGTAGCCGGTTCAGGTTTATGTCGATGAGAGTGACTTTGGCGCCGAATCCGAGAGCGATACGCGCGGCATTGGTGCCGACAACGCCGCCACCGAGGATCGTTACGTGTGCGGGAGGAACGCCGGGAACGCCGCCCAGCAAAATGCCGCGCCCACCGCGCTCTTTTTCCAAATAGCTTGCGCCCACTTGCACGCTCATGCGTCCCGCAACCTCGCTCATAGGCGTGAGCAAAGGCAGTGTTCCCTGGCGGTCGCGCACGGTTTCATAGGCGATCCCAATCATCTTCGATTCAAGAAGCTTGTCGGTCAGCGGGGGCAATGGCGCCAGATGCAAATATGTAAAGAGAACCAGCCCGTCGCGGAAATACACATATTCCCGCTCGATCGGCTCCTTGACCTTGACCACCATCTCGGACTTGCCCCAGACAAGTCCTGCTTCGCCGACAATCTCCGCTCCCGCGTTCTGGTATTCCGCGTCGGGGAAACCGGATTGCGCGCCTGCCTGCGTCTCGACGAGTACTTTGTGACCCGCTTCAGTGAGCGCTTTCGCGCCAGCCGGTGTTACACCAACGCGGGCTTCGTTGTCCTTGATCTCTTTGGGAACGCCGACGATCATGACTGATCCTCCAGTTCGCTCACCCCTTCAACTGACTACTCCATCGTTTCGCGCGGTCCACGCCACAAATCCAAGTCGCCTTCCTGCGCATGCTGGTCGATTTTTTTCAGTTCGGCGGCGCTAAACTTCAGGTTGTTCAACGCATCGAGCGAGTCGTCGAGCTGCGCCACATTGCGCGCGCCGATGAGAGCCGAAGTCACACGTGGATCGCGAAGCACCCAGGCAATGGCCATTTGCGCCAGAGTCTGGCCCCGAGACTCGGCAATCTCATTGAGCGCACGGACATGCTTAAGATTCTTCTCGCTCAGGAATTCCTTCAGCAGCGAGGAGCCCTGACTCTGGGCCCGCGAATCTTTGGGCATGCCTTTGAGATATTTGCTGGTTAGAAGGCCCTGCGCCAGCGGCGAGAAGGCTATGCAGCCCGCGCCGATTTCAGCGAGCTCGGAGAGAAGGCCTTTCTCGATCCACCGGTTCAGCATCGAGTAAGAGGGCTGGTGAATAAGCAAGTGCACGCCCATCTGCTTGAGGATCTTTGCGGCCTCCCGCGTGCGTTCGGGACTGTAGGAGGAAATGCCCACGTAGAGAGCCTTGCCCTGCTGCACGGCGGAAACGAGGGCGCCCATCGTTTCTTCAAGCGGGCAGTTTTTCCAGGGCCGGTGTGCGTAGAAGATGTCAACGTAATCAAGGCCCATGCGCCTGAGGCTGTCGTCGAGCGAAGCGAGCAGGTATTTGCGCGATGCACCGATACCGTAAGGGCCGGGCCACATGTCATAGCCGGCCTTGCTGGAGATGATGAGCTCGTTGCGCAGGGCGCTCACGTGCCTTCTGACCCCGAAGTCCTTCCTCAGGATGGTCCCGAAGTTTTCCTCGGCAGAGCCGTAAGGAGGGCCGTAGTTATTGGCCAGGTCGAAATGCGTGACGCCACGGTCAAATGCGCGGCGAACCATGGCGCGCCCGGTTTCAAAGACGTCGGCGCCTCCGAAATTCTGCCACAACCCGAGCGTGATGGCGGGCAAGACGATGCCAGATTTGCCGCAACGGCGAAAGTTAGCGTGGTCGTAGCGAGTGGGGGCGGGAACGTAGGCGGTTTCCATGCGGGTCTCTCCAAATTGTGACCGTTCAGTATTTCACAGGGAATCGGCGGACTAGTGTACGTTGGCCAGATCCATCCGAAGCATCTTTGCGGGGTCGAGATACGCGTTCTGCCAGCGCACAGCCCAGTGCAGGTGCGGGCCGGTGACGCGGCCCGTGGCTCCGCTCAGCCCGAGCAGCTGGCCTGCGATCACGTGATCGCCTTCGTGGACGTCGATCCGGCTCAAGTGCATTGAAATCGTGAAGAGTCCGAGCCCATGGTCGATCACAACGCAGTTGCCTTCGTAATAGAGCGGGCGCGCCAGCACCACTACCCCGCTGTTGCCGGCGTGAACCGGCGTGCCGGTTGCAGCGCGAAAATCCATTCCCTGGTGAATGCTGGCCAGCTTTCCGTTGAATGTGCGCCGCGTGCCGAAGCTGTCAGTCGGCGCGGCACGGACTGGCGCACGAAAATCGCCGGACCACAATGGCTCCGGCGCGCTCGACGCGAAGATTTTGTCCTTGAGCGCTCTTTCGGCTTTGATTCGCGGCATCACATCGGGCCCCGGCTCGACAAAGCCCGGCGCCACAGTGAGGGCACTCGTCCGGTAATGGGCGGGAAGAATCTCGACCGAGCGGCTGAGATCAATGGTTGTGCTCGCAGCGGTTGGGAGCGAAATCTGCAGAGTGGAAGCACCGATCGGAGATTGCACGTCGACACCCGCAAGCGCATGCCAGGAGTGCCCATCGCGCCCGCGAAAAAACTGGAGCTTCTGACCCAGCCAGGATCCTTCGGGTGACTCGCCGGTTGATGTCGCGCCGCCGGACAGACGAACGCAAATCAACTCCGGCGATCCGGCGACGACAGCCGGCGGAGTAATGGTGACTTCGGCACTTGTCTGCGCTCTGCCGGGCAGCGGCGAAACCAACGCCGCCAAAACCAGGCAAAATGCGAGGCGCGGAATGCATGCTCGAGTCATGCAATCAGCATATCGGGGCGAATTCCGCGGGTGGTTCCGCAAGCTAATCAGCCCATTGCGGCTCACCTGGAAATTCATTTGGACGAGTCTGGCCGAGAGTGTGCGGCTTTCCACGCCGCTACTCGATCCTGAACGTCGGACAGTTCATCGGCAGTGATCCGTTCGCCGATCATCTGCCGGGTTGCTGCGTACTTTTCCTGGTCTGGCCCTTTTGCCGAGGCCGCAATGTCCAACCAAAAGTAGGCTTCCGCATCGTCGTGAGGCACGCCCTGACCCATGGAATAGAGGACTCCTAGCGTTCCCTGAGCGCCAACGTCACCCTGATCGGCAGCCTTCAAATACCATGCCGCGGCCTGCTCCATGTCGCGAGAAAAGCCGTTGCCACCATCACGGTAAAGCGCAGCCAGATGAAGCTCTCCGTCAATGAATTTCTGGTTGGCAGCTTTCAAATACCACGCGGCTGCCTGCTGATAATCCTGAGCGGCGACAGATTTGTAATGCTCCGTAGCGCCGGCGTGCGCATACTGATCACCCACCTGCACTTGTGCGGCAGGATCGCCGGCGTTGGCCTTGGCCAAGAGGCCCGCGTCAATACTCACTGACTCGGCTGGCGCTGGGCTCGGGGCCTGGGTTGCAGCAAGACGCAATGCGGTTGCACAACCCAAGATCAGGGTGAGTCGGATCGAAACAAGCCGGATCCGGCCAAATTGCCTGCCGCGACTGTTCATTGGGTCCTCGATCGGCGACGCAACAGCGTGCCGAAACCAGTTTACGGGATTTGCACTTCCGGATGGGATGGTCCACCGATCCCCCACAGGGGAGAACAGGCTAGAATTCTTAACATGACGGACCGCATGTCTCTTTCCCTCGCCCAGGCTGACCCAGAGGTCGCCGCCGCCCTTGACCAGGAAACTCTCCGCCAGCACGAGGGGCTGGAGATGATTGCCAGCGAAAACTTTGTTTCTGAAGCAGTGCTGGAGGCGGCCGGCTCCATCTTCACGAATAAATACGCGGAGGGCTACCCCGGGCGCCGCTACTACGGCGGCTGCGAGTATGCCGACGTGGTTGAGAACCTGGCCCGCGACCGCGCGCGCCAGATTTTTGGCGGCGAGCACATCAATGTGCAGCCGCACTCAGGCTCGCAGGCCAATGCATCAGCCTACGCGGCGGTCTTGCAACCGGGCGACACGATTCTCGGCCTCGATCTTTCACACGGAGGGCACCTAACTCACGGCCACCGGCTCAGCTTCGCCGGCAAGCTTTATCGCACCACCTTCTATCACGTTCGCCGCGACACTGAAACCATCGACTACGACGAGATGGAGGCGGTTGCCACACAGGAAAAACCGAAGGTCATTATCGGCGGGGCCAGCGCTTATCCGCGCCTGTGGGACTTTGCCCGCATGCGCCAGATCGCCGACAAAGTGGGCGCGATTTACATCTTCGATATGGCGCATATTGCTGGCCTGGTCGCGGGCGGCGTACATCCTTCTCCTGTTCCGCACGCGCAGATCACCACCACCACCACACACAAGACTCTGCGGGGGCCGCGTGCCGGTCTCATTATCTCCACGCAGGACCTGGCTATCGCTATTGATAAGGCGGTGTTCCCGGGCCAGCAGGGTGGACCGCTGATGCACATCGTAGCCGCGAAGGCCGTAGCATTCGCTGAAGCTCTGCGGCCCGACTTCCGCGACTACGCGGCCCAGATTGTCTCGAACGCCAAGGTCCTCGGCGAAGCTCTTCGTGCGGCAGGCTATCGGTTGGTTTCAGGCGGAACCGATAACCACCTGTTGCTCGTTGATGTTTTCGAAAAAGGCATCCTGGGCTCCGAGGCGGAGTTGGCGCTGGGCAAAGCCGGCATCACGGTGAACAAAAACTCCATTCCGTGGGATACGAATCCACCGCTCAAGCCTTCGGGCATACGCGTCGGCACACCCGCTCTCACCACTCGCGGCATGAAGGAAGCGGAGATGCGTACGATCGCCGCATGGATTGCCAAGGCGCTCGACCACCGCAACGACGATGCGGCGTTGGATCGGATCCGCGGTGAGGTCGCGGAGTTAGCCAACCGATTCCCGCTATATGCATGGCGGCGTGCTCCGGTTGCAGTCACTGCTTAGCGTAGCTTAGAATCGGACCCGATTTCCCCTGACTTACCATGGCTCCTGACAAGGCGGAATCTGGCACAAATAATTAACGTGCCGGATGCTACCGGCGTGTGCAAAAATGCCGGTGTTGTTCGTGACCATTGAAAGCAAGCCCTCAAAATGTGCTTAGGCATCCCATTCGGTCATCAGGAGGAATCAATGAAGTCCATTCATCTTGCATTCGCAGCTTTGCTGGTTTTCGCGGTGCCTGTTGTGGCACAGCAGCACGGATCGGACAACCATCAGGCCCCGCCCGCAGGCGAAGACCATCCCGGGCCGCCAGCCTCATCTCCGCGCCAAGCCCCGCCAAAGCACGGCCCTACGTCGTATCGCGGCACGCCGCCGGCCCCCGATCCCCAGCGGAACTATTCCGATGCGCCCGGCCATCCCAACGCTCCGCACGTGGATGGGACGACCTGGGTGGGTCATGATTCCGGGCCTAACGATCCTCGCTACCACCTGGACCATCCATGGGCAAACGGGAAATTCAAGGGCGGCTTTGGGCCATCGCACCAATGGCGGATTGCCGGCGGCGAACCGTCCCGCTTCTGGTTTAACGGCTGGTTCTGGTCGGTAGCCGCGGCCGATATAGCCTATTGTTCCGATTGGCTCTGGGACTCGGACGAGATCATCATCTACCAAGATCCGGACACACCTGGCTACTATATTGCCTACAATGTGCGTCTCGGTACCTATGTGCACATCATGTATCTGGGGACTTAAGTAGGTGAATGTGTATGATCGTCGCGGATTTGGACACTAACTCAGCGGGATCGGCTTGCGGCCTGTCCCGCTGTACTTTTTTCGAGGCGTCTTCGGTTGCGTTTCAATGACCGCACTCTTTCCACGAACGATCGATGCAACTTAACTTGCTCTCAAGCCATCAGCATTACTGGGGATGGAACGTTTGTTAGCCGTTGGTTGGGTGTAACTCCGCTCAACCAAGCCTCAACCGGTCACGGATCGACTTAATAACCCTTCTAACTGACGGAAAATCTTTGCATGAATCTGTGCGGACGCTAATTTCTTGAGTTAATCTGACAACATGGCTATTGAAAATATTCTTGCCCAAATAGACTCTGAAATCTCAGCACTGAAGCAAGCGCGTGCCTTACTGGCCGGCCTCGGAACCGCTGCCCCTGCATCGGGTCGCAAAGCAGCGAAAGCATCCGGCAAAGCCAAAACGCGGAAGAAGCGGGTTCTAAGCGCCGACGCACGTAAGCGGATCGCCGATGCTCAGCGCAAGCGCTGGGCTGCAGTACGAGCCAAGGCCAAAAAGGGATAGTCGATTTCTGCTGAGATTTCGCTTCGATGAGGCCGCGAGATAGGTTCGCGCAGTTACGCTATCCCATGGCCGACATCACCAACAAGCGCGGCTCGGTCATCTCTTCGATGGCCCAGCGCACTCCTTCGCGGCCCAGGCCTGAATCTTTGACTCCGCCGTAAGGCATTGGGTCCAGGCGCCAATTGGGCGTGTCTCCCACCACCAGCGCGCCCACTTCCAGCTCGCGAAACGCCGACAGGATACGCCCGGAGTCGCGCGTGAGGAGCCCTGCCTGCAATCCGTACTTCGAGTGGTTCACTTGCGCCACAGCGTCTTCGAAGTCGTCGTACGGCTCGATCAGAATCACCGGCCCGAAGATTTCTTCATCGCGAACTTTCATTCCGGGCTTGGTTGCAGTCAGTATGGTGGGCGTGATCGTAGATCCTTTACGCTCGCCGCCAGCGACAAGCTTGGCGCCGCCTTGCACTGCTTCCTTGACCCAAGTCTCTACGCGCTCTGCTTCGCTCACGCGAATCATTGGACCCAATTCCGTGGCTTCATTCGAAGGGTCTCCGATAACCATCTTCTCCGCAACATCCACCACCTTCCAGACAAAGGTTTGAAAGATGCTGCGCTCGACAAAGACCCGTTGCACGCTGATGCATGATTGGCCCGCAAAGCCGAATGCCGCATGCGCAGTGCGCGATGCAGCATCGTCCAGGTTTTTCCAATCGCTGTGAACAATGAGCCCGGCGTTTCCGCCTAGCTCAAGCAATACGCGCTTCCGCCCGGAGTGAGCTTTCAGCTCCCAGCCCACCTTTGCCGAGCCGGTAAAGCTCACCAACTTGATGCGGTCTTCTTTTTCGGCGAGCCAAGCGGTGTCGACGTCGGCCAGCGTCAGCACCGCCAGCGCCTCCTCGGGCCAACCTGCTTTCAGAATCACTTCACCCAGCGCCAATGCGGTGAACGGCGTCTGTGGCGCAGGTTTGATCATGATCGGGCAGCCCGCGGCGATCGCCGGCGCAACTTTGTGCGCCACCAGATTCAGCGGAAAGTTGAATGGCGTAATGGCCAGGACCGGACCCACACCGAACCGCTGCACCAGTCCCCACCGGCCCTCATTGCCTTCGGTCAAATCCAGCGGAACGCTCTCTCCGCCTAACCGCACCGCCTCTTCGGCGGCAGTTTTGAAGGTGAGCACGGCGCGATCCACTTCCGTTCGCGCCATCCGCAAGGGCTTGCCTGCCTCGGCAACGATCAGCTGTGCAAACCGCTCCTTTTGCTCAATCAGAGCCGCGGCCACATCTTCCAGAATTTCGCGCCGTTTCCATCGCGGCAAAACGCGTGTGCGGCGCAGGCTGGTTACAGCATGATTCAAGGCCTGGCGCGCATCAGCTCGCGTGGCCACTGTGACCCGTCCCACCAATCCCTGATCCCACGGCGAGCGCACTTCAAATGCATCTCCGTCTGTCCATTCCTTGCCGCACAACAGAAAACCAGTTTGCTCTCCCGGCCGCATTTTCATGGTGGATCTCCTGTTGCGTTCTGCTCCCATGGTACTCGTGCTGCCAGGAAGAGATGCTTACACAGAGGCTTACGGCACGCTGCCGGCCTCGAAATGAAGCAGCGCCGGCCTTTTCCGATTACCGTTATTGCGCAGAACCCAGCGTGCCAGAGGGAGATGAACAAAGCAACCTGGGCAGCCGCTACGCGAGCGCCTTCGAACGGGGGCTCTGTTGCAGCCGCTTGACGACCCGGCGACCGAATGCAATACACGGCTGCTCGATTAGTCCGTAGCTGAGAATCGCCACGAGCGGCAGAAACACGGCCCCGATGCGCGGCCAAGGAATAAAAAGAACGCCTTGTTGCCAAACGTAAAGACTATAGGAAATCAGGCCCAGAAACTTCAGATGCTTCCATTCCAGGACTTTGCTCACGATGCTGGAAGGAGTGAGGCTTGTACAGACGATGAGCAGCGCCATAGTAAGCGATTCACTCAGGGGAATCAGCCATTCGTAGCGATAGATTTGCCAGGCAAAAACGGGGAGAAGTATCCAGAAAAGCAGGGCTCCATGACGCGCAAACCATGCGCGAACGCTGGCCGACTGAAACACGAGAGCAAAGATGCAGCCGACGAGGAGCGCGTCGAAGCGAACCTCGGAGTGCTGATCTTTGAATACCTGGTTATAGTTCGCCCAATGAAAGTATCTGAACAGCGCACATGCGATCGTCGCGACCGTCGCAATCCAAAAGGCTCTCCTCCTGCCAGTCAACGCCAAGATGGGCGGCCAAACGAGATAAAACTGCTCCTCCAGCGACAAGGACCAGAAGTGGTCCGTGCGGAAGTTGCCGGCCGTTTCGCCTACCGGATAATAATTTCGAAAGAAAAAGAGGCAGGACCAGACATCACGGCCAATGATGGCAGCGTGTGCGACCACCGCGACAATGCCCAGGGTGAGCAGATATGCCCAGGCGCAAGGCATCAACCGGAAGAAGCGACGCAGGTAGAAAGTCCTGAGGTTGATTTTCTCTTCGCCCAGCAAACGGCTGGTAATCAGGTATCCGCTCAGCACGAAGAACAGCGTAACCCCATGCTGGCCGAGGTCCATCCATCGATAGCCATGATAAAGATGGCCAAGCAGGGAGACCTGAAGATGGGTCACGAGGACAAGCGTGATGGCGATACCGCGCCAGCCATCGAGAGTTGGGATGCGCTCCATTTTTCTGTTCCATGGTACTAGCTCGACACAGGCCCGAGCCGTACACGCTTTGTGCCGTCTGCCTGCCGAACTGCGAAACCGGGAATGAATTTCAAGTTGAAGGCTCTTAAGACGGGGTCCATATCGACAAAAGGCAGTGACTCTTGGAGCTTTCTATACGGTATATTGGCTGCGTCCCCAAACAGCCCCTTGTCCGGGTTCGCATCACGATCGTCAATACGACCGGCTCGTGATTCCGTCGGATCATCGACCGAGTCCAGGAGTTGAGAATCCTTCCGCGTGGCCCAACATACGCGCGGAAAGCTTCCACGTTTTCCCTCGCCGTTTCTCGCCCGCGCGCCGCGGTGCGCACCTGCGGTAAACTCCTTCCATGATTCACGATGGCCGCAGCAAGAAACTTCCGTTCGATCACCTCGCGGCGGTAAAGCATCTGCGCTCGATTGACCCGAAACTCGCCGTCCTGATCGATTGCGTCGGCCCATTCACCCTGAAGCTCGACCGCACGGCCTCGCTTTTTGAATCGCTGCTTGAATCCATCCTTTACCAGCAGTTGCACGGCAAGGCCGCAGCCACCATTCATCGCCGTGTGCGCGAATACTTTGGCGGGGATCCCACGCCGCAGCTTCTGCTCGATACTCCCGATGAGCCGCTTCGCGCGGCCGGAGTCTCCAGCAACAAGATCAAGGCATTGCGCGACCTGGCTGCGCGCACCCTCGATGGCACTGTGCCGGCGCATTCCGCGATTCGCAAAATGTCCGATGCAGAGATCATCGAACGGCTCACCAAGGTTCGCGGCATCGGTAAATGGACCGTGGAAATGCTGCTCATCTTCCGCCTCGGCCGGCCCGACGTATTTCCCGTAACCGACTACGGAGTGCGCAAAGGCTTTGCACTCACCTTTCAACGTTTACCCAAATCCCGAGCGCTTGAAGCCGCCGACCTGCCCAAAGCGGACGTACTTCTGCGCCGCGGCAAGCGCTGGGCGCCACACCGCTCCGTCGCCAGCTGGTACCTTTGGCGCGCCTGCGACCTGGCACGGAAAACTGCTCCGACCGGGCGCTCGGCGCGAGGCGCCGCCGTAAAATAGCCAAAGCGGGCGGCAGAGAGCGCTCGCGCTGCATCGGATTATTCATGCCTGCTGGAAAGCGTTTTGTCTGTATTCATGGCCACTTTTACCAGCCGCCTCGCGAGAATCCATGGCTGGAGACGGTCGAGACTCAGGACTCGGCCGCTCCCTACCATGATTGGAACGAGCGCATCTGCGCCGAATGCTACGCGCCCAATGGCGCCGCGCGCGTAGTCAACGAGAAAAACCAGATCACGCGCATCGTGAACAACTATGCGCGGATGAGCTTCAATTTCGGCCCTACGCTCCTGAGTTGGCTCAGAGAGAATGCACCGCGCACCGTCCGCATGATCCTCGATGGAGAGTCGCGTAGCCGCCAGCGCTATCGCGGCCACAGCTCGGCCATGGCGCAGGTCTACAACCACATGATTCTGCCGCTCGCTAACGAGCGTGATCGAAACACGCAAATCCGCTGGGGCATTGCCGATTACGAAAGCAGCTTTAGCACACCGCCCGAAGGCATGTGGCTACCTGAGACAGCGGCCGACACAGCCACCCTCGAAGCGCTCGCATCGAACGGCATCAAATTCACCGTTCTCGCGCCACACCAGTGCAAACGCATTCGGCCGCTAAAAAACGAGGCGGAGAATAGCAAAAGCGAGGCCGAGTGGACAGACACACCGAACGCCAGTGTC
This sequence comes from uncultured Acidobacteriaceae bacterium, assembly GCA_963828325.1. Taxonomy (GTDB): domain Bacteria; phylum Acidobacteriota; class Terriglobia; order Terriglobales; family Acidobacteriaceae; genus Telmatobacter. The sequence goes on from CAWHEK010000026.1 coordinate 124,527, forward strand.
GACACGACTCATCCCTATCTTGTGCGGTTTCCGTCCGGCGCATCGATCGCCGTCTTCTTCTATGACGGCCCTGATTCACGCGCCATCGCGTTTGAAGGCCTTCTCGACTCCGGCGACAATCTCGTGGGGCGCCTCAAATCAGCTTTCAAGGACTCGCCTCAGCCGCAGCTGGTCCATCTGGCTACTGATGGCGAGTCTTATGGTCATCATCATAAGTACGGCGAAATGGCGTTGGCGTATGCCATGCGCCTGATCGAACAGGACAAGACCGTCAAGCTGACCAATTACGGCTGCTTCCTCGCACAGTTTCCACCCGAGTTCGAGTGCGAGATTGTCGACAATACTTCATGGAGCTGCGTGCACGGCATAGAGCGCTGGCGCTCCGATTGCGGGTGCAATGGCGGCAAGCCGGGCTGGAATCAGGCTTGGCGAACGCCCCTCCGCGAGGGTCTCAATGAACTGCGTGATGCGCTGGTTCCGATTACCGAGCGTGAGGGCGGCAAGCTCTTCAAGGATGTATGGGCTGCGCGCGACGCCTACATTCAGGTTGTGCTCGACCGTGGCACGGAGACCGTGGATCGTTTCTTTGCCGAGCACCAGACGCATGCCCTTTCGGAGCCGGAGCGCGTTCGCGCGCTTGAACTGATGGAAATGCAGCGCCACGCCCAGTTGATGTACACCAGCTGCGGATGGTTTTTCGACGATATCTCTGGAATCGAAACGGTTCAAATCATTGCCTATGCCGCGCGCGTGCTCCAGCTTGCGCGTCAACTTTTTGGTGACCAAGCCGCATCTCTGGAGCCAAAATTTCTCGCCCACCTGGCCGAAGCCCACTCCAACGTGCCCGAAGCGGGCGATGGAGCCCGCATCTACAAGAAGAGCGTAGAGACGATGGAACTGCACCTCGAGCAGGTGGCTGCGCACTACGCCATCAGCTCGGTGTTTTCATCGTTCGCCGATGAGACAGAGCTGTTTTGCTATCGCATCCGCCGCATCTCCAATGAGATTCTCACGTCCGGCCGCGGCCGGCTTTCCCTCGGACGCGCGCATGTGGCCAGCGCCATCACCGGCAACGCACAAAGCTTCTCGTTCGCCGTTCTCCACTTTGGGGATCAGAACATCACCGCAGCAGTGAAACCTTACAAGGATTCCGACGCCCCGGTCTTCGAGGCTTTTGTCGCCGAGGCGACGGCAAATGTGCAGAAAGCCGACTTCCCCGAAGTTATGCGGCTGATTGACCGCTTCTACGGCCACGCCAACTACTCGCTCACCTCGCTCTTCAGCGATGAGCAGCGCCGCATCATCGGCCTCATCCTCAACTCCACGCTTTCTGACATCGAGAGCTCTCTCACAACCATTTATCAAGATCACGCCAGCCTGCTGCACTATCTTTCGCAGGCGGGCCTGCCTAAGCCGCCCGCCCTCGCTTTGGCCGCAGGGTTCGCCATTAATGCGGGATTGCGCCGCGCGCTTGCGGGCGATCCCATCGATCTCGCGCAGATGCGATCGTTCCTCACGCTGGCCAAGGCGGACCAGGTTCAGCTTGAAACCGCAGCGCTTTCCTACAACGCCGACCAGCGCATGAAGCGCGCCATGGTGGAGCTGCAAATGTCATCCGGATCACTTGAGGCACTGGACCGAGCGCTGGCGCTGGCGCGCACGCTCACAGAGATGCCCTTCGAGCTGAATCTTTGGCAGGCGCAGAACATCTGGTATGAGATTCTGCGCACCTCAGACTATGCGCTCACCGCGCTGGAACCGGAAGATCGTCCGCGCTGGGATAAGGACTTTAACGAACTGGGCACCTGCCTCACCATAGACACCGCAGCCATGCGTGCGGGCGAGCAAGCCGACGCACTGGCGGCGGCAGACTAGCGAAACATTTCTATCCGACCTTGATCAACTTTCCCTGTTGCAGCGCGAATCGTTCTCCGCGCCACACGATCGTATCTCCGGCAAAGCCTGTTACCCACAAACCCATCGCGATCACATCGCGGAACGGCAGCAGCCAAAGATTCGCCAGCACCTCGTGATCGCTCAGCACCGCCGCGCCGACGGTCATGGCCTGCGCAAGACGCAAAAAGAAGCTCAGCCCAAGCAGCCATAGGCTCGCCAGGCTCAATCCACTCGCCAACACGTTCAGAAGCGCCCAACCAAGACCATGCGTGAAGACCAGCCCCGCATAGCCCGCAGGCCGCGAGCAGCGCACCGTCCGCAGCCAGCGAAGCTGATGATCGAAGAATCCACGCCAGCCATACGCGGGTACCGCGGTCTCTACCACTTCGGAGCTCAGCTCCACGCGATAGCCGGCCTGCGCGATGCGCGCACCCAGCTCGTAATCATCGGCCAGGAGATCGACAACGGCGAGCAAGCCGCCGGCCTTTTCAAGTGCTTCACGCCGGATGGCGAGGGTCGAGCCCAGCCCGTAATGCAATCCGCCTTCGATCATCTTCGACAGAAGCACTCCAGGCATAAACTCCGTGGAAATGCCCAATGCTTCAAGCCGCGAAGGGAGCGTACCGTGCGATTTGCCCCGGTAGAGCGCCGTAACCATACCCACTTCGGCTGTTTGGTGATCCTGCTTTTCTGAGTCTTGTCGCGGCTGAAGTGCTCCAAACCGGCACATCACTCGTTCCAGGTAATGCGGGCTCACGGTAATGTCGGAATCGTTGATGAGCAGAAAATCGTGCTGGGCGTGCATTGCCAGCTGCGCGAGCGTGCTGACCTTGCCATTCGTTCCCAGTACTCGCGGGCACTCCACCAGCCGGATCGTCCGCTGCGGGGATTCGGCTTTCAACTCGTTGACAGCAGCTGCTGCGGGATCCTTGAGCGATGCGACGCCGAAGAGCAGTTCAAACTCGCCCGCATAATCCTGCCGGCAGTGACTGCGAAATGCGTCCAGCATACCGGGATCAAGGCCTTTTAGCGATTTGAGGATGCTCACGCCGGGCGCGAACTCGGGACAAGGCCCACGGCGCACGTGCAGGAACACACGCGCCGCCACGATGGACGCCAGGAAATATCCCATCCCGGCCACAGCCAGCGCCGTCGTCGCGATCTCCACGGCCTGCGCCAATGCGTGCGGCATCACAAAAGCAAGATTACAGCTTCCAGCTTCTAGCTTCTAGCCGCTAGCATTCCTTGCGCAGCCCGACGGTTGCCGTCTGTCAAAAAGATCATCGACCCGAGAAGAGCAGCCTTTCGTATGGAGGATCGAGCGTCGAAGCCGAAGCTAAAAGCTAGAAGCTGGCGGCTAGCAGCTATCTCACTCGTACCGGAGCGCCTCAATCGGATCAAGGTTCGCCGCCTTCCAAGCCGGATAAATGCCGAACAGCAGTCCAATTACACAGGAAGAGCAGAAGCCGACCAGGACCCAGGTGGTTGAGAGCGTGGCCGGCAATCCGATGGGAAGAAAATAGACAATCCAGGTGATGATGGCGCCCATCATGATTCCGAGCACGCCGCCCACCGAGCATAACGTCACCGCTTCGACGGTGAACTGCGTAAGAATGGTGCGCCTGGTCGCGCCGATTGCCTTGCGCACGCCAATTTCACGCGTCCGCTCGGTCACGCTCACCAGCATGATGTTCATAACGCCCACGCCGCCCACCATCAATCCCACGCTCGACACGGCGATCATGAATGCCACCAGCCCATCAGTCAGTTGACCCCACAACTTTGTGAGGGAATCGGGCCCGAAGATTTCAAAATCGTCCCCCTTGTCAACGCGCACCTTGCGCCGGATTCTGAGCAGTTCGCGAATCTCCTCCTGCACGAGGTCCTTGTTCTCGGGGCTGTCGTATTTCACGATGATCGTCAGATCTGTGATCTCGGGGTGAAGGTTGTGGAAGGTACCGAATGGAAACAAGATGATGTTGTCGCGCGGATTCTTTCCGCTTCCAAAAGGCTGTGTCCGTTTGTCCAGGACGCCAATCACGGTGTAGATTCCCGATTCAATGGCGATCTCTTTGCCCACCGCCGGCTCATCGCCGAAGAGTTCCTCCGCAGTATCGTGGCCGAGCACCACGACGTGCGCCGCACGAGCATCCTCGGCGTCCGTGTACATGCGCCCCTGCAGCAGCTTCAGCTCGGTCACGTCCATGACTTCGGGGAAGTCCCCCGCCAGAATTGTTCCGGCAACCTTCTTGCTTCCATATCGAGCGCTGACGTCTCCAACCTGAAAGCTCTTGATGTATGCGCCCTCGGCGTCAGTGGTGATCACGTGAGGCAATGTGCGCAGCGCCCTTGCGTCATCGACCGTAAGCATGCGGCGTGCGAGCATCTCGGCGGTCGGCCGGACGCTGATGATTGGCAGGCGTCCGATCCAATAGACATTCGAGCCCAGAGAGTCAATGAACCCCGAGACTCGACGATCAATCCCATTGACCACCGACGAAATCGCGATGACGGTAGAGACTCCAATCACGATGCCGAGAATCGTCAGCCCCGAGCGCAGCTTGTTGGTTCGCAATGTGTCCAGCGCCATTTTCACGGATTCGCTGGTCTGGCCGGTTCTTGGCATCGAGGTCTCAGTTCGCAGTTCTTAGTTCGTGGACTCTGGTTGACGCGTTTTTCACGATTTGCATATAGCACCTACGCATGAAGGCTTCGAATTTCGAACTCGGAACTGTGAACTGAGAACCGCTTCACTCGTAGCGCAGCGCCTCAATCGGGTCCAGGTTCGCGGCTTTCCACGCTGGATAAATGCCGAACAGCAACCCAATTGCACAGGAAGCTCCCAGGCCGACCAGCACCCATGTACTGGAAAGTGTGGCCGGCAACCCGATTGGAAGGAAATACACAATCCACGTGACGATCGCGCCGCTCAGAACCCCCACAATCCCTCCCAGCACGCACAGAGTCACCGCTTCCGTCGTGAACTGCGTGAGGATCGTGCGCTTGGTCGCGCCGATCGCCTTGCGCACACCGATCTCGCGCGTCCGCTCCGTTACGCTGACCAACATGATGTTCATCACCCCCACGCCGCCTACCATCAGCCCCACGCTTGAAACGGCGATCATGAAGATGACCAACCCACTGGTCACTTGATCCCACAACTTACTCAGCGAATCCGGGCCGAAGATTTCAAAGTCGTCGGGTTTATCCACGCGCACCTTGCGCCGGATTCTCAGCAACTCGCGAATCTCTTCCTGCACCAGTGCTTTGTTCTTGCCATCGTCGTACTTCACCGATACCCACATGTCCTTATCTTCAGGGTGCAGATTGTGGAAGGTACCCAGCGGGAAGACAGCCATGTTGTCGTTGGGATTCTTACCCGAGCCGAACGGCTGTTTGCGTTTGTCAATCACTCCTATCACCGTGTACAGCCCCGATTCGATGGCTACTTCCTTGCCCACCGCGGGCTCGTCACCAAAAAGCTCTTCCCATGTGTCGTGACCAAGAACCACCACATGCGCAGCTCGCGCATCTTCTTCGTCGGTCCACACCCGCCCCTCGAGCATCGTCAAATCGTTAACATCCGATACCTCAGCGGTATCTCCACCGAGAATGGTCCCCGCAACTTTCTTCCCGTTGTATTTCACGTCGACGTCGCCCACCCGAAACTGCGACTTCACGTGTTGTATCCCGCCGTCCGCAGCGATCACGTGCGGCAGTTGCCGCAGCGCCAGCACGTCCTCGATCGTCATCTTCTTGCGCGCCAGCATTTCCGCGGTCGGGCGCACGCCGATCACGGGTATCTGAAATACCCAGATCACATCCGATCCCAGCGAGCTGACCCATTCCGACACGCGGTTGTTAAGACCGTTGATCACTGAAGAAACGGAGATCACGGCGGCGACACCGATCACGATGCCAAGAATCGTCAGCCCCGAGCGCAGCTTGTTGGTGCGCAGTGTGTCCAGCGCCATCTTGACGGATTCACGGGTTTGCCCTGTGGTGGCCATATTCAGTTCACATTTCAGATCTGAGCGCGACCACCGGGTCGAGTTTGGCGGCTTTGCTGGCGGGGTAGACGCCAAAGAAAATGCCCACCGAGGCGGCCAGAAACAGCCCTAGAAAAACGGACCAGACAGTTACGCTCGCCGGGAAACCAACGGCAATCGTGATCAATTCGGCTACCGCAACCCCGCCTCCAACACCGCCTACGCCGCCGATCACGGCCATCAAAGCGCTCTCTATCAGGAACTGGAGCAGCACATCGCGCTGTTTGGCGCCGAGAGCCTTACGCACACCAATCTCGCGCGTCCGTTCGGTTACGCTCACCAGCATGATGTTCATGATCACCACACCGCCCACGACGAGCGCGATCGAGGCCAATCCCAGCACTACGCTTGCGAACAGCGAGCTGATCTGCCTCCAGATGTCGAGGAAGGTGTCGTTGGTGTTGATCTCGAAGTCGTCGGCCGAACCCGGCGCGTCATGGCGGCGTGTCCGCATCAGCACGCGCACCTGGTCTTCGGCCCGCTCCATCACCTGTGCGCCGCCCGCTACGCGTGCAAAAATTGCGATCGAGTCGTTGTAGCCATAAGTCTGTTGATAGGTGCTGATGGGCACAGCAACCCAGTTGTCCTGCGACTGGCCCAACGTTTTGCCCTGACGCTCGCCCACTCCCACGATCGTGTACGGATTGCCGTCCACGCGGATTTCTTTCCCGATTGGATCGCCGGGGCCCAGAATGTTGTCCACAATGTCGTAGCCCACAATCGCATCGTGCGTGCCGTGCTCTTCATCGGCCTGCGTAAACCCGCGCCCCAGGTCGATATTAATATTGCTCAATCCGAGCATGGTCCACGTGTACCCGCGCACGTCGGTGTTATCGCTGGAGTGGCCGTTGTAAAAAACATTGGTCGACTTGTCCAGCGCAGCACCCACTTCGCTGCAATCCGTGCAGTCGTCGCGGACCGCGTCGTAGTCTTCAATGCGAACGATTTTGCGTTTCTGGAAGCGAAAGTAATCCTGGGCACTAAAGATTACGCTCGCCTGGCGCGAAACCTGAAAGACATCGGCACCGTAGCCAGAAAGCTTAGTGGCGACGTAACGGTTGGCGCCATTCACCAACGTGATCACCATAATCACCGAAGCCACGCCCATCACCACGCCGATCAGCGTGAGGATGGTGCGCATCTTGTTGCCCCAGAGCGATTGCAGCGCGAGTTTGAAGGCCTCTCGAAGTGGCATGATTCTCTAATGTTTATGATACGCACCCGCGCGAGGTGCGGTTCCGGCAGGCCCGTTTGAACCTGCGAACGGCTTGTGCGGGAAGACGCTTTTCAGCCAGTCCTGCGATAGCTTGCCGCAGTTGCCCTAATCCCTTCGGCATAAGGCGTTCCCTTGAATCCAAAGGCTTGCGCGTACTTCGACGAATCGAAGAGATACGGCGAATCGTTTTGGTAAAGCATTTCGTGGATCTCGCCCACCACCGGATCGAACCAACCGAAGACGCGAACCGTCAGAGGGTGCAGGACGCGGTATTTTGGCTCTACGCCCATTGCTTCCGCGGCCTGGGCGATGAACGCCTTACCTGTCAGAGGGTTCGGCGCCATTGGCATATGCCATGTCTGATTCCATGCCGATTCCGCTTCAGCCAGAGTCATGAGGGCCTCGGCGGCATCCGGGGTATAGGTGTAGGAGTGCGGAAAGGAATCGTTTACGAGGCACATAGCTTTCTGCTTCTTGCTCATTGGCTCAAACACCAATACATTTGCCATCCCGGTCTTGGCATCGGGCCCGTAGAAATCCGCCGCGCGCGCAATCATGGCAGTCAGACTGCCGGATTGCCACTCCTTGATGAGGGTGGACGCAATTTTCGCACGGATCTCACCCTTTTTGCTGGTTGGATTGAATGGGGTATCCTCCGTCATCGCCCCGGCGACCCTGCCGTACATGTACACATTGTCAAAGAAGATCAGGCGCGCATTTGCGCGCTTGCAGGCTTCAATTGTGTTCGCCATGATGCGCGGCCACAGTTCGGCCCAGACCTTGTGGTCGTACTTCAAGCCCGCCAGAAGAAAGACAACGCTCGATCCTGCTACGGCTTTCTCGGCCTGTTCCTTGTCAAAGAGATCGGCGGAAACCAATTCTGTGGCGGCGGGGTTCGATACGGGATGCCGCCCCACGAGCCGGAATGGAAGCTCGCGAGCAGCCAGCAGCTTGACCAATTCGTTGCTGATGGCGCCGCCTGCGCCAAGAATCGTAATCATTTGACAGCCTCCTTCTCCCCGATGTGCCCTCCGGTCTTAGTTGCCCGAGCTGCCAAACCCCTTTGCTGCCCGCTCTGAGGCCTCCAGGGTTTCCACTTCCTCGACCAGACCTGTGAGGACGGGGACAGGAACCATCTGCGCGATCTTTTCACCGGCCTTCAGTTCTACATCCGTTTCGCCAAGGTTGGTCATCACCACCAGAAGCTCCCCTCGGTAGCCGGCATCGATGACACCGCCGGTCGTTGCTACTCCCCGCGCCGCAATCGACGAGCGATCGCGCACCAGCAGTCCCAATGGGGCACCGGTTTGCGGGTCGCGAGCCTCAACGGCAATTCCCGTCCGCACCTTTACCGTGCCGCGGGGCACCAGCGTGATCGCTTCCAGCGCAAACAGGTCGTAGCCCAAATCCTCGCCGGGGTGCGCCACAACCGGCGCACGCGCACCCTCCTCCAAAAGCTTCACTCGCAGCATGAGTCTGATGGTAGCAGCGGACTCAGCGCGGGCTCTCAAACCGAATTCCCGTCCGGCGCGCTTGGCGCTAAGCCCTTGGTAGCCCCTCGAATGACCCTTTCGTCGCATTGATGCATCGGAACCGGTGCCCTACACTCGATTGGAACAATTCTTTCCCAGTGTCTGTTTCAAGCGACTCGAACCGCGCGAGGGCTAGTGAAGCCCGTCGGCGAGGCGCAAGCTGAAGGGCCCCGAATCAATAAATCAAGAGGCGCGGCAGCTGATGCAAAAACGGCGCTGGCCTTGCTCAGGATGGAAACCAATGAACCTTATTGTCTTCGCCGAGCAATTTAAGAACGGCGTCTGGGACGTTTGGGAACACCCGTGCAGTCCCAAAGAGGCCCAAGCGGTTCTCGATTCGGCACAATCGATCGCCAAAGGTTACACGCCGCAGGGACGTCTGGCCCATGAAGACTTGCTGGCGGGCGCCCGCAGGATTTTCAATGTTGTGCGCGGCACGAGTTCCATCCCGAAAGATGGAGATATTCAGGTCTATTGCCTGTGTGTTGACCAGACGGTGATCGGAGTTTGCGAGAAGATTCGTCAGTACTCCGATAGAATCACCGAGATTCATCAGTTTGCTGAGCTGGCACTCGGCAAATCCGCCTGACCCCGCTCAACGGGCCGTAGAGCCGCATTTGGGCGGCCGGACGTGGTCGCTTCAGCCGTTAACGGCGGCGACGTTCCACTCAGTCCGCGTCCACGCCTACGGACCCTGTCTACACCCCGAAAATGGTCAGCCCCGACCGGTTTTCGCCCGGTCGGGGCTGTCGTTTGTGTCCCAATGACTAAAATTCGGTCGTCGGGAACAGGGTATTCGGCAAAAGGACTCGTAAGCCGAATTCTGTTTATGCGGTCATTCCTCTAGGCGCCGCGTTACCGCGAACGCTCATCAGCGACCTACCCGGAGGTTTCGGCGATTGCCAAGAGCCGCCTTGCCGCATCGGGCCGATGCGCAACCGGCGCCTGGCTCTAAGCCCCGGTTTCCCTCCCTATTTGGTCTTGCTCCGTGTGGGGTTTACCCTGCCACTGGCATTACTGCCAGCGCGGTGCGCTCTTACCGCACCTTTTCACCCTTACCATTGCATGGAGCAGGCTTTTGGACGAGGTCCCTCAAAAATCCCTGAATGCCTTTCCAAAAGGCTGCTCCATGCAATGGCGGTATGTTTTCTGTGGCACTAGCCGTCCACGGGCTTTGAAGCCCGCGTCCCGGACGTTATCCGGCACACTGCCCTGCGGAGTTCGGACTTTCCTCCCCCGGCAACCCTTGCTTGCGCAAGGACTTCCGGCAGCGACCGCCCGGTCCTCCTGCCAGAGTCTAGTGTACCGCGAATCGGGTTCCTGTTGCCCGCTGGCTGCGTTCGATCCGGTTCTGTAGTGACGCATCTGCTATAAAGATTTTCGGACGACTCGCGCGCAAACTCGTCATCCAAAGGATCCCCATGAACAGGTCCACATCGCTCCTCATCGCATCCGCCTTGATCCCATTGCTTTTTGCCGTCGGAGCAATTAGAAGCCGCGCCCAACAATCCGCCCCACCGGCAATCGACATGACCCCGGTTCAGCCTGAGTCTGTCGGCTTTTCTTCCCAGCGCCTCGATCGCCTGCACGCGGCCATTCAGGATGAAATCGATCAGAAACAGCTCGCCGGAGCGGTCACCATTCTCGCGCGCCATGGAAAAATTGTGGACTATCGCACATACGGCATGCGCGACATGGCCACCGGCGCGCCGATGACGAAAGATACAATCTTCCGCGACTACTCGATGACCAAGCCAGTGACGGGGGTCGCGATGATGATCCTCTACGAAGAGGGCAAGTGGCTGCCGTCCGACCCCATCGCAAAGTACGTTCCTGAGTTTGCGCACCTGAAGGTGTTCAACGGTTTTGACGCCAACGGCAAGATGCTCCTGGCCGACCCCGACCACGCGCCGACGATGCACGAGCTGATGACGCATACTGCCGGATTCACTTACGGCAATGCTGACACACCTGTCGACAAGATCGTCCACGACCTGAAGCTGGATGGCGCGGCCAATCTTCAGGAGCGGATCGACCGGATCGCGACGGCTCCGCTGCTTTATCAGCCGGGCACGCGCTGGGTTTACAGCCCGTCGATGGATATTCAGGGATATATCGTGGAAAAACTCTCAGGCGAATCGCTGCCCGATTTCATGCACGACCAGATCTTTGCGCCGCTGGGCATGGCAGACGCCGGATTCTATGTGCCGGCCGACAAGCGCGCGCGCTTCGCCGCCGGCTATCACGAAATGAATGGAGCATTAGTGGCCGAAGCGACGACGAACGGGATCCCCGACGACTATGGCACGCAGCCCACCAATCCGTCGGGCGGCGGCGGGCTGGTTTCGACCGCGGAGGATTACTACCGCTTTGCGCAGATGCTGCTAAACAAGGGCGAGCTGGGCGAGACACGTATTCTGGCGCCTGGAACGGTGAAGCTGATGACATCGAACCATCTGCCGACTGCGCTGCTCACCGGAGAATTCGGCATTGGCAAGCACATCATGCGCCCGGGATTCGGATACGGCTACAACTGCGCCGTCGTCTACGATCCGCCGCTCGCCGACCTTTCCGACGGCAATGGAACGTTTTTCTGGGATGGCGCGGCCGGCACATGGTTCTGGGTCGACCCGACGAATGACCTCGTGTTTGTCGGCATGATCCAGCGGCGCACCAGCCCCGACAATCACCATTTGCTCTATCGCATGCACGCGCTGGTCGATCAGGCGCTGGTCGATCCGGCGAAGTAGCATCGCCGCGATCGTTCCGCAATGGAAAAACAATTGAATCTGGATTGAGCCCGGGGCATCCAGTGAACGCGGGTGTATTGTTTTTTGTTTCGGCCCGGCGATTGCAAAACCCTGTTCAAGGAGAGTTCATGCGAATTGCCTCAATGATTGCTCGCATTCTTCTGGGAGCCATTTTCATCCTCGGCGGTTCCAACCATGTTTTCAAATTCCTTCCCCAACCGCCGTTGCCTCCAGGCCAGGCCGGCCAGTTTCTGGGCGTGATGATCGCGTCGGGATATCTGGCGTTCGTCGGGATATGCGAGACCGTCGCAGGGCTGTTCTTGCTGATCAACCGCTTTGTGCCGCTAGCACTTACGGTGCTGGCTGCGGTTATCACCAATATTTTCGTAACCAGTGTGCTGTTTCAGCCGAAGGCGTTGCCGGTAGGACTCGTCCTCACCGTCCTCTGGATTCTTGCGGCATACCGCGCTCGCACGTCGTTCTTGCCGCTCCTGCAGCAGCGCGTCGCGGATTGACGCTCGCATCGCTGCTTCGCCATCACCGTCGCCGCATCGCTACAATCAGGGGTAGGGATGATTCAGTACCTCTATCTTGGCCGCGTGGATTATGGCGATGCTTTGCGCCTGCAGAACGAGCTGGTGGCGCTGCGGCAGGCTGGCCACATTGACAACGTTCTTTTGCTCCTCGAGCATCCGCCAGTGCTCACGCTGGGGCGCAACGCCAGGCGCGCCAATATTCTCGCTTCGGACGAGCTGCTGGCCGCGCGCGGCGTCACGTTGCACGAGATCAATCGCGGCGGCGACGTCACTTATCACGGACCCGGCCAGCTTATCGGCTATCCCATCTTCGATCTGCGCAGCCTACGCAACGCGAAAGGGAGCCGCCTCGGTCCTGTCGATTTTGTTCGCCAGATGGAAGAGGCGCTCATCCGCCTCTGCGGTGATTTTGGCGTTCAGGCCGAACGCATCTGCGGATTAACCGGCGTGTGGTGCCACCTGCGGTGGGGCAGCCTTTCGGATGAGCATTGTGGGATGACGGTTAAAGATCCGCCGAATGGGGAACGTAAGATCGCCGCCATTGGAATCCACGTCGCTCGCGGCGTCACCTCGCATGGCTTTGCCTTTAACGTCACTACCGATCTCGGCGACTTTGCGCTCATCAACCCCTGTGGCATCACCAACAGACCGGTTACAAGCCTTGAAAGAGAGGTCGCCGTGGAAGTCACCGACCAAAATGCTGAACCGGTTCTTCTTCCCAGCCTCGAATCTCTCGCGCACCGGGCAGCGCGCCATTTTGGCGAGGTGTTCAATGAACCGGTTGCGCTTCTTGAAAGCCTCACCGCCCTTCGCGAGCAGGCCGGCGCCAAGCCTGATTCGCCGGATCCTGATTCTTCGGCGCCCGAATTTCCCGCGCAAGAATTCCCGGCTCAAGATACGCCGCTCGAGATTCCGCCCGAGGTCGAGCGCCTGCGTCGCAGAAAAGGCCGACCCGTTTCCGCATAGGGCACGCTGGACCCAAGCTTCAACGGTCGTCTGTTTCATCGCATCCGCGATTTATAATCCGGCAGGAGCTTAGGTGTGTGCCGCGCCGAATTATTGCCGGCACGCGCCAGAACGCGAAGAGAGGAACACATGTCGACGGAAGTTCCCATGCCCCAGCTGGGCGAGTCGATCTTCGAGGGCACGATCACCAAATGGCTCAAAGCAATTGGTGACACGGTTTCCGTCGACGAGCCGCTCTTCGAGATCTCAACCGACAAGGTCGACGCGGAGATTCCCTCGCCAGTTGCCGGCGTGCTGGCTGAGATCCGCTTTCCTGAAGGCGCCACAGTCGAGGTCAACACGGTAGTCGCGGTCATCGGCGAAGCAGGAGCGAAGATCGCGGCTCCCGCGCCGGCCAGCAAAGGGCGCCGCGCCCGCTCCCGCCGCTCAGAAGGTGTCGGCGCCCGTCGCACAGACCCCGGTCCAAAAAGCTACCGCACCACAGGTGCCAGGTGGCCGCATTCGCTCGACGCCGCTCGCGCGGCGCATTGCCAAAGAGCACGGCATTGAGATCAGCCGCGTAGCTGGCACCGGTTCCGGCGGCCGCATCGGCAAGGAAGACGTTCTGCGCGCCGCGAACTCCTCGGCCCCTGCACAACTTCCCGTCCACAAGGCTGCCCCACCGCCGGTGGCCGCCCCGCAAGTGCCGTCGCCGCCGGATCTCGCCACGCTCCCAATCGATCCCGTCCCGCTCACACGCATGAGAGCCATCATTGCCGAGCGCATGCTTGAGAGCGTACGCGTCAGCCCTCATGTTTATACCGTTTACAAGGTCGACATGACGCGCATAGCGCGCCTGCGCGAGCAGCGCAAGGCAGCCTTCGACGCGCGCAACGGCGTCAAGCTCACGTTCATGCCGTTTATTGCTGCAGCCGCAGTTGCGGCGCTGCGACGCTGCCCCATCGTCAACGCGTCGCTTGAAACCGGCAAGGACGGCTTGGCCATCCGCTATCACGGCACGATTGATCTCGGCATCGCCGTGGCGCTCGACTGGGGACTGATCGTGCCCGTGATTCGCCACGCGGAGAAGCGCAGCTTCGCCGACCTCGCGCACTCCATTGCCGATCTCGCTCTGCGTGCGCGGTCCAAGAAGCTCTCGCCGGATGAGGTTGGCGGATCGACATTCACGCTCACCAATGCCGGCGCATTCGGGGGCGAATTCGGCATGCCGATCATCAACCAGCCCGAGTCGGCGATTCTCGCAGTCGGCGGCCTGCGCAAGGAGCCAGCGGTTCTGACCGACGCCGAGGGCAACGACACGATTGCGATTCGGTCGATGCAGTACTTCTGCCTCGGCTTCGACCATCGCCTTATCGACGGCGCCGACGGCGGCAAATTCATGCTCGAGTTCAAGAAGACGTTGGAATCCTGGAACCAGGAGATCGGCTGAGGACGTTCCACAAGCCAGATTTGCGGCGCGAGTATAATCTGATTCGATGAAACGGGCCGTCAAAATCGCGATCGCTGTTGCCTTGCTTGTGATTGTGGCAGCGATTTTGATTTCTCCAGCGGTCGACCTTGCGCCGACCGCGTTGCGCGCCGCAATTTGGAGCGCCGCGCTCTTCGCCTCCATCGCTGCCGCCACGATGGCTTTTTCAGGATTCCTCCCTGCATCATCGGCTGAACGCGTGCTGACGCGACCGTTTCGTGTCTTTCCGAAATTAATACCTCTCACCGATCTCGACTGCGCCAGGCTCTGCTAGACCCCTCGCCTCACCCCAGCCAATCTAGCAATCGAAAAAATCTCCATTCGGCGCAACGCAGGATCCCCAATCCTGTGCAACCGGATTTCGATGAGGGGCATGATGCAGACATTCACTTCAGTTGGCTCTCCCCAGGCCGCGCTCAAAACGCTATCGGATTTCCTGAAGGGATTATCGGAAGCGCGCGTGCGCGCACTGATCCTGGACTTCGATGGCGCTCTGGGCCGTTCCTCAGCGACTCGGGAACGTGCAGAGCCCGATCCCGAACTGTTGCCGGTTTTGCATCGCATCAAGAATCGCACTGATACGCGTGTTGTTATCGTGACCGGGCGGTCCGCGTTTGGCATCCCAGATTCGCTGGGCCTCAGAAACGTTGAAGTCTGGGGCTGCCATGGGCTCGAGCGATTGAAGGCCGATGGATCGATTGACAAGCCGGAGATCCCGGCGGAATCCCTGGAGGCGGTCGCCGAGGCCACGGGACTGCTATTAAGCGACGGCCTAGGTCAATACGCCGAGCAGAAGTTCGCATCCATCGCAATTCACTGGCGTGGCCAAGAGGCGCACGCCGGCCACCTGACGCGCCGGGTTCTCAACGCCTGGTCGGTGATTAAAGCTCGGAAGGGTGTCCTGCTTGTGCCGTTTGACGGCGGCATAGAGATTATGGCGGGCACGAGGAACAGGAGCGGCGTAGTCCAAACTGTCTTGTCGGAAATCGGATCAGAATCTGCCGTTGCCTATCTCGGCGGCGAAACGACCGACGAAGACGGATTCGCGGCTCTGCGTGGCCGTGGCCTGAACATTCTTGTTCGGCACCAGTATCGAAGGACTCTTGCCGATGCCTGGCTCCGCCCGCCCAGCGAGGTTGCGGCCTTTCTGAATGCATGGATTTCGGGATGCAAGAATTCGGATTGACCTCTTGGCGATCTTCCGCTGCTAGACCGTGCCTGGCGGCTTCACCGACGCTTCAAACGCCGCAGTCGCTTCGTGCAGCCGGTTAAACAGCCGTCCCGGCCCGAGTGACTCCGTCACGTGATGACGATTGAAGTCCGATTTCAGATCCCACGGCATGCGGGCGAAAGCCAGCTCCACGCCGGCTTCAGACAGGCTTTTCTCCAATGTCTGCACAACCCTTGCCGCCGTGTAATCCAGATGCGTCATCGCCTCCGCGTCCACCACCACCCACTTGACGGCCGACGGCATCGGCTGCACCAGCAGCGTGATCTCCTCAATAAAGCGACCCGCGTTGGCGTAAAAGAGCTCGGCGCCAAACCGGTAAAGCACCAGCCCTGGCTTAGTGACCACATGCGGCGCAGCCGGTTCGAGCCTCCAGGTTCCATCGGGATTTTCCTGCAGCACACCGCTATGCGGGTGATAGTCGTGCCTCACGACGCGCGCCAATGACACCAGCATCGCCAGCACGATTCCCTCTTCCACTCCTACCAAGACAACGACCACTGCGGTCATTAAAGCCAGGGCGTATTCCTGAGGGCTCTCCGACCGAATTTTCGCGAGTTCGCTAAAGTTGATGAGCCGCAACGCAACCAAAAATACCAAAACGCCAAGCACGGAGGTAGGGAGGTATTGGAGAGGCTCAGTGAGAAACAGCAGCACTATCCCCACCACCACGGCAGTTGCCACCTGCGCCATCTGGCTCTGCCCGCCGGCATCTTCCATCATCGCGGTTTGCGTGGGACTGCCATTCACCACAAACCCGCCGCTCAGCGCCGCAGCAGCGTTTGCGGCCGACAGCCCATACAAATCGATGTTTTCGTCTACCTTCTGGTAGTGCTTAGTCGCATAGATCCGCGCCGTGGCCGCGCTCTGCGTAAGAATCATCACGGCGCATGAGGCCGAAACCGTGACGAGCAACTCCACTTCCTTGCGGTTCATCTCGCGCAGGCTGAGGAGCGCCATCAATCCCAGATGCGGTAAGCCACCTGCCACCGGCCCAATCGTCGCAATGCCGTGTCCGGCAAAATTCCACTCCGCGCTGGCCGCAATCGCCACCACAACAGCGACCAGGGCACCCGGCACCCTTGGAGCGAAGTGCCGCAACAGCAAAACAAATGCGAGTACTGAAATCGACAAAATCACCGTAGGCAGACCTGCATGCGGCAATCCGCGACCCACCTCCCAAAGCTGCACCACCGGCCGGCGCGAATCCACGGCAACGCCAAGCATCTCGCTCAGAACGGAGATTCCTACTTGAAATCCAACGCCCGTAAGAAAACCCACCAAAACCGTGCGCGAAAGAAAATCTGCGATAAAACCCAGGCGCAGCAACCTCGCCAAAAGCAGAATGACAGCCGTGAACACGGCCACAATGCACGCGAGAGCAATGTATTGCGCACTTGCCGGCAGCGCCGCACCCGAGACTCCGTCGGCGAAAATTGCCGCCGTCGCAGAGTCGGCCGCTACGACCAGATATCGCGAAGAACCGAACGCCGCAAAAGCCACCAGCGGCAGCAGCAGCGAATAGAGCCCTGTCACCACAGGCATTCCGGCGATTTTGCTGTAGCCCAGCACCTGCGGAATGTCCATGGCCGCCATCACGATGCCGGCGAGCGCATCGCGCAAAGCGCCCGCGCGCTGGATCGGACGTAAGCCTCGAAACAGATTCACAGCCTTAGAGCTCCTGTTCAGCGATCAGGACGAAGTGGCATGACCTCAACACAAGTTTGCAGCCGGTTTCATCGAGATTACTACGCGGTTGGGACTTTTACGCAGTCCAGGCCTTGGCCCGTTCGACGGCCCGCTGCCAGCGCCCGCGCCGGTCTGAACGTTCGGACGAGCCCATCTTCGGTTCAAAGCGCACGTCGCCTTTACGTTCGGCGCGCAGTGCATCGGAGCTCGGCCAGAAATTCGTCGCCAGCCCGGCCAGATAGGCCGCACCGAGTGCCGTCGTCTCCGTTACCCGCGGGCGCACAACCGGAACGCCAAGAACATCGGCCTGGAACTGCATCAAAAGATCGTTCACGGCCGCGCCGCCGTCGACTCTCAGAGCCTGGAGTGGCGCTCCTGTCTCACTGTGGACCGCTTCGAGCACGTCGGCTACCTGGAATGCGATGGCCTCAAGCGCGGCGCGCGCAATCTGTCCCGGCCCGGTGTCGCGGCGCAAACCGATCAGCATGCCAGCCGCGTGTGCGTCCCAATGCGGCGCGCCCAGGCCAACAAACGCGGGCACAAATACCACTCCGCCCGTGTCCGGCACGCTCGCGGCAAGCGCTTCCACATCCGAAGAGGCGCCGATGAGCTTTAAATTGTCGCGCAGCCATTGCACCACCGCGCCGCCAATAAAGATGCTGCCCTCGAGCGCATATTCAAGCCGCTTCTGAGCGCTCGCTGCCACGGTTGTGATGAGCTTGTGCTTCGACCGCATGAATGTGGTGCCGATGTTTTGCAGCAGAAAGCAGCCGGTTCCGTAGGTGTTTTTGGCCTCGCCGGCGCTCCAGCACAATTGCCCGAAGAGCGCCGACTGCTGATCGCCGGCAATGCCCGCAATCGCGACGCCCTCGAGGCCGAGGGTGGTCGTCACTTCGCCCACGCGTTCGCTTGACCACTTCACCTCCGGTAGCATGCTTTCGGGAATCCCGAATAGCATCAGCAGTTCCTGATCCCACTCCCCTTTCACGATGTTGAAGAGGAGCGTGCGCGAGGCGTTGGTCACGTCTGTCACGTGCTTTTGACCGCTGGTCAAGTGCCAAACGAGCCAGCTATCGACAGTGCCGAAAGCCAGCTCGCCCCGCTCGGCCCGCGCCCGCGCACCGTCCACGTTGTCGAGAATCCATTTGATCTTGGTTGCCGAGAAATACGGATCGAGCACGAGGCCGGTTTTTGACGAAACCATCTCGCCGGCCCCGCTCTTTTCCAGCGACTCGCACAACGAAGCCGTCCGCCGATCCTGCCAAACGATCGCCGGATGAATTGCCTTGCCCGTGGCGCGATCCCACACAATCGCCGTCTCGCGCTGGTTGGTAATGCCGATGGCGGCCACGTCGCGTGGCCGCGCGCCGGCCTTGGCCAGCGCTTCCACCGCACATGAGAGTTGGCTGGTCTGGATCTCCGTCGGATCGTGCTCCACCCATCCAGCCTGCGGATAGAACTGCTGAAACTCCTTCTGCGCGACGGCCGCAATCGCTCCGGCTGCGTCGAACAGAATCGCGCGCGAGCTCGTCGTTCCCTGGTCGAGCGCCAACACATATGCCATCGGCCTTTACCTTTCCGCAAACCTAACCATCACGCCGACAGGGTTACGCCCTACTGCACTTTCCCCGCCTTATTCTCCAGCACCACATTGCCCAGCACCGCCGTATCCACTGTCTCCGGCTGGTGCGAACAGAATCCGATGCCGACATAAAAAGGTGCGTCCAGGTGCAGCTTGATCGGCGGGCCGAACTGGTGCATCGGTTCGCCATCGAGACTCATCCAGACGGAAAACTCGTCGCCATGCTTCTCGATCCCGATCCTCTCGGGACTGATCGTCACCAGGCTATCGGGACTTGCGCCGCCCGGCCGCCCACGGCCGCCCATGCGAAACTCCATATCCGTAACGCGGGTGTCTTTCTCTGGCCGCCAGGCCAGGTGAACCATCCCCGCTCCGTGCTCAGCCACCATGGCCGCTTTCGAATCGTCGTCGAGGCTTTGCCGGATCATCAGCACGACCTTGCGATCCCCGTAGCCCTTGGGATCGGGGAAGTTGATGTCGGCAGCCAGCGAAACATCGCCCGACATGCGCTTCCACAGAAACCGGAACTCGTCGCGCGTATACCAGACGTTATATCCGGCCGAGTTGATGGTGTATTGCCCAGTCGCGGCGTCGTAGCTCGCGCTCCCCGGAACCAGGGCGCTGCCAACGTCCGATTGGCCATCGAAAACTCCGATTGGCGCATCGAAATTCGTACTTGGCCGGTGAAAATCCGCCGGCGGCGCTACTTGTTGATGCGTCGCAGAACCGGGCAGCGCCCAGTCGGGAATTGGCGGCAACGGATTCGAGGGCGGCGTCTGTGCAGGGAGCATCAGCGTTGCGCCGCAAATAGCCAGCGCGGCAAGAAGCGAAGTCGAATCAAAGAGTCGGTGAACGGCAAGAATTCTCATGGCAACCCACTCTAGCAGACCGCTTCAGCCGCTGCCCATGGTCCCTTATCCACTATCGTTTTAGAACCCCTCGTGTTGTACCATTCGATTGGATTAACCCGCGAAAAGGCCTGATTGATGACCCCTGCATCCTCTCCCACACTTCTTGTTCTTGCTGCCGGAATGGGCAGCCGCTATGGCGGACTCAAGCAGATTGACCCCGTCGGCCCCGGGGGCGAAACCATCATCGACTACTCGATCTTCGACGCTCTTCGCGCCGGCTTCGGCAAGCTCGTCTTTATCATCCGCAAAGACATCGAACAGCAATTCCGCGAGATTGTCGGCACGCGCTTTGAAAAGCGCGTTGCAGTGGAGTATGTGTTCCAGGCGCTCGAAGATATTCCGCCGCGCTTCACCGTTCCCGCGGGCCGCACCAAGCCGTGGGGCACCACTCAGGCAATCTTGCTCGCCGCCGACGCAATCCACGAGCCCTTTGCTGCTATCAACGCCGACGATTTCTATGGCGCCGACGGCTACCGTTCGCTGGCCGGGCACCTGACCTCCGGCTCGCCCGACTATTCCATGGTCGGCTTCGTCTTGCGCAACACGCTCTCGGACTTCGGCTCCGTGGCCCGCGGCGTTTGTCAGGTCTCTGCCGATGGCTACCTCGAGCACATCGCCGAGCTTACCAAGGTGGAGCGGGATGGAAACGGCGCACGCAACACCGACGCCGCGGGAGCCGTCACAAAGCTCACTGGCGACGAGCCGGTTTCGATGAATATGTGGGGCTTTACGCCGCAAGTCTTCGATCAGTTGCGCGAGAACTTTGAAAAATTCCTTGAAGGCAGCGCCGCCGACCTGAAAGCGGAGTGCTATATTCCCAACACGGTTGGTGAGCTGGTTCGTTCCGGTCAGGCGCGCGTGAAGGTCCTACGCTCGCGCGATTCATGGTTCGGCGTGACCTATCGCGAAGACCGCCCGCGCGTTGTTGACAGCATCCGCCGTCTCATCGCCGAAGGGGCCTATCCTGAAAGACTATGGTCATAAGCGGACGACCCAACGCTCAAGCCGCTGCGAGCGAATTCCAATTCCACGGCGAAGTCTTGAGCCTCACGCCGCATGGTGGCGGCCACATCAATGACACGTTTCTTGTCACCTGCCGGGCGCCGGGCGCGACGCACCGTTACATTCTGCAGCACATTAACCGTCACGTCTTCCACGATCCCGTCGCCGTCATGCAGAACATCGAGCGCGTAACGGCGCATCTCGCCGCTCAAGCAGTGGGCGAACCGGACGGAGCGCGCCGCACCCTTCATCTTGTTCCCGCGCGAGACGGCCGCAACTGGTACGTGGATTCGCAAGGCGAAACGTGGCGCGCCTATCGTTTGATTGAAGATGCGCGGACCTATGAGACGGCGACTTCGACCGAACAGGCATTTCAGGCCGCTCGCGCCTTCGGCCATTTCCAGCAGCAGCTCGCCAACCTGCCCCCACCCCGCCTTCACGAGACGATTCCCGACTTTCACTCCACACCCAAGCGATTTGCCGCCCTGGAAGAGGCCATCGCCGCCGATATCGCAGGCCGCGCTTTGCCGGCTAAACCGGAGATTGAATTTGCCCGGTCGCGCCAGACCATCGTCGGCGTTCTGCTCGGCGCCAATTTGCCCGAGCGCATCACCCACAACGACACCAAGTTCAACAATGTTCTGCTCGACGACAAAACCGGCGAAGCCATCTGCGTCATCGATCTCGACACCGTGATGCCCGGCCTGGCGCTTTATGACTTTGGCGACATGGTCCGCACCACCACAAGCCCCGCGAAAGAAGATGAGCAGGACCTTTCGCGGGTGACCATGCAGTTTCCCATGTTTGAAGCGCTGGTCCGCGGATATCTTGAAACGGCGGGTGCGTTCCTTACGAGCGCCGAAAGAAAACTACTCGCTTTCTCAGGCAAGCTCATCACGTTTGAAATCGGAATCCGTTTTCTTACTGATTATCTTTCGGGCGACACGTACTTCAAAGTGCATCGCGAAGGCCATAACCTCGACCGTTGCCGCACGCAATTCAGGTTGGTGGAGTCAATCGAGCGGCAGGAAGAAGAAATGAATCGACTGGTTGAGTCGATCGCGTGAATGATCGGTTTAGGGTGCGGATGTGTACGCCGGCAAGTGCGGGGTCAGGCGGCGAATTACAAACTCCTGAATCAGATTTTGCGCCGCGCTTTCGGCCGTTCCGATCGCCGAATTCTCAAAGGTTACCTCCACGCCACTGCGGTCGCCGGCCGGATAGTAAAGATTTGAGATTCCTCCGGCAGCAATCCCGCCCAAAATCCCGGCGGTTGCAAACTGCCAGTGGCCGTTATCGCCCCTGCACATTACTGCGCTGGCAATGGCATGCATGGCGCGCGAACCAATGCTGCCCGTTCCCTTTACGAAATACCGCGGATCCTGCCGGAACAGCGAAGGAAGAATTGCGCCTCCGATCATGTTGCCGTCAAAATTGTCGGCATAATTCGCGCCAAATCGTTTCGCGTATCCCCCCGCGCCCTCGCCGTAGCCTTTGAATGTGTGACTGCTTTGCTCGATTCCGGCCACGGTTCCCGTCATCAGAAAAGTCATCGGATCTATTGAGGTCCTCCACGCGAGCTCGAATTTCTGACGGGGCGTGAGTGGAAGAGCATCCGGATCGTAGCTGACGTAATAGTTCGGCAAGATGCCGAGGATCCGCTGCTGTTCTTCCACATTCAACTGCGCTTCGGCAATCTCCTCCTGCGAGCCGGCCGAAACCTGAATGGAGTTCGCCGCCTCCGCCATGGGCAGAACGATGGTCCGCGCATCATAGGACTCGCCCGAGTGCAACTCGCCCGAAACGGTCTGGGTTTGAAAGCCGTTCGAGGAAACGGTGACTTTGAATTGCCCCGGACCAAGCTCATCAAAGTTGAAAGCGCCGCTCGAGTCGGTCCGCAGGGTCGTTGCGGAAGCGCCGCCGGGCCGGCTCAACACCACGCTTGCGCCTTCGTACACCTCTCCGTCAGCGCTCTCAACGGTTCCGTGCACACTTCCCATCACCGGGTCGGCGGGCGACGCTGCTTGTGTCGCTGCCTCTTGTGCCTCAGCGCATAAAGCCACCAGCAAGCATGCCCCGAGCAAAACCAGACGCACGCTGCACGGCCGCATCAAACCGCGCAAGGCTCCGCTTCTCTGTGCCTGGTTTTCGATCGATTTAGCTCCCAACCCGAAGTCCAAGGCATTCGAGCGTGAAGGAGCCTTCGGAGAAAATAGGGTTCTGCACTCATTTGACGAAAAACGCGCCGTCCGGTCGCGCTCTTCAGGGATGTTCAGGTGAGTTTAGTTTAGAGAACATTCGCGTTGATTGAGCATCAAATGCCGGCAGCGTTCCTTCAAGTTAACTGCCCGATTTGGGGGATTGCCTGGGCTTAAACACAAAAGAGCTTAGGATGAGGGCTGCAGGTTACAGTCTTATTGACTCTGACCGGGAATTTGCGGCGACGTGTGTCCGATCTTCTTGAAGTCAACCCCAAACATCGGGTCGTGTACAGTGCCATTGATGTGAATAGGCACCTCGGTTCCCGCGCCGTCTTTTTTGAAGAATCGATCGGCCGGTATCAGCAGGATTCCCTTCCATCCGCCCACCATCCTCGAAACTGTCGCCTCTGTTCGGACGGTGCCCCTGAAGCTCAATGTTCCGCCATCGGCGCCATACTTCCCCGCCAAATCGATCTCCGCTCCAGGCACGGTGTACTTCAGATTCGGAAACGTAATCGCTCCATTGGCCATGGTGAAATCGCCCTCAATCGTCGAGCGCACATCGGCCCCTGCGTACTTCGCGTCCTTGGGCTGGCCTTGCCCGCGCATGCTCAGATCACCCACTTCGTTCTGGATTTTGGTGCTCGTGAACGCGGCGGCCTCGAGCCGAAAGTTTCCGTCCAGCTTGATTTTGTCGGACACGGACTCCACTCCCGGCGGAATCTCAAGTTTCGTCTTCAATGCCAGCTCACCTGTAAGAATGGGCGTCCCACTTCCGCTCGTCAAACGTAGAAAATCCTCCATCCGCCCCCTGCCGATATTTACATTCAGCGCTATCTCGTGGCCGCCTTGCCGCGTGGTCCCATTCGTCAACTTTTGCGGCGGAACTCCAACGATCTCCCCTTCAGCGGTAAAGTGCGATTGCCCAAGCGTGGCGCGCACTGGATGCAGCCATGTGTCTCCATTCGTCCCATCTACCGTAGCCTGGAACGTTGTCTCGAGCGGCATTGCCGTGCCATAGTGCGTCAACTTGAAATCCGGAGTCTCTGTCTGACCCTCCACTTCGAGGTTTCTGAGAACACCCTGGTACATGCCGGTCGAGTTCAGCGTCCCCGCAATTCCTTTAAAGACGCTCAGATCAGCATTCTCAAATCGGTATTGGCCCTCAACCGGACTTTCGCCTGGGTCCTCCACCGCCCACGGCCCAAAGCTGCCCGAAGTGATGATGGTTCCTTTCGGCCGGGGGTTCGTTAGTTGCGCGTCGAAGTGCATTGCATTGTTCACGCTCACGTGGGTCAGATTCACATGGGCGATGGCAAACTCCAAGGGAAGCTTTCCCGGCTTACTGGTCTCGATCGTCAAATGCGCGTCGTTGCAGACGATGCTGCTTATCAAGAAGCTTAGAATCGGCGTTCCGTTTTGCGCCGGCGCCGCTCCACCTGCCGGCTGGGCCCGGTGACCATCGTGCGGCTTCGGCGGTACATCCACATCCAATCCAGTCAAATGCACAACTGAAATCTTGATCGGCTCACCCGGTTTGTAATGCAGCGGGGCGTGAAACCTGAAGTCCCTCAGCTGAATGAGTGGCTCCGTCCTGTCGACGCCATTTTCTTGCGCTACGTCTGCCGCGGGCCAGATGCGCAGCCCTTTTCCCTCAGCCCAGACGCCGTTGCTGAAGGAAACATGAAAGCTGTCCAATTCCACGCGTGCGTGAAAATGATCTTCAAGCCTTCCCACGATCGCGGCGCGCAGCATGGGCTCCACCCGGCGGATCGCCACGCTGATGGCAATCCCAAGCACAATCGACGCGAGCAGGACGGCCCCGGCGACCCACCAGAGCCATCTGTGCTTGCGCTTCTTTGCCGGTCGCCCCGATGTCACCCTCCACCCTCGCCCGGGATCATTCTCGGAGCTCTTTTGTGCTGGAAGATTCATTCCCTGTTCCGTTTAAGGGCGTTCGTGGCCGAAAACCCATCGGCCGCGCCGCTCTCTTCTATTGGACTCGGCTCGTTGGTCCCCCGCTCTCTGCGATCCCCTCTTTTGTTTCTGATGCCCTAATGACTTAGACTTCTTCTCACCCATGCAAGCACTGATTGAAAACCTGGTAAAGCTCCAATCGATCGACCTTAATCGAGCCCGTCTGAATCAAGAGATGCGCGCGCTGCCCTCTGAGATCGCTCAGGCCGAGGCCGCGCTTTCTGCTGCCCAGCGCCAGTCGGCCGACCTCTCTGCCGCGCTCGGGCGCGAAGACTCCCTGCGCACCAAGCTCGAAAGGGAGATCGATACGCACCGCAAGAAGGCTGCCCGTTTCCGCGTCCAGCTCGACTCGGTGACCACTCCCGAACAGGCCGCAGCCATTGAACACGAGATCCAATTCACGACCGCAGAGGCAGACCGCCTCGAAAGTGAAGAATACGCGAGCCTGGAACGCACCGAAGCGCACGAAGCCGCACTATCCCAGTCCCGCGCCCAGGTGGAGCAGCTCGCCGCCGGCGTGGAGTCGGTTCGCGCCCGCGTTGCTGAGCGCCAACAGGAACTCGGCGGCAGACTGGCGGCTTTTGAAACGGAACGTGAGGCCGTCCGCGGCGCTATCGATGCCGATTGGCTGGCTCGCTTTGACCACATTGTCAAAGGCCGCGGCACTGGCATCGCCCGCGCCGAAAATCAGCAATGCACCGGATGCAGCATGGGAGTGCGTCCGCAAGTATGGAACCAGCTCCGCGAGGGCGAACTGCTCACCTGCGACAGCTGCAGCCGTCTTCTCTACTGGGATCCGGCGATGGCCCCCGCCCCCAAAGCGCCGCAACCGGAATTGATCCCGGGCGCCGGCCGCGCCCCGCGCAAGCCACGCGAGGCCGGGGCGTAACAGGCTCTCCAATGCGGTCTTCAGGGCCAGCGAATCTCGAGCATCGCTCCTCTCTTCCGGTGTTCAGGATTTGTCTGGCAATTCTGGCCTGCTTCTTTGTTTCGATCGCCGATCCGCCAGTCCTCGCCGGCACACCCTCCGCGATTACGGTTCAAGGGTCGGGCGTTCAGCCGCAGCTCGGCTTTGCCTGCTGCGACCAGGGCATACCGAAAATGCAGGCGCTCTTCGCCGATCCCGCTACCATCACGGCTCTTCGCGCTTTGCACGCAGAGGTAGCAGTCGCCCTTCCGGACTACTCCCCGGAACGCGCGAGGGTGGTGCGCATGCTTAATCAGCAGCAGATTCCGGTGATCGCAGGATTAGCGCTGCAGACAAAAGACGGCCCCTATTTCAATGCCGATGATGCAGCCGAGGCCCCGGCCCAATATGCCGCCTTCGAAGCGTGGACCCAGCAGAACGGCCTGCATTGGGCCGCTGTCGGACTCGACATCGAGCCCAACTTCGCCCAGCTAGCAGCGCTCAAGAACCACCCTTTGAGGCTCGTCTCGATGTTGTTCCGCAACAGCTTCAACAGCGAGCGCATGGACCGCGCGCAGCGGATCTATTCCGCGATGATCCGCCAGATTCAGTCGCAAGGTTATCCGGTCGAGACTTTTACCCTGCCCTACGGTCCGGTGGAGAACAATGTCCACACCGACCTTCTCGACCGCCTGCTGGGCACCGTCGACCTGCGAAGCGACGAGAATTATCTGATGATTTATACGAGTTATGCGCGGCCCGTCGGGTCGTCAATCATTCTGGATCTCGGTCCCTATGCGCAGGGCATCGCCGTCGGCATCACCGATGGCCCGCCACCCGCCGGCTCCGGGTTCGGCCCACTCGATTGGGACGAGTTCTCGAGTGACTTGCTCGTCGCCAGCCATTTCACGCGTCACATCGGGGTCTATAACCTTGAAGGCTGCGTTAGCCAAGGATATTTGCTTCGCCTCGAATCGATGAATTGGAGCGCGTCCGTGGTGCTTCCCGCAGCGTCAGTCTCCCGCGCTGATCGGCACGTGATGGCTTTTGGCATGGCGCTTTGGATCGCAGCGCACCTTTTGTATTTTGTCGCCGCCGCACTCCTGATTCTGATTCTGCTGGTTTGGCGATGGCGCATCCGCAAACGCAGGCTCGCGCTCGCGGATTAAATCGCTCTTCGCCTGCTACCCTTTTCTTGAACGCCCTTTTAAGGAACACATCCGTGCAGCGCATCTGTGTCGATATGGACGAGGTGATGGCCGACACGCTCGCCGAGCATCTGCGCCGGTATAACCAGGCGTTCGATGAAGCCGTGACGCCGGAGGACCTTGCCGGCAAAGGCTTGTGGGAGGTCGCGCCGCAAGACCGTCAGGCAGAGCTCCGCGCTTTTCTCGACGCTGAAGACTTTTTCGAAGTGCTGGATGTGATTCCCGATGCGCAGCCGGTGCTCAAGGAGCTTTCCTCGCGTTTTGAGATCTTTATTGCTACGCAGGCCATGGCGGTGCCCAACTCCCTCGGTCCCAAGTACCGATGGTTGCAGCGCCACTTTTCCTTCATCCCTCCCACGCATTACGTGTTTTGCGGCAACAAATCAATTCTGCGCGCCGACTATCTCATCGACGACCAGCCCAGGAACCTCACTCGCTTTGAGGGCCAGGGACTGCTTTACACCGCTCCGCACAACCTGACCGCGACCGGATTTGTGCGCGTGAACAACTGGCCTGAAGTCGCCGATTACTTCGGCTCCATCCCAGCCGATCCCCAAAGCCCAGCCTGATCGGACAGGAAAGATCATGAATTCGCATGGTCTCCAACCCTGTGATTTAGAGCGGGACTGGAAGACTCGCCCCTTCCAGCTTCGATACCATGAGATGTGACAGTGTCCGAGACCATTTCCAAGGCGCCTATCTCGCGGCGCCACTTCCTTGTCGCAAGTGCATGTGCCGGAGCGGGATTGGCGCTCTACAGCAGCGAAATTGAGCGGCACTGGATCGAGATCACGCGCTACGACGTCTTCGTCCCAAGTCTGCCGAAAGCTTTCGACGGTTTCCGCATCGCGCAACTCAGCGACATCCACATAGACGGTTACACGGAGCCCTTCTTCGTGAGAGACGCTGTCCGTCACATCAACCGCTTGAACCCGGACGCGGTGTTTCTCACCGGCGATTTTGTGAGTCGCGGGTTTTTGCCGAGGATGCTGGCTATCGGTTCAGCGTGGCAGTGCGCAAAGTTACTCAATGAGCTCGAATGTTTGAACCGCTACGCAGTTCTCGGCAATCACGACGTGATGATTAGCCGGGCGGCTGTAAGCGAGGCGCTCCGCGAAAGTGCCATTACTGTTCTCGACAACGCGCATGTGCCTGTCGAACGCGCCGGCGCCCGATTCTGGCTCGCCGGTCTCGACGATCCTCTCGAAGGCGTCCCCGATCCGGTTACGGCTATGCCCGCCTCCATCCGCAACGCTCCGCACGAGCCCATCGTTCTGCTTTGCCATGCCCCCGATTACGTGGATACCTTGTTAACGCTTCCCGAGGGCCAAGCAGTTTCTTTCATGCTCTCTGGTCACACCCACGGCGGCCAGGTACGAATGCCATTCGCAGGGCCTCTGATCCTTCCGCCGCTGGGCCGCAAGTATGTTGAAGGCTGGTTCCGCTTCGGAGATCTGCAACTCTACGTCAATCGCGGTCTGGGCACAGTCAGCGTCCCTTTCCGTTTCGACTGCCCGCCGGAGATTACTCTGTTCACGTTGCGGGCCTCGGGGGCGCCCGGCTAACGGCGGCCAGCGCCTGACGAGAAATCGATGGTTTATGCCCCCGCGATCGTCATCCCATCGATGCGCAGCGTCGGCGAAGCTACCGATCCCCTGAATCCCAGATCGTAGCCGATGGCCACGATGTTGCGCAGCATCTCGGCCAGGTTTCCGGCGATCGTCACCTCTTCCACGGCGTGCGTCAGTTGGCCGTTATCAATCCACAGACCCGTCGCGCCGCGCGAGTAGTCGCCGGTGACGAGATTCGTGCCGAAGCCCATCAGCCCCGTCACATAGAGCCCTGCCGAAACATCCGCGATGATCTCCTCTGGAGCCAGAGGTCCGGGCTCAAGAAATAGATTGCCGCAGCCGATCCCAGGGGCGCCTGCCAATCCTCGCGCGGCGTTGTGCGTGGACTTCATGCCCAGCTTGCGCGCGGTGTACGTATTCAGCAGGTAATTGCGCAGCACGCCGTTCTCGACGACGATGGTGCGCCGCGAAGCCAGGCCTTCATCATCGAACGGGGAAGTTCCGAACCCGCCCACACCCGAGGGCAACAGCATTGTGTTGTCGTCCACGATAGTCACGTTGGCTGCGCCAATGATTTCGCCGAGCTTGCCGGCCAAAAACGAAGCACCGCGCCAGATTGAATCGCCTGAAGCAGCCTCGAAAACTGATCCAATAAGCGACCGCGCCGTCTCCGGCGCAAAAACGATCGGAACCCGCTGCGTGGGAACGCGCCGCGCTCCCAGCCGCCGCAGCGTACGCCGAGCCGCCTCGGCGCCGACCGCCTCAGGAGACTCGACAAGCGCGAGCCGCCGCGCACTCGACCACCAACCATCGCGCTGCATTTTGCCGTTCGCGTCGGTAGCTAGCGGCGCCGCTGCAACGCCTGCATAGCTGGTGCGATAGCTGCCCACAAATCCGCGCGAGTTGGCCATTGCTTTGCGTCCCGTCGAAGCGTCAAAGCTGCCGCCGTCGGAGTTTGTGATGCGCTCATCGGCGGCCATCGCCGCCGCCTCGGCCCGCCGCGCCCATGCAATACGTTCCGGCCCTTCGAGCGAGTACACATCGTCGGAATAAAGATGCAGGTCACCGTCCGCCTTGCCAAACTCGCCGGCGTCAGGCAACCCGGCGAATGGATCTTCCTCCGTGACCTTGGCCAGCGCCAGCGCGCCGTCGACAAGGTGCCGGATTCCGTCAGCTGTCAGGTCGCTGGTCGAGGCAGATCCAGACCTCTTGCCCACAAACACCCGCAGCCCCAGCCCGCGTGAACCCGATTCCTTCAGCGTCTCAACTTCGCCCATGCGCACATTTACGCTGAACTCATCGCCCTCGCGCGCGACCGCCTCGGCGTCACTCGCGCCCGCTTTCAATGCTTGGGCAACGACGTCAGCGACGAGAGATTCGAGATCGATTGCGGTTTCGTTGGATGGGGCGGCGGATTGAGGCATGTCCTCAAGCTATCAAATGCGGCTTGGATGCCTCTGCGCTTCAGAAGATCGAAAACAAAGACTTACGCTGTCAGTCGCTCCAGCTGATCGGGCTTCACGATGGTCAGGCTGGTGCCTTTGATGGTGATCCACTGGTCGCGCCGGAACTGGTTCAGCAACCGGGTCACAGTCTCGCGCGAGGTGCCTGCCATGTTGGCGATTTCCTCGTGCGTCAGCGCCATGGTGAACCGAATCTCCGGTTTGCCGTTTGCCGAATCGCGTCCCCAATCCAGCAGCAGGCGGGCCAGGCGTCCCGCAGCCGAACCTGAAAGCGCCAGACGCTTGGCATCGTGAAACACGGTCAGGTATTCGCTGCTGAGCGACTGCGCCGCGTGCATCGACGCGATCCCATGCCGGCCCAGAAACTCAACAAACTCCTGCTTGCGCACCGTTTTTACCTGGCAGGGCTCGATGGCCTCGGCCGTTACTTCGTGCGGCACATTGGCCAGCACGGCGCTCAACCCCATCACATCGCCCGGCCCGGCGATCTTGAGAATCATGGTCTTGCCGTCGCGCGAGGTGGAAGAAATTTTGACTTGTCCGAAGCAGATGACGAAGACATTACGCGCTGCATCGCCTTCTGAGAAGAGCTTGGCCCCGCGTGCGTGACTCATCATGATGCCGATCTGGTCGTAATCCGCCAGCGCATCCGGGGTGAGATTGCAGAACATTCTAAGATGGCGATGCTCGCAATTAAGGCAATCTTCCGGAGCGTGATGAGAGTGGAGCGTGGCCATACCTATACCGTTGTTCGCTGGGCGTTAGCAGAAGTATAGCGCAGATCACGATCCGGAACCGGGGCGAACGTAACCACCCCATGTCGCGTTTCCATCTCGCGATGCGCTTCGCTTCATGACGGGAGGCTACCACGGGCACGCACCATGAATTGTGATTTAGATCACTCGGATTTGAGGCGGCATTCCTCTCGCCGCGTGGAGATTATGCTGTCGCCGCATGACTGCTTTGGCGGCGGGCGGGGACCACGCGGGTCAGACAGCAGGTGATGTAAGCCCTCGATACTTCACGCGCCAACTCTTCCAAGAGCCTCATCCGCAGCGGTGGATAGCTTTCAAAGGCTCGATGCAGGGCTTCAATGGGCACCAGCAGCATCGATCCAGATCCAACTGCGCTGAGGGTATACGTATGATGCCGATCTCCCAGCACGGCTGCCAGCTCGACAAGGTCCCCTGGCCGGGCCGGCCCCAGCATGACGCGCATCTGAAAGCGCTCCGCCTTGCGCACGAAATCGCCCGAAACTACGACGTAAAGGCCCTTACAAGGGTCATTTTGGCGAAAAACCGCTTGGCCGGCCTCGTATTCGATGCACCGTGTCTCGCCACTCAGCAGATTTCCGGCATCCTCGGGGCACTCCAACAGCTCTGCGAGCGGTCGAGCCGCCGCGGCGGCCAGGCGCTCGAATCGCGCATCGGACTGATTGCTAGCCATTTCCTTGCCTTATTCCTGTTTTTCCAAGGCTCCTGAATTGCATGTCAGCCTGGTCAAGATTCACCGTCTTTGTTTCAGGCAGACCATCTCCTGCGCCGCGTCGCGCTGGGCCCCAACCTTCCGTGTTTCTGTTCGATTTCAGTTGGACAAAACGGGGCGGTTTCTCCTTTCACCCGCCCATTCTCCCCTGCCAAAGAGCGACCTACGGCGCACCCACCGGAAGCGCCACCAACTCCTCTACGTCGACTCGCCGTGCTTCAGGCGGGACGCAGAGTACCGGCACGCGTGAAGCGGTGAGCAATGCAAAGGCTGTGCCATGAGGCCCACGCCTACCGCTCATGCGTTTCACTCCGGCTACAAGAATGCAGGGGTGGCACTCGGCAATCGCTTCCTGAATGGCTTCTCCGGGGTCACCGTCCTTCACGATGCAATGCACCGGAGCCTCATTGAGCAGCCAACCGGAGCCCCCACTGCGCGCATGGTGCGGCCGGGGCGGAAGGTTGACACCGAAATCCTTCGGCGTGGCGGCACATGGGTCCTTCCCGGCCCTGAATTCGGCCTCGGTGCGCACGTGCAGCAGCAAAAGCGGCCGGCTAAAAGTCACCGCCAGAGAATAAGCAGTCGCCGCAGCAGCAGCGGCCGCGTCGTTCGACTCCACAGCCAGCAAAACGGGTCCACCCGGAGCCGGACGGTTCTTGCCCGCATTCCAGTCCGCGGCTACGGCCAGCACCGGACACGGTGCGAGCCTTACCAGTTGTTCCGCGATGGCGCCGACCACAACGGGTCCGGCGCCTTCCTTCCCTTTGGTGCCAATCACAATCAGCCCGGCCTCGTGCTGCCGCGCCACATCCACCAGCATTTGGGCTACGGCACCTTGCCGCACTTCGGAGTGGCTGTGAATTCCTTCGCGCAGCAGCTCGCCCGCCAGCTTGTCCAATACCTTGCGCGCCTCAGCAGTCAGATGGCTCTCGACGCTCCCTGGCAGCCCATTCACTGCGGCGTAGTCCATTGGATCGAGCCCATGTGCCAATACAATCCGCGCCCCATAATTCAGGGCCAGCTTGCGCGCGTACTCGAGAGCCGCCTCTGCCTGGCCATCGAGGCTTGTCGCCACCACAATCGTCTTCAATCCCTGATCGAAACTCATGATTCACCCCCGGGGTCCACTGCTATCTCGCTCATTGGACTCTGAGTGTGCGCTTCGCCTGCAGGGAGAGGCAGTGACATTATTCACCCCCAGCTGTGATTCGAGTCACAACGCAAATTCCTGATTTTGTTGGAGAACTGCGGACTCGATCCGAAAACTGTCAGCGCTGCGCTGGCCGAGCTGCGTTAGCCTGCAGAGCCTCGCTGCGTGCGGTTTTTGGGGCGTCGCCCTGGTTCGTAGACTTGGCGAGGGCCGGGGTAACGCTCGGGTTCGGCGCGCCGGCCGGGAATCTGCCGTTAACCCGCCGCGATGCGCTGTACATCCCACGGCCCAATGCGCTAACTTGGGCGCGATATGAAATCTCGTCGGTTGCACCCTCTCCTCCCGGCTTTCTCACTCGTCCTCACGGTTTTTTTTGCAGCCAACCTCACCGTTTCAGCCCAGGCTCCGGCTCCCGATTCGCCGGCGATCGAAGCCCATGCTCACGCCATGATCGCCAAGCTCACGCTGGCGGACAAAATTGAGCTCCTGGGAGGCATCGGCAATATGTTCACGCGTCCCATGCCCTCGATCGACCTGCCGCAATTCAAAATGTCCGATGCTTCTGTCGGCGTGCGCACCTGGGGACCGACGACAGCCTACGCCGGCGGGGCCGCGCTGGCCGCCACATGGGACACCGATTTCGCGCGCAAGCTGGGCGAAGGCCTGGGCCGCGATGCCCGCGCCCGCGACGTTAACTTCCTGCTGGGCCCCGGAGTCAACATCGCGCGCTCCCCCATCAGCGGGCGCAACTTCGAGTATCTTTCCGAAGACCCGTTCCTTAATGCATCGCTGGTGGTTCCCTTCATTGAAGGCGTGCAGTCTGAAGGGGTGGCCGCCACCGTCAAGCATTACGCGCTCAACGATCAGGAGTTCAATCGCCACAACGCCAGCGCCGACGTTGACGAGCGGACCATGCGCGAAATCTATCTGCCCGCTTTTGAAGCCGCCGTCACCAAGGCCCACGTGGACGCGGTGATGAACTCCTACAACCTGGTCAACGGCGTCCATTCAACGCAGAATGACTTCCTCAACCTGAAAGTGCTCAAGGGCGAATGGGATTTCCAGGGCGTTCTCATGTCCGATTGGGATGCGACCTACGACGGCGTCGCCGCGGTCAACAACGGTCTTGATCTGGAGATGCCCAGCCCCAAATTCATGAACGCGAAGAACCTGACTCCAGCAGTCCAGAACGGCCAGGTGAAAGAAGCCACCCTCGACGAACATCTTCTGCGCCTCTTCCGGACAGAATTGCGCTACGGCTGGACGGATCGGCCGCAGTTCGATCCCGCCGACTCCACCTATTCGGTCGCCGATCGTGCTGTTGCTCTGGAGGGTGCGCTCGAAAGCATCACACTGCTGAAGAACGAGGGAAATCTTCTGCCGCTTGACCCCGCGAAAATCAAGAGCATCGCCATCATCGGCCCCGACGCGTATCCGGCGGTCACCGGTGGCGGCGGATCGTCAGAGGCGCACGCATTCGAGCCGGTCAGCATCCTCACCGGCATCGCCAATCTGCTCGGCCCCAACGTGCATGTGTTCTACAGCCCCGGAATTCCCGACGGGCCCGGCCAGAAAGAATTGGTGGCGCATGCTGACGTCGTCATCTTGTCTGTCGGCTTCAGCGCGGCCACGGAGCGCGAGGGCGCCGACCGCACCTTCACGCTGCCTCCGGGCCAGGACGCACTGATCCAATGGGTCGCCGCGGTCAATCCTCGCACCGTCGTCACGCTCACCGGGGGCGGCGGCATGGATACCAGCCGCTGGCTGGATAAAGTTCCGGTCCTGCTCCACACCTGGTATCCGGGCCAGGAAGGCGGCACGGCCGTCGCGCAAATTCTATTCGGCCAGCACGATCCCGAGGGAAAATTGCCCGTGAGTTTCGATCGCAGTTGGGACGAGAACCCTTCATCCAAGTGGTACTACGGGGACCCGAAAAACAACACCACGCTGCACACCACCGGCGCCGACGGCCAGCCCAAGGACTACACCGTTGAACACATTCAATACGGCGACAAGCTGATGGTCGGTTATCGCTACTGGACGACCACCGGCAAGCACCCGCTGTTTCCATTCGGATTCGGTCTGAGTTACACCACGTTCAAATTTGCCAATCTCAGCGTTCCCGCAAAAGCGCCTTCCGGCTCTCCGGTCGACGTCAGCTTCGATGTGACCAATACCGGCAGCGTCGCCGGCGCTGAAGTGGCTGAGCTCTACGTTTCCGATCCGTCGGCGCAAACCGATCGTCCGGAGCGCGAGCTGAAAGGCTTCAAGAAAGTTCGTCTCGACGCCGGCCAGACCGAACACGTGACTCTTAGTCTCGATGCGCGCTCCTTCAGCTATTGGGATCAGGCCGCGCAAAAATGGATTATCGATCCCGGAAAATTTGTGATTCGGGTCGGCAACTCCAGCGAGAACACCCCGCTCGCCGCCGACATTGATTTGCACTAACCATTTGAAATTTCTTCACCGCTTAGGAGATGAACTGAACCATGCTCAATCGCTGCTTCCCTGTTCTTGCCGCCATTGCTCTTTTCATTGCCATCGCGCCTTCCGGCGCCCAGTCTGCGCCGCACCCGCAGTGGGTGGGTACCTGGGCCACTGCGCCGATGCTCGCCGAGGGCGGCTTCAATGTTCGCCCCTTCAGCGCGACAACGCTGCGCGAGATCGTCCATACCTCGGTGGGCGGCGCGCAGATTCGCGTTCGTTTTACCAATGCTCTTGGCACCGATCCGCTGGCCATTTCTGACGCGCATGTGGCCTTGAGTGCAGGCGGCGCGGCCATTCAGCCCGCGTCCGACCATGCCATCACTTTTGGCGGAGCAACTTCCGTCAACGTTCCGCCGGGCGCCGAACTCTTTTCCGATCCTATTGCGCTCGCCGTTGAGCCGCTCTCCGATCTTGTGGTCAGCTTCTACCTGCCTTCGCAGGTGATGCGTGCCGAAACTTACCACTCGTTCGGAAACCAGGACAACTTCATCGCCACCGGCGACGTTTCCACAGCACCCGATTTGCCCACGGCAACCAAGATGTTTTCCTGGTACTTTCTTGACGGCGTCGACGTGGAAGCCGTTGAAGGCTCGCGCGCCATTGTCACGCTGGGCGACTCGATTACCGACGGCGCACACTCGACCGGGGGCGCCAACCACCGCTGGCCCGATGTTCTGGCGGCGCGGCTCCATGCCGATCCCAAACTGAAAGATGTTTCCGTGCTCAACATGGGCATCGGCGGCAACCGCGTGCTGAACGATGTTGCCGGACCGAGCGCGCTGGCGCGCCTGGATCGCGACGTGCTTTCGCAGAGCGGCGTGCGTTACGTGATTGTGCTCGAGAGCATCAACGACATTGGCCGCCTGGCGCACGTGACCAATCCCTACGACGACATCACCGCGCAGCAGGTGGAGATGGGACTGAAGCAAATTGCCGACGCCGCGCACGAGCACGGCATCAAGGCCATTGGAGCAACGCTGACGCCTTACGGCGGCGCGGGCTATTCCTCTGAGAAAGGCGAGCAGGTTCGTGAAGCGGTAAACGATTGGATTCGCTCAAGCGGAACCTTTGACGGGGTGGTCGACTTCGACAAGGCCACGCAGGATCCGGCGAACCCCAAACAGTTCGCTCCGGCCGATGATTCAGGCGATCATTTGCACCCCGGCGATGCGGGATACGCGGTGATGGGAGCAGCCATCGACTTGAGCGTTTTCGCCAAATAGGCCGTGAAAAGGGCCCATCAAAAGGGCGGTTTGGGTGCCATTTTGGGGTGTTTTCTGCACCAAAATCGAGGAAAATCGACGAAATCGATTGAAATTTGTGAACGGTGATTTTAGCTATCTGTTGATTTTAAACATTTTATGTCGATTTTCGCCTCTCTAAGTGTGTAAAAATCACTGGTTTGGTCAGCTTTCAGGTTTCCGCGAAGCTGGCGGAGTTAGCGGGGCGAGCGAAACTAGATGAAACAGCCAGTGGCCAGTGAGCGGACACGCGGGATGGCGACGGCTTTTGATCATGGGACTATTGTGCGCCAGAATGGCGAAATGATCGGCAAACTTGGGAAGAAAGAGATAAGAGAACAGAGATCAGAGAATGAAGGACTTACGGGGGAGCGGAGAATTTATTTTGGCGGCGGGGGGTTGACAAGGTCGGGGGATGCGCCTCGCGGATCGGGCAAGGCCGGGTGTCCGGAGCCGCTATGATTTCTTCTATGAAGCGCGTTCTGCTCTCCTGGAGCAGCGGTAAAGACAGTGCGTGGACGCTGCACGTTCTGCGCCGCGATCCCAGCATCGAAATTTGCGGGCTGCTCACGACGCTCAACGCCGAGTTCGACCGCGTCGCGATGCACGGAGTGCGCCACGCGGTGCTGGAAGCGCAGGCCGCGGCTGCAGGCCTTCCGCTGTGGACGGTTCCGCTGCCCTGGCCCTGCTCGAATGAGATTTATGAGCAGCGCATGGCTGAAGTTTGCGCGCGCGCGGTGGCCGAGAAAATCGACGCCGTTGCCTTCGGCGATCTGTTTCTTGAAGATGTGCGCGCGTATCGCGAACGGCAGCTCGCTCCGACCGGCCTGGAGCCGCTGTTTCCGTTGTGGCAAATCCCGACGGACGAGCTGGCGCGCACCATGATTGCGGGCGGCCTGCGCGCGCGGATTTCGTGCGTGGACACGGAGAAGCTGCCGGCCAGTTTTGTGGGGCGCGAGTTCGACGAGGAGTTGTTGCGCGATTTTCCGGTGGGTATCGATCCCTGCGCCGAGCGTGGCGAGTTCCACACCTGCGTTTACGCGGGACCGATGTTCACGGCGCCGCTTGCGCTGACGACCGGGGAGATTGTGACGCGCGACCGATTCGTCTTCGCGGATCTTTTGGTTCCGACGGGCGAAGCGGTGAGTGCGTAAGGGACGCGGTGCGTGCGATGCCTGGTCTTCAAATGCGAGGGGCCGGGGGGACCCACCGTTTGTGGTGGGTGAGCTTCGCGAGAGGCAACCGCAGATCCTTCGGTCGCCTCAGCGACCTCAGGATGACAGAGTCTGAGGTGGGCGGGGTTCGTGCTATCCCACCCTAAAACTCCTCGCTGCGCGTGGAGTTTTAGAATGGGGCACCCAATTTCGTGGTGGGTTGAAGACGGGCGGAGTGGGGGTTCGTGCTATCCCGCCCAAGCGAAGCTTGGACGGGGCACCCAATTTTGTGGTGGGTGAGCTTCGCGAGAGGCAACCGCAGATCCTTCGGTCGCCTCAGCGACCTCAGGATGACAGAGTCTGAGGTGGGCGGGGTTCGTGCTTTCCCACCCTAAAACTCCTCGCTACGCGTGGAGTTTTAGAATGGGGCACCCAATTTTTGTGGTGGGTTGAAGACGGGCGGAGTGGGGTTCGTGCTATCCCGCCCTAAAACTCCTCGCTGCGCGTGGAGTTTTAGAATGGGGCACCCAATTTCGTGGTGGGTTGAGAGCGGCGGATTGGGGTTCGTGCTATCCCGCCCAAGCGAAGCTTGGACGGGGCACCCAATTTTGTGGTGGGTGAGCTTCGCGAGAGGCAACCGCAGATCCTTCGGTCGCCTCAGCGACCTCAGGATGACAGAGTCTGAGGTGGGCGGGGCTCGTGCTATCCCAGGTCTGAAAATCCAGACCTGGGGCACCCGCTCATTTGTGGTGGGTTGAGAGCGGCGGAGTGGGGTTCGTGCTTTCCCACCCAAGCGAAGCTTGGACGGGGCACCCAATTTTGTGGTGGGTTGAAGACGGGCGGAGTGGGGTTCGTGCTATCCCGCCCAAGCGAAGCTTGGACGGGGCACCCAATTTTGTGGTGGGTTGAGAGCGGCGGAGTGGGGTTCGTGCTTTCCCACCCTAAAACTCCTCGCTGCGCGTGGAGTTTTAGAATGGGGCACCCAATTTTGCGGTGGGTTGAGAGCGGCGGAGTGGGGGTTCGTGCTATCCCAGGTCTGAAAATCCAGACCTGGGGCACCCGCTCATTTGTGGTGGGTTGAGGAGTGCCCGGCTCCGAATTGCTGGAGCTTGGCGAGGGTAGCGGCAGCCTGGCCGGAATCGATGGCTTCGGCGGCGAGGGCTACACCCTCTTTGAGATCGCCGGCGAGGCTGGCGGCGACCAACACAGCGGCCGCGTTGAGCAAGACCACGTCGCGGCGCGGGCCGGTAATCCCGGTGATGACGTCATAGAGCAGAGCTTTGTTGGTGGCCACGTCGCCGCCGGTGAACTGATCGATGGTGGCGCGGGGAAGGCCGGCCATTTCGGGAGTGACGCGCGCGGCTTTGAGCTGGGACTTGCCCGATTCGTTCTCTTCGATGCGGGCGACGATGGACTCGCCGGTGGTGGTGAGCTCATCGATTCCGTCGGTTCCGTGAACAACGAAGGCGCGGCGGGCGCCGAGCATGGCGAGGGTGCGGCCGACCAGAAGCACGCGGCTGGGAGCGAGCACTCCAATGACCTGCGTCTGCGCATGAGCCGGATTGGTGAGCGGACCGACCAAGTTGAAGATGGTGCGGAAGCCGAGCGCGCGACGCAGCGGGCCGAGAGCCTTCATGGCCGGGTGATAGAGCGGCGCGTAGAGGAAGACGAAGCCGGTTTCGCGGAGGCACTCGACAGCCAGATCGGGCGAGAGCTCGATGGGAACGCCGAGCGCCTCAAGAACGTCGGCAGCGCCGCAGCGCGAGGTGACGGCGCGATTGCCGTGCTTGGCAACGCGAGCTCCGGCGGCTGCGGCAACGAGCGCGGCTCCGCAGGAGATATTGAAGGTTTGCGGGCCACCGCCGCCGGTGCCGACGCAGTCCACGAGCTCCGCTCTTTCTTCTTCGGAGAAAGAAAGTGCAACGGAGTTCCGGCGCATGACGTCGACAAAGCCGGCGAGTTCGGGAGCCTGTTCGCCGCGCGTGGCGAGGACGGCAACGAGCGCGGCAGTTTCCACTTCCGGCACGGCGCCGGAGAGGATTTCCTCGAGGACCTGGGCGGCCTGCTCACGGGTGAGCGACGCGCCATCCTCGGCCAGCGGGCGAAGCAGATCCTTCACCAAAGACATGAAAGAAGTATTGCAGAGCGGAGGCTTAAGGGCGAAGAGCGGCAGTTTTCTGGCGCCTTGCATGGTGAAATTCCAGCCGAAATCTGCGTGGTAACCTGAGAATTGTCTGAGGTCCAACCCATTTGAAAATTCACGAGTATCAGGCAAAGGGAATCCTGGCGAAGTACGGCGTTGCCGTGCCCAAAGGCGAAGAAGCAGCCACCTTCGAGGAAGCTGTGGCCGTGGTGCGCAAGCTCTTTGCCGAAGGCGCTCCGGGCGTGGTGGTGAAGGCGCAGATTCACGCCGGAGGCCGCGGCAAAGGCGGCGGCGTGAAAGTGGCCAGGACGCGCGAAGACGCCGAACTGCACAGCAAGAACATCCTGGGCATGACGCTGGTGACGCACCAGACCGGTCCGCATGGACAAAAGGTGCAGCGGCTGCTGCTGGAAGAGACAGCGGACATCGATCGCGAGCTTTATCTGGGCATCGTGTTGGACCGCGCGTCGGGGAAGCTTGTCTTTATGGCGTCGCAGGCCGGCGGCATGGAGATTGAAGAGGTAGCGGCGAAGACTCCCGAGGCGATTTTCAAGGAGACCATCGATCCGGCGGTGGGGTTCGGCGCGTGGCAGGCGCGGAAGCTGGCCTTCGCGCTGGGACTGAAGCCGACGCAGATCAACCAGGCAGTGACCTTCTTCCAGAGCCTCTACAACGCGTTCATTGAGACCGACGCGTCGCTGGTGGAGATCAATCCATTCATCACCACGAAGGACGGTAAGCTTTTTGCGCTCGACGCGAAGATCACCTTCGATGACAACGCGCTGTTCCGGCATCCCGACATCAAGGCGCTGCGCGACGTGGCCGAAGAAGATCCGCTGGAAGTGGAGGCGAGCAAATACGCGCTTAACTACATCAAGCTGGATGGCACGATTGCCTGCATGGTGAATGGCGCGGGACTGGCGATGGCGACGATGGACATTATTCAGTATGCGGGGGGCAGCCCGGCGAATTTTCTGGACGTGGGCGGCGGCGCAACGCAGGAACAGATTGAGCACGCGTTTGAGATTCTGCTCTCCGACAAAAATGTGAAGGCTATCTTCATCAATATCTTCGGCGGCATTCTGCGCGTGGACCGGCTGGCAACGGGCGTGGTTGCGGCGGCGCGGAATCTGGACGTGAAGGTGCCGATCGTGCTGCGGCTTGAGGGAACGAATGTGGAGGAAGGGCGGAAGATATTGAAGGAATCGGGATTGAATTTCCAAGTGGGCGCAACGATGAAGGAAGCGGCGGAAATGGTCGTAAAGGCAGCTGCTAGCCTCTAGCTTCTAGCTGCTAGCTCAAAATCGCCGCTTCGGGAGATGATGCTTGTCGCAAGATTTCCAGGATCTGACGGTTTGGCAAAGAGCCATGGAACTGAGTGAGGCTGTCTACAATCTGACAAAGACATTTCCGAAGGAAGAGATTTACGGGCTCACTTCTCAGGTTCGGCGAGCCAGCGTCTCTATCGCAAGCAACATTGCCGAAGGCCGCGCCCGAGCGACGGATCGAGATTTTCGACAGTTTTTGAATATTGCGCTCGGTTCCACATATGAAGTTCAAACACAGTTGTTGCTCGCGAGGCGACTGAAAATTGGTGATGAGGGAAAGCGAAGAGAAGCGGAGTCTCTATGCATCGAAACTTCCAAGATGCTCGGGGCGTTTATCCAGTCGTTGAAAAGCTAGTGGCTAGAAGCTAAGAGCTAGGAGCTGTTTTATATGTCGGTTTTAGTGGATAACAATACGCGGCTGATTGTGCAGGGGATCACGGGCAAAGAAGGCACGTTCCACGCCAAGGGCTGCGCGGAGTACGGAACGAAGGTGGTTGGCGGGGTGACGCCGGGCAAGGGCGGAACGACGCACGAGGGCTGGCCGGTTTTTAATACCGTCGACGAGGCCGTGGCGAAGACGGGCGCAAACGCGACCATGATCTTTGTGCCGCCGCCGTTTGCCGCGGACGCCATTCTTGAGGCCGAAGACGCGGGGATTCCGCTCATCGTCTGCATCACCGAGGGCATTCCGACGCTGGACATGGTGAAGGTGTGGGCCAAGCTGAAGACGTCGAAGTCGCGACTGATTGGGCCCAATTGCCCCGGCGTGATTTCGCCGGGGAAAGCCAAGATCGGCATTATGCCGGGGCGGATTCACAAGGAAGGATCGATCGGAATTGTTTCGCGGTCAGGCACGCTGACTTACGAGGCGGTTCATCAGCTGACGCAGAGAGGGATTGGGCAGTCGACGGCGATCGGCATCGGCGGCGATCCCATTGTTGGGACCACGCATATTGACGCGCTGCGACTGCTGAACGACGACTCCGGCACCGAGGCCATCATCATGATCGGCGAGATTGGCGGATCGGCGGAGGAAGCGGCGGCGGAGTTTGTGAAGCAGCACGTGAAGAAGCCGGTGGTGGGATTTATCGCCGGGCAGACTGCGCCTCCAGGACGGCGTATGGGACACGCAGGCGCAATCATCAGCGGTGGACAGGGAACGGCGGCCGACAAGATGAAGGCCATGACCGCGGCTGGGATTCACGTGGTGGTGTCACCGGCGGAGATTGGCGCCACGCTGGCGAAGGTGATTGGGAAGGGCTAAGAGCAGCATTCAGCCTCTGGCTTCTGGCTTCTAGCCTCTAGCTTCCAGCTCATCGTGGGAGAGCTGGTGTTGCGCGCGTGCCGGAGTTCATCAGCAACACGGTAACCTGCGACGGATTACTTCCAGCATCGAAATGTCCGTGAAGAGACGGCTTGACTACCCGGCCGGGCAGATAATCAGTGCAACGACACGCTTATTGGAAATCAAAGACCGCTGCCGCAGCTGCGGCCCGGTCGCGTGCCGGATTGAACCTTGACGTTTTGCCTTGATGGTAATTCTTCCCCGGATGATTGCGGTGTGAATCTTCGCTGCCGATAGTGGCGCGGGGTTGAGAAGTTCGATCTCGATCGCGACCGGCGGCTGCAGAGGATTGCACAGGACTGCGTTGGTTTCTATGAGTCACTCGTCGCCGGCGCCCGCGGAGGCGCAGGGCCTTCGGTATTGGTTTTCCGGATTCAGCCTCGAGACCGATGGAATGCTCGTGGGGGAGGATGCGGCTCATCTTCTATCCGCGGAGGAAGCGGCGGTTCTGCGTTTGCTGCTGAGGCGGGTGGGCGAGATTGTGGGCCCGCTGGAGCTGAAGCGGACGGTCTGGGGCGACGCGCACGTTTCCTGCGATGTCG
Source organism: uncultured Acidobacteriaceae bacterium (assembly GCA_963828325.1). Taxonomy (GTDB): domain Bacteria; phylum Acidobacteriota; class Terriglobia; order Terriglobales; family Acidobacteriaceae; genus Telmatobacter. Next base: position 167,554 of record CAWHEK010000026.1, read on the forward strand.
TGGCAAAGTGCATCGCCAGGCTGCGCGAGCGGCTGCAACCCGCGGATTGCATCGAGAGCGTGTACAGGCGCGGATACAGAATGTCCGCGGCGGTGCGGACAGACGAGATGCGGGCAGCGGTCGCGCGGCCGCGACTTGCGATTCTGCCGTTCGCGGTTGGGTATGGCGTTCCGGAATATCTGGGCTCGGGTATTGCGGAGGAGACGGCGGCGGCATTGGGTGAGGAATTCGGCGTGGTGGCTCGGGATTCGGTGTTGACGCTGGCCAGGCGGGGATTGCGGGCGCACGAGATTGGCAAGATGCTCGGAGCGGACCTCGTTCTGAGCGGCGAGCTTGACGCGACGCTCGACAGGCTGAGGCTGAGGGCCGGGATGATCCGGGTCGCGGATGGCGCAGAGCTGTGGATCGACGATCTTCTGGTGAAGCGCGGCTGGAGCAGGCAGCTTGCGTCGGAGCTCGTGAATTGCGTGAGCAGCCGGATCGATTCGGGAAGTCTGTCGATCGCGGCGGTTGCGGCGGCAGGGACGAGACGTGGAGATTCGCCGAAGCAGAACGAGGCACACGAGCTCTATTTGCGGGCGCATCATGAGGGCCAGACGATGGAGCGGCATCCGATGCAGGATGCGATGGCGCGACTGCAGCGCGCCATCGAACTGGATCCTTCGCTTGTTGCCGCGCGAGCCGACCTGGCACATCTTTCGGTGACGCAGGCAATTTACGGGTTTATGCCGGCTTTAGAAGCGGCGAGCATGGTGCGGAGGGCGGCGCAGATTCCCGAGTCGAGGAGCAACGCGGAGATTTTGCTTCCGGCGATGGGATGGATTCATTTTCATGTGGACCGGAATCTTGGAGCGGCGCTCGACGCTTTTGCGCGCTCGGCTCATTTGCGGCACGATGTGTGGGCGACGCGATTGCGGACCAAGTTTCTGTTGAGCCGGCACAAGTTTGAAGAAGGTGTGGATGCGCTGCGCGCGGAGATTGAGGACAATCCGCATTCGCCGTGGCTCGAGACGGAGCTGGCGTGGGCGCTGCACCTGGCCGGAGAGGCTGAGGCGAGCGTTGACCAGATCTGCAAAGCGATTGCGCAGTTTACCGAGCACGATGGCGCGCATCTGTATGGCGCATTGATTCTGGCGTGGAACGGCGAGGCGGCACGGGCGGTGGAGCTGGCGCGTGCGCTGGCGGCGCGATCGGCGCACTTCGATCTGACGACGTCAGCCCATGCATACGCCCTGGCATGCGCCGGACGCAAAGAAGAAGCGCGAACGCTGCTGGAGCGGCTGCAATGGCTGAGTCGGGAGCGTTTTGTGATGAACACCTTCGATGCCGCGACGTACGTGGCGATGGAAGAGGATGACGCGGCGCTCGAAGAGCTGCGCATCGCCAATGAGAATCGCTGCCCGTGGTTTTTTCAGATGCTCGGCGACCCGCGATTGCAGCCACTGAGAGGGCGTCCGGAGTTTGAACGGATGCGGCGCTCGCTGCGGGCGATGGAGGCCGAGGGGGACACGGACGCGGAGGCCGACCGGGACAATGGCGAAGAGCCGGGGTGGATCGCGGCGCAGGCGGGATGAGCGTTCGCGTCGCGAGTGCCCAGATCATCTCGGGGCGCCCCCAACACGCTGAAGCACATGAGCCTGAAGCGCGGTTGGCAAGGGAACAATCTTCGCTTGACTCCGTTCTGCCGGGCAAGCAAAGATTGCCTGCATGAACATTCGCTGGTCCCGGCTGCTGTGCGCGTGCGTCGTATTGTTTGGTGGTGTCGTGTCGCTCTCTGGCGCTGCGGCTGAGCCGCCGCTTCTTGGTGGAATGCCGCCTGTGCGGCTGGAACGCAAGGCAACCTCTCACGGCACCAAGCGTGAATTCACGTCGATTACTCTGCTGCCCGGGCGCGGGCTGAATACTTTTCAGATCACGGCGAATCTGCCCGGGAAAGGGGAGACCGAGCTGTTGCGGTCCCCTTCACTCGAGGAAGCGGCACAGAAGTTGAACGGGCAGGGGGACGATGCTTTCGGCAACCTGAATCACTCTTTTGGCGGGGCGTTTCTGATCCCGTTTACCAGCCGCGCCGGCGGAGAACTCTCCTCCGACAAGAGGATTGTGAACGTTGAATGGCACGGGAAGACGATTCATCTGCCCAACGATTATTTAGGTCACTACAGCGTACATGGCCTGCTGAACATGATGAAGGCGGAAGACCTGCATGTGACGAAAACACAGGCCGGGCAGACTCTGACTGCGGTGATTCATGCCGGGGACTTCAACGGCTATTGGCTTTCGAAAACCGATGTGCACTTCAGAATCGCGCTCACCGGCGATGCGGTGGATATCCAGGTGACGGCGACGAATGTGGGCGACGAACCGGAACCGATGGGGATGGGCTGGCATCCGTTTCTTCGCATCATCAGTGGCGATCGCGCGCAGGCTCGCGTGCATCTGCCGGCAGACTTGTATGGCGTGGTCGACACCATTGACGGCCGGCCCACCGGAGAGTTGATGCCGGTGGAAGGAACGCCAAAGGATTATCGCTCGCCGCAGGGCGCGCTGTTGCCGGATGCCTCGACGTCGATTAACTTTTCAAAGCTGACGCGGACGGGCGGCGGTGGCGAAAGCGAAAAAAGTATCGACGCGTGGCTGGCCGACCCGAAGGCGAATTATGCGATCCGGGTGCGCGGACTGTCGCCGGAGATTCGCACGCTGCACCTGTGGTCGGCGAAGGGCGACACATTCTGCGCGATCGAAGAACAGTACAACTACATGGACGCGTTCGGCGCGGAGTGGAAGGGCATGGACACGGGACTGGTAACGCTGGAGCCTCATGCGTCGACGACGTGGCATGTGCGGCTGGAACTGTTCGATCCGCCGGGTGCTACCCAACCCTGACGAAGTTGGGACGGGGCACCCATTTGTTGGTGAGAAGCGAGAACCACGAAAAGCAAAAGCAGATCCTTCGCTCCGCTTACCCCACATGCGTGGGGCCTCAAGTCACCCCAGCGACGAAGGCCTGTCGCCGGGGACCCCGCCGGGCGCGCTCCGCTCAGGATGACACGACGAGAGAGAGTTCAGGTGACATCATCATTCGGCGTGGAAGATGACGTCGAAGAGGAGCAGGCTGGCGGTGGTGAAGATGATGTCGTAGCCGAGAAGCATTTTGATCCAGAGGGTGGGGTCGCCGTCTCCGGTGAGGATGAAGCCGGTGGCCTGGACCATGGCAAGCAGAGCTGGAATGAAGATGGGAAAGAGAATGAGCGAGAGCAGAAACTCGCGGTTGCGGCTGCCGATGGAGAGCGCGGCGAAGAAAACTCCGTTGACGACCAGGGCCCAGGTGCCGAGGGGGAGAACGAGAGCCAACTGCCACGCGTCGCCGGCGATGCGGAGGTTATAGAAGATGAAGAAAAAGGGCGCGAGTACGATTTGGACGATGGAGACGAATACGAAGTTGGCGATGGTCTTGGCGAGGTAGAGCTCGGCGCCCGGCGAAGGAACCATGCGCTGCGCGTCCATGACCTGATGGCGGATTTCGCGGGCCCAGGCTTGATTGAGAGCGGTGACGGAAGCGAACATGGTGGCGACGCAGAGAACGCCGCCGGCGATTTGCTGGGAGAATGCGCCACGGGGATCGAAGGCGATGGAGAAGAGCACGACGACGAGGCCGGAAAAGAAAATCATGGAGATCATGGCGTCGAGGGTGCGCCACTCGATACGGAGATCTTTGGCGAGATGGGTGAAGAGGGCGCGGGTCATTGGCGGCCCCGGTAGTGGTTCGAACTGGATGGATGGTTCCCCACCCTAGCGGCAAGAACAAAGACGCCGCGAGGGTGGGGCACCCGGCGGTTGGTGCTAAGTTCGCCGAAAAGCAAATGCAGGTCCTTCGACTCCGGTCGCCAACGCGACCTACGCTCAGGATGACAATTCAGTTTTGATGCGAGCTTTGGAACGGTGAAAGAAGAGCGATGTCCCACCCTGGCGGCAAAAACAAAGACGCCGCGAGGGTGGGGCACCCGTGTTTGAGTTTGGGAGTGGGGCACTCGGGATTGGAGGGCGCGGGTCATTTGTGGCCCTCGCGGTTTGGGTTCGGTGAAGAGGAATGGTCTCCCACCCATGCGCCTGAAGACTGGCGCATGGATGGGGCACTCACATTTTTGCCTTGGAATGGGGCACCCGAATTTGAGGATGGGGCAGCGACATCTTTCGTGAGGTCGGCGGTTTTTACGGGCTCGCCGATGGCGGCGGCGGCGCGGAGATAGTCGTCGGGAGTGAGGATCAACTGCGTGCCGCGGGTTCCGGCGGAGACGCTGATGCGATCGAAGAGGATGGCGGTTTCGTCGACGAAGACGGGGTAAGGCTTTTTGGCTCCGAAGATGGTGACGCCGCCGCGGATGTAGCCGGTGAGCGGCTGCACGTCTTTGAGGGGAGCCATTTCAGCTTTACGCCAGCCGGTCAAACGCGACAACTTCTTGAAGTCGAGTGCGGCGTCGCCGGGGACAACGGCGAAGACGTATTCGTGCGCGCCGTCGGTGGTGAGCAAAGTTTTGAAGACTTGCTCGGCGGGCATGCCGATTTTTTTTGCGACAGTGATAGCCGACAAGTCTTCGGGGTCGACCTCGTATTCGCGGAGCTCGAAGGGAATGTTGAGCGATTCAAGAAAGCGCGCGCCGTTGGTCTTCATGCCGACGCCCCTTCTCGGGCCGCAAATATGCGAATCGCATTTTGCAAGATGCATCCCTCAGGGCCTAAAGGCCCCATTGATTTTTCTGTGCTGATGGCATGACTGAAGCCACCCCAGCGACGAGGACCTGTCGCCGGGGACCCCGCTGAAGTCGTGCCCTGACACTTCGTGCTCCCTGAGGCGATTGTTCCGCAGGGGCTAAAGCCCGCATTCATTGTGCGGGGTTTGCGGCACGAGTAAACTCGTGCCCTGATACAAAGCCTCTGGACAACGAGTTCCGCGAGTTTCTTAGTCGAGCGCTGATACAAAGCTCGCTCGCAATACAAGCTCTGCCGCCTGCATGAATCTCGCCTATAAATCATGTTGAGTCGCTCCTTGATCGATGGATGCGACGCGGCCGGCATGAAGGGTGATGACGAAGTCGGCGATGGGAACGGCGAGTTCGCGTTGATGGGTGGTGAGGACGATGGTGCGGTCGGACTGGCGGAAGCCGGCGAGGAGGGCGACCATCTGGCGAGCGCTTTCCACATCCATGTTGGAGAAAGGCTCGTCGAGCAGAAGCAGCTCGGGGACGGAAAGAAGCACGCGGGCGAGCGAGGTGCGCTGGCGCATGCCCTGCGAATATTGGCCGAAGAGGCGATTGAGTTCGGGATCGAGGCCGACCTGTCGAAGAGCTTCAGCGGGGGTGAGGCAGGGGCGGCCGGAATAGAGACTGCTGAAGTAGCGAAGGTTTTCCTGTGCGGTGAGCTCGTCGTAAAGCATGGGCGCGTGGCTCATGTAGCCGATGCGGGCGCGGGCTTCATGGGGCTGTGATTCGCCGAAGACGCTGACCGTGCCATGCGTGGGGCGGAGAAGGCCGGCAAGAATCCGCAGAAGCGTGGACTTTCCGGCACCGTTCTCGCCGAGGAGGACGTAGCAGCGGCCGGGCTCGAACGAGAGAGAAACCTGGCGAAGGGCGGCAAAGCTGCCGAAGAGCTTGGACACCTTATCGAGTCGGGCGCACTGAATTGAGCGGCCGGCTTCGGTGGCGTTCGTTGTCATTCGATCAGTTGGCGGCGGTCTGGGCGGAGGCGGGAGGCGCCGGAGCCGATGCGGTGTTGGGCTTGGAGGCGGGCGGCGTGGCGGGGCTGGAAGGCGATGCGCCGGGCTGCTGCGGAGCGTATTTGCTGGCGCACTTGGCCTGAAGAACCGTGGCGTAAAAGACTCCGTCGGGGCGGTAGCTGCCCTCGGCGATGGCCTCCGAATCATCTTTGAAAGTGTCGGGCGGCGGCTCGGAGCCGCTGTAGACGACCTTGAGCACGCGGCCGGTGCTCGCCTTCGGCGAGTGGCTCTCGTATTCGTTGATGATGAACGTGACGTGGGGGCCACTCTGCACGATCGAACCCGGCTGCACAAACCCGTCGACACGAATATTGCGTTTGTAGGCGATGTTGCCCATCGCGTACAGCTCGGGAACCTTGACGAAGTAGCTCTTATTTGAGCTGTAGCCGGTGAAAGCGAGCCAGGCCACCGTGCCGAGGATTACGACGACGGCGGCGCCAATGCGGAGAGTGTTCGGTGCAATCTTCATGGTGATCCAACTTCAACGATACGAGTGTGAGGGATGGGGGGTCAAATTCGACGTGATTTAGATCACATAAGGCAGGGGCCAAGGAAACAAGGGGCTGCGGGACTACGGGACTACGGGACTACGGGACTACGGGACTGCGGGACTACGGGACTACGGGGCTGCGGGACTACGGGGCTACGAGACTACGGGGCTACGGGGGTACGGGGGTACGGGACTACGGGGCTACGAGACTACGGGGCTACGGGGGTACGGGGGTACGGGACTACGGGGCTACGGGGGTACGGGGGTACGGGACTACGGGACTACGGGGCTGCGAGACTACGGGGCTACGGGGGTACGGGACGCGGGGCTACGGGGCTGCGGGACTACGGGACTACGGGGCTACGAGACTACGGGACTACGGGGGTACGGGACTACGGGACTACGGGGCTGCGAGACTACGGGGCTACGGGGGTACGGGACGCGGGGCTCCGCGACGTCGGGATCGAGGGTACGGGGGTGCGGGGCGCGGGCGAGCCTGATTATTGGCTGCGGCGGGCGTTTCCGGCCCGGCCGCAATAGCTACGCTCAGACACTCTAACGGGCTGGAGTGCGGTGGCAACGAGCGGCAGAATTCCGGCCGCGATCAGACCGAGTTCGATCATCAAGGCAACCATAGGACCCCCAGGGAGCTCACCATCCAAGCTTGCTGCGCCTTTGGGATCGGCTGCGATGGCGCGTCGCCAGAATCGGCGGCGAAAGAATCATCGCAACGAAGGCCAAGGCAAGAAGCAAGTCAATCATTGAAGGAAAACTCCACATAGGCTGTTGGGCCATCGTTCGAGCTCAATCAGCTTGCGAGATGGACGATAGCGCCGCGTTACAACAATGTGAAATGGCGCATCGGTGGCAGAGCGTGGCCTGTTGGGGGCAGCGTGGGTTGCGCCTTCCGGGGTAGGTCTGGATTCCCTTTGGAATCAGTTGCGTGCGGGGTATTGCGTTCACAGCAGCACTTCTGACTCAGGCGGACATGAGTAGTACGGCTCCCAAAAACGACAAGGCGGCAACGACGAGCGCGCAAACCATCAGGAGCCGCCGACCGTCGCCTTTGGATTGAAATGCCAGGCAAGCGGAAGCGAGAAACAATCCAGCGGAAATGACCATCACCGCCGGAACGGAATGCGGATGCGCGTCGCACCACCGATCGAATGCCGACCTGTCCGACGCGTCAAACGAGCTGACGGCGAACAAGGACGCGAAAACGAGGCCACAGGCGGCTGCAAACACGTTTCTTGCGCGAAGGAGAGTTTTTCCTGCGGGAGTGATCGTCCACAAATCTGTCTCGGCTGACACAGAATTCCAACACGCTAACAAAACGATAAAACTGATGATCGACAAGAGCAGGAGAACCACAAGGGCAATAAACCAGTAGTTCACCCAACCACTTCCCATTTCTGCTCCTTCCGGCCCAACGCTCAGATCACGCAGTCATCCCGGGGGCGAACCAACCCATTGTGACACTTCCATCTCCTAAAATCGCGAGACTTTTCTGGGGTGGAGAGGCCGATTCTTCGGCTGGTCGTTCGTTTTTTCGGGGGAATTGAATTGTCCTTGTAGTCAGCGCGCAGCGTTCAGTGCGTTCTCTGCGCGATCGAGGGCCTGGGCGAGTACCACGAGCTGCTGGGCGGCAAGGTTCGGATCGCGAGCATCGATGGCCTCATTGACGCCGGGGATGACGACCGCGGCATAGCCGGTGAGCATGCCGGGAGCGTAGATGGTGTGGCGATACCAAGGACGGCCGGGAAGGCCGGAATCAGAGAGGAAGGCCGTCTCAGCTTGCCGGAGAGCGAGATTCAGCGGAGCGGGATCGCCGGATGGAGCCAACTGAAGGGCGTGAACCCGCTGGGCTGCGGCGGTGAAACGCGAGGCGGCGGCTTCAGCGGGGGCGAAGTCGAGAGAGCCGAGGCCGTTGTCGGCGGCTTTGCGTTTTGCGGCTTGAATGTAGGCGGAGATTTCGCGCGCGTAGGCGACATAGTCGAGGGGCAGCACATCGGCATCGGCCATGCGCATGGCTTCAACGCCAAGCACGCGGGCGATTTCCTGCAAGTAGAGGAAATCGGGATCGGCGTTTTTGGTGTACCAGGCCATGTCGTCAAATGCGGAGTGGTAGACGCCGTAAGGACCGTTGGAGGTGATCTCCGCCGAAGGAACGCCGGCGTGCTGCAGAAAGGGCGAGAAGTCCGATCCGGAGCCGAGATCGCCGAGGGGAACTTCTTCACCCTGAGCGAGCGGCGCGTTTGAATCATGGTGCTCTTGAGCGCCGAGAGACTTGCGGCGCCACTGGACGAAGACCGAATCGGCCACGGGACTAGGAACGGATCGGGCAATGTCGCGGATAAACTCCTTGAGCGAGGGCACGGCCGAGGCAGCGAAATCGGGCCCGGCGACAGCGATATCGACATTGAAGTAGGCAACGGCCTGGTCGAGCGCGCGACCCTGCTGCTCGACCCATTCGGTGGAACCGACCAGGCCTTCTTCTTCCGCGTCCCAACTGCAGAAGATGATGGTGCGGCGCGGCCGCCAGCCCTGATGGAGCAGAGCACCAATGCCGCGAACGGCTTCAAGCATGGAGGCGGTGCCGCTGGAGGGATCGACTGCGCCATAGACCCAAGCGTCACGATGATTGCCGACGATGACTGAAGCGCCGGGATCCTGGGCTCCTTCAATTTTCCCGATGACGTCCCAGATGATGCGGCGCTGGTAATCCTGATCGGAGACGAGGTGGACCTTCGCTCCGCCGGGACCGAGGTGATAGCGGAACGGCAGGGCGCCTTGCCAGCCTTGAGGTGCGCCTGGCCCGGCGAGCGCCTGGAGAATCGGAGCCGCGTCATGCCAGCTGATGGGAATGGAGATGATGCTCGGCTGGTCGCCATCGGGGCCCGTGAAATTGGTGACGCGAGCCGAGTCTGGCAGATCGGGCGTGGAAGCGACGCCGGGAGTTTCGGGATCGCCGGGATAGCGGAAGATGTAGTCCACTGACCCGCGCTGCACGCCGGTGTCAGGACGCCAGGGACCGATGGGATACGGGTCGCCTTTGTAAAAGCCGTCGTCCTGCGGGTCGGAGTAAATGAGCACGCCAACGGCGCCATGCTGCTCAGCGAGATAAACTTTGACGCCGCGAAAGTTGGAGCCGTAGCGGCAGAGAATGATTTTGCCGTGAACGTCGATGTGCTGCGCGGCAAGCTCGCTGAAGTCATCAGGACGGCAGTAGTTTCCGTAGACGGCCTGGGCGGTTACGTCGCCGGAACCCGAAGAGCTGTTATAGGGCATAACGATACGGGGATTGCCCTGATCGGGATCGCCATTCACGTGCTCGCGAGTGGGGCCGGTCATGAGCAAATGGCCAGCCGCGTCCCAAGCCTCGACGCGGACGACTTTGGGATAGTCGAGCAGGACGCGATAGGGAACGATCTCGGTATCGAGGCCTGCAGCGCGGAATTTGCGCGCAACGAATTCGGCGGTTTTGTAATCCTCGGGAGTCGCGGCAAGATGCGGCTCGGCGGTGAGCGTTTTGAGGTCATCGCCGGCCTGTTTGGGATCGGGCACGGCGAGGAATTTGGCTTCAAGTTTGGCTTCCGCGTCGAAGTCGGTATAGCCGAAGCCGCCCTGGGGAACGACCTGCGCGGGCGATGGATGCGACCAGACTCCAGCAGCCCCGGCGAGGAACGCGGACGCAAATGCAGCGCGCAACTTCATAAAGTGGCCCTTCGAGCGACGTGATCTCCCAGAGAGTGCATCAGAATTGCCTGTGTAGAATCCGGTTGTTCTCCTCAGGGGTTAAAACCCCGAATTCTTGCCGACTTTTTTTGGCCCGCGACCCACCCACTGGGTGGGTGCCCCGGCCGTGCCCTTGTTACAAGGCTGATTTTTGAAACACGCTCCACTCAGGCGACGGGCTGTGCGCAGTGGGCGCAGCGGTGCGCCGCCACCGGAATTTCGCTCAGGCATTCCGGGCAGTTTTTGGTGGTGGGAGCGGCGTCGTGCTTCTTCATCCGCGCCTGCACCATGTTCATGGGGAGAACAATGAAGAGATACACGACCAAGGCCACGATAAGGAACGAGACGGCGGCATTGAAGAAGTTGCCGACCTTGATTTCGCCGCCGCCCACATGCAGAATCACGCTGCTGAAATCGGGCTTGCCAACCGTGGCGGCGATCAATGGGTTCAATACGTCGGCCACAAGCGAGCTAATGATGGCATTGAATGCGGCGCCAATAATTACGGCCACTGCGAGGTCGACTACGTTTCCGCGAAAGATAAAATCGCGAAATCCTTTGAACATGGATTCCTCCGTTAAATTTCAGGTTCAACGAGCGGCTGCGGCGGTGGCGAGGAACTGGCCAGTGCGAGAGCAACAGATTGAACACTTTGAATGCTACACGGGGAAGCGGCATGATGCATCAAGCCGAGGTTGTCGCGTTAATGACGCGGGGATGGAGGAGTGCGGGCGGGACGCCCGCACGACAGCCGGCGAGCCACCCCAGCGACGAGGACCTGTCGCTGGAGACCCCGGGCGAGGACGCCGGCGTTCCATGAAGGGGACCTGCGCCACATCCGCGAGTGGCGCCACGTTCCAGTCGTGGGGCACTCTGCCATGCTGCACGGGGAAGCGGCACCATTGCAGTGAGCGGCGCAGGCTGGGGGCTATGAGACTGCAAGCATGACCACAATGGTGGCGAGAATCATGAGGTTGGCATAGAGGAGGAGGAGCACGCCCGCGTGATAGAGGCTCCATTTGCGCTGAAGGCAGCGTGCAGTTTCGGCCATGCCCCAGGCGGCAACCAGCAAAGCGAGAATCTGCCACCAGGAGCCATGAAGATTTTCGATATACGGAAAGCCGGCCAGGCGCAGGCTGGCAGCAAAAGCGCCCAATGAAAGGAGGATGGCGCGGGGGAGCGATTTCTGGCGCAAACGGAAGATCGAGAGGAGGTGATGCACAACTCTTCAATGTATCGCGGCGGGTGCAGTGGGTCAGTTTGAAAGGTACTTCCGTCGGGGCTAAGGCCCCAAATCATTTTGCTCGGTGAATGTACGGGCTGAAGCCCGTACCCTTCAAACTGACCCATTAATGCGGCGGCGACTGATGCGATAAGCGGGACAGGGGGTGATAGACTTTTTGAGCCCGGTTCAGGGTTCCCCGAATATCCAATCACCCGAAGGGCAAATGAGGAGGTCATTCCATGTCTGCAGGTTCTCAAGCGGCACCGCTCAATCCACGCATCGTTTTCGAAATGTTGCAGGCGCACCAATCCACCGCGGCACTGAAGGCAGCCATTGATCTGGACATCTTCAGGGCAGTGGGCCAGGGGCCGGGCGATGTGGCATCGATTGCCAAGCACGCGAAAGCTTCGGAGCGCGGCACGCGTATCCTGTGCGATTTTCTGGTGATCAATGGAGTGCTGGCCAAGGAGAACGGCCACTACAAACACACGCCATCGAGCGCGGCGTTTCTGGATCCGGCGTCGCCAGCGTGTATGGCTTCAATGGCTGACTTCATCAGCTCGCCGGAATTTGTGGAATCAATGAAACACCTGGCGGATATTGTGCGCACCGGACGAACGCATTTGCCCGGCCAGGGAACCGTTGAGCCAGAGAACCCAATTTGGGTGGAATTCGCCGAGAAGATGGCGCCGATGATGGCTCCCATGGCCGCTCCGCTGGGCAAGGTTGTGCTGAATGGTAGCGAAGGGCCGGTGCGTGTTCTGGATATTGCGGCGGGACATGGGCTGTTCGGGATTGAGATTGCGAAACAGAATCCAAATGCCAAAGTTACGGGGCTGGACTGGGCGCCGGTGCTGCGCGTGGCGCTGAAGAATGCAGAGAAGGCCGGAGTGAAGGACCGCTACGACATGCTGCCGGGAAGCGCATTCGAAGTGGACTTTAAGGGGCCGTACGATGCGGTGCTGCTGACGAATTTTCTGCATCACTTTGACAAGGCGACGAACGTTGGAACTTCTCAAGAAGGTTCGGGCGGCACTGAAGCCGGGCGGACGCGCGGCGACGCTGGAGTTTGTGCCGAACGAGGATCGCGTGTCGCCGCCGATGGCAGCGGCGTTCAGCATGACGATGCTGGTTTCGACTGAATCGGGCGACGCGTACACGTTTGCGGAGCTAAAAGCGATGTATGACGACGCCGGATTCAAGAATGTGACGGAACATCCGATTCCGATGAGCCCGCACACGGTGGTGATGGGGACGGCGTAGGGGGACCAGCTTGTAGCCAGGATGATAGCGGATTGTGCTATCATTGTGATGGTATGCTTCGGGTTAATCGGTTAGGATTCTCCCGACATGAAAAAGGCACATCAGGTCACTCTGGACGCCATCTTCTCGCGCCCAACGAAAGCGAACATTCGTTGGTCTGCCGTTGAATCTTTGATTCGCGCTTTGGGGGGCGAGATCAGCCAGCGAGAAGGTAGCCGCGTGGCCGCCCGGTTAAATGGAGTGATCGCTGTCTTTCATCGACCACACCCTCGGCCGGAGACCAAGAAGGGAGCGGTCGAGGCTGTGCGGCAGTTTCTTCTAAACGCGGGGGTAAAGCCATGATGGAATACAAAGGCTATGCCGCGGGGCCAATTGACTTCGATCCGGAGGAGAACTCATTTTCCGGAATCGTCACGGGCCTCAAGGATGTGATCCATTTTGAGGGTGCGACTGCAAAGGAACTCGCGCGAGCCTTTCGTGCGAGCGTCGACAGCTACCTGAAGTACTGCGAGGAAACCGGCCAAGAACCCGATCGTCCCTTCAACGGAAAGATTCTGCTGCGGACTGACCCGGAGTTGCACCGCAAAGCTGCTCTGCGGGCGGCGGTACAGGGCGTGAGCCTGAACAGGTGGATTTCGGAGCGGATTGAGAGCGCGCCGTAAATGTGTTAAACCCGGCCCAACCGAAATCTCAAGCCAGGGAGTGCGGAATGAAATTCAGAGACGTTCCAAATAATTCCGCGAAAACAGAGCGGTCGGGGGATCGCCGTGTTCTTCGCAGGATTGCGGGGTTCTTCGACGATGAAGGAGCGGCGCTTCGGCTGTTGAGAAGGTTTTATCGCGCGGGTTGTATTCTCACCCCCGAGGGGAAGGCTTCATTGGACGATTTCTAGCGATCACAGAGGGCCGCTTGGACCAGAGGGGACCAGTCTGGTCTTCCGCATTCGCTCTCAATTCTTGAAAAGTGCTTCCGTGCCGAGAGCGCAAATAAAGGGAGCTTGTTCGGGGGTACGCCGGAGCCTTTCACCCTCGACGATATCGAGGGACGTCGTGACTTTGATGGCCAATACGAAACGCGGTACGGGAAGTACCACCGCGACTAACCGGCGCTGCGGCGGGCGCGGACGGCGGCGGCGAGTTCTGCCATGAGGGTGCGGGTTTCGGTCCAATCAATGCAGGCGTCGGTAATGCTCTGGCCGTAGATGAGCGGCTGGCCGGGGACGAGCTTCTGCGCGCCGGCGACGAGATTGCTCTCAATCATGACGCCGATGATGTTGCGGTTGCCGGCGGCGACTTGCGCGGAGACGTCGTGGCAGACTGCGGCCTGGCGGCGGAAGTCCTTTTGGCTGTTGGCGTGGCTGAAGTCGATCATGATGCGGGGCGCGATGCCGGCTTTTTGCATGAGATCGGCGGTTTCGGCAACGCGGTCGGCGGTGTAGTTGACGGAGCTGCGGCCGCCACGCAGGATGATGTGGCAATCGGGATTGCCTTTGGTGACGAAGATGGCCGACTGGCCGTGATGCGTGTGGCCGAGAAAAGTGTGCGAGCAGGCGGCAGAGAGCACGGCATCGACAGCCACCTGAACGTCGCCGGAAGTGGCGTTCTTGAATCCGACGGGACAGGACACGCCGGAAACCAGCTGGCGATGCACCTGGCTCTCTGAGGTGCGCGCGCCGATGGCGCCCCAGCAGACGAGGCCGGCGATGTACTGCGGCGAGATCATGTCAAGAAATTCGGTTCCGGTGGGCACGCCCATTTCCGCGAGGTCAATGAGAAGATGGCGCGCGATGCGCAGGCCGTCGTTAATTTTGTAGGTCTCGTCGAGGTGGGGATCGTTGATGAGGCCTTTCCATCCGACGGTGGTGCGGGGCTTTTCAAAGTAGACGCGCATGACGATGCGCAGGTCGGCGGCAAATTCCCGGGCGGCGGTTTTTAGCAGGCCAGCGTACTCGCGGGCGGCTTGAGGATCGTGAATGGAACAGGGGCCGGCGAGGACGACGAGGCGGTCGTCTTCTTTCTTGAGAATCGAAATGATCTCGTTGCGGGCGTCGTAGATAGTGGACGAGGCGGCTTCGGTGACAGGAAGCTCTTCCTCGAGAAAGACGGGGGGAAGAACGACCTTGGTCCATTGAATGCGGAGATCTTCAGTGGGATGGAACATAGGCTGGTGTGGGCTCTTTCGGGGCGCGATGCGGCCCTCTTAACGAATTTATCAGGCGGATGTGAGGAGACGCCGGACGATTGCGACGGCCGGTTGGGAACCGGGCGGGCTGCGGCGCTAGGTGTAGGCGATTGCCGCGCGGATACGATGAAAAAGCGACCCTCAGGGGCTAAAGCCCCGATTGTTTTGATTGCCCTGATCGGCATGGCTAAAGCCATGCCCTGATACAAGGCCCCTTTTTATTCGGTTTCGCAGCTTGTAAAACTAATTTCAGGATGCGCGAGAGGATCAGTGCAGGACTTCGTAGGCCGCAATGCCGCCGGCTGCGACGCCAGCGCCGATGATGATGGGCACGAGAAGATGCACATGGTGATGCACCGATCCGTCACCGATGTACTCCTTCGACTTTTTTACTTCGACGAGGTCAGAGTAAAGGTGCGTCTGCGTTTTGTTGCTGTCGGAATCAGTGAATTGGAACGATGCGGCAGACAATGGGCCGAGAGAGCCAAAGGTCTGGGAGCTGTCGCGGAATTCAAAATCGAGAATTGTTCCCTGGCGGAACCTGGAGAGGCGCTTTTCGATTCTTCGAGCATGCTTGTCGAGCGACGCGGCGGACGTTGCCGCAGCGGACGCCGCGGCAGCAGACAGTGCAAAGGTTGCAAGCGTTAGAGCGGCGACGATGCGGATGGTGGAATGACGACGGACACGGCTGACAGAGCTGTGCACGATTCGATT
The DNA here is from genome assembly GCA_963828325.1 of uncultured Acidobacteriaceae bacterium. Lineage (GTDB taxonomy): Bacteria > Acidobacteriota > Terriglobia > Terriglobales > Acidobacteriaceae > Telmatobacter. Next base: position 182,932 of record CAWHEK010000026.1, read on the forward strand.
CATTGGGGGCCCCCTCTATAAAGACGGCAAAACGCCAAAAGACGAGCGGCTGGCTGCGCAGAGATTGCTGCAGACGCCGGTGCGTAACAACTTACCATCAAACTTGGTTCTCGAGTTGCATCGAAGGTGTCTTTGGTAATAGGCATCCGGGATAGCCGAGCAGGATCAGTGACTTGAGAGCGCGCGGCACATTCATTATTTCCAGCGTCGCGGCGGTTTTTGTCGAGACTTTCGATGGACGACGCGCCGAGGGGAGACATTGCCGAGGCTGGCTGGCGGAGCACGGAAGGGTGCCCTGCGGTGGGTCAGGTTGAAAAACGGTCCCTCGGCGGCTAAAGCCGCTCTCATTTTGCGGCAATTACGGCACGAGTAAACTCGTGCCCTGACACTTCGTGCATTTTCGAAGCAGTTTTTCCGCAGCCTGTGAAGCCCCGATCCTATTTGCACGGCCCGGACCCAGATGCCGGGATGAAATCCCCGGCCTACCAGCCTGGACGCTTCAAACTGAACCGAAAGGGTGCCCTGCGGTGTCTTGACAGTGACTCCTTACGCTCCGTAAGATCATGCTAGGGTAATGTAAAAATTTCTCTTCATAAGTGCATGAAATAGAGGCACTTAACGAGTCGGCCTCTACTCGCATCGCGGTTCTGGCCACGGCTCGAAGAGGATGGAGAACAGCGAAGATGCCTGAAACCCGCCTAAGCCCGCGTGAGCGGCTGGTGTTGACGGCCATTATCGAGCTGTATATCGCGACCGGCGAGCCGGTAGCCTCGCAGGCGTTGGCGCGGTTCTTCGCGGATCGGGAAGGCCTGAGTTCGGCGACACTGCGCAATGTGATGGCGACGTTGGGCGATGCGGGACTGCTGGAGCAGCCTCACACTTCGGCGGGGCGCATTCCAACGGCAGTTGCATTCCGTTATTACGTGGAACAGATCACGCAGCCGGGGCGGGTAGCCGCAGGGCTGGGTGCAAGCGCGCAGGGACGCGTGGAAACGCCGATGAGCGAAGCGCGCCGCGGACAAATTGAGGAAAGCTATACCGGAGTGTCCAGCGGCAACGATTACCTGGAGCGCACGTCGCACGTGCTGGCGCTGATTTCAAGCGGGCTGGGAGTGGCGCTGGCGAGCTCGACCGCGGGACAAGTGCTGGAGCACATTCATTTTTCACGGTTGTCGACGGGGCGCGTGCTGGCCGTGCTGGTGACGCAGGCGGGCGCGGTTCAGGATCGCGTGCTGGCGGTGGATCATCAGATGACGACTGTGGAGCTGGAGACGGCGGGCGCGTATTTGAACGAGAATTTTCGCGGCTGGCCGATCGAGCGGATCCGGGCCGAGGTGGCGCGCCGAATGGACATGGAGCGCGAAGCATACCGGGAGTTGCTGACGTCGGTTGAGGAATTGTGCCGCAAGGGCGCACTGGCGGGCGACGAAGCGGGCGCGACGATTTTTGTGGACGGAATTGCAAACCTGATCACCGCCGAACAGGACCGGGAGCGGTTGCGGCAGGTGCTGCTGGCCGTGGAAGCCAAGCAGCGGCTGGTGGAACTACTGAATGCGTATGTGGATGGACGCGAGCAGGAAGTACGCGTGGTGGTGGGCCTGGATGCGGCGTCACCGGCCATGCAGGACCTGGTGCTGATTGGCGCGCCGGCGCGGCTGGGCGGGGGGAACATGGGAACCGTAGCGGTGATTGCGCCCACGAGAATTCAGTATCAGGAGATGATCCAGGCAGTGAGTTACATTGCGCGGCTCTCCGAGCGCATTTTCGACGTTCCTACGGCTTAAACGCGGGAATTCTGGACCGGTCAACCCAGAATCGGCTTAAGGATTGGGTCAGCTTGAAAAAGCTTCCCTCAGGGGCTAAAGCCCGCAATCATTTTGGAGCAACCTGACGTACGGGCTAAAGCCCGTACCCTCCAAAACAGAGCCACAACTCAAGTTTAGGAAGGGCTTGCAGCCAGACGCGAGATCAATCATCCAATAAGAAGATGTTCTGGAAGGTTTTGGAGTATGGGCAGAGTTATGTGGAAGCAGAAGGCGAAGTTGACAGAGGTCGATTCCCCGGAGATTGAAGCGGCCGTGGATGACGAGAGCGAACTGGATCCCGCGACGGAATTGCCGGCGCCAACGGCTGAAGAGGAACTGGAAGCGGCGGGGCAGCCGGTTGCCGGAAGTGTGGAAGAGGCTCGCGAGCAGACAGAACTGGGCCAGTTGAAGGCGGAGCGCGATCGGCTGCTGGATCGGCTGGCAAGGCTGCAAGCGGAGTTTGACAACGCACGCAAGCGCGCGGAACGCGAGAGGGCGGAATACCGCGAGTTTGCGACGGTCGCCGCGGCAGAACAGTTTCTGCCGGTGCTCGACAATCTTGAGCTGGCGTTGAAGTCGAAGGGATCCGCGGAGCAGTTGCGGTCGGGCGTGAGCCTGATCATGAAGCAGATGGAAGAGGTTCTGGACAAGATGCAGGTGAAAGCTGTGCCGACCGTGGGCGAGGCTTTCGATCCACGTTTTCACGAAGCGTTGGGGGCGGTGGAGCGGGACGATATTCCCGATCAACACGTGGCCGAGGAAGTTCGCCGGGGATACAAGATTCGCGAACGTCTGGTGCGGCCTGCGCTGGTGCGCGTGGCGCACAACACGAAACAGGTGAACGAATAAAGCAGCTACCAGCTTCTAGCCTTTAGCTCTTAGCTCCATCGAGGGAGAGCGAAGGGTTGAGGCGATGCGAAGGACGACGGCTTGATGCGTAGAGCAGATAACGACTGAAGGGAACAATGGGGTCTAATACAAGAGTGAGCAAAGCGGATTATTACGAGGTCCTGGAAGTTTCGCGCGACTGTTCGGACCAGGAACTGAAAAGCGCGTACCGGAAACAGGCGCTGAAGTATCATCCTGACCGGAATCCCGGCGATCACACTGCCGAGGAAAAATTCAAAGAGGCCAGCGAGGCCTATCAGGTGCTTTGCGACCCCGACAAGCGCGCGGCCTACGACCGCTTTGGCCATGCGGGGCTGGGCGCACAGGGATTTGGCGGCAGCCCGTTTGCGGGCGGCGTGGACCTGGGCGATATCTTCGGCGATCTGTTCGGCGAGATGTTCTCAATGGGTGGCGCGCCAGGCGGAGCGGGACGCGGCTCGCGGACACAGCGCGGCGACGATCTGCGCTTCGACATGACCATCGATTTCAAGGATGCGTTCTTTGGCACCGAGAAAGAAGTGAAGATACGGCGGCTGGAGACATGCACGGTGTGCAGCGGCAAGGGGAGCGCGTCGGGCAAGGGTCCGAGCGTGTGCAGCCATTGCCAGGGGCGCGGGCAGCTGCGCTACCAGCAGGGATTCTTTTCCGTGGCGCGGACGTGTGTGGCTTGCGGAGGAACGGGGTCGGTGATCAGCGATCCTTGCACGGCGTGCCGAGGTGAGGGACGCAAGACGACAGAGGTGAAGCTGAACGTGAAAGTGCCGGCGGGCGTGGAGGAAGGAACGCGCATACGGTACGGAGGCGAAGGCGACGTGGGCCGAGTGGGCGGGCCGAAGGGCGACCTGTATGTGATTCTCTCGATCCGGCCGCACGACTACTTTGAACGCCATGGCGCGGATCTGCATTGCGTGCTGCCCATCAGCTTTCCGCAGGCGGCCATGGGCGCGGAGTTCGAGATTCCCGGAATCGATGGATCGGTGAGCATCAAGATTCCGGAAGGAACGCAAAGCGGCAAAGAGCTGCGCGTTCGCGGGCGCGGCGTTCCCTACCTGAACGAGAGAGGCAAGGGCGACCTGATTGTGAAGGTCGTGGTGCAGATTCCGCGCAAGCTGAATCGCGCGCAGCGCGAGCTGGTGGCCAAGCTGGCGGAGACGATGGCGGTGGAGAACAAGCCGACGTCGCCGGGGCTGATGGAGAAGATGAAGGATTTGTTCAGCTGAAAGAGCAGCTTTTAGCTCTTAGCCTTTAGCTTCTAGCCCTTCTTCGCGGAAACGCGCGTATACGCGGGCTTGCGCCGGGCGGTCATAGCCGGTTTGAGAGGAATTGGTGGAACTGAGCGCAGTCCGCCTTCGCTGAAGCTACGGCGCGACAACTTTCGCCCGAATAACGGCCTGCCGAGCCGACGCCCGCAAGGCGGGCGAAGGCTGGTGGAGCTGAGCGGGATCGAACCGCTGGCCTCCTCGTTGCGAACGAGGCGCTCTCCCAGCTGAGCTACAGCCCCACGAGACTCTTATTTTAGCAGCGTGCGGGAAATCGGGGAAGGGTTCGGCCCGGGAAGCGGCTCCCGCAAGCAAGAAGACTGAAACGGCATTCTAAGTATGAGACTTGCGGCACCATGGATTCCTGAAGATTCTCTACCTTGCCCATGGATTTAGTTATTGCGGTTTCGATGCTTCGGCCGGTTTGGCCTCGCCCTGCCTGCTCACTTCGAGCACGGTAATCGACTCTTCCTGATCGCCGGGGACAAGCTCTAACCCCAGAGTTTCTTTGAGGACGGCATTGAGGCTTTCAAAGTCTGTTCCAGCGACTTTAAATCGCGCGTCGAAGGCACCATCGATGCCGGTCTCGTTGACTACGGGGTTCTCAAGGCCGGTTGCCAGCACATAGGCAAGGTCGTCCATTGTTCCGTTCATCAGAATGTAAATTCCGTGCCAGTAGCCTCGCTTCACCTTGTGGGTCGAAGCTGACGGACTTAGCAGTTTCTTGCTCGCGTCGGTGGCCCTGAGAATGTATGCGTTCCTGGTTACAGTCTTTGGCTGAATCTGCACATGCAATGCGGAGAGGACGGCTTGCTGGACGGCTGAATCGATGACGGATTGGGGCACGTCTACGAAATTCATGCGGAGGTCGAAACGACCTTCTGGCAGCGGATCCTTCAGAACATACCGATTCTCGAAAGCGCTAAAGGCGTTCGTCATGAGGTCATCGGCATCGTTTCCAAGGAAATCCGTGCCGGTGGGTGGGTGATTAATCTGGGATAACTTTGCATCGATCGGGGCCTTGCTGACGGACACTGCAAACAGAGAGCGCACTGCGACGTCGGCGATGGATTTCCCGCTCGATGTGACGATCTCCTCGGCCGGTTTGAAAGCTACTTCTCTTCCCTCGGCGACCGCCTGCAGGTCGGAGGCGCTCACCGCATCAATTTCCGTAACCGCGGCGATTTTTCCGTTTCCATCGACGATGACGGTGGTCGGTCTCGAAGTGATTCCATACCATGCGAAAACACCACCGGATGTGTCGGTGGCGACCCAGCCTGACGTCTGCTTGCGGGCAAGAAATGTCTCGACAGCTTTGGGGTCTTCGTCATCGATGGAGATGAATTGGAACTTTGCCGGATCGAGCGACTCCACAAGCTGATTGAGATGGGGAAGGCTCGCCACGCAGGGAGAACACCATGTGGCCCAGAACTCAAGAACCACGACCTTGCCTTTGAGGCTGGCCCAGTCTGTCCGCGATCCTGTAGGAGCTTGCAGGAGTTGCACAGGATCGAGCGGCGGAGCAGGCGTGCCTTTTTCGGGAAGCGCGAAGAGCGAAAATGGCGCAGCCAGCAACGCCGCAAACAAGACTGCGCAAGCGCGCAAGAGCAAGCAAGAATTCGTGTATCGAGAGAGTAGACTCATATGTCCCCTCGCGCTGAGAAAACAACATCGATCATACGCGCGAAGAGGGGACGCGTGCGGCGCTCCTTCCTTTTGGCCATGGTCAGTAGTAATAGGGCGTCTTGGCAGTCCAGGGCGACTTTGGGTAATGCTGGTGCAGGAGGTCGAAGGCGGCTTTGCCGGTGGAGCTGAATTGCGGCCGCTTGTCGTACGGGACATTGGGGTCAAAGGTCTGGCAATCGTAGTGGGTGGCGCGGACTGTGAGCGCCAGGGCTTCCGGGACTTCGGGGTCGTCGGGGTGCTGCTTCGCGTAGTCGATGATTCGCTGACCAAGAAAGTCAGAGGAATCCGGCAGGGCCTTGAGACGCGCGAATTCGGACGAGGCCTGCTGTTGCTCGGTCGGAGTGAAAATTGGCGGGGGTGGTAACGCAGACGACGGAGGAACATTCTCCCCCTGTGTCCCATTGTTTGCGCCGAGCTGACACCAGCCGTTATCGCGAAAATCGTCAAACTGGCTGTAACTCGCCACGCGCGCAATACCCGGATCAAGAATGGGCTGCACACCGTCGTGACGGAGGATGGCCACGAAGGCTGGAAAGCCGGAGCTGGTGCTCGCCGTCACACCGATCTCACTGGGCAATTTTGGAGCGAGAGCGGCCGCGGACTTTGTGTCGTCGAGGATGACAGCGCGAGTCCAGGCGGCAATGGCGATGTTCCGGCGCAGATTTGGAGGCAGAACCGGCGAATTTACCGCCTCAATAAGCAGTGATAGCGGCGTTTTTTCGTTCAGGATTCTGGTTGCATCGCCATCAAAGGTTATGGGCTGGTCGAGCTCGGGGCACGGGGCAGTTTTGCCACCATAGAGCGGAAGACCGGCACGCTTTTGGCAGAGCGCGCGCATATCGACCGCGGGCTCAGAACCCGTCTCAAGCGCAACGCGCGAAGCGTAGGTGAGGAATTCAGCGAGGTCGTGCGCGACTGCCATGCGCTCGCCGAGAAGCGCGTTCCGTTCGGAGCTGGGTTTTTGAAGGCTGGGCGCGGCGAGGGATTTGTCGAGCAGGACGCGCGCTTCGTCGAATCGCTGAAGGTCAATGAGCAGGCGCACTCGGTGATAGAAGGCTGTGTCGTAGGCGGGGCTCGTGGGAGGGATTGCGGCCGCTGCGTCGATGAGTATGGGCGCGAAGGCGTCGGACGAAGAGGCCTTGACGATCGCGATCACGAGCCAAGGCAATGCATGATCCTGTTGCCATGTTGCGAATGCCGACGCAGCCGTATTTGAGCCGCGCCATGCAGCGATCCATGCAAGCAGCGGTGGGGGGTTCTGAATCTTGATCTGATTCGTCAGGAGCCAGCTCAGGTCTTTGAGGTCCTGAGCATAGTTGGGATCTGGCTTCGGGCCGGAGAGGTCGGCGCTGATTTCGGCGGCGCGTTTTTCGGGATCGGTGCGGATGCGGATGAAGTTCAGCTCGGCCTGCAAATCATTTCGCATTGAAGCCGGGTGCGGGGTCGAGAGTTCGTGTTCCAAAATCTGCTGCGCCCGATTCATCACGCCGGGATCGAAATCGGCGATACCCTCGCTGTAAGGGTTGGAACCCTTGCCTAATGCGAACGCTTTTCGGACAATCGCGCGGGCGGCAAGGTAATTGCCCATTTCATGCCAGGGAGATTCTTTGTCGGCGGCAATCGCGGCGAATTGCTGAGCGGCTTCGTCGTATTTTCCCGCATAGAGATTAGCGGCGGCGATTTGGTAAGCGCGATCAGCGCTGAGCAATGCAGGTGCACCCGCCGGCGCGGCGGATGGCATGGACGGGGCCTTGCCGTCGCAGTTTGAGAAAACGGCGTCCTGTGCACGAATCCAGTCAAGGAGCGATGAGTTGGACTTGCCCCAGGTGATGGCACGTTTACGCAATGTAAGAACGGCCGTCTGAAAAGAGGGGTTGGGGCAGTTCAGGTAATACTCCGTGAAGTGGAAACCACCAGCAACGTTCGTCTCTATGCCGATTTGCTGGTCGGGAGCGGGGATGGCTGGAACATATTCTGCGCGGGCTTTTTCCCATAGCTTGGGCGGGGCAGATTCTTCTGCGTCCTTCTCAGCGGCTTGCTCGGCTTGCCACTGCTCAGCCGTTTCAAAGTCGGGGTCGGGGCTGGGCGGCATGAGCGCCGCTTGCTCTTCGGCACTGAGCTTGCCACCATTCAGGTAGCGAAAAGCGACAGCATACTCGTCAGAGTCAAAGCCAGCCTGCAAGATGGCGAGCTGGCCCTTCGAGAAGGCCGCGAGGTCGTCGGGGCGTATCCCATTGACGAAGACCTCCGGCTCGAAATCGGGGCCGCAGGCTTCGACGTCGCGGACGGGCGAGAGCAGCGCGGCGGCGGCGAAAGCGGCGAGAGCGAAGTAACGCGTCTTCATGGGAGTCTCCGTTCAAGTTCAGTGGGCGAATCGATACGCCAGCCGTTGTCAGCGAAGATATAGATCCGTTTGCCGTCGAGGCCAGATGGCCAGGGCTCGGTGGTTGAAACGCCGACAGAAGTCTGGCAAAGCGGTTCACGGATGCGGAAGTCGTCGAGGTTGGGCGGCGCGCGGCGGCGGTCGGGCTCCATGCGAAACATCATGGGGACGGCTTCATCGACGGGAAGGCCGCGAAGCCAGTCGTCGAAGCTGCACCAGGAGGCCAGCGCGGTAATCGAAAGTGGCAGATTGGCTGGCATACGGGCGCGCAGGTCTACCAGGAGGTCGCGGTAAAACGGTCGCTGAGAGCGGGTGGCGTCGAAATCGACCTGGAGGGCAGCGATACCTGGCTCGCGCGCGCTGCGGAGGATCGCGTCAACCGCGTCGCGACGGTTTTCAGCATTGAGAATAGCGTTCGGCGGCGCCTCAATGCGGACCACTGGGATTCGTGTTGCCGAGGCAGGGAAAACCAGGAGATCGCGGCGGGGCTGGCTGGCAACGGTGAGGCCAATGGTCAACGTCTGGTCAAGATAAGCGACGGCAAAGCGGCGAGTGTTCAACGCGTGCAGGTCTTCGCGGCGCTCCCATGCCCAGAGCGTAACTCGGGGCAAGGCGGCCAAGTTGGCAGGCGGATGAGGAAGGGTGTCAGAGCGGATGCCGAGCGAGCAGAAGAGCGCAGCAAGAGCGAATGGAACGATATTCCAGCGGCGTGCGTTGGGTGGCATTGCGATGACAGCAACACAATGCACGATGTCTGCGCAGAAAGCAAGGCCGGGGTCGGGCCCCGGCCATTCGTAGAGATTGGGAGTGTCCACTTAAGGCGATTTATCGGGAATGGGCGGCGCCGAGATAGGACTCGTCAAGCTGATCGACGGACGGACATCCGAGCAGGGTGAGGGTAAGATCCAGATCGTCCTTGAGGATCTTGATGGCGCGGGTAACGCCGGCCTCTCCAGCAGCGGCAAGCCCGTAGGCGTAGGCCCGCCCGATGAGCACGGCGCGAGCGCCGAGGCAAATCGCCTTTGCGATATCGCTGCCGCGGCGCACGCCGCCATCCATCAGGATTTCGATCTGGCCGCCGACCGCTTTCACGACCTCAGGCAGCGCATGCAGCGTGGGAGAGACGCAGTCCAACTGGCGTCCGCCGTGGTTTGAAACCACCACTGCTTGGGCGCCTTCGTCGACCGCGCGACGGGCATCGTCGCCGCTGAGAATCCCCTTGGCGACAATCGGGCCCGGCCAAATCTCACGAATCCATCGCAGGTCTTCCCAACTGGCTCCGGCATGAGAAAGCGCAGATCCGACATCGGTCAAATCCATCGGACCTTTTCCCGGGATTACGACATTCCCCAGTTTGGGGACACCGCCATCGAGCAAAAAGGAAGCAAGCCAACGGGGATGGGCGAGGATGTTGGGAAGAAAGCGAGCCTTGGGCAGCAGAGCCGGGGCCAGGAGCTCCTTCATCCCGTTGCGCGGGTCGCGTTCGCGCTTGCCTGCCAAGGGAGTATCGAGGGTCAACACCAACGCGGAGTAGCCGGCGCGGCGTGCGCGGTCAATTGCGCCCTCGGCTGCTGCGCGGCCGCCAAGCAGATACAGCTGATACCAGAGCGGCCCGGTAGCGGTGGCCTTCACATCCTCAAGCTTGTGGCCGGAGATGGTTGGCAACGTATAGATGGTGCCTGCGCGGCCGGCGGCGCGGGCCACGCCTGCCTCGCCTTCTTTATGCATGAGACGGATGTAGCTAACGGGAGCAAGAATGGCGGGGAAAGCGATTTCGTGGCCGAGCACGTTCACGGCCGTCTTGCAGTCATAGACGGCTACACCATTGCGCGGCCGAAATGTCGCGTCGCGAAAGGCGCGGCAGTTTTCGGCCAGCGTGACTTCGGCGTCAGCACCGCCGTCGAGATAGTCGAAGACTGACCTGGGGACTCTTCGCTTGGCGAGCCGGCGAAGGTCCTCGATATTGACGATGGCAGATGAGCGCAGCTTACGGTTTGGCATAGGGGCGAATGGGATCGGGGCCGTCCTCGAAATATTAGCTGGTTTGGCGAAGGAATGCTTCCTGCCGGATGCGCTACCGACTCTTCAATTCAAATTGGGGGGAAGTGCCGCGGCTTAAAGGCTATTTGGATTGGGCGCAAGAAGAAAGGCCGGGGACGATGCCCCGGCCTTTTCGCTCCGGAAAATCCAGACCACCTAGACCCGGAACTAAGAATGTTTGAGACCCGTTTTTGTGCGGGCGAAATAGTGATAGATAGAAGCGCCGTGCTATCCCACCGAAGCAGAGCTTGTATCCACCCCACAGACGGGGACCTGTCTGCGGGGGCCCCGGGGATGGGGCACCCACTTTCCGTGCTGGGTGGACTTATAGCTGGTTCATGTTGGCCAGGAATTCGGCGTTGTTGCGGACCTTTTCCAAGCGGCTGATCAAAAGCTCCATGGCCTCAACCGGCGAGAGCGGATTGAGCACGCGGCGAAGGATGAAAACGCGCTGCAAATCTTCCTTGGGAATGAGCAGCTCTTCCTTACGCGTGCCACTACGCTGAATGTCGATGGCCGGGAAGACGCGCTTGTCGACCAGCTTGCGGTCGAGAATGATTTCCATGTTGCCGGTGCCCTTGAACTCTTCGAAGATGACTTCGTCCATGCGGGAGCCGGTGTCAACGAGGGCGGTGGCGATGATGGTGAGCGAGCCGCCTTCTTCAATATTGCGGGCCGCGCCGAAAAAACGCTTGGGGCGCTGGAGAGCGTTGGAATCGACGCCGCCGGAGAGGACTTTGCCCGAGGGCGGAACGATGGTGTTGTAGGCGCGGGCGAGACGGGTGATGGAGTCGAGGAGAATGACGACGTCGCGCTTGTGCTCGACGAGGCGCTTGGCTTTCTCGATGACCATCTCGGCCACCTGCACGTGGCGGGCGGCTGGCTCGTCGAATGTGGAGCTGATGACTTCGCCTTTGACCGAGCGCTGCATGTCGGTGACTTCTTCGGGGCGCTCATCGATCAGCAAAACGATGAGGACGACTTCCGGGTGGTTGGTTGTCACGGAGTTGGCGATGGATTGCAGCAGCATGGTTTTGCCGGTGCGGGGCGGGGCGACGATCAAGCCGCGCTGGCCTTTGCCGACGGGCGTCAGGAGATCCATGACGCGGCCGCTGACGCCTTCGCGCGTGGTCTCCATCTTGATGCGCTCCTGCGGATAGAGCGGCGTGAGGTTGTCAAAGAGAATCTTGTTGCGCGTCTCTTCAGGCGACTCGAAGTTGATGGCCTCGATTTTGACGAGGGCGAAATACTTCTCGCCTTCGTGGGGCGGGCGGACGTTGCCGCTGATGGAGTCGCCGGTTTTGAGATCGAACTTGCGAATCTGGGACGGAGACACATAGATATCGTCGGGTCCGGGCAAGTAGTTATAGTCGGGCGAGCGGAGGAAGCCGTAGCCGTCGGGGAGAATCTCAAGGACTCCCTCGGCGAAGATGTGGCCTTCTTTTTCGCTCTGCGCCTGGAGGATCTTGAAGATGAGATCCTGCTTGCGAAGGCCGCTGGTCCCAGGAATTTCAAGGGTACGCGCGATGCGGCTCAGTTCGGTGATGTTCTTTTCTTTCAGTTCTGCGATGGTCATGTTTACCTACAAATGGGCGGGATGTGTTGGAGGGAATGCGGAGCGGGAATTGCTCCTGAGGGAACAAACTTGCGGAATACAACAAAATCAGCCGGTCGAATCCAGCGTTGCACTGAACTCCAAACTCATTCGGAGTTGCGGAGCGCGCGCCGGGAACAGATGATTTTATTTCGACGAGAAACTGGCTTGAGGCTTTCAGATTGAGTGCAAAATGCGGCGAGAGACGCCGTTAAGCCGCACGGCGCCTTTCTACCGGATGAACCGCAGGCGCCTCTTCGGGCGTCTCTGCTTCAGGACTTGCCACTTCGAAACGGCTCAAAACTTCGTTGGTCGTATCTTGCAGCCGTGTATTCGGCTTGTGAAGCTTACGAGTTGCCTTGCTGGCCAGCGTGCAAAGCTGGTAGCGATTGGACACATGAGAAAGTGCCTTAAAAACGAGATCGGAACGCATTGTCTATCTCCTTCTTCTTCAAATGGCCGCACTGGAAAGAGCCGCTGACCCGCCAGCACAGCAGAGGGGGAGCCAAAACAAGCCAAGACAAATTTAGGGCTTCCCCAAATTGCAACTTCCACATCTTAGACGCGCTTCGCCTGCCCACAGTTCAAAAACATTTGGGGCCGGTGCGCGCTATGAGATGGATGCCATGCCGTATCGGATCTGCAGTTTGCGCGCCGGAAACCTATCAGGCCCTTCCCGCGCTGCCCAAAAAACGCAGCCAAGGCATCAAACTCTCTCAAAAGATTTGATGCTGGAAGAGGCTAATGGGCACACCCGATCGCAATGCGCAACCTGCCCTCTATGGATGGCTATGGTGAGATTATATGGAAGACAGGGCGGGGTCAATAGTTATTTCGTGGGAATTGTCGAACGTTTACTTTGCCTGCGGAGGGCGGCGGCTTGGGTCATGGAATGCCGCATAAGTTGTTTATTACCAATACAATATAGGTTAAATCGGGTTGGCACTACCGGGGAGAGCAAGAAGCTGGAATCCGCAGGGGCTTCAGGGCGGGGAGGAAGGAACCTTCTGAGTCAATTGGCGCTGGGCCCGGCGGCGCGGGGCGAATCGGTTCAGGGCTTTTCCTCAAGCCAGGACGTTCCGTCGGGATCGGTCGAGAGAACCCGGCCGTTTTCATCATTGCCGGGAAGCCTGGGACGCGGAGTGCGGCCGGAGTTGGTGGCAATTTCATCCAGGCGGAATACGCCGACGAGAATCATTCCCACAATTGGGGCGGCAAGAAGAAATGTCTCCCAACCGGATTGAAGGGCAATCCCTTGCAAGTGTGCCTCCCCGCTCTGGAACCGCGAACGTGAGATGAATGTTAGCCCGGATATCGGCCGGGAGCCGGGCATGCCGAGCCGAATTCGACTCGAAGGTAATGGCACGGATAGGTAAGAGGGCTGACAGTCCGATGCGCGCCGGCGGCGCGCAAATCTTGCAGGTTCTGGCGATTGCGCTGGGCGCGAGTTTTCTTCAGGCCCAATAGCTGCGGTCGAGTGTTCTATATTGGATCGCTTCGGCCAGGTGGGCGACCGACAGGCTTTCTGCCCCTTCCAGGTCGGCGATGGTGCGGGCGACTTTGAGGATGCGGTCGTGGGCGCGGGCGGTTAATCCCTGTTGCTGCATGGCGCGCTCGAGAAGGCGCTCGGCGTCGGGGCCGAGTTCGCAGTGGGTGCGAATCTGGCGCGTGTTCATCTGCGCGTTGGCGTAAATCTTTTCTTTGGCTTTGGAGAAGCGGGCGCGCTGGTGCTGGCGGGCCGAGAGCACTCGAGCGCGAATCTGGGCCGAGCCTTCGGCTGCCGCGTTGCCGCGCAGCTCCTTATATTGAACGGCCGGAACTTCAATATGGATGTCAATGCGATCCAGCAAGGGGCCGGAGATTTTGGCCACGTAACGCTGAATCATGGGCGGCGTGCACGTGCACTCGCGCGACTTGTCATTGAAGTAGCCACAGGGGCACGGGTTCATGGCGGCGGCGAGCATGAAGCGCGCGGGAAAGCTCAGAGTCATGGATGCGCGCGCGATGGTGACGGTGTGGTCCTCAAGCGGCTGACGCATGACTTCGAGGACGTTGCGCGGGAACTCGGGAAGTTCGTCGAGAAAAAGCAAGCCGTTATGCGCGAGCGAGACTTCGCCGGGGCGAGGAACAATGCCGCCGCCGATGAGACCGGCGTCGGAGATGGTGTGGTGCGGCGAGCGGAATGGGCGCTGCGTAACGAGTCCTGCGCCAGCATCAAGCACGCCGGCGACGGAGTGAATCTTGGTGGTTTCAAGCGCTTCCTCAAAGGTGAGCGGAGCGAGGATCGACGGCAGGCGCTTGGCGAGCATGGTTTTGCCGGAGCCGGGCGGGCCGATCATGAGGATGTTGTGGCTGCCGGCGGCGGCCACTTCAAGGGCGCGTTTGGCGGTTTGCTGGCCGCGGACATCGTGAAAGTCAACAGTGAACTGCTCGAGCTTTCCGAGCAGGTCCTGAGCGACAATGCGGAACGGCTCGCGCTGAATGACGCCGACGACTGAAGTGTTGAGCAGATCGAGCACATCGAGAAGAGAGGAGACGGGATAGACGTTTACGCCTTCGACGACCGCGGCTTCAGAGGCGTTGGCGGCGGGCAGAATCAGGTTGGCAATTCCCTTTTCGCGCGCCAGGATGGCGACGGGCAACATGCCAGGGATGGGGCGCACGCTACCGTCGAGGCCGAGCTCGCCGACCATGAGAAATCGGCTGAGGTCGTTGGAGTGCAAAGCGCCGTAGGCTCCAAGAATGCCGATGGCGATGGGCAAATCGAAGCCTGAGCCTTCTTTCTTGAGATCGGCGGGCGCGAGGTTGATGGTGATGAAGGTGGGCGGAATGGTGTAACCGGAGTTCTTGATGGCGGCGCGGACGCGGTCGCGGCTCTCACGAACCGCGGCATCGGGCAGGCCAACGGTGTGAAAGTGGTCTTCATTCATGACCACGCCGCTGTAGTCGACTTCAACCTCGATGAGGTTGGCGTCGATGCCGTACACGGCCGCACTAAGAGCCTTAAAAAGCATGGAGGAGGGCTGCGGAGGGAGTGTAGCAGGAGGCCGGGTGTGGCAGTCTGTGATGGATGAACAGGAGCAGCGAGAGGGGTTGTTCAATTGAAGTCAGCAACAGTAACTTATTATGATTCATTGAGTTTGCCGACGATGAGATTGACTGCGAGGGTACTTCGCGGATTCTGTTCCAGGTCGGCTATCGTCCTTGTGGCGATTGCCGCCGCGCTGCCCTTTTCGGTAAGAGCATATTCTCAATCGGACGGCAAGACCAACGTTGCTTCAGGACAGGCAATTGGGACACAGGACGAGGCGAAGGCTGGCGAGGCTGCGGCAGCCACAGAAGACGGCCCGGTAGCCAATCCCGGCAGACCCACGGTTTCGACGCCTGCAACGCTAACGCCCGTGGGCTATCTGCAATTCGAGACCGGAATTCTGGCGGCATGGCATTCTCCGGAGTTTGACTCGCAGACCAGCATCAATGAGGTGATCAAGTTCGCGGTTTCGCGGCGCATCGAGTTTCTGGCCGCGAGCGAACCATTCGTGCATTCGAATACGCAGCCCACAAACGGCGACGGTGAAGTGTCTCTGGGAGTTCAAGCGGTCTTATGGCCGGGGGAAGGCGCGCGCCCGACAATTTCGGCGAGCTACTTCCACGAGGTTCAGAACGGAGGAACTCCCGACCTGGATATGGGCAGCGCTACGAATTCGGCGATTCTGCTGTTTAGCGCCGATGTGAAGGGCTTTCACTACGACACAAACTACCTCTTCAACGAAGTCGACAGTGACGCGGGCGCACGCCGCGCGCAGTTCGGGCAGACGCTTTCGATCTCGCATGGCGTGGGGACACGATTCGGCGTTTCAGGGGAGTTGTGGGATTTTACGCAGCCTTTTTTGCGGAGCTACGCTTTCGGGAATCTATGGGCCGCGAATTACAACGCGAACAAGGACCTGGTGTTCGATGTGGCATTCGATCGCGGATTGAGCAGTACGTCGACGCGATGGGAGATTCTGGCGGGATTTACTTATCTGTTGCCGCGGAAAGTTCTGCGGTAATCGCCCCAAATTGTGCGGAATTTGGTTGCTCAAGACCCCGACCCAAGTTGGGTGCCATCAAACGGAATTCGCCCGCGACTATAGCGATCTATAAGCGGTTCCAGCCTTGCAAATCCATGACTTGCAATGGCATGGGGCTTCAGTGTTGGTATGGGTGGCGGCGCATTGCATTTGGCTGGGCCGGGTCGAACAACTTCACTCGAGACGCGTGGCATCCCATTGCCCGAAGAGGAGGTAGACCAGATGGGAAACAAGCTACGACGATTGCAAAAATCCTTAGTTCTCGGGGCGGGAACCTTGACGCTATTGTGGCTCCCGAGCGCTACGCACGCGCAATCTACAGCCACCCAAAACACCAGTGAGCAATCTACGGCCACACAAGATCGGCAGCCGGGCCAAAACGATGACATCACGCGCCGCGACCTGGCGCGGTTCGATCAATTCCTCGATGGGCATCGCGACATCGCGGACCAACTTCGCAGAACGCCTTCTTTGATTGACGATCCGCAGTACTTGCAAAGGCATCCAGAACTGAATTCGTATTTGCAGGATCACCCGAGTGTGAAACAGGAGATCAGCCAGCAGCCGAACACGTTCATGCGGCTCGAGGATGCGTACGACCACGACCGTGATCTCCGCGACCGTGACGCGAATTGGCAAGATCACAACGCATTTGGATCGGATCGCGATGGGAATCGCGGCAACGGAGCGGGCAATGTAGCGAATGACCGCGACGATCGTGACCGTGACCGCGGAGATTTCGCGGGTTTCAACCGGTTTCTGGATGACCATCGCGAAATTGGCGAACAGGTTCGCAAGAATCCGTCGCTCTGCGACGATCGGGATTTTGTGCGGAACCATCCGGCCCTCGCAGACTACTACCGCGATAACCCAGGAGTTCGCGACCAGCTAAGGCAGGATCCGAACGCCTTCATGCGGCAAGCAGATCTCAACGGGCGCGACTCGAACTTCGGCGATCGTGACGCCGGTGGACAAGATCGCGATGCCTTCCGCAGAGACGCGGCGAATTTCGACCGCTTCCTGAATGACCATCGCGAGATTGGCGAACAGGTTCGCAAAGACCCGTCCCTGTTAGACAGCAGAAGCTTTGTCCAGAACCATCCGGTGCTGCAGGCGTACCTACAGGACAACCCTGGAGTTCGCGATCAGGTAAGGCAGGATCCGAGCGCCTTTGTGCAATCAGCGGATCGTGACTCGAACTTTGGCAACCGCGACGCGATGCACGATCACATGGCGGACTTCGGCGGATTTCTTGGCAATCACTCGGACATCAAGAGGGATTTGTCGAGAGACCCTAACGTGGTGAAGGACCACGACTGGGTGCGCAATCACGGTGAACTGGATGCCTATTTGAGTGCTCACCCCGAAGTGCGGGCCGATCTGATGGCCAACCCGCACGATTTCGTCGATGGGGCACAGAAGTTCAACAACGGCAGCCCCACTGGCACTCCTGGCGCAGGCATGAACGGCAGCGGCACGGGCACGGCCGGCGTGGGGGTTGGAAGCCATGGAACCGGAACGTCGGCTGGAACATCGACGACAGGAACTTCGAGCGCCGGAGCTGCTGGCACCGGAACTCCTGCGCCGCCGCCGCCGGCGACTCACAAGCCAAACCAGTAATCCGAGGGAGAAGTGCGATAGGGGACGGCCAGTTTGACGGCCTTCCCCTTCGCATTTTTTGCGGTTCGGAATTTCCTGGTTTCGATCTTTCGAGTCGCGTTTTTTGCGGTTCGGGATTTTCTGGTTTCGATCAACCAACAACGGGCAGAAAAAATACCGTCTGCCTGGCTGGGTTCTTCAGAGAAATGGAGACGTCATGAACATTAAAGGTGGGTTCGTTCTTTTGCTGGCTCTGGCCACGGCCATTCCGCTGAGTGCGCACAGCAAGAAAAAAGAGGCGGACAGAGGGATTCTGGAAAAAATGGAGGCCGTGCCTTGCGGCGCGAAGGAGACGGGCCTCTCAGGCTTAGGCACTCTGTGGGCGTCGGCTGGCATAACGCACGTGAACTCAAATGAAAAGCTATGCCCGCAGTACCTGCTGCGAAGCGATGAAATGGACTATCAAATCCGTCCGATGGACCTGAAACACACGACCATCCTGCCCGTGGGCAAAGAAGGCGCATTCATGATCAGGAAAAACGAAATGATACTTACAATGTCGTCGGGCGCGGACCAAAAACCCCGCCGCTATGAGGTTGTGGCGATGGACCCGGCAAATCCGGATAGCGGGGGATCGAAATCGTCGAGCGCATCGGCAGACGACCGGTAAGTACGCCTGGTCAGTTGACGAGCCTGTGGTGGGGCCTGTGTGCGAGGCGAAGCGGCTGAAAGGATAACGCGCATTGAGGACAGGTGATGCATTCGCCTGCCCTCATTTTCCTGCTGCGCGAATTCTCGATGCTCGCGAACGGGGGATGCTTAGGCGGGATCGGCGGGGAAGGAGCCAATCGCGGTGCCGGGGGCGACATGCTGGCCGGCAAGGACGATGGCGTGACTGGCGATGTGGGCGCCATCGCCGATGACGGTGGGCTGGAGGCGGATTTTTTCATAGTCGGCAGCGTCGTGCCAGAAGGAAAAAATGCGGGAGTAGGAACCGATAATGGCGTTCTTGCCGATTTTGATGCCGCCGCGATCGTTGAGCAGAGCGCGCTGGCGAATGACCGCTCCGTCGCCGATGGAGAGGTTATAGCCATAGGTGAGATCGACGCCGTGGTAAATCTTGACGCCGGAGCCGAGATGCTCAAAGATATGGCGGCCGAGCATGCAGCGAAAACGCAAGCCCAGCCAGTGATTGAGGCCCAGCGCCGAGCGGTCGAACATCTGCCAGAACCAAAGCAGGGGCTTGCGGCGCGAGAAACGATCACGATCGACTTCAGGGAAGTGCTCCGCCTCCATGGTGACGTTGAGCGGGTCGAGAGAGAGATTGACGACGTTGCCGGGCAGTTCCGAGGTGAGAGTGAGATTGAGTTTGCCGCCGTGGGGCCGGCCGAGATAGATCTGCGTCAACTGATCGCGGACGATCTCGCTGCGGCGTTCCATGGAGCTATGGCGCAGGAACTCTTCGTCAAGGAAGCGAATCCAGCGGCGATAGATTTCTTCAGCTTCGGCGGTGGGATGGGGAACCTGAATCTCGGAGGTTGCCATACACCTTCGACGATAGAACAAAGAACGGGGATTAGGGAACAGGGATTAGGGGGACGGAACTAAGGGACTAAGGGACTCGGGACTAAGGGACTGAGGGACTAAGGGACTGAGGGACTGAGGGACTAAGGGACTGAGGGACTCGGGACTCGGGACTAAGGGACTCGGGACTAAAGGGCCGCGGATTGCTTTGCTCGAATGGACTTTATCAATGCGCCCAGAAGCCTGCCCACATCGTTACAGAGGGTCTCGGCTGATTGAAGGTTTTGAATTGCGTCAAACCCCAGGTTTTTGGCAATTACGATTTGCGTTTCAAGCTCCGAACAGGACCCGCGAGCATGTCCGAGGGACTGCACATACTCACCCCTAGTTGAGCGGCCATGCCCTTCCGCAATGTTGCTCGCAACCGATACGGATGCTCTGCGCATTTGGTTGGTCAGGCCAAATTTTTCGGAGTCGGGGAACTTTGAGGTCAGCCTATAGACGCTCGTTGTGAGCTCGATGGATCGCTGCCAGGCGAGCAAATCCTTGAATGATTGCCCCATCGTCTTTCTCGTCAGTCCCTTCAGAGGTTGCGGAAAAATTCGCCACGGGAAAGAAAACGGTCCCCCGGCGGCTAAATGTGAAGTTTCAATAGGTTGTTGTCCATTCGATCAAGAACTGTGAAGCTGATGTTGCGAAGCAAAAGCGTTCTCAGGAGATCGAATGGACTACCACCATCATGCTCGACTGACGATATTCAGTCGAGAGGAACTTGCGAAGAGCGTTGTGGAGGGCCGGCTGGGCTTGTGTGAGGCGGCAGCCGAGCACAAGCTCAGCCGGCAGAGTGCTTCCAAGTGGGTCAAGCGGTTTCGCGAGGGCGGTTCGGCTGCTTTGCGGGACCGGTCTTCGCGCCCCCATCGATCGCCCCGCAGCGTTGACGGCGAACTGGTCGAGCGCGTCGAGCGGCTTCGCCGCGAACGCTGGACGGGCGTGCGGATCGCGCAGGCCACCGGCCTGAGCCGCGCCACCGTCAGCCGTATCCTGACCCGGTTGAAGTTGAACAAGGCCAAAATGCTGGAACCGAAAATCCCCATCGTGCGCTACGAACACGCCGCCCCCGGCGATCTGCTGCACATCGACATCAAGAAGCTGGCCCGTATCGTCAAGCCCGGCCACGGCATCACCGGCAATCCCCGCGATGAAACTCGCGGCGCCGGATGGGAGTTCCTCTACGTGGCCATCGACGACCACTCCCGCATCGCCTTCACCGCCATGATGCCGGACGAGAAAGCCGTCTCTTCGGCCAGCTTCCTCCGTCAGGCTGTGGCCTACTTCCAACGCCTCGGCATCCAGGCGCGCCGCCTCATGACCGACAACGGACCCTGCTTCTACGCCGACCGCTTCCGCGATGCCTGCCGCGATCTCAAACTCAAACATATCCGTACTCGCATCTACACTCCGCGAACCAATGGCAAGGCCGAACGCTTCATCCAAACCGCCATCCGCGAATGGGCCTATGCCAGGCTCTACCAAAACTCCGCTGACAGGCGCCAACATCTCGCCCCCTGGACACACCTCTACAACTGGCACAGACCTCATGCTAGCCTCAATCAAATGCCGCCCATCAGCCGCGCTGGACCTCTGTTCGATGTCAACAACCTCTTGAGACACGACAGCTAAAGCCCCACAATTTACGTGGGGGTTCTGCGGCACGACTGAAGTCGTGCCCTGACACTTCGTGCGATTCCGACGCAGTTTTTCCGGAGCCTGTGAAGGCCCGATGAGATTTGCGGCTCATTCAGGAGCCTGAAATCTCCTGCTGCTGCGAACGCGTCAATTGTCTCTGGACGGGGCGTTGGAGTAGTAGCCGGATTTGTTGCTCACGTTGAACTGGTCCGCCGCCGCGCGCGGAACGGTGATCACCACCCGGTGAAAATCCCTTCCGGGCGCCTGGTTTTGGGGATAGTAGCCGATCAGATACTGCGTGCGCAGGTCTTCGCTCACCTTGGCGAACGCTTTGTCGAGGCCGCCCTCGCCCACATAGAAATACTTTCCGCCGGTCTCTTCGGACAGGGCAATGAGCGCGTGTTCGCCGCCTGTGTCGCGCCCGGCGCTGGCGGCAATGGGAACGTCAATGAGGGAATAAATCATGACCTCGTTGCGCAGCGCGGCCTCAAGCGCTTGAGCGTAGGTTGATGATTTGGCAGTATCGTCACCGTCAGAGACCAGCACCAGCACCTTGCGGCCTTGTTGCTTGCCCAGGCCTTGAGAACCGAGAACGATGGCGTCGTAGAGGGCTGTCGCCGAATCGGAGCGAAGGCCGCGCACAGCGCGATCGATCTGCGACAAATTATTAGTGAACGGAGTCAGCTCCGACACGTCCGTCGCAAATTCCATCACGCTCATTGCGTCCTTCGGCTGGACAATATCGTGTGCGAATTTTCGGGCTGCGGCCGCCTCCTCGTCCAAATCTTTGAGGACGCTGCCCGATGTATCGATGGCCAGCGTGAGATTCAGCGGCATTTCGGTCTTGCGCTCGAAGATCGCGATCTGCTGCGGGCGATTATCTTCGAAGACGGCAAAATCGTCTTTGGTGAGCTCGCCGACAATCGCGCCATTCTTGTCGGTCACGTTGACGAAGATATTGACGAGCTTCACGTCGACATGGAACGTGGTGTCTTGCGCGCCGACTGCGACCGGAGCGAGCGCGACGATCGCGCAAAGGCTCAGCGATGCCCAATCAGCTTTCACGCGGCGCCTCCGCAGTGTCGAGCACCAGCGCTTGAGGAAAGGGCTCACCCGGCGCCCAGACCTGGCCATCGGCAAAGGTCTCTTTCTTCCAGATGGGCACCGTCTGCTTGAGCAAGTCAATGAGCCACCGGCAGGCTTCAAAGGCTGCGGAGCGATGCGCGCTGGCCACGACGATGAGTACGCTGGTCTCGCCGATCTCGAGGCGCCCCAAGCGGTGAACGATGGATATGTGGCGAACGCCGAATCGCTCGCGCGCTTTCAAGGCGAGCTCGCGCATTTGCCTGAGCGCCATCTCTTGATAGGCCTCGTAGTCGAGGTGAAGTGTGGGGCGTCCGCGCGAATGGTTGCGCACAATTCCGTCGAAGACCACAACGGCGCCATCTTCGCCGCTCTTGGCCGCGGCGATGATTCTGTCCGATGGGATTGGCTCGCGGGTGAGGGCGATGACGATTGCCGGGTCCTGCGCGGCGTCTTCCAAAGCATGCGAGGGATGCGGAGCCCCGCCGGAGACGGGGGGCAGCAAGCCCACTTCATCGCCCTCGTGGAGAATGTGCGCAGCCTGGGCGTATTCGGCATTGACGCCCACAGCAATACCGCGGAAGGCATCTAGGGGCGCGCGTTGCGGCAAGGTTGCGTGCAGATGCTCGAGCAGCGCGCCGACGGTCGCTCCGTCAGGAAGGTCAATTTCGGCCGGACTGATCCAGTCCTTCAAAATGCCAAAGGCAATGAGGCGTACACGCATGGCTATGAAAAGCATACTGCTCTGCACGTTAGACGAAGCTCGGCCGAATTCAGGAGTTGAAGTGGCCGAGGATCGTTCTCCCAAAAAAAAGGCCGGCGAAAGATCGCCGGCCGTGGGACACGAAAGAAGAAGGTTACGCCGAAGCGCCCGCGGCGGCAGCAACGCTGGCTGCGCGCTTCAAGGCCTCAGGTTGCATTTGAGGCCGCGCCGCCAAAAGCGGCAATGCCACTTCGAGCACGTCTTCAATTTCGCTGGCGTAGTAAATCTTGACGCCTTCGATCATGTCGGGCGTGAGATCCTCTTCGACATTCTGGCGGTTTTCCGCCGGCAGAATGACAGTGTTGACTCCGGCGCGGCGAGCGGCAAGGAACTTCTCCTTGATGCCGCCGACGGGAAGCACATTGCCGCTCAGCGTGATTTCACCGGTCATCGCGGTAAGCGGACGGACCGGAGTATCGGTGAGCAAGGAAGCCAGCACGGTGGCCATGGTGACGCCGGCCGAGGGACCGTCCTTGGGAATGGCGCCCGCGGGGACGTGAATGTGCAGGTCCATCTCCTTGGTAAAGTCCTCTGCCAGGCCGAGACGCGCGGCGTTCGAGCGTACCCAGGTGAGCGCGGCTTGCATCGACTCCTGCATAACTTCGCCGATTTGGCCGGTCATGGTGAAGCTGCCCTTCCCCTTCATCTTGTTGGCTTCAATGAAGAGGACGTCGCCGCCGGCTGGTGTCCATGCCAGACCGACTGCCACGCCGGGCCGCTTGACGCGCTCGGCTACCTCAGTTTCGACGCGCACCTGGATGCCGCCAAGGAATTCCTTGAGCGTGTCGCGGGTGACGACGAGTTTTTCCGCGTGGCCTTCGACGACGCGGCGCGCCTCTTTGCGGCACACGGTGCCGATGGTCTGCTCGAGCTTGCGGACGCCGGCCTCGCGCGTGTAGTGGCGAATGATGTAGCGGACCGAGTCCTCGGGAAACTCAATCTGCTCCGGCGTGATTCCGTTTTCCTTGATCTGGCGCGGAATCAGGTATTGATTGGCGATGTGGACCTTCTCCTCCTCGCTATAGCCCTGCAATGGAATGATCTCCATGCGGTCCTGCAGCGGCGGAGGCACGGTGTCAAGCATGTTGGCCGTGCAAATGAACAGCACCTTCGACAGATCGAACGGCACGTCGAGGTAATTGTCGCGGAACGTGTTGTTCTGCGCCGGGTCAAGGACCTCGAGCAGCGCCGATGAGGGGTCGCCGCGGAAGTCGCGGCCGAGCTTGTCCACCTCATCCAGCATGATCACCGGGTCGTTGGTTTCAGCCCGGCGAATGCTCTGGATGATCTGCCCAGGCAGCGCGCCAATGTAGGTTCTGCGATGGCCGCGAAGCTCGGCCTCGTCGTGCATGCCGCCGAGCGAGATGCGCTGGAATTTGCGTCCGAGCGCGCGCGCAATGGAGCGGCCGAGGCTGGTTTTGCCTACTCCCGGCGGTCCGACAAAGCAGAGGATCGGCCCCTTCATGTCGGGCTTGAGCTCGAGCACGCTGAGGTAATCGAGAATCCTGTCTTTTACCTTTTTCAGCTCGTAGTGATCCTCATCGAGGATCTCGCGGGCCTTGGAGATGTCGATTTTGGAGCCCGAGCTTTTGGCCCAGGGCAAAACGGCGAGCCACTCGATGTAGTTGCGCGTGAGTCCATAGTCGGCGGCCATGGGCGACATGCGCTGGAGGCGGCCGAGCTCTTTGAGAGCTTCTTTCTTGACGTCTTCGGGCATGCCCGCGGCTTCAATTTTCTGGCGCAACTCCTCAATGTCGCGCTGCCCTTCGTCCTGCTCGCCCAGTTCCTTCTGAATGGCCTTGAGCTGTTCGCGGAGGTAGTAGTCGCGCTGCGACTGCTGGACCTGATCTTGCACCTCGGTCTGGATCTTGGTGCGCAACTGCTGGACTTCGATCTCCTTGGCCAGCAGCTTGTTCAACTGTTCAAGGCGATCGGCGATGGCCGGCGTTTCAAGCAGCAGCTGCTTGTCGTCGGTGGTGAGGAAGGGCAAAGAGGAGGCTACAAAATCGACCAGCTTGGCCGGTTCTTCAATGTTCGCGGCGATCGTCCTGAGTTCGTCAGAAAGCGTGGGCGACTCAGTAACAATCTGCTGGAACTGGCCGACCACATTGCGCACCAGGGCTTCGAACTCCGGCGAAGAGGAGGGCGCGACCTCATCCAGGGTCTCGACCTCAGCGATCATGTAGGGCTCTGACTGGACGAATCCTTTCAGGCGCACGCGGCTGACGCCTTCAGTAAAAACGAATCGGCTCTGGTTGGGCATGCGCACAATCTTGTGCACGGTGGCGAGAGTTCCGACGGTGTGCAGGTCAGCCGGCTTGGGAGAGTCAAGCCGTGGGTCGAGCTGCGCCGTGACTACAATGGCGCGTTCCTCGCCGAGAGACTCGATGAGCTGGATCGAACTTTCGCGGCCCACCGTAAGGGGCAGCACCGCATGGGGAAACAGGACGGTGTCGCGCACCGGCAGGACCGGGATTCTGCGGGTTCCCGAGTCGTTGGGGGGGGTCGCTTCATTTTGGGGCAGGACTGGCTGATTTGGCATTGAGTGTCCTCGTGTCAACTTTCCTTCATTAGATAGCTCACAACCCGCAAAAGTTGCAACTTCCGCCGCGACCGGCCATTCCGTTGGTTACAGAGTCTCTTGGGCTTACGCGCCAGCTTCTGGCCTGGTTCCCGAAGCGCCAGGAGGGTCAATAACCAACGCTCTGGGAAGCAGCAATTGAAGACCCAGCCCTGGAGTCTTTCGGCGCTGATTTTTCAAATGGTTACCGGGAGCCGAATCTGAGGTGGCCGGCAACCAAAGCGGGCGGCACCCACCCGTCCGTGGGGTCTATCGGCGGAAGACACGCGAGCGTGAGCAAAGCGACCCAAGAAAAGCAAGCTCGAGCCAGCAACGGGGCCGGAGATACGGACGCGCAGGGGCTCGGGAAGGTTGGGGGCCAAAATACCTCAGGCGCTTAAGCCCCTGATTCGTTTGCCAGCGCTTGCGGCCAGGATATGTCCGTGCACTGGCACAAAGCCCCGCACGAAAATAGCGTCCCGCAGCCGGATTATCCCTCTTCGCGTTTGAGAGCCGACTCAATTTGTTCCCAAACCTCTTCAGGGGGCTCGACGCTGGGGAAGAGCTGGCGGGCGGCTTCGGCAATGGTTTCAAGCTCTGCCAGCAAAGCGTGGCAGCGGTCGCACGTGAGGAGATGCGGATTGCCGGAGATGTCCTCCCCGGTGCCGATCAACTCCGGCAGTTGCGCCTGAAACTCTTCGCAGCTCATTTTGCCGGGATCGCCCATCATGGCCGCGCCTCCGGATGCTTCTCGCTACGCAGCGCATCGCGCAGCTTTAGACGCGCTTTATGCAGCTGCGACTTGCTGTTGCCGATGGAGCAATCGAGCATGGAGGCTATTTCATTATGCTCAAATCCTTCAACATCGTGAAGGATAAAGATGAGGCGATAGCCGGTGGGCAGATCGGCGACGGCCCGCTCCAGCGCGAGGCGATCGATGGCTCCGCTGAGAGTGAGATCGGGTGCGCCAAAGCTGCGGCTGGGGCCTTCTTCCGGCGCCGGCTCCATGGCTTCATCGAGCGAGATGAGCGCCAGTCCTTTCTTGCGCAACTGCATCAGAACCACATTGATGGCCAGGCGGTGCAGCCAGGTGGAAAAGGCGGAATCGCCGCGGAAAGTGGCGATTTTGCGGTGGAGCTGCAAGAAGGCTTCCTGGGTGAGGTCTTCGGCTTCCGCAACATTGCCCACCATGCGCAGGCAAAGCGAGTAGATGCGCCGTTTGTGCAGAGAATAGAGTTGCGCGAAGGCCTCATGGTCGCCGGCCTGGGCGCGGGCTAAGACTTCGGCGTCGGCAGGGCTGGCTGGCTTGGAAGGTGTGCGGGCGTGTTCCGAGCCTCCGTTGGGCCGGACGCCGGGCACATGTGTGGGGGAAGAAGAATTGGGCATGCACTTCCTTAGCGTTCGTCTTTGAACCGGTTCCCTGTGCTGGACTGCAAGGGCTCGCATTGGCCATCCCGAATTGTTGAGATTTTCGTTCCGGCTTTCCCATCTCGCGTGGGAATTCCGCGCCAGCTCTGTGATCGCGCACCGCAACTGGCATCGCAAAACCTGGGTTTGTACCGCTTAGAGATTCGCTGGGAAGTCGCGACCGCTGGTGCCGTTCAGGAGACCGACGGAGCAAGAGTTCACTGTTTTTGCCGCAGCTTCCTTTCTCGTTAGTATAAGGTTAGGCATCTAAGGTTGGCTGAGTTGGAAAAAAAACGCCCAAGCCAACGCCCTTCGAGAGCGCGTGCTGAGCCGCTCCCGCTTTGCGCTGGGAAGTGAGAGCCTGCCGCACACCATAGATATGGTCTTTGAAACAAAGCCGGAAGAAAGATGCGGCGCTCGATCTGGCTCCCGGCGGGGGGCGGCGCGCGGCTCTTGTGTCGATGAGCTGAATCAGGGAACTGGGGGACATTCCGCATTCAAAACATTCCGGAAGTCCAACGTAGCCGGCGCCTTGTTCGCATCGATTTTATTTTGTGTTGCGGCAGCGCCGAGTTCCGGCCGGTGCCAGGCGCCAGCAGGGGCGGATGCGGCAAACAATCCGGTGATGGCTTTTGAAGGCTTGCCGGTTAAAAGCATCTCCTTCGAAGGCGTTGCTGCCGACCGGCTAAATCCGATTCCCGATCACCTGGCTCAAGCAGTTGGGACAGCACTGACTGCGGAAAATCTGAAAGCGAGCCTGCGCCAGCTCTACGCAAGCGGACTCTACGACACCATTGAAGTGGAAGGCTCGCGCCAAGGCCAAGGCGTGGCACTGACTTTCATGGGAACTCCGCGCACGTTCATCGGCACCGTCGGCGTCGACGGCGCGACGGGGACAACGATGAACACGCAGCTGGAGCGCGCATCGCAGCTGGAACCCGGAACGCGCCTGACCCCGGCAAAAATGCTTCGCGCGGTGAACCAGATGCACACCTCGCTTGAGCAAAACGGTTATTTCGAAGGGAAGATCACGCAGACCATCACACCCCACCCCGAGCAGCAGCTGGCCGACGTGGCTTTTCGCGTGGTCTCAGGAGTGAGGGCGCGCGTGGGGAAGGTCACGGTCACGGGCGATTCGGGTATGAGCCTGGATGCATTCCGCCGCCACGCCGGGTTGCGCACCGCAGCTCGCGTGGACCACGACACCGGCAATCGTGCACTCGATGGGGTGCTGCGCGAGTATCAGCGGGAGGGCCGGCTGGAAGCCGACGTGAAACTCGAATCGGCGGAGTATAACCACGCCACCAAATCCGTTGACTATCGCTTCACCGCAAATCGCGGCCCCATCGTGAAGGTTGAAGTGGAGGGCGCTTCAATCGACGCGGATAAGGTGAAACATCTGGTACCCATTTTTGAGGAAGGAAGCGTGGACGAGGACTTGCTGAACGAAGGCAACCGGCGGCTGCGCGACTACTATCAGCGCCTGGGTTACTTCGACGCCAAGGTCGATCACCAACTCAAGTCGCAGGCGGGCGACCGGGTGGATATTCTCTTTTCGGTGCAGCTGGGTCCGCGCCGGCACGTGGAGAAAGTCTCGATCGACGGAAACCATTTCTTCTCAACTGCGACGCTGATGAACGTGGTCAACGTTCACGCGGCCGGCATTCTGGACAAGCACGGAGTGTATAGCCAGGCGCTGGTGCTGGCTGACGTGAACGCGATCCAGGCGATCTATCAGAGCAACGGCTTCTCCGAAGTGAAGGTGACGCCGGAAACGAGCACACCGGAGACAGTGGTGGCCGATAACCCGCCGCCCAACGGGCCGCAGGCCGGCATTGCGCCAAGCGCCCCGCTCGCGGTGACCTACCACATTGTTGAAGGGCCGCAGCTGCGCGTGGGCACGCTCGGAATTGAAGGCAACAGCCACATCCCGACCGCGACTCTGACGGCGCTGATGAACACCACGCCGGGGCAGATGCTTTCGCCCTCTAGTCTGGCGGGAGATCACGATGCCATTGTGACCGCATACTATGGGCGCGGTTTCGACCACGTGGCAGTAACGATCACCCAGCAGCCGGAGGCCGCCGATGCCTCCAAGTTCGACGTGGTCTTCCATGTGAATGAGGGCGAGCAGAATTTTGTTCGCCAAGTGCTGTTGACGGGTCTCGAATTCACGCGTCCGCAAACCGTGGCGCGGGCCATCACGCTCCACGCCGGCGATCCGCTGAATCAAACGGCGCTCTCCGACACGCAGCGCAATCTTTATGACTTTGCGCTGTTCAACGAGGTGAATGCGGCGGTCGAAAATCCAGACGGAGCGGCGACCCACAAAACGGTTTTGCTGCAAGCCGTGGAAGCGCGGCGATGGACGCTCACGGGAGGTTTCGGATTCGAGGCGCAAACCGGCCAGCCGCAAAACAACTGTGCCGGCGCCACTGCCGGAGGCGTCAAGTGCAACCCCAACGGCAAGACGGGGATCAGCCCGCGCGTCCTGATCGACGTTACGCGCATCGATCTCTTCGGCCGCGATCAATCGGTTTCACTGCGCGGCACATATGGCTTGCTGGAGCAGAGCCTCGGCATCGAGTACCAGGTGCCGCATCTTGAAGGCAACCGCAACCTGGCCTTCACGTTTTCCGGCGGCTACGCCAACAGCGAAGACGTATCGACATACGTGGCTTCGCGGCTGGAAGGCGCCTTCCGCCTGACGGAAAACTTCAACCATTCGGGAGGGTGGCTGTCGCGTGCCAACACCTTCATCTACGAGATCGATTTCCGCCGCGTGAAAGTGTCGGCGAGCAGCTTGCAGGTATACCCCGGAGAGATTTCGTTGCTATCGACCGCGACGCGGGTCGGCGGCCCTTCATTTACGTGGATCAGAGACACGCGCGATGTGGCCATGGACGCCCGGCGCGGCACCTACTTGAGCTTTCAGGAGTTTCTCTCGGACCGCTTCTTTGGCGCGGAGGCCGAATTCAATCGCATCGACACTTCGAATTCCAGTTACTACAGCTTTGACAAGGGGCGGTTTGTGGTGGCGCGCAACACGCGCTACGGACAGATACGCACCTTCGGCAGCGGCACCAACGGGATTATTCCGCTGCCTGAACGCCTGTATGCGGGCGGTGCAACCTCGCTGCGCGGATTTTCGCAGAATGCCGCCGGGCCGCGCGATCCCGAGACCGGTTTCCAGATTGGCGGCGCGGGCGCGCTGACCAACAGCACCGAGTTGCGCCTGCCACCACCCACATTACCGTGGGTGGGCAACACGCTGAGTTTCGTTGTCTTTCACGACATGGGGAATGTGTTCACCAATGCCGGCGATGCGTGGGCCAGCTTTTTGCGGGTGCGGCAGCCGGACAGCGATGCCTGCAGGAGTGCAGTCGTAACAAACACGAGTGGCTATCCCGCGGGCTACGCTCCCACTGCCTCCGACCCTTATACCTCGACCGGTCAGCAGGGCCCGTGCAGCTTCAACGACTTTTCTCACGCCCTCGGTTTGGGCTTGCGGTATCACACCCC
Source organism: uncultured Acidobacteriaceae bacterium (assembly GCA_963828325.1). Taxonomy (GTDB): domain Bacteria; phylum Acidobacteriota; class Terriglobia; order Terriglobales; family Acidobacteriaceae; genus Telmatobacter. The sequence continues at coordinate 212,804 of CAWHEK010000026.1, forward strand.
GGTTGGGCCGATTCGGTTCGACGTAAGCTATAACCTGAATCCACCCATCTATCCGGTCAACATCAACTACTCGATTCCGACTGCTCCGGGAGCCCTGATTCCGGGTTTCGCTTCCGATCCTTACCTGGGCCAGGCGCCGCACATTAACTTCTTCTTCTCGCTGGGGCAGGCATTCTGATGCAAACGCGCACTTCAACACGACAATTTGGCCGGCACATTGGGATTGCGGCGAAATGGCCGGCGTGTGCACTGTTCTGTCTCATGCTGGCGCCGACCCTCGGGCAAGCTCAGGTGCAACAGGCTGACGCGAATGCGGTGGTTCTGGATCACGTGGTGGCAGTGGTCAACAGGCAGGCCATTTTGGCCAGCGACGTGGACGACGAAATACGGCTCTCGGTGCTCGATCCCAATCTGCTGGGCCAAGGCACGCTCAGCCGCCAGGGAGCGCTGGAGCAGCTCATCAGCCGGGCGCTCATCGAGCAACAGATTCGCGAGCAGGACATGCAGTCCATCGAACCTTCGGAGGATGAAGTGGAGGCGCGCCTCGGCCAGATTCGCAAGCAGCTGCCAGCGTGCGTTCGCGGAAACTGCGCGACCGATGCGGGATGGAAAGCATTTCTTGGCGCGCATGGGCTGACGCCGGAGCGGGTGCAATCGTACCTCCGCTACCGGCTGGAGATTCTGAGCTTCATCGAGGAGCGTTTCCGGCAAGGCATTCAAATTTCGCAGCAACAGATCGACAGTTACTACCACGACATTCTGCTACCCCAGTATGCGCCGGGCGAATCGGTTCCGGCGCCGGACGAGGTTGCCCAGCGCATTCAGGAGATTCTGCTGGAGAAGCAAGTGAATGTGCTGTTCGACGCGTGGCTGACCAATCTGCGCGCGCAGGGCGATGTTGAGGTTCTGGACCCATCGCTCGAGACGGCGGCCGCGGCTTCCGGCACGGATCAGAATCCGGCGGCGAACTCAGGTGCCGCGCGATGAGCGATCAACGGCCCATTTCGATCTCTCAGCCACCGGAACCCGAACCGCCGGCGCGCGGCAAACGCACGCGATTGCGGCGGTTCTTTCTTCGCCACTTGCCGCTTACGCTGGCAGGGTTGGCCGTTTTTGTCGCTCTTGCGGCGGTGGCCGGGTATTTCATCGCCAGCTCCGCCGACTTCGAGAATCTGGTTCGCAAGCGCCTGATTGCTCAAATTGAAACGCTCACTGGCGGCCGCACGGAGATTCGGTCGTTCCACTGGCACTTGCTTCGTTTGGAGGCTGAAGCCGACGGGGTGGTGATTCATGGCACGGAAGATCCGGGCGAAGCGCCCTACGCCCAAATCGATCGGATGCGCGTGCAGATGAGCATCTTCGGCTTCTTTACGCCGCATATTTCGTTGCGTAATTTCGAGGTAGACGGGCCGCAATTGCACTTGATTGTTTACCGCGACGGCTCGACCAATCAGCCTCGCCCACCGGGGCCGCGAAAGCAAAGCACGTCGGGCCTGCAGACGCTGTTTGATGCACGCGTGGGGCAAATTCTGGTTGAACAAGGAGTTCTCGATTTCGACGATCGCGCGGCTTCGTTCGATGCTCAAAATCGATTTCTGCCGCTGGATTTCACAGCTCGCGATGTGTCGCTGCAGATGGTTTACCTGCCTGGAACCTTCCGCACTCCCGAGACTTATCGCGTGAATGCCGCGGCCGAAGATCTGGTGCTGGATCGCACTGCGCCGCGCAAGCCGAGTTCACCGGTGCACGGAAAGTTTCGGCTGGCGCTCGATCTGGAGCGCAATCGGGCCACTTTGCAAAGTTTCGAACTGACGGCGCACAGCAGCGGAGAACAGGATCGCGTGCTCAAGGCGACGGGAATGCTGGACGATTTCACTCATCCTCGCTGGCAGGCAAAAATCGATGGCGATCTGGACATGCGAATGCTCGATCCAGTGACCGGCTACGGCGACTCGCCGGACGGCGTCGCTCATCTCGAATTAACGGCCAACGGCGTTTCGCCGGCTTTTCAAATCGCCGGCACCATCCATGTGGACGGCGGTTCTTATCTCGGCGCGGGCATTCACGCGACGGGCATCAACCTGGATGCGCGCGTCGACGCCAATCGCGGAAAACTGTCGATCACGCAGATCGTGGCGCGGCTTCGCGAGGGCGGGCAAGTCGAAGGGTCGGTAGTGCTGGGGCCGTGGCTACCGGGCGCGCGAATCCGCCCCGACGAGGTCACGGGGCCGATAGGCGCGGCGGATTCCGAGGGGGCGCGCCGCGCCCGCAATGTGCTGGTTCATCCACCGCTGATTCCGATTCCGATGAACGGCAACGTGACGGCCAACTTCAAAGGCGTCTCGCTGGATACGATTCTGGAGTTCGTTTGCCCGGCGCAGTATCGGCGGCTGGGTTTTGCCGCGCGCGCCGATGGGCCGGCAACTGCAACCTGGACGAACGGCGACGTACGCACGCTTGCTGTCTCGTCGAAGCTAGCGCTCAGCCCTCCGCAGCAGCCGCCAGGCGGCGAGGCACCGGTTACCGGCGCGATCGACGCAACGTATACGCAGCGCAACGGCGGGGTGGATTTGCGCGACCTGGAACTGCACATGCCAGCGAGCGATTTTGTGGCGCGCGGAGCCATCGGCGCCTATCCGGTGACGAGCGCGTCCTCGCTGAGCGTTCACTTCCATTCGCGCGATTTGTCGGAGTTCGATTCGGTGTTGCGCAGCCTCGGCCTGAGCCGCAACGGCAGGAGCGGGACCGCAGCGTTGCCGGTGGCCCTGAAGGGCGACGCCGATTTTGATGGGTCGTGGACCGGATCGTTGATCAAACCGCACATCATGGGCGCACTGAAGGCCGCGCAATTGGCCGTCGAAATGCCGTCCGCCAGCGGCGATTCCACACCGCCGCGACAGGTGGATTTTGATTCGGTGCAGGCGCAAGGCAGTTATTCACCTTCCCAGATCTCGATTCAGCACGCTGAGTTGCTGCGGGGCAATTCGAAAATTGAGCTTGCTGGAACTCTTGACGCTTCCACTGGCTCAACAACAACTCTGGATCACCCGGGAAGCGAATCGGGAGCCGCAGCGGCACGCAGGAGCCGCCTGACGTCGAGCATGCAACCGGCGTACGACGGCAACTCCGTGCTTCACGCCCACGTGAACGCAGCCAACGTCGACGTCGCGGATCTGCAGCCGTTTTTTACCGCGAACCTTCCGGTGGCGGGAATTTTTGACGCGCAGTTGATCGCGGACGGACCGCTGCGCGCGCCCATAGCTTCAGGGTCTCTGGAGATGAACAGCGGCGTTGTGTACGGGGAACCCCTCAAACAGGTTCGAGTTCAGGCTGCGATTGTGGGGCGCCGGCTGACGGTGACTTCAGCCCGCGCCAGCGAAGCCGACGGCCAGATCACGGCCTCGGGAGGATACGACCTCGATTCCAAAGTCTTCAACGTGAATGCGCACGGCTCTGAAATCGACATTGCGCATATCGGATGGATCAATCGGCACGATTACGAAGCGGCCGGCAAGCTTTCCGTCGATCTCAACGGGTCAGGCACGCTCGACGATCCGATCCTGAATGCCCACGCCACCGTGGAATCGCTCGCATTGGGCGGCCAACGATTTGGCGCCTTCGAAGTTTCCGCGCACACCACCGGCCATCATCTGGAGTATGACGCGACCACGCAGTTGCAGGGAGCCGACCTGCACCTTAAGGGGCAGACGGCGCTGGCCAGCGGCTACCAAACGCAGGCTCGAGTCGACTTTTCGCAATTCAATGTGGGCGCTCTTCTGCGCATGGCGCACGTTAATGCATTCACCGCCGACTCAGAGCTGGCGGGAACGATATCGATCGATGGCCCGATTGCCGATTTGAAGCAGCTGCACGGCGATGCGCAGCTTCGTCAATTGGTGATGACCGTGGCTGGCGTCCATTTGCAAAGCGACGGCAGCGTACATGCGACGCTGGCCGACGGACGCGTACACCTCGATCCCCTGCACGTGACCGGCGACAACACCGACCTTCGCGCAGAGGGAAGCGTTTCGCTCGAAGGCCAGCAGCAGCTCGATCTGGCTGCGAGCGGTACAGTCAACCTGAAACTTGCTGAGACGCTCGATCCCGACCTGACCGCAGCCGGGGACACTACCTTTCACCTGGAGGCCCATGGGCCGCTCAGGAATCCCGCGCTTCAGGGCACAGTTGAATTCCAGAACGGTTCGCTTTCATTGGAGGACCTACCCAACGGACTTAGCCAGTTGCAGGGCACACTGGAGTTCAATCAGAACCGTCTTGAAGTGAAGTCCTTGACCGCCATGACGGGCGGCGGCCAGCTAACGGTGGCGGGCTACCTGGCCTATCAGCACGGCATTTTCGCCGACCTCACCGTGACCGGAAAAAGCGTGCACATCCGCTACCCCTCCGGCGTGAGCTCGCTGGCCGACCTGAGACTGCAGCTGCAGGGCCCGCAATCGAATCTGTTGCTCAGCGGCGACGTGATGATTACGCGTTTCGCGGTCAGTCCCGACCTTGACCTGGCCGGGCTCGCGCTCCAGGCGGGCTCCTCGGTGCAATCGATTGCGCCGCCGAATGCTCCGTCGAACCACGTGCGGCTCGATGTGCACATCGAATCCTCGCCCCAATTGAACTTTCAGAACGCATTTGCCAAGCTGGCCGGCGACGTGAATCTGCGACTGCGCGGTACCGTGGCGTCTCCCTCGCTGCTCGGCTCCGTCTCCATCACCGAGGGCAGTGCTCTGATTGCCGGAACGCGTTATGAGCTGGAGCGCGGCGACATCAGCTTTACCAATCCAGTGCGCATTGAGCCGGTGATCGATCTGAGCGCCACGGCGCACGTGGAGGATTACGACATCTCGCTCGGCCTGCACGGATCGCCGCAGAAGCTCAGCGTGACGTACCGCAGCGATCCTCCACTGCCCGAGGCGGATGTGGTCGCACTGCTCGCGCTCGGACATACCGCCAATCAACAGCGCCTCTACACGCAGCAGCAGGAACAGGCCATCAGCAACCCCACAACCGATGCGCTGCTGGGGGGCGCACTCAACGCCACGGTTTCGAGTCGCATCCAAAAGCTTTTTGGCGCGGGCTCAGTGAAAATCGACCCCAATTACCTCGGAGCGTTCGGAAACTCAACCTCGCGCGTCACGGTGGAGGAGCAGCTGGGTCGCAACGTAACCCTGACCTACGCAACAGATGTGAATACCACCAGCCAGCAGTTGCTTCAGGCCGAAGTGGCCATCAACCGGCATGTGTCGCTGGTGGTAGCGCGCGATGAGTCGGGCGTTTTCTCGATGGTGGTGAAGGCGACACGGCGGTACCGGTAACATTGGAGCCGTCGCAAAATCTTCGCGCCCAGGGATCAGGAATGCCGCAGGAACCGCAGCCCGCCGTTGAGGAACCGTCGACTTCACAAGACGCGCCGCGCGGCGAAGATTCGCCCCCCAGCCGCGACTTGGATTCTTTCTTCATCGGACCGCATGGTTTACGCGCGGGCTGGTCGGTGCTGCTTTTCGCCGGGCTCTACTACCTTTTCCGCGAGGTTGTGGGAACGCTCTTTTATGCGGCGGGGCTGATTCATGACACGCCACCCGATTCCGCGGGCGGCGTTCTGGTAGGGGAATTCGTTCCGTTGCTTGCACTGGCGGGCGCAGGCCTGGTGATGGTACTGATTGAGGATCGCAGCATCCTCAGCTACAACCTGGGCGGCACGCATCGCGTGCGATCTTCTTTCTCCGGTTTTGTCGCCGGATTTGTCGCTTTGTCACTGCTTATAGGGGCTATGGACTGGGGCGGCTGGTTGCGCCTGGCCCCGGCGGCAATGCCCGCCGCACAAGCCCTCGGCATCGGTGCGATTTGGGCGGCCGCTTTTCTCATCGTGGCTTTGGTTGAAGAAGGCCTGTTTCGGTGCTACGCGCTCTCGACGATCGCGCGCGGAATCAATTTCTGGTGGGCGCTGGCGGCTGAGGCCGCGATCTGCCTTTACGTCGCGCTCGATACGGGACGCCAAGGCGCGATAGGTGTATACGTTACCGCGGGGCTCGGATTTTTTCCGTGCCTCTTGCTTCACCAAAGGGCTGCCGGACGCGGTGCTTTTTGGCAGGCGGCGTGGGTCACTTCAACTTTTTTCGGTTTTTATCACACGTTGAACAGCGGCGAGAATTGGATCGGCATCCTGGCTGCGTCTTTGATCGGTTTCGTTTTTTGCGTGAGTGTGTTCGTGACCGGCTCCGCATGGTGGGCCATTGGCTGCCACGCGGCATGGGATTGGGCTGAAACTTTTTTCTATGGAACGGCCGACAGCGGAATGGCTGGCCCAGGGCCATCTTTTCTCCGCCACTCCAGTGGGCAATCCGCTGTGGAGCGGCGGCACCGACGGGCCGGAAGGCAGCCTGCTCGTGCTTGGCGCTATTCTGTTCTTGCTTTTGGTCCTGCTTGGCTTCTATCGCCGAGGAAACTCCGCAGCGTCGGATGCACCGGCGGCAGCGCAGCAGTTGGATTGAGAAAGTACGATGCGCCTTTGGCTCAATCGCAACGCCGAAGTTCCTCTCCGCGAACAATTGATCACCCAGGTTGTGCTCGCCATCCTCACCCGCGAGGTGCTTCCCGGACAGCGCCTGCCCAGCACCCGCGAGCTCGCGCGCCGCTTCGGCATCCATCCCAACACCGCCAGCGCAGCCTATCGCCAATTGGAGCAGGACGGTTGGATCGAGCTCCGCCACGGCAGCGGCGTCTTTGTTTCAAGCACCCGCCGCTCCGTTTCGCTCAGTCCTGAAATGGCCCCCGAATTGATCGTCGACCAGCTCATCGGCGAACTGGCCGCTCGGGCGAGAAGCATGGGCGCATCCGACGCGCTCCTCCGCGACCGTCTTCTCCGCTGGCTTTCATTCGAGCCGCCTGCGCGCTGGCTTGTCATTGAGCCCGATCCCGAACTGCGCCGCATCGTGATGCTCGAAATGGAAGAAAATCTTGCCTTGCCCGTTACAGGTTGCGAGCCCGCGCACTGCGCCTCGCCGGAAATGCTCGAACGATCCATTCCTGTTGTTCTGCCCAGCAAAGCAGAGGGTGTTCGCAAACTGCTCCCCGCCGGAACCGAGCTCACCGTGCTCCAGGTGCAGGCCATCACTCCCGCCCTGCAGGCAAAGCTCCAACGCTACCTGCCCGAGCACTCCTCCGATCTCGTCGGCATCGCATCGCGCTGGGCGCAGTTTCAACAGCTCGCAAGCATTATGATCGTGGCCGCCGGCCTGGCTCAGGAAAATCTTGTCGTTCGCAACGCCACTCATCCCGGCTGGAAACGCGGACTCGAAGCGACCACCGGCGTCATCTGCGACATTGTGACTGCGCAGGAACTCCCGAAGCGCTGCTTCCCCATGGTCTTTCGCCTTCTCGACGAAACGTCGCTCGCCGAGCTCCGCGCCATGGAGACCACGCTCTCTGAAGGACGCCCCGCCTCCGTTCCCAGCTTGTAGCGCCGGCGTCCTCGCCCGGGGTCCCCAACGACAGGCCCTCGTCGTTGGGGTGGCTCGCCGGCTGTCGTGCGGGCGTCCACGCCCGCACTTGCTCGCTCGCTGGCCTGCTCCGCCGATCCCCAAGTCCCTTAGTGACTGTGACACTCCCGAAACTGTCCTCATCGCGCCCCTCGCCCAGCTTCTGCCCGCATACCATCGCCAGGTATAGGAGCCCCCATGGTCCGCAGACTGCTTCCTTCCGCGCTTTGTATCTTCCTTTCGCCGCTGCTCGTTGCTCAACAGGTAGCGCAACAAGCGGCAAGCGCCTCTACCCAACCCGCGCCCGCAGCTTCGATCCCTTCGCAAATCACTTTTTCTCCCTATGGGGCGATCCGAATCATCTCTCCAGGCAATGCTTCTTTCTCGAAGATCAAACCAGGAACGACCATCCGCTTTGTCATCGATAGCGATGTGACCGTCGACGGCGTCAGATTAATCCCGGCTTCGACGCCGGTCGAAGGAGTCGTTCAAAAAGTCATTCATGGCTCCCGTTTCCTAAACCGAAGTGCTCAGATGTTCATTCAGGTCAGGGAATTGGTCCCGGGCATGCCGGCGAACATCATCCTCGACTGCTCTAACCCCCTCGGCAATTCGGATAGCGGCTTCAGCGATTCAGCTTTCGCCATCTCGGCGGTCGGCATTCTGAATACCTTTGCCATCGTCGCATTGATTCTGATGGTCCTCCTGCTTTTGAGTATCTAGATCGGCCGGCGGCGGCCCTATGAGGCACCTTATGATCAGCAAACTCTTCTCATCGGTTCTCTGCATGGTGCTGTCGCCGCTGCTCGTGGCGCAACAAGTCAGCCATGCCGACGAACCCGCCCCAGAAAGCTCTCCCGCGGGACCGTTATACGCGTACAGAAGCTCGATGAACATCGGTGATTTCACCGACGGGATCTTCGAACCCCGAGATAGCTCCGATCCGCAAAACAGCCTCCCGTCAGTCCCTTTCGATCTGCAGGTCGAACTTATTCCGGTTGACCCGGAGGCATGGGCCAACGCCACCGTCGGCTCGACATTGACGTTCATGGTTGCCCTCGACGTCCTGGAAGAACATCATCACTCAAAATCCGCAGACGCCTACGGTGGCACCACAATCGAGGCGAAGGTGATCCGGCTGCGCGAAAGCAAGTCTCGAGCGCGCCACGCGATAAAAGAGCCACGCGTCCAGGAAATCCTCGTGGGAACGTCTACTAGATTTGTTTTGGAGGGCTCACCCAGGCGCCACGCCCGGCTTAACAGCATTCCGAAGAACATGATTGTCTGGCCTCCCAAGGTCGCGTTCTTGGTTGTCTTTCTGCCTTTTGAATACGTGGCTCTCGGGATTGCCTGCAGCATTGGCTGTGACCTTTAGTGAAAGCCGGTGCTTCGGACACCGTTCGCAGCGGTATCCTGTTGCAGACGGATGGCCTCTGAGAGCTCAACCCACCCAATAACTGGACTGCCAGCTAAGCCGCGCCGCAAACGCCGCTGGCCGCGCATTCTCTTATGGACCTGTTGCGGTTTGCTGTTGCTGCTGGCGCTGACGCCGTTGGCCGCAGTGCTGTGGCTTCACTCCGCCGCCAAAGCCGCACTGCCGCAACTGGATGGCGAAGTGCGGCTGGCCGGACTTTCTGGGCCAGTCACCGTTCGCAGGGATGGTCACGGCGTTCCACACATCGATGCGGCAACGCAGGACGATCTGTTCGTTGCTCAGGGCTACGTGACCGCACAGGATCGCCTCTGGCAAATGGACACTATCCGGCGCAGCTCGAACGGCGAACTGGCTGAGATCATGGGGCCGGCGCTGATTCGAAACGACAAGGTGCAACGCGTCCTTCAAATGCGCGCGACTGCCCAGCGCTTCTACAACAATTTATCCGACGACGATCGCCGCCGCCTCGACGACTATGCCCGCGGGGTGAATCTTCTCATCGCGCAGTGCGAGCAGCTCAACTCGCTTCCTGTCGAATTCAAAATACTCCACTACCGGCCGCAACCGTGGACAGGCGTGGACTCGATCAGTGTGGGTCTTTCCATGGTGCAGACCCTCGACACGCACATCGCCACCAAACTTTCTCGCGCTCGCGTGGCCGCGAAGCTCAACAATCCCGCGCTCGAAGCCGATCTCTACCCCGTCGGCTCGTGGCGCGATCGTCCGCCCACCGGCATCCGAGTAGACCTGAGTGAGCCGCAGCCGATGCCACCGCCCTCGACGACTGACGACGATGAGAATACCGAGAGCCGCGCAGCGCCGCTGGCGTTGCCTCATCCTTTCGCGATCTTTGCGAAAGGGGATGGCATTCGCCGAGCGGGCGAGGACGCCCGCACGACAGCCGGCGGGGACGCCGGCGCTACTCTTGCCGCTCCCATCGGCACGCACGCGCTCCTTGCGCTGCTAGGACAGCCCGATTGCGACGGCTGCGCGTCCGGCTCGAACAACTGGGTGATCGCCGGCGCGCACACTGCGAGCGGCAGGCCGCTGCTCTCAAACGATATGCACCTGACCTTGCGCGAGCCCGACACATGGTACATGGCCGACTTGCGCGCGCCGGGTTTTCATGCGGCAGGCGTCACGCTGCCCGGGTTTCCGCTGATCATCGCTGGGCACAACGATCATGTCGCATGGGGATTTACCGCGCTCTATGGCGACGTGCAGGATTTGTACATTGAAAAGCTCGACGGCAGGGGAAACTATCAGGATTTGGATTCAGTCTGGAAGCCGCTCTCGTTCGATCGCGAAGTGATTCACGTCCGCGGCGCGAAGGATGTGGTGCTCGATGTTCAGTCCACCGCGCATGGGCCGTTGCTGAATCCGCTCCTCAGTGCGAGCGATCCGCCAACGGCTCTGAAGTGGACGCTCTACGATCCCACGCTCAAGACGCTTCCGCTTTATGAAATGAACACCGCTTCGAACTGGGCGGAATTCTCGGCTGCGCTGGCCCAGTGGTGCTGGCCCACGCAGAACGTGGTCTACGCCGACGATCAAGGACACATTGCGTATCAAGCTGCGGGGCGCATTCCGGTGCGTCCAGCGGGAATTGCAGATACAGCCATCCGCGACAATTCACATGAGTGGCAAGGTTACATTCCGATCGATCAGATGCCCAACTCCGTCGACCCGCCTTCGGGATTTCTGGCCACCGCCAACGCACGCGTAACGACCGACAAATCGCCATACCCTATTACGGGCGAGTGGGGCGATCCCTACCGCATCGAGCGCATCTACAAATCGCTCGACGGCCGCGACAAATTGACGCCTGCGGACGCCCTCGCCGTGCAGACGGACATCTACAGCGAAGTGGATCAGGAGATGGGCCATCGCTTTGCCTATGCCATTGACCACACACCCGGCTCCGATGGAAACGGCGATGTGCGCATGCGCCAGGCCGCCGACCTGATGCGCAGCTGGGATGGCCGGCTCACGACCGACTCGGCTGCGGCATCGATCGTGGCGCAGACGCGCACTGCGCTGTGGCCCATGATTCTGGAGCCAAAGCTGGGAAAGCTGAGCAGCGATTACCACTGGGGCGAGGCGGCATTTGCCGAAGAGGAGATTGTGATGCACGCCAAACCGGAGTGGCTCCCCTCGGGCTACAAGGATTGGAACGCGCTGCTGACCGCTGCGGTGCGCAAGGGAATGCGTGACGGAAAAGCGCCCCAGGATGTTTCGAACTGGGAGTACGGGAACTGGCATGTGGTTGACATCGAGCACCCGTTCGCCGCGTTTTTGCCGCTCATTGCGCGCGTGGCGGGCACCGGCCGCCAACCGCAAAGCGGCGATGCCACGACGGTGAAGCAGGTGGGCCGCGATTTCGGCCCGTCGCAGCGCTTCACCATGGACTGGAGCAACGTGGACGCATCGACGGAAAACATCGTGCTGGGCGAGAGCGGCAACGCTCTCAGCCCATACTTCCGCGACCAGTGGAACGACTGGTACAACGGAACCACGTTTGCGCTGCCCTTTACGCCTGCGGCGGTGGCCGCGCAGACCACGCACACGCTGAAGCTGCTGCCGTAAGGACAGGGAACAAGGGACCAAGGGAACAAACGCGCGAGGATAGGGATGGCCGCGAGGAACGACGAACTCGGAATCTGGTCCCGCTTCAGCGGCGTCGCGGTGATCGTGTTGGCCGCGGCCGTGGCCATGATTCCGCAACTCGTTCGCGGCAGTTCCTGCGGCCACGACTTCAATGTTCACGTGGTTTCCTGGTTCGACTGCCTGAATGCATGGCGGCACGGGATTCCTTATCCGCACTGGACGCCCAGCGCCAACTACGGGGCAGGCGAGCCTCGATTTGTGTTCTATCCGCCGCTGACATGGATGCTGGGCGCGGCGCTTGGCGCGGTGCTTCCCTGGAACCTGGCGCCAATGGCGCTCACGTTCATCATTTTTGCCGCAACGGGCCTGGCCACGCGCGCGCTGGCGCTCGAAGCATTCGGTTCTGACGCGCTGGGCGACATGCCTGCCACGGTGGCCGGCTGCGTTGCGATCTTTTCGGGCTTCACGCTCTTCACCGGATATGAACGTTGCGCCTTTCCTGAATTCGCCGGAGGATTCTGGCTGCCGCTGATTATTCTGTTCGTGCTGCGCGATCGATTCCCCTCTGCTTCACTGGCGCGCCGCGCACTTTCTGATTCAACCGTGCCGCTGGCTCTGGCGCTGGCCGGGGCGTGGCTTTCAAATCTTCCGCTTGGCGTCATTGCCGGCTATTTGCTGGCTGGCGTTGCGATTCTTTGGGCAGTGGTCAACAAATCATGGGCGCCGTTGCTTCGGGCGGCCGTTGCAACCATTCTCGGACTGGGTCTGGCCGCGATCTACTGGGTTCCTGCTACGATGCAGCGCCATTGGGTGGACATTCGCCAGGCCACTGAAGATCCCGGTTATAACTTCGAGAACAACTGGCTCTTCTCTCGCCACGCCGATCCGTTGCTTGCCTTGCACGACGTAGTCCTGCGCCAGGTTTCCTGGATCGCGGTCTCGATGATCGCCGTCGCGCTCGCCGCAATCGTTGTCAGCTATTTCCGCAACTCTCTTCCAGAACCAGAAAAAAAGTGGATTCCGCTGGCCGCGATTCCCGTAGTTGTATTGTTTCTGCTCTTCCCCATCTCGCGTCCGGTCTGGCACACGCTGCCTGAAATGCCTTTTCTGCAGTACCCATGGCGCTGGCTCGAAGCCGTCGAAGCGCCCATGGCGATTTTTTTCGTCGCCGCGATCTGGCCATCGAGGGCTGGGGCGCGCCAAAGCCGAATCGCCGTACTCGCAGCGTGCGCGGCGCTTTTTGTTGGTTCGACCATTTACGCGGGGAAAGCATTCTTCCAGGTGTGCTACCCCGAAGATACCGTCCAGTCGATGCTGGTGGATTACAGCACAGGAGCGGGATTTGAAGGCTTGTACGAGTACGAGCCGCCGAACACCGACATCGGCACCATCGCAACGGGACTTCCCGCGGCCTGCCTGGTCACCAATCCAGACATCGTCCTCGGCAAACCCGACCCGGACGATCCGAACGTGAACCCCGCATGGACTCCAGATGACGGAACGTGCCAGGCTGCGTTCAAATGGGACGGCGGCAGCGGCGCGAACTCCGAGCACAGAAGGATCGCCGGGACGATTCCACGCTCCGGCTACCTGGTTCTCGATCTGCTCACGTATCCCGCGTGGGCGGTTCGGCTGAACGGGCAACGCTTAACCGGATTGCCATCACGCGACGATGGCCTATTGGTAGTGCCAGTTGCAGCCGGCCCAGTGAACCTTGGCCTTGACTGGACCACCGCGCCCGGCGATGTGGCCGGACGCTGGTTGAGCGCCCTGAGCGCGTTGCTGCTCCTGGGTCTTTCGCTGAGTCAGCTCCGTTGGCGGCGTTCTCGTCTAACATGATTACAATGCCGACGGACGTAAAGTCGATGATTCAGGAAGGCGCCGATCTGACCGATCAGGAGCTCGAGGTGCTGATTCCTGCAGCAGACACGGTTCCTGTTTCAATCCACGGCGCCATGCGCCATTCCGTTTTTGCGGGCGGCAAGCGTCTGCGTCCGGTGCTCGCCATGCAGGCCGGCGTAACCATTGCGGGCCATCTGCCCAAAGGCATCGCGCGGCTGGGCGCGGCCCTCGAGATGCTCCACACCTACTCGCTGATTCACGACGACCTGCCGGCGCTGGACAACGACGATCTGCGCCGTGGCAAACCGACCTGCCACGTGGTCTTCGGCGAAGCCATCGCCATCCTGGCCGGCGATGCGCTGCAGACGCGCGCCTTCGAAGTGCTCGCGGGGCTCGATTGCCCGCCAGCCGCGGCGATTCAAATTGTCGGCCTCGTGGCGAACGCTGTGGGCACGGTTGACGGGATGATCGGCGGCCAGGTGCTGGACCTCGAAAGCGAGCACCTGAAGCCCACGCCCGAATTAGTGGAAGCGATTCATCGCGCCAAGACCGGCGCACTCATCCGCGTGAGCGTGGTGACGGGCGGCGTGTATGCGGGAGCCGCGGCCGACGATGTGGCGCGGCTTGACCGCTTCGGCAACAAAGCGGGACTGGCTTTCCAGATTGTCGACGATGTGCTGGACATGACGGTGGACTCGGCGCAGCTGGGCAAGACAGCAGGCAAAGACGAAGCCACGGAAAAAGCCACCTGGCCTGCCGTCTATGGCGTGGAGCAAAGCCTGCGCGACGCCGCGCAACTGGTTGAAGAAGCTTTTGCCGCACTGGAACCTTATGGCAGCCGCGCGGATGGACTGAAAGCGGTTGCCCGCTATTTAATCGAGCGCAAAAACTGATTGCGCGAGCGTTCTCGCGCGAACTTTTCCAAGTCGTCCCCCCCCCCAGAAAAACGTGCGAAGCCGCAACCGAGCGTTGCATTACCAGTCGCCGCTCGCTTGAGGCATGGAGCAGATCCCGATGACTCAAACCGCATTCGTTACTGGCGGCGTCGGCCTTCTCGGCAGCAATCTGGTGCGGCTGCTAGCCGGCCGCGGATGGAATGTTCGCGCGCTGGTGCTTCCGAGTGAGTTGGACAAAGTTCCCATCCAGTTCGCGGGGATTGCCGTCGACGTCATTCCCGGCGACATGCGCGACGTGGCCGCGTTTGCCTCGGCGCTCTGCGGCGTTGACATCGTGTTTCATACAGCTGCCTATTTTCGGGATTACCTCAAGGGCGGCCGCCATTGGGACGCACTCTACAGCGTGAACGTCGAGGGCACGCGCAACTTGCTCGAGGCAGGATACGGCGCCGGCGTCCGCCGCTTTGTCCACGCAAGCTCAATTGCGGTCCTCGACAGCCAACTCTCCACGCCGATCGATGAGACGATGCTTCGCGATGAACGCCGCGCGGAGCCCTACTATCGCAGCAAGATTCTCGCTGAACGGGAGATCCTCGGCTTCCTGGAGCGGCATGACGACATGTGGGCCGCGATGGTGCTGCCGGGATGGATGCACGGCCCTGGCGACGCCGCTCCGACTCCTGCCGGTCAATCGGTGCTCGACTTTCTGCGCGGAAAAATCCCGGGAATCCTGCCGGGCGCATTTCCGATCGTGGATGCGCGCGATGTGGCCGAAGCGATGGTGCTTGTCGCGCACAAGGGGCGGCGCGGCGAGCGCTATCTTGCGGCCGGCCGGGCAGTCACGTCAGCTGAATACATGGCGACATTGGCAGCGATCGGCGGAGTCGAACTTCCGACGCGAAAAATCCCCCGCCTCGGTCTCTATGCTGTTGCCGCCGTCAGTGAGTGTTGGGCCCGCCTGACGCACCGGCCCGTACCGTTGAGCCTGGCGGCGATGCGCTTGCTCGACCGGCGCCTGGACGAGGTGCGATTCGACCACAAGAAATCAAAGATGGAATTGGGCCTGGAATTCCGGCCCATCGAAGAAACCTTACGGGATGAGATCGCGTGGTTCCGCGCACGCGGCTACCTAAGCGAACGAAAGCAGGAGAGCACAAACCGGGCGACAAGCGGGACAGCGCGGGACTATTAGCGAAGAACCTTGCGCAGTTTCTCGCTTTGGGCGGAGAGATCCTCCACGGCCGTCTGCGTCTTGCCAAGCAATCCCTGCAACTCATCGAGGAATTCGGGAAGCATGTCCCAGCACTTGCGCACCGTTTCCTGCTGATCGATCAGAGCCAGGGCAGTGCCGGTGAGGGCTGTGACGAGGCCGAGACGCCGCTGGCCGGTGACCAGCAGAACGCCGCTGGCGGCAAGAGTGCCGGCCGCGGCATAGCGGATCCATTGAGTTGAGCTCGTCTCCTCGTCGCGCACCATGCAACCCGGCTCACTTACTCTCTGCGTTAGCGGCACAACAACCATGACTCCTCCTGATGTTCGCGACCCGATTCAGGCTCGAAAACTCAAATGCCATTTGAAGTATCGCTCGAAAACTTGCGGCTGGCGAGTTTTCTCGCGCTTCCCAGCCGAAAAAATTGACTGCGCCGGAACGAGGCTGTGCGATAGAAAGCGATCGAATCCGGGTCAGTAAGAGTCTGGCCGATCCGGCCGATGCCGACTAGTCGAGGTCGATCTCGCGCAGCGGCTTCCCTTCCGGCGCGTCCTTGGCCTTGCGCATGGCCTCGAGAAATTTCTTTTCCATCAAATCATCCTTGTTCTTTTCGGCGTCGACACTCTGCCTGAAGATCGACTCGGTGCGCTCGCCGTGCTCGCGCATGGCTTTGGCTGCCGTCTCCAGGTCCTCGAACATACGCTTGCGTGGCGCTGAAGTGTGGCTGACCAGCACTCCGGTTTCCGCGTCGATCTTCAGCATCGCTCCGCAATCGGGGCATGCGACTTCAAACGATTTGTGTTCGATCTTGCCCATGGCAACTTGTATTTTATGCTCTTACGGCCATCTTGACACGCCCCCGCCCCCAAGAGAAAGATGAATGGGCTGGGTGAGGACCGCATGAAAACGATCTCGACAAATCAATCAGGCATTTTGGTGGTTGCAGTCTCCACGGCATTTTGGTTTTCTCTCGCCGCCGTTCCCGCTTTCGCGCAACCCGGTTCGGCAGCTGCGCCAGTTGTTACGCCCCTCAACGTTGACCGGCAGGATGCCGCTGCGAGCGATCGCATCGTCCCCGCCGACGCCAAGCTGGAACGCGTGGCCACGGGTTTCACATGGGTTGAGGGCCCCGTATGGGTCAACGGCAGCCTGTTCTTTGCCGACATTCCGTCGAACTCGATTCGTCGCTGGACCCCCGGCGAGGGCGTCAGCATCTTTTTGCAGCCCAGCGGCTACAAAGGCTCCACTCCCTACGGCGGGCGCGAGCCGGGGTCGAATGGCATGACGCTCGACGCGCTCGGACGCCTGACCGTGGCCGGGCATGCCCAGCGCGACATTTTCCGCTTCAAATCGCTCAACCCCGAGTCGACGCAGACCGTGCTTGCCGATCGCTACCAGGGACATCGCCTGAATAGCCCGAACGATCTGGTCTATCGGTCGGACGGTTCGGTCTACTTCACCGATCCGCCCTATGGGCTGCGCAAGCAGAACGATTCTGATCCCGAGAAAGAGCTCCAGGTCAACGGCGTCTACCGAATTCCGCATGCCCTCACCCAAAAGCCGGGCGCGCCGCCCGCGAACGATGCGTTACAGCAGCTGATCACCGATCTGCCGCGACCCAACGGCATCGCTTTCTCTCCCGGCGAAAAATATCTTTACGTGGACTCGACAGAGCCAAAGAAAATCTGGATGCGCTACCGCGTGCTGCCTGATGGCACGCTTGCAGACCCGACGCTGCTTTATGACGGAACCAGTGATCCACGCCCTGGCGGGCCTGACGGCATGAAGGTGGATATTGAGGGGAACATTTACAGCGCCGGCCCTGGCGGGGTGGTGATTCTGTCGCCCGAAGGCAAGCGGTTGGCGACGCTGCTGATTCCTGAGCGTGTGGCCAACGTGGCGTGGGGCGGGGCGGATCGCAAGACGCTTTATATTTGCGCGAGCTCCAGCGTGTATCGGGTAAAGCTGAACATTGCGGGCGAGCCGATTACGCAGCCGCGCTCACCAGTCTCAATGGACACCGCAACCAGACCGCATCCGTGATGCAGCGCTACCCATCGGCTACTGGCGACCAGCTACTGGCTGATATCGACAAACTCCGTCTTCCCACGCGGCGTCGCGGCGGTTTTGAAGTTGACGACATGATAGACCGCAGGCTCGGCGCCCACATTCCTGAAGCAATGCACCTGGTTCGAGCCGTTGAAGATCACGCTTCCGGGCCCGACTCGAATCCACTGACCATTTGAGAGCGTCTCGACGGTTCCGGTGCGAATGATGATCAGTTCCTCGTTGGGGTGCTTGTGCGGCTTATGCGAGCTCAGCCCAGGGTTCAATGTCGAAATGTGAATCTCGAGGTTCTCGAGCGTAGCCGTCGGCGCGGAACAAACTGTCCGCACCGAACCGGTGGCGTTCGGTTTCGCGACCATCGCGTTCCAGTCGAAGACTTTCGATCCCATCACGACCGCTGGCGCGGGTGATGTGCCGGGCGCGGCGGCGGGAGCTGAGCCGGGGCCATTCTGAGCAAGCGCCAGCGCATCGCCGGCAACAGCAGTTGCGGCCAGCGCGGCAAACAATTCTCTGCGATTCATGTTTTTTCCTGGGCCTCGTTTGTCGAGGTTTGTGGAATTCCACCCTCCCCGCAGCGGGCGCGGGGAGAGCGGGAGTGGATTACTTTTGCTGCGACTGAGGCGGAGTTGACGGCTGAGTCGGCGCGCTCGTTGGCGGCGCGGATTGCGAAGCAGGCGGAGCCGGTTTGGGCGCTGGCGCGGAGTTGGGCTGAGCACCGCTGCCGGCAGGAGGCGGAGCACCGGCGCCGGGATGCGGTGGCATCTGCGGCATGGGCCGATTGGGCGGCATCATGGGATGCGGCGGCGCAGGCATTTCGGTGACGTCAACCAACTCAACGTCGAAGATGAGATCTGACTTGGCAGGAATGCCGGGGTGGATTGGACTGTCGGGAATGTTGCGCGTCCCATAAGCCATTTGCCAGGGGATGAAGATGCGGCGCTTGCCTCCGATCTTCATGCCTTCAAGGCCGTAGTCGAAGCCGGGAATGACGCGGCCCATGCCCTGTGGAATTGCGATGGGCTCCGGCTCCTTCATCACGGGTTTTCCGTCGGGACCGAGCTTCGGCTTGCCATCGGGGCCGATTTCAGGCTGCTTGTGATCGTCCCAGGAGTCGAACTTGATGCCGTCCGACGCACGCCAGCCGGTGTATTTGAGGTGCCAGAGCTTGCCGGACTCACCCAAAGCGCCAGTGCCGACCTTGATCTCTTCATAGCGCAGCGCGAAGGACATTTTGACCGGGAGATGCGCGACGCGAGGCACGCCCGGAGGCAGCTTAATCCAAGGCTCAGGCGAGGCTGCGGGGGCAGCCTTGGCGGCCGGCTTCGCGGCAGATGAAGCAGGCTTGGCGGGCGTGGCGGGTTTTGGAGCGGGGGTTTGGGCGAATGCGGCGGACGCACTTGCCGCGAGGAAGAGGACAGGGACAAAACGATTCATGGCTGGAAATATCTCCGACTGAATTACCCATGCGAGTTTATCAGGCCCGGCGCGAAGCGCGTTCTTCCGAACTGAAGCCAGCAGCGCGCGTCACTTCATCAACATGGCGGCGAGGAGTGCGGTGCGTGGAGCAAGGTGCTCGATAAAGACCGACTCGTGGCGGGCGTGCGCGCCTTCGCCAACCGCGCCCATCCCGTCGAGCGTGGGGATACCGAGAGCGGCAGTAAAATTGCCGTCGGAGCCGCCGCCGGTGGAGGCTTCACTGAGCGCAATGCCAAGCTCGCGAGCCAGCAACTGAGCCTCGCGGAAGAGGCGAACGGTTCCCCGGCTGCGCTCCATGGGCGGACGGTTGATGCCGCCGGAGACGGTGAGCCGGCAACGCGGGTCGTGCGCTTTGAGAGCGGAGAATTTGCGCTCGATGCGCGGTCCGTCCGCAGCGCGAGCAATGCGGGCATCGACATCGGCCCAGGCGTGAGCCGGAATGACGTTGCTTTTTGTTCCGCCGCCGGCCACGCCAACACTCACCGTGAGGCCGCGCTTGAGGTCGGTGAAGGCGCTGACGGTTTCGATGGCGCGGGCCAGCTCGCGGATGGCGTTGGCGCCTTTCTCGAAGTCGACGCCGGCGTGAGCCGCGATTCCCTCGACCTCAATGCGCCAGTTGCCCACCCCTTTGCGCGCGGTTTTGTAGGCCTCGCCCTGCGAGGGCTCCAGAACGTATACCGCGGAACATTGTTTGGCGAGGGTTTCAACGATGGGGCGTCCGGCCTGGCTGCCGATCTCTTCATCGCTCGTGAGGAGCAGGATGATTTCACGAGCGAGCAGGCCGGCTTCAGCCAGCATTTCAAGGGCGGTGAAGGCCATGGCTGCACCGGCCTTCATATCGAGGACGCCGGGGCCCCAAAGGCGGTCGTTACTGGCACCGCCGGGGCTGACCCGGCAGGGCATGGACTGGAGGGTGCCCATGGGCCAAACCGTGTCCAGGTGCCCGAGAAGGAGGATGGGTTTGGTGCGGTTGAGCGAGGTCGCGGATCGTGGGCCGAAGCGGGCTTCGAGTACATTTCCGAGCTCACGCTGGCGATGAAGCTTGACGCGCCCGCCGAGCATGCGGGCATGAGCGGCGGCGAGTGTGATGCAGGCATCAACGGCGGATTTCACGTCGGAAGGAGATTCGGCGAGAACAAGCTGCCGGGTGAGGGCGATGAGGCCGGGCTGCTTTCGGCGGGCGCCGGCGAGAAGAGCGCGCATCTGAATGGGTAGATCGAAGGCTGCGGCCATCTTCGCGATTGTACGACCTGTGAAGTTGGCGCGATGATGCCTGGCTTTTTAGCGCGGTCGTTAGCCATTGGCGGATAAGGGGTTGGGCCGTTTTCCCGGGCTGTTTCCTGGGGCAGTTTCAAAGGAGAAGGAATAGAAACTCGGTTGGTTCCTCGATCACGGTGTGGCAAAATTACCACACAACAGGTTTTCGGCATTTCGTCTACCCTATAGACGGATAAGGCTTTCGGGCTGCTGTCTTGATCTGCCTTTTTTGATTTTGCTTACTAACCCCCAAGGGGAACGCGTTGTCCCAGAACTTTCACCACGAACGGACAATTATCGCGCCGCTTGAGTTTTCAGGCGTGGGCCTGCACTCCGGCGCTCCTGTGACCATGCAGCTGCTGCCGGCGGCGGCGGGTTCGGGGATTGTTTTCCGGCGCACGGACCTCGACAACTTTGAGATTCCCGCGACCGGCCGCAACGTGGCCAAAGTGAGCTACGCAACCAGCCTGATGCGGCAGGGCGTATTGATTTCGACTACGGAACACCTGCTGTCGGCGTTGATCGGCATGGGCATCGACAACGTGATTGTGGAACTGGACAATCTGGAGCTGCCCATTCTGGATGGAAGCGCCCTGCCCTACGTTGAGGCGTTCGGACAAGTAGGAATCCGCGAGCAGCGGCGCAAGCGCGAGACGCTGCGCGTGCTGCAGCCGATTGAGGTCCGCGAGGGCGAGAAGTTTATTGGCGTGTATCCCGGCCAGGGCTACCGCATCAGCTACACCATTGATTTTCCTGCGCCGATCGGCCAGCAGAGAACATGCATCGATCTGGCCGCGGAGACCTACGGGAGCGAGATTGCTCCGGCACGAACCTTTGGGTACAAGGCGGACGAGCGAAAGCTGCGCGATATGGGGCTGATTCGCGGCGCCAGCCCGGAGAACGCGATCATTCTGGGGACAACCGGGCCGGAGAATGGGCCGCTTCGCTTCCCCGACGAGTATGTGCGGCACAAAGTGCTGGATCTTATCGGCGATTTGGCGCTGGCTGGAAGACGGATCGAGGGACATGTGGTGGCTGTGCGGGCCGGGCACGCGATGCACACCGCGTTTGTGGCGCGGCTGCTCAAGGACCGCGCGGCATGGGAGCTGGCCCATGTGCCGCTCGAAGCGGATGCGGCTGCGGAGGCGGAGCCGGAAGCGCATGGCGGCATGGGCGAAGCCGCGCTGGCGGGGGCGTAGGGCGCCGTTTTCAGGATCCGTTACAAGTCAAAAATTGAAATTCGTGCACCACCGACCAAACGCTGCCGATATGATTCTGGGTATGGGTCCGCTGCGAACCCTTCATGCATTTGCCATATTCTCTACCCTGCCCTTGCTGGCGTGGACACAATCCCCCAGCGTTGCGACATCCAGTCAGTCCAACTCCTCTGATACGTCGATTGTTCCCCGATGGCTTTCTTTTCCAATTCCGCCAGCCTTGTATGAGAAATGGAGGAAGTACGGACAATGGGACTATAAGCAGCAAGGATTTCAATACCGCGACTTCACACTTTTCAACTTCGGCGCTACTGGTAGTGCTGCAGGGTTGGATGAGAAGTCGCTCCTTGCTCTGTCACGGTCATCCGAGCCCACCAACGAAGACGTAAGAAGCCTTGACAACCCTGAACTGCAAGGCAATTTCTCGCGAGAGGCAGAAGAACTAGAGAACCTGCGAGCGATGGCGGCGCAAGACGTTCATCTGATGCGAATAGCTTCGGACTTCACGTTGCTTGACACCGAGGCCACGTGGCCGCGCGAAAATATCGGTTTCAGTGAAGCTCGCTGGGACGAATATCGGTCGGCGTTTAAGCAACTTTCCTTGTTGGAAGGTATAGTACGGACCGAGGATTTTCCAGGCTCGATATTCTTTATCACTCGCGCGAAAGGGCTGTGCACGGGCGGTTCCAGCGCAGGATATGTTTTTTCGACTACACCACTCACACCGACTTCAAATTCGCCACAAAACGACCTCGACAGCGAAGCCCGCAGGGACCCGAACAAGCATTACGCATATGTGTTTAGGCCTTTGAAAGCAAACTGGTATGCGTTCTACGAAATCGATTGGTAAACCTTAATCCTCGTCCACCCGATTTGAGGCAAAAATCGCCGGGCGGAAGCGGCGTCAGCCGAGCCGCTCAATGGCGACGGCGGTTGCTTCTCCGCCGCCAATGCAGAGCGCGGCGACGCCGTGGCGGAGATTGCGTTGCGCGAGGGCGGCGAGCAGCGTGACGAGGATGCGCGCGCCAGATGCGCCGATGGGATGGCCGAGGGCACATGCGCCGCCGTGGACATTGACCTTCTCGTGAGGGAGGCCCAGATCGCGCATGGCCGCCATGGCGACTACGGCGAAGGCTTCATTGATTTCGAATAAGTCGATATTCGGAAGAGACCAGCCAGTAAGTTCGAGCACGCGCCGAATAGCGCCGATGGGAGCGGTGGGAAAAAGCGCGGGCGTATTCGCGAAGGTGGAGTGGGCGACGATCGCGGCGAGCGGCTTGAGGCCGAGACGGTCGGCTTCGGAGCGCCGCATGAGGACAAGGGCGGCCGCACCGTCGGAGATGGCGCTGGAGTTTGCCGCAGTGACTGTGCCGCCATCGCGAAAAGCCGGCTTGAGGTAAGGGATTTTTTCGGGAGTGGCTTTGAGCGGGAGCTCGTCGTGGGCGACGACTCGTTGGGTCTTGCCCGCTGTAACGGTGAGGGGAACGATCTCCGCGGAGAAGCTGCCGTCGGCGGCTGCTTTTTGCGCGCGGGTGAGGGACTCGCGCGCGAATTCGTCCTGATCTTGACGGGAAAAGGCGTAGCTCTGAGCGCAGTCTTCAGCGTAAGTGCCCATCAAGCGGCCTTTGTCGTAGGCGTCTTCGAGTCCATCGAGAAACATGTGATCGAGGACGCGGCCGTGGCCCATGCGGTAGCCGGAACGCGCGCGGTCGAGAAGGTAGGGAGCATTGCTCATGCTCTCCATGCCCCCGGCGACGATGATTTTTGCGCTGCCAGCACGGATGAGATCGTGCGCCAGCATGACGGCTTTCATGCCGGAGCCGCACATCTTGTTGATGGTGACTGCACCGGTGGAGGCAGGCAGTCCGGCGCCGAGCGCAGCCTGACGGGCAGGGGCCTGGCCGAGACCCGCAGTGAGCACGCAGCCCATGAGCACTTCGTCGACCGAGTCGGGAGGAATTACAGCGCGCTCGATTGCGGCGCGGATGGCGCCTGCGCCAAGTTGGGGAGCGGTGAGGTCTTTGAGATCGCCCTGGAACGCGCCGATGGGCGTGCGCGCGGAGCCGACAATCACGATGGGATCGGAGATGGGCATTCGAGCTCCTTCGACCGCTAGCGCGGCGCCATGCGCAGCGCTCCGTCAAGGCGGATGGTTTCGCCGTTGAGCATGGTGTTTTCGCAGATATGTTTGACGAGCGCGGCGAACTCCTGGGGTTGGCCAAGGCGCGCGGGAAACGGAATGCTCTTGCCGAGCGCATCCTGCACTTCGGGCGAAAATCCGGCGACCATCGGTGTGGCGAAGACTCCAGGCGCAATGGTGACTACCCGAATGCCGAAGCGGGCCAGCTCGCGAGCAACGGGCAGCGTGAGGGCGACGACGCCGCCCTTTGAAGCTGCGTAGGCCGCCTGGCCGATTTGGCCGTCATAGGCGGCGATGGAAGCCGAGTTGACGATGACGCCGCGCTCGCCATCCGGACCGGGGTCTTGTTTAGCGATCACGGTGGCCGCGAGGCGAATCATGTTGAAGGTTCCGATCAGGTTGATGCTCACGGCGCGGGAAAACGACTCGAGACGGTGCGGACCGTCGCGGCCGACGACGCGCTCTGAAGGCGCAATTCCGGCGCAGTTGATGAGCCCATGCAAATGACCAAAGGCGCTCAACGCGAGATCGACCGCAGCCTGGGCGTCGTGCTCGCTGGTGACGTCAGTGAGGGCGAAGCGGGCGGCTGCGCCGATCTCGGCAGCCAGGGCTTCGCCGGCTTCGCGATTGGTGTCGGCGACGACGACAAAAGCGCCTTCGGCAGCGAGCAACCGCGCGGTGGCTGCGCCGAGCCCCGATGCACCGCCGGTCACAAGGAAAACATGGTTCCTTATCTGCATTGAATGGGCCTGATCGGGCGGTGGGTCAATTTGAGAGAACTTCCCTCGGGGGCTAAAGCCCCGGAATATTTTGGGCATTGATCGGCACGACCAAAGTCGTGCCCTGACACGTCGTGCCTTACCGAAGCAGTAATTCCGCAGCCTGTAAAGCGTGTACCTTTCAAACTGAACCCCAAGCTTGGTCGTACCGGTCCCGAGCGCAGCATATCATTCAAAAGAGCATCCGTCGTAACGGAACTACGGAGGCAGCCGGCGATGAATTCAACGACATCAGGTGCGCCCCTCACGCAGTTGAGCGAGGAGGAGACGCTTTTCCGCGATACCGTGCGGCAATTTGCCGAGGACGAGGTTGCGCCTCTGGTGCGCCGCATGGATGAAGATCAGCAACTGGATGCGGCGGTTTTGCGCAGGCTTTTCGAGCTCGGCCTGATGGGGATCGAGATTCCGGAGGAGTTTGGCGGAAGCGCCGGATCGTTTTTCGATTCCGTGCTGGCCGTGGAGATGCTTTCGGCTGTCGATCCGGCAGTGGCGCTGGTTGTGGATGTGCAGAACACGCTGGTGGCGAGTGCGATCCTCACGTGGGGCACCGCCGAGCAGAAGATAAAGTACCTGCGACGACTGGCGGCGGATACCGTGGGCGCCTATGCTCTGAGCGAAGCTGGCTCGGGGTCGGATGCATTCGCGTTGCAGACACGCGCCGAGAAGCGCGATGGCGGATATGCGTTGACCGGGCGCAAACTCTGGATCAGCAATGCCAAAGAAGCCGGCTTGTTCATCGTTTTTGCCACAGTGGATTCGAGCGCGGGCTACAAGGGCATCACCGCGTTCCTGGTTGAAAAAGACGCGCCCGGTTTCACGGTCGGCAGGAAAGAAGACAAGCTGGGAATTCGGGCATCAAGCACCTGCGAGTTGATCCTGGAGAATTGCACGGTTGCGAAGGCGCAAGTGCTCGGCGAGGTTGGCCAGGGCTACAAGATTGCGATGGGGACGCTGAACGGCGGGCGGGTGGGCATCGGCGCGCAAATGCTTGGGCTGGCCGAAGGCGCGTGGCGGCACGCCGTCAAACATGCGAAACAGCGCAAGCAGTTTGGTAAAGCGATCGCAGAGTTCCAGGCCATGCAGTTTCAGCTTGCGGAGATGGCCACTGACATCGAGGCCGCGCGGTTGATGGTCTACAACGCGGCACGATTGAAAGACCAAGGGCAGGAATTCCGCAAGGAAGCCGCGATGTGCAAGTACTTTGCATCGCAGGTGGCCGAACGCGTGGCTAGCCTCTCCGTCGAGGTCATGGGCGGGGCGGGATTTGTAAAGGACTCGCCCGTAGAAAAGCTCTACCGGGACGCGAAGATCGGGGCGATTTACGAAGGTACGTCGTTCATGCAGCTGGCTGCGATAGCCAAGCGGGTTCTTTAGATCCGCAGAGCCTCTTGATTCGATTTTCCCGAAAATCCAAGATTTCCCAAAAACAGTGGCTGTGGCAACCGTCACACCACATTAGGCATGCCGGGACGGGACACCCCGCCGACCGAACGGCCAGATCATAACCGAGTTCAGACGGCTGTAATTCTCAGATTCTGAACGACCTACATCACAACTTGACCCGCTCGACCGACACCGTCCTTATGGGATCGGCTTGCCGGTACCACGGTCGTCGGAATCCCGCAACGGTACTTATCTCCACAAAAGTAATGTATAGTAACGTTCATCAGTACCCACACAAGTGCTTATACTGAACAACATTAGTAATCCTTAATGATTACTTTAGTATGCCTTGGCGATAAATCTCGCGCGTGCGCCGATGACTCCTTTGCGCTCGTTCGGAGGAAAGTATGCGCCACTTGAAGTATAGATTAATTGGGCTGCCGACTCTTATTTGCGGCCTTTTTCTGAGCGGGTGTTCAGGATCTTTTAGAACGGCGGGCTCGACGGCAGGAACCCTGACCGTCTCGTCAAGCAGCGTCAACTTCGGCCAGGTGGCGGTCGGCAAGACTGCAAATGCCAGCGTTACGGTCCAAAACCAGGGTTCGGCGCCGGTTTCAATCTCCGAGCTGAGTTTGACGGGTCAGACGTTCACCATGAGCGGCGGCGGAAGCATGCCGATGACCGTAGGCGCAAAGGATAGCGTAACGCTGACACTCCAGTTCGTCCCCACAGCGTCGGGCGCGGCCACGGGCCAGCTGACAATCTCAAGTAACGCCTCAAACGGAACCTCAAACACGGTTGCTTTGAGCGGAATGGGCGTGCCCATGCTCACCGGGCTCAGTTGCTTGAATGGAACGATCCTGGGAAGCGCGGCGGACACCTGCACGGTAACCCTGAATGCGGCTGCCGGGAGCAATGGCCAAGCGATTAGCTTGACGAGCAATGACAGCGCGGTGGTAGTGCCCGCATCCGTGACCGTTCCGGCGGGAGCAAACAGCGCGGACTTTTCCGCAGCCGCATCCGCGGTTACGACCACGCAAGCCGCAACGTTGACGGCCAGCACAGGCGGCGTGGCTGAAAGTTTCGCAGTCGAATTGAACGCAGCGACAGCTGTTTTGGCGGTGAGCGCACCGAGCGTGACGTTTGGAAACGTCCCGGTGAACTCGCCGATGACAAATTCTCTGGTTCTGTCCTCGACGGGAACCATGCCGGTGACGGTAAGCGCGGCGGCGATCTCGGGCGCCGGATTCTCGATTTCCGGCGGAGGCCTGCCGGCGACACTGGCTCCGGGGCAATCGACGTCAGTAACCGTGCAGTTCGATCCGGCGGCGGCGGGGACGGCAAGCGGGCAGCTCTCCGTGACGAGCAACTCCGCAGGCGGCAGCTCGATGTTGATCGGGGTGAGCGGCACGGGAGTTCCGATATTGACCGGGCTGAGTTGCGCAAACCTTTCCATCACCGGATCTGGAACGGACAGCTGCACTGTGACATTGAACGCAGCGGCAGCGAGTGGCGGATTCGCAGTGACGCTGTTGAGCAACAACTCGCTGGTCAGCGTACCCGCTTCGATCATCGTACCCGCGGGCGCATCCAGTGCCGGCTTTACGGCGAGCATTTCGCCGGTGAATTCGGCAGAGACGGCGACGGTGACGGCCAGCGCGGGGGGTGCGACCCAGAGCGTTGCCATGCAACTGAACCTGGGAACGTCGACTCTGAGCGCAAGCACCACCAGCATCGACTTCGGTGACGTGGTTGCGAGCATCCCGGCCACACAGACCGTGGTTCTGTCGGCAACGGGGAGCTCAGCCGTGACGGTGAGCGCGGCATCGGTGTCAGGAACCGGCTTCGCTGCTTCCGGCGTCACGTTCCCCTTGACCCTGAATCCAAATCAAACCGCAACCGTCACATTGCAATTCGATCCCACGACGACAGGGTCGGCAACAGGTGATCTGTCCATCACCAGCAACGCAACCACCGGAGCTTCGTGGCGGATCGGGCTGCAAGGGCGCGGGGTGCCAAGGCTCACGAAGCTAAGCTGCGCTTCCAATACCATGACAGGAGCGGGCACCGACAATTGCACAGTCACGACCAACCTGGCTGTGCCGACCGGTGGACTAAATGTAAACCTGACGAGCAATGATTCTTCGTTCGTGGTGCCAGCTTCAATGTCACTGGCCGCCGGCTCTACGAGCGGGAGCTTTTCAGCAACTGTCTCAGCCGTAAACGTGGCGCAAGCCGTCACCGTTTCAGCCAGCGCGACGGGCATCTCCGCGTCGGCCGGAGTGCAGTTGGACGCAGCTTCAATTTCGCTTGCAGTCAGCTCATCCAGTCTGTCGTTTGGCAATGTCAATGTGAATACAGCGACGACCCAGACGTTGACCCTATCCTCGACTGGAACTTCGGCCGTGACGGTTAGCGCAGCGAGTGTGGCTGGAACCGGATTCACGGTTTCGGGAGCGACATTCCCGCTGACTTTGAATCCCAATCAGACCGCGACACTGACTGTGCAATTCGACCCGGCTACAGCAGGGGCAGCTACGGGGCAGCTGACTTTGACGAGCAACTCGGCGAGCGGGTCTTCGACCTTGATCAGTTTGAGCGGCACCGGTCTGCCAGTATTGAGCGGGTTGAATTGCAGCAGCGGATCGTTCACCGGAGCTGGAACTGACACTTGTACCGTGACGCTGAACGGCGCAGCGGGCAGCGGCGGATTCGTCGTCGGCCTGGCCAGCAATAATGCGGCCGTGACCGTGCCAGCTTCAGTGACAGTTGCCGCCGGAGCCACGACGGCCAGCTTCACGGCCACGGTTTCTGCAGTTAGTACCGGCGTGAGCGTCACGCTGACCGCCAGCGCCAGCAGCGTGGCAAAAACTTTCGCACTGCAATTGGGATCCGGAACGGCAACGCTTCAGGTGAGCGCCGGCAGCATCGGGTTTGGCAGCGTCAACGTGAATACGCCTGCGACGCAGACCTTAACCCTGACATCTACCGGTACTGCGGCAGTGACGGTGAGTGCAGCCAGCGTGGCTGGAACTGGATTCACGGTTTCGGGAGCGACATTTCCTCTGACGCTAAATCCCAATCAGACCGCGACTCTGACTGTACAGTTCGATCCCATCGCAGGTGGCGCGGCAACGGGCTCGTTGACCTTGACCAGCAACTCCTCCAGCGGAACATCGACCGTGGTCAGCCTGAGCGGCAACGGCGTAGTCGCGCTGAACGCGTTCAGTTGCACGTCCGGTTCAATGACCGGAGCTGGAACTGACACTTGTACCGTGACGCTGAACGGCGCAGCGGGCAGCGGCGGATTCGTCGTCGGCCTGGCCAGCAATAATGCGGCCGTGACCGTGCCAGCTTCAGTGACAGTTGCCGCCGGAGCCACGACGGCCAGCTTCACGGCCACGGTTTCTGCAGTTAGTACCGGCGTGAGCGTCACGCTGACCGCCAGCGCCAGCAGCGTCGCAAAAACTTTCGCACTGCAATTGGGATCCGGAACGGCAACGCTTCAGGTGAGCGCCGGCAGCATCGGGTTTGGCAGCGTCAACGTGAATACGCCTGCGACGCAGACCTTAACCCTGACATCTACCGGTACTGCGGCAGTGACGGTGAGTGCAGCCAGCGTGGCTGGAACTGGATTCACAGTTTCGGGAGCGACATTCCCGCTGACTTTGAATCCCAATCAGACCGCGACTCTGACTGTACAGTTCGATCCCACCGCAGGTGGCGCGGCAACGGGCTCGTTGACCTTGACCAGCAACTCCTCCAGCGGAACATCGACCGTCATCAGCCTGAGCGGCAACGGCGTAGTCGCGCTGAACGCGTTCAGTTGCACGTCCGGGTCAATGACCGGCGCCGGAACCGACACTTGTACCGTGACGCTGAACGGCGCAGCGGGCAGCGGCGGATTCGTCGTCGGCCTGGCCAGCAATAATGCGGCCGTGACCGTGCCAGCTTCAGTGACGGTTGCCGCCGGAGCCACCACAGCAAGCTTCACGGCCACGATTTCTGCAGTTAGTACCGGCGTGAGCGTCACGCTGACCGCCAGCGCCAGCAGCGTGGCCGAAACCTTCGCGCTGCAGCTGGGAGCAGGCGTACCAACGCTGAGTATCAATGCGACGAGCATTTCTTTCGGCGACGTCCTGATTAGTTCTCCGGCAACGCAGTCGGTGACTCTATCCTCAACAGGCACGGCCCCCGTAGTCGTCAACTCCGCCACAGTGAGCGGCACGGGATTCTCCCTGTCCGGCGCCACGTTCCCGCTTACCCTTAATCCCACTCAGACCGTCACACTCAGCGTGGAGTTTAATCCGACAGCAGCTCTGCTCGGACTCGTGAACGGCTCACTTACCATCACCAGTAATTCCTCGACAAACCCGACAGCAACGATTCCGATGAGCGGCACGGGCGAATCCGTTGAGGTGAATCTAAGCTGGGATGCGCCGAGCAGTTCTCCCGACCCTGTGGCCGGCTATAACGTTTATCGGTCGCCCAGTGGTGGCGCGAGCTACCAGCAGCTGAATCCGTCGACTATTTCCACGACGCAGACCACCTACGTGGACACCACCGTGCAAGCCACTCAGACGTATGACTACATTGTCGAGAGTGTCGATGCCCTTGGTGTAGACAGCGCCCCATCCAACATGGCCAGCGTAACTATTCCATAGGCCCTCAAGCCACTGAAATTCGGAATCTTCATCGCCCCAATCATTCAGGCAATCGGCCGGAGCGGCGCTGGTATTGCTGCCTTAAACGAGGCCGGCTTAACCAGGGGCAAAACTGCAAAATCGATTTTTCCACAGGGAAATTTATACCCATCTAGGAATAACTTACACGCGCAAGCGAGGCTATCTCCGCGCCTCGTTCTCGACTTTTCCCGCCCTAATTGACTACAACGTCAGCCAATTGAACAGTGGAAGAAATCCACAGGGTGTGGCGCTGATTTGGCAGGCGAATTGCCGACAAAAAGTCAGTATCAATATCAAGCAAGGAACTAAATCTGCGATCAGAGTTGGGGATATTTATCTGCTTCGATCGCACGCAAGTGTTTCGAACCAGGGAATGACTTGTTTCCGTGAGCCGCCACTGGCTTGGCGAAGCTGTCAAGCGGCGATGGTGCTTGGGCAAGATCAAGATCATTCTCGGTCTTTTGGGCGGCTAACACTGGGCTCGGGAGCGATTCCCTGCGCCGTTAAAGGCAGTTTTTAGTTTTTCAGCAATCTAGACGTGGAATCCAGAACGACAACCGCGATTACAACTGAAGTTGTAACTCAGGTCTACAAGGATGGATTCAGAATGGCTCATGTAACTTGAATCGAGGCCTTCAACCCAAAACATCCGCCGTAAATCCGAGAGGCCGTGAAAATCAGATTGCACTCGCTCCACTGAGTTCTCCACAGCCCGCCGGGTTCGTCCTTGACGATGTTAGCCGGGACGTGAAAACTTAATCTCCCCCACTGAAAATGAGCGCTGCGACTCCCGTGCGGATTCGCTTGTGCGTGCAAGCGGGAGGGGTCTGGGTGACCTTCGGCACTGACTTTTCCTGGGCAATAAGTCCAAATGTGCTGTTGCTGACTCAGGGGACCAAGTCAAGACCGGATAGCGGGCTGGAGACCAAGAAACGCCAGCGAAAGGTTCTTAGAAGGAATGCAGTTGCACGACGTCTCATCTTCCCGAACAGATGCAGCCATGAGAACGCGGGCTGCATGGGATTTTATTCGGGCACTAAGTTTCCGCGATGCACACCTGCAAGTGGGTGTCGCAAGGCTGGACTGCGACCGCTCAATTCTTCTGTTTTCTTTTTGTATTCTGATTTCATTCTGCATTCCGCTGGCGATGTGTGGTTGCTTAGGCGGACAGATTATTGGCGCGAATGCCAGCGCCGGGTCCCTCCAGGCGTCGCCCAATAACGTTAATTTTGGAAGTGTATCGCTGGGAACTTCGACCAGTGCGAGCGTCGCGCTGGTAAATCAGGGAACTGCGGATGTGAAGGTTTCGCAAGTGAGTCTGGCAGGGCAATCGTTTTCTGTCACCGGCGCCAACGACCTACCGATCACCGTATCCGCAGGTCGCACGGTTAATTTGAACGTGAACTTTTCACCCGCAACAATGGGAACGGCAACTGGTCAGCTCACAATTTCAAGCGATGCAGCGGCGAATGGCACGCTTGTGGTGGGGCTGAACGGCACGGGAACCGCGACTGAAACGGCAACCGCACCGCAATTGAGCTTACTTAGTTGCAACAACAACACGGTGACTGGATCTGCCTACGACACCTGCACAGTGACACTCAATGAGGCAGCGCCAAGCGGCGGAATCGCAGTGAGCTTGGCGAGCAACGACCCCGCGGTCACCACACCTGCCTCGATCACCGTGGGCTCAGGATCGACTTCGGCCAGCTTCATGGGCACCATCTCCGCAGTTCCAATCACACAAACGGCCACCCTTACGGCGAGTGCGGGCGGCGCGGCAGAGACCTTTGCTCTGCAACTCGACGCCGCTAGCCAGGCTTCGGCGGGAACCGCGGTGTTAAGCGGGCTTAGCTGCGCCAATTCTTCGGTTACGGGAGCGGGAACAGACAGCTGCACGATTGCACTGAACGGAGCGGCCGGGAGCGGAGGGATTACGGTCAGCCTGGCCAGCGACAATAATGAGGTGACAGTGCCAGCCTCCGTGACGGTGGCTTCAGGATCAACCAGCGCCAGTTTCACCGCCAACATTGCGTCGGTCAACTCGACGCAAGTAGCCACGTTGACCGCCGACGCGGGCGGAGTAACGGAGGCATTTGCTTTGCAATTGAATGCCGTTTCCGGTCCGGCTGCATCGGCGCCGGTGCTGACCGGGATGAGCTGCGCGATCGTTTCGATGACTGGGGCAGGAACCGATGCATGTTCAGTTTTGCTAAACAGCGCGGCCCCGAGCGGCGGGTTCAGTGTGAATTTGGCGAGCTCCAACCTGGCAGTTACAGTCCCCACTTCCGTGACCGTGACCGCGGGATCGACGTCAGCCAGCTTTATTGCCACTTTCTCTTCGGTAAGCTCGGCGCAGACAGTGACACTTACTGCCAGCTCGGGCGGGGTGGTTGAAGAATTTTCCATGCAATTGAATGTGAGCGGCACCTCAGGGCTCAGCATCAACGCCACAAGCATAGCCTTCGGAAATGTGCCGCTGAATACGATGGTGACGCAGACGGTGCAGCTGACGGCATCAGGTCCGCTGCCGATTCTTGTCGCCGCAGCGACTGTGCAGGGATCCGGCTTCTCAATCGCGGGAGCAACATTCCCACTTACGCTGGCAATTGGTCAGCCAGTTTTAATTGATGTGACGTTTGATCCGACGAGTGCTGGAGCGGCAACAGGGCAGCTGATTATTGTCAGCACTGCATTGACGGGCGGCACCGCGACGGTTAGTTTGAGCGGATCTGGTGAGGTTAGTGAAGTTGACGAAGTTAATTTGAGCTGGGATGCGCCGGAGAGCTCCCCAGATCCGGTCGCAGGATATAACATCTATCGCGCACCGGGCGGCAGCGCTTCCTATGCGCAATTGAATCCTGCAGTCGTAACCGAGACCACGTATGTGGACACCACTGTCCAAGCCAGCCAGACGTATGACTACATTGTTGAGAGTGTCGATGCTCTCGGCGTAGCCAGCGCCCCCTCCAACATGGCCAGCGTTACCATCCCCTAGGGATCATTTGCGGCAGTGCATTTTTAATGCAGTCTGCGAAGCAACGGGCCAATTCTACCTAAACGCTGCACTGCGCGGAACTGCCGCTTTTTCCAAAGAAAGTTGTGAAGCTTTTGCTTCAGGCGCGAACCGTGGAAATCGACAAGATCCAGCTGCGCCAAAAAGGCAAATAACTGGTGGTCTTCCGCTCCTGGTCGACCGATCGCAGTGCCGCGAAAAATCGGTTTACTGCGGAACATTAATCGAACCGCTTCGAACAAGGCGGCCTTAGGGTTGGTATTGGGGATGCCGCAGAAATCGAAGTATGGGCCATCCTGAACCCGAACTCCAGGGTGAATGAAACCCTCAATCACGATTTCAGAACTTGCCGGAAATTCGAGATCGATGGCCTGAGACCGGGCAAGCTCCACTGGTTCCTGCTGCAATGCCCCGGCCAAAGCAAACTCATCCATCTCCGCTGGACACGCCGCTGCTCCCGCGATCACGACGACTTCGGGGACACCAATCGCGACGATGACCGGCAGCGCCTGATCGCGCGCCTCGGCCTTGGCGAGGTGCAGCATCAGATCGCTCCCGGCGGATGCGCTGATGGTAGCCTGCCTGGGCCCAAGGATTTGCATTCTGTAACAGCCAGCGTTGCGCAAACCGGTCTCAGGATCCCTAGTGACATTGATATGCCACGTGCCGATGTAGCGGCCGGCATCATGCTCGCTCCACTGCGGCACCGCAATCTGGCAAAGGTCGAGGCCGCTGCCTGCTACCACGTTCTCTAGGACAGGCGGAGCGGGAACTATCTTCGGCGGAATCGGGTGGTGGAGTCTTTTTCTGGATTCGCGAATCAGGGTTTCGGAAGGAGTTCCAAGGTCGAACCCAAGCGCAAGCCCAATTGACGCCATTTCGCTGAGGCCGTTGGTGAAGACTCGCTGGCCCGGGTAATCCTTAATGTTCTCAAAGAGCAGCGGCTGCCGGCTCTCTCTTGTCCATTTGCCAATTTCGAACTTCCAGTCAACGAGATGTTTTACGCGGACGAGTTTGCCGGCATCGTCGAGCAACCGGATCAGACCGCGTAAATCGCGAACAGCAGGCACGGCAAGGCTATCTCGCGCCTCTGATCCGCCGGAACCTTCGACTTCGCCGTAAAACTGCGTTTCGTTCACTAAACCGCCCGATGTACTTCCTCCAGAACCTTAATCTCGGCGTGGGTCCGCGCTGTATGTGCTCCATGCTCCAGAAGCTCAGCGGCGCGCATGGCAAAGTAAGTGACAATCAAATCGGCCCCCGCTCGCTTCATAGACGTCAGCGACTCCATCATGATGGCGTCGCGGTCGAGGCGCCCAAGTTTTGCGGCCGCGTCGATCATCGCATACTCGCCGCTCACGTTATAGACCGCGAGCGGCATGCCGAACTCTCTCTTGGCGCGGGATACAACGTCCAAATAAAACAACGCAGGTTTGACCATGATGATGTCGGCGCCTTCTTCGATGTCCAGCGCGATCTCACGCATTGCCTCATCGGAATTTGACCAATCCATCTGGTGCGTGCGTTTATCGCCAAACGACAGCGTGGACTCCGTGCCTTCTTTGAAGAACGGGTCGTAAAGCTTTGACGCAAATTTGGCTGAATAGGCCATGATGGGAAGGTTAGTAAATCCATGCGCGTCGAGCTTTTGCCGCATGGCTTGAATTTGCCCATCGAGCATCGCGGCGGGCGCAACCATGTCGCACCCCGCATTGGCGTGCGAAAGAGTGATCTTGGTTAGCAGCTCCAGCGAAGAGTCATTATCGAGATAGCCGTTTTTGATGCAACCGCAGTGTCCGCTCAAGGTGTACTCGCAGGCGCAGACATCCGTGATGACCAGTATGTCGGGGACCGCGTGTTTGACAGCGCGCACCGCTTTCTGGACGATGCCGTCAGGAGCGAAAGCCTCGGAAGCGAGCTCATTCTTTTTTTCTTTTTCCGGGACACCAAAAAGCAGAATGGCGCCGATGCCGAGATCGCGCGCGGCATAAGCTTCGTCAATCAGGCAGTCCGTCGAAAGATGGTAGTTGCCAGGAAGAGCCCCAATTTCGCGGCGAATGCCGGTTCCGGGCACAGCAAAAAGCGGCAGGATGAATCGGCTGGCGGACAATTCGTTTTCACGAACCAATCTGCGCATCGATTCACTTTGGCGAAGTCTTCTAAGTCTTTGTGCCGGGAATGCCATAGTAGCTCCTTTATTTAGTGCCGGTGGCAACTGCGTTTTCAGTTGTCTTCTTCAAGTGGAATGGAAGGATTTTTCCGCTTTTTGTTGCAACAGGGTAATCGCGTCTGATTCGCACCATGCCGGCCTGGCGCCACATTTCGACGCCCGATTGCGCCCAGGATTCCGGACTGTGTTCGCTATTTCGCAGCAGCGTCATGAACTTGTCAAGGACTTTCAATTCTTCGATCTTTCCCAGCCGGGGGCTCACCAGAAGATGCAAACGCGTGAAGCCATCCGTTTCCTCCTGCTCAATGAGTTGGTAGTCTGAGCTTCCGCCGCCAAACAAGCTGGGTAGGTCCTTTTCGATGATTCGAACGAAATCCAAATCGACGAAGGTGACGCCTTCGCCGGTGAGCTTTTCATAGCTGCTAATGTGCGACAGCGTTGTGTCGAAACCAAGTTCGCCGAAGCCACAGTTACAGGGTTGCGACGACAGCGCGCCAAAGTCGCCCATGCCGACGTTAAGCAGCAGCTTGGGAGACTCATAGAGCAAAGTGGTGAAGAGATATGAATCAACAACGATATCGAAATTCGGAACGGGCTGCTGATGGCGGATGATCGCCGTGGTGTCCTTGTAGAGGTGGCAGTGGTCCGCAACCGGATGGGGTTGGTCGCAGCCCGCCGCAATAACACCGGCTTCTGAAATTCCGTAGACGGGAACCGCTGCAGCGCCGGCAGCCAGAATGTCGTTTTTTCTGTGCTCTGTGAGCGGCTCTCCAGTGACGAAGAACTTGGCGCCCTTCAAATTCAGATTGAGTTCGACCGCAGCATTGCAAACTCGGACTGCTGACGAGGCGAAGGTGTAAACCACGCAGTGCTCATCTTCCTGGAGAGCTTCCGCTGCCCAGGTTGCTACGCGGCGCGCGTCAAGAAGGCTGACATATTCAGGCTCTGCCAGTGGTGCGCGTGAAAGCCGTTGGATGGCGAAGATCGTCTTTGTGCCTGCGCGTTTCTCCCAGTTCACATGCACCTGGTCCTCAGCAACCTGGGAGAACCACCGCCGCACCGGATTGCCGATATGAGCGAAACGCAGGCTGGAGTTGATGCCTGGAGCGCCAGGGAAGACCGGAAACCAGTTTGCAACCGGGGCGGTCAGGCACCCATGCAGATCGAGCAGGAAGGCATCGTAAAGAGAGCGCTGATCGAGGTAATCGAAGTCGATGCGGATTCGAGTTCCGGCGCTGCGCGTCGCCCCGCTTCGCACTTCATAGGCGTAACGCAGGAACGGGTTGTCGAACATAGTCTCGTTGCAGGCGAAGGCTGTGCCGTTGCGTTTTACGGTAGTTTTCCCCTTGAATTCATCGACGGTGAAGTAGACGCCCTCTGCCCGGAGAGTGAGTAACGCGCCCTCCAGCCCGTCACGCGCAATCCAGGACTTGAGGTCGTTCAAGCTGATTTTCCTTGCAGTCAGCAGCGGCAGGTAGGGGCTTTTAGCGTAATTGAAGATGCCTTTCTCAACAAAATGGAGAAAGTTCTCTTCGCGTTCCGCAAGGCGTTTCCGCAGCAGGATTCGCGCACGGCTGATCGCTTCGCCGGGCTCGATTCGGGCCTTGGCGAATTTCCGGAGGCCGAGAAGGAAACGAACGTACTTGCGCATCCGATACCCCGTGAGGCCCGTGAAGAGCTTCCCCACCCGTTGCTGGCCCACCAAAGGGCCGCAGGTCGGTTGCAGCTCCAAAAAAGAACGGTGATTACACAGTTAGTATCGGCTTGAATATGGCCGCAGAATAGCCGCTACTCAATCCTAATGATGGGAAATGTTTGAAAAGTCTGCTGTATTGGCGGTCACAGCGATCGGGGTTAGAACTACAACTTTCGAGGGTCGGGGCCAGACCGGGAGATCAAATGGAATGCACGGCGAGTTTCATCAGGTGGCGTATATCTCCGAAGAGGTTAACGATCTCGTAGCTCCACAGAAAGAGCACGGCGAAGAAGATCGCGGGATGACTCTGTTGCCAATTCAATGTGGATCGTCTCACAAACTCCCGGATTGCCGGGATCCGGATCAACTGTGTTGACAACACACCGATGACAGCGCCTGCAAGAATGTCGGTTGGCCAGTGTTGACCCAGGTACGGCCGGGGGAGACAGACGACCAGGGCGGCCCAAGCCACGGCCAACCAGCCCGCCCTGAATGAAACCATGAGTATTCCAGTAGCAAGAGAGAAAAACAGCGCCGCGTGATCGCTCGGGAACGAACTCCAGTCGATATGTTCCAAGGTTGCGCCCGCGGGCAATTGGAAATGGAGCGAAGGCGTGGCCAACGGCCTGGTCCGAAAAGGAAGAATAAGCGCCAAGCCGCGAGCAGTCGCAGCTGCGACTGCCGAAAGAGCGAACGCCCCCATCAAAGGCTCGAAACCCTGCCGCAGTTGACCTGGACGCTTGCGGTCAAAGAGTACGAGCCATAGGAGCAGAACAATCACGCCCCCCTTCGCAAGAGGTGTCGCATCGCTCCAGCTCACCATTGAGTCAAACCAAGGGTGCCTGCCCACAAAGTGATTCAGATATAGCTCTATATGTACGTCGAAGCTATTCCACCAGAGGGTTGCACCGTTGGTTTCCACGATACCTTCCTGACTCGAGGGTCCTAGAAAACAAGAAATAGCTATCCCCTTATCTTAGGCGAGGGTCGACCCGGACTTATCTATTACTTAGGGACTCTCTGTTACTAATGCGGCGAGATATGCATTACTAAAGAGATGGTCTAATCTCCAGTAAGTCGATCGACGGCCGCGCCGTTTCAGCTGTCTGCAGTGACGCTTTCGGACGAATGCGAAATCAGGGCCTGAACGCGCAAAAAGGCCGGCTGTGCTGTGGACGGTGACCTATCCGTCAAGCACTGCCGGCCTTTGTATGCGCCGTGACTGTTGCCACGACGCAGATTAACGCAGGATGGTTGTGAAGGTTCTTAGTTACATGGTTTCACTCGATGCTGAAACTGCCAAGAAATCTTGGCCTGGTGGGAACACGTTTTTCAAAGTCGCATGGTGACGGTTTTAACCTCGGTGTATTGCTGCAAACCGTATTCACCTAGTTCGCGTCCGGCCCCAGACTGTTTAAAACCGCCGAATGGGGCTCTGGTGTCGAGAATGTTATAGCAATTTACCCAGACAGTACCCGCGCGCACGCTGTTGGCGATTGCATGAGCTTTCTTGATGTCACGAGTCCACACGCCGGCAGCCAATCCATAGATTGTGCGATTCGCGCGGGCAACCACATCCGCCATATCTCGAAAGCGGATTATACTCATCACCGGACCGAATATCTCTTCCTTGGCAATCCTCATCTCATCTTGCACGTCGACGAACACGGTGGGCTGAACGAAATAACCCCGATTTCCAACGCGCTCTCCACCGCAAGCCATCCGCGCACCTTCCTGTCGCCCTGAATCGATATAACCCATAACTCTGTCGAACTGATCCTGATCGACCTGTGGGCCCTGCTCGGTTGTGGGATCAATTGGATCTCCAACAACGCGCTTCCGAGCGCGCTCGATGCTTTTTTCAACGAATTGGTCGTAGATTTCGTCTTCGACAAACACTCTCGATCCCGCGCTACAGACTTGGCCCTGATTAGCGAAGAGGCCATTGTGGGCGCCCTCCACCGCTTCGTCAAGCTCGGAATCCGCGAAGATAATGTTTGGGCTTTTACCGCCAAGCTCCAACGTGACTCGCTTGAGATTTGATTTTGCGGCCGATTCCAGAATGAGTCTGCCCACCTCCGTGGAGCCCGTAAAGGCAACTTTGTCCACATCCATGTGGCGCGCGATTGCGGCTCCTGCGGTCGGGCCGAAGCCGGGAACGATGTTAACCACTCCTTCAGGAAAGCCCGCATCCAATATCAACTCTCCAACCCGCAGGGCGGACAGAGGAGTTTGCTCCGCTGGCTTTAATACGACGGTGTTGCCGGTCGCCAGCGCCGGGGCAAGTTTCCAGGCCTGCATCAGCATCGGATAATTCCATGGAATGATCTGTCCCACGACGCCAACAGGCTCATGCCGCGTGTAGCAAAAAAAGTCTCCATCAATCGGAATCGTCTTGCCTTGGACCTTATCCGCCCAGCCTGCAAAATATCGATAGCAGGCAACGGCTTTAGCCACGTCGACTCGCTTGGCAACGGAGAGAGGTTTCCCGTTGTCAAGAGATTCGAGGCGAGCGAGCTCGTCCCCATGCTGTTCTACAAGATCAGCCAGGCGATAGAGCAGTTTGCCTCGTTCGGATGCGGGCATTTTCCGCCATGGCCCACGCTCGAAGGCATCCCGTGCCGCATGAACTGCCTTGTCCACATCCGCGAAATCAGCTGCCGCAACCTGGCATATCTCCTCGCCCGTCGTCGGATTGATCGTGGCAAAGGTCTGCCCTGACTGGCTCGGAACCCAGCGATTGTTGATCAGGAGCTTAGTCGCGGAAACATTGACTGAGATCCCGGATGGCGACGGTAAAGTTGACGGCATAATGGAAAATCCTATCAGGAGACGCTTCCCACGGCGTTCAAGGATATTGCACTTGATTCAAGCGGCGATAGATTGAAATCGATGAATCGCGGGAAAAGTAGTCTATTTACCCCGCAAGTTAGTTACTTGAAATGTGGGATTAAGCGATGTGCTTGTAAAGAAGTTCGCCCGCGGCCGCAAAGAGTCGGTTGGGCAAGTACGAAACTACACGTAGAACGGCTCTTGACGGCGCGCTTTTGCTGCCGTCCTTGTAGCCTTCTTTCAGGAGTGCCGGATCCATGAGCCTCGAATACTCTAACTCCGAACGCTCTGCGCCCCAGCGATCTTTAAATGTAATTAGACCCGGGTTGGAATAAT
This sequence comes from uncultured Acidobacteriaceae bacterium, assembly GCA_963828325.1. Lineage (GTDB taxonomy): Bacteria > Acidobacteriota > Terriglobia > Terriglobales > Acidobacteriaceae > Telmatobacter. The sequence continues at coordinate 253,338 of CAWHEK010000026.1, forward strand.
CGGACCTGCCCAGATCGAACCAGCGCAGTCCGTTCTCCTTTGCCTCCTGGATCGATCGCCAAAAGAGAAATTGCGTCCCCCCGAGGTTGTTGAAGCGGGTATCCGAGCACCCATACTTGTACACCAGTGTGTCCTTGAACTGAATCGTGAGAATCGCTGCGACCGGTTGCCCATTTTTCGCGGCCACGCGAATTTTGAGGGCTTGGCCGAAGGAATCAATCAAGTTGCGGAACCACTGTTTTGGTTGCGGTGGCGCCTGGTGGCGCCGTCGCGTGAGAAGATATAAATCCCAAAAAGACCCGAACAGTGCTAATGACTGACCATCTTGATAACTCAGCTTTTCGCGCTCGGCACGCAGGATCTTCCTCTGAACTGAATCTTTGTGAAGGTTCTTAAAGAGGCTGGTGAGCTCCGGCCTCAGATTAAGTTGGTGAGAGCAATAGGCGGAGCTTGAAACGTGCGAAATCTCAACATCAAGAGGATGGGTGGGGCGGATTTCTGCGTAGCGAATCTTCCTCGATATCACTTCCGCGTCTAATCTCCGAAGGAGGGAATCAAGATCGCCCGGTCCTCTGACCAATGGTTCGCAGTGATCCGAAAACGGAACTGAGACCAGGCGCTTCCCCGTCAGCCAACTATTGACTTGGCAGAAGAGCAGACCATTTTGCAGTTCCTCTTCTGGTGCGGATGTTGTGAAGACGACAGGTTGATACCCATAGGTTCGACGAAGTGCTTCTAACCACACTTCTGAATGAAACAATGATGCGCGAGGGTGCCTCTGCAGAAATGAACGCCACCTGGGATCCTGAAGGGGATTGATCTGATAAACCGCTGCGCCGGTGCCGGATAGAATTTCACTCGCATCTCCGCCAATGGACATCGTCGATATCAAGCTTTAAGCCTCCTGATCGGTTGGGGGAGACGGGGACGTGCGCCATGGAGGCAGGGTCTGACGGGCAGGATGTTAACTGGTCCGCAATGGACGCCCATGAGGAACCGGGGCTTACCTCTTTCACATCTTGAAGCGTGGTTCTCTCAAATCTCTCATCCATCGCTGCTGGCTGCCGACGAAAGTCGAAGCGTATCCGAAACTAAATAAACCAGCAAACCTATTTTGCATAAACCTTCGATGGAGCTAATGCATACTTGGTTGCAACCAAATAGGGAAGAAGGAGCATTTCTGCTAGGAACGGCAACGGATCGCTATGGCTGAAAACGGCCTCGATTCGAGTTGAGCGAAGGGAATTAACGTAAGCTCTCAAGCTTAGGCTTCCGTGCACCATGTCGGACATTGCGGTCGGCACATCCGTCAATAGCCGAAGCCACCCGACTCCTGCGCGCGCGTGAACAGGCTCTATGGGCAATCCTAGTTGGTCGGCGAATAGCAAATAAGGAAAATCGATTCCCGATGCGAAGCCGAGGCTATGGAATCCCCACGCCCTTGCGTTTACATCCAAGATTTTGTATTTGCCGTCTCGCGGATCTCGCTTGAATTCGATCTCAACCAAACCATGATAGTTGATCGCTCGGAGGAATCGCTCCGATAGCTCCACAATTTCAGAATTTTCGACGGTTTCGACGTAGGTCGCCGCGCGTCCGAATTCGCGAGGATGTTGGCGGGCACGCCTCGCGGTTAAAGTGCTATGCAATTTGCCATGCTCGACGAATGCGCAGAACGAATATTGCTCCCGGCCATCTCCCGGGATGATCTCCTGAATCAGAATCTCTTCAGGCTTTATCTTCTCGGCAGCCTTCCGGTAGAAGTGATTCAGGTCTTCTGCGGTGTTCGCACGCCAGGCCTTTGCCCGTGTCGCATAAAAAAAGTTTTCCTTCACCGCCGGCTTGATCGCGAGAGGTAGCCGGGAATAAAGGGCAGGCAGTTCCCTGGCGTCTTTTGGATTGAAGGTTGCCGGGCATGGAATTCCGAGCTCGACAGCGAGACTGTACGTCTTGTTTTTGTCCCATGCCCACTGGACGCTGTCCCATTCTCCCGTTCCGACCCGAAAGAATTCTGCAAGCTCGGCCCGATGTCGCGAGAAGGCGGCCACCGTTTCATCCCTGGTCGGGAAAAGAATCCAATTCCGAAGATCGAAGCGTCGTCCCGCTTCGAGAACGGCATCTACGGTCTTGCGCTCGTCCAAAACATCGGCAACTTTAATGAATTTTGTGACGTAGCGTGACCAAGATGAAATGCAATGTTGGTCGTCTATGACAAAAACAGGAATACCGCGACGACCGAGACTCCGCACGATTCCCAGCCCGGGGTGGTCACCCCCGACGACAACCGCACCAACCAGTGCATTATGGGTTGGGTTCGCGATTACGTCGCTCGGGATGGAATGCTCTATTACTTCGTCCATACCGTTAATTTGGCTTCTTCCTGTTCTCGCGTCGACGAATCCAGGAAGTGAGCTCCCTTGAGGCAAAATCTGTACCTGCCACAAAGTAAAGCAGAGGTCCAAACTTTCGCGCCGCCGTTGCACCAATAAAGTGCAGCCCGGGCACAGAAGTGGAGAACCCTGCTCCAACATCGGGATACCCATCAAGCTGGCGTACTTCGTTCACCAACTCGGGTGAGATGAACTTGTAACGAGAAATGTTAACGTCGTAGCCGGTCGCCAAAAGGACGTGATCGACTCGCCGTTCGCTTCCATCGCTTAAGCGAAGCTCGACCTCATCGCCCTTTTCCATTACTGACAGAACACTGGTTCCGAGCGTGACTTTGACTCTATCAAGTCGGGGGATGAGCCAGGGCGCGCCGGCAGATCGTACAGCCCGTTTCCGAATGCGGTCCTTTAGTCCCATTGGAATTTGGTACACGAGATTCGGATACGCCACTAATCGGCTGACGCCGATGGGCCCCACATCGTATTTGGAGTACAGAGCTTTAGAGATCATTCCGAGGCGATGCAGCCTGAGATGCATCCCAATCCACCTCAACGCGGAAATCCTGGCGATGACTTCAACATCCGCGCCCGCCTCTCTAAGAAGCGCAGCCGATTCAAGAGCGCTCTGCCCCGCTCCAATCACGACAACCCTTTTGCCGAAGTCTTTAAAACTTCGCCCTTCATAGCAATGAGAGGCACGACTCGGTGAAAGACGCGAAAATGGCTCGGGAATCCTCTTAAAGGGCCCGACACCGCAAGCTATGATGACCCGGCGAGTCGCGCGGACCTCACCATCTGCCAAGGTGAGCATGAAGGTCGATCCCTCGCGCCGAAGCTCGGCGACTTCGCGCCGATCTAGTTCGACTTTGAGATGTTTCTGAAACCATCGTCCGTAATCGACAAAAGTCTCTCGCGCCACGCGCTTGACAGGTTTCGTTCCGCTAGATGCCTCATAGGCTTCCAACGTTAAGTCGGAGCCCGGATCGGCAATTGTTGAAGCTTCTCGCGGCGAGCGCAGGAGCATTCCGTCGGGCATTCCATTTGCCCAGAATTCCATTGGCTCGCCGAATACTTGCACATCCAAGCCCACCGCACTCAAATGAGCGGCCGCGGAAAGCCCATAAGGACCGGCGCCGATAATCGCCACATCACAGGACTTCATCGATAACCTTCCATTAGATTCATGTCGTAAACTTTACCGACAGAGTATTTACATTTTTTCAAGGTGATTTACGCACACTTTTCTTGCCGAACAAGCTGGAATACCTCTAGATCGGCTGAAAACTGTAAGTGACCGTGTCACCCGAGACGCGAGCATAGGCAACCCGCGCCCGATCGCTGCCGGGCCCCTCGACATTCCAAGATCCATTGGTGCGGACCAGCTTCATCTCACTTCGCTGGCGCCACCAGTTGGCAACGTCACGAGGCAATGCCGCCCACATATGATCTTTGTCGCGCAGATCGGCTAGATATTTGAGAAGTTCACGGTAAACAGCTTGCGGCCTGGGTGCCATGACATAGTCCGGGTGGACGAGGATAGTGATTAATCCATAATTGTCTCTGATCGTCTGGATCTGCCGCTTCCACAATTCAATCGAATAGTCATTAAAGATGTTGAAGAGCGTGTGATCCTGGGTGCAGGTGAGTGGCAATTCGACCAGCTTACCGATGAAATAGGGCATTACCGTGCAGCAGCCGCCGCGCTGCGGGTCAAGGTGTCCGACATTGGGAATTGACATGTCGTAGGAGAAATCGTAAGCATCGTACCAATCTGCGTTGCGGTAGAGAATACCGGAACGAAAGCCGACAGCGCCAAAGCGGTGAGCGTATTGATTAATCTGCTTGGCTCGCCGTTGGAATTCTTCGTATTCAGCATAGAGCCGCCCGTCGTGCTTGAGGTCATGAACATTCACTTCAAACCCGCGCCCGGCAATCCCCTGCAAGAATTCATCCGGCACCGTGTATCGGTCTTCCGGCACAATCTGGAACGAACTATAAAAGCCAAAGCTTTCATCTAAATCCATCAGTCGTGGACAAAAGTTTTTGCCGTCGTCACTCTCAACATCGTGAGTGATGATGACACAGCTTGTAAACTCCTCCGGCCAGAACCATACGAAAGGCATTTCCTCCAAACCGTGTGCACGTATGGCCAGGGCCATCAACCGCCGGTAAATCCGATCTACAGTGTCATCGACGGGCCATTGCGGAAACGGAATCTTATCCCAATTCCGCAGGTGAGCTTTCTGGAGCCGCTTGCGAATTGGCATCGCGAGAAATGGCCGCAGCAGGTAGTAGATTTTTCGAATTGCCGCATTGGACAGACGTCCAGGTTCCCGAAAGTGGGCAGTGTAGCGTTCACGCAGCAGGTTCTCAATTACTTCTGCAGGATCGAACGGCAAACAAACGCTCGACGCTTCGAACGTCGTATCGCCAAATGTATCGTAGAGAGCCGCGTCGACTCGCCCTGAACGATGGCCCGATGAACTTCGCCCGTAGCATACCGTGCCTTCTCCCCACCGGAAGTATCCAGCGTCTGGAGAGAGCGGCCCGTTCAGACAGAAACCTGCGCCGTTATCCGGAGAACGATAATACTCAGATAGTGTCATATTCATAGGGTGTTTTCTTTATGCGAATGCTCACGGACTTTTTCTAAAATATGCCGGCAAGCCGAGCAGCTTTGGTTCGGGGTGTCGAGAATTGGGGAATGTTTCGGCTTCTCACTTATCAGTCGAAAAATTGATTGGACCACGGGATCATATCAAGACGCGATTTCCGCTGGCAAGAATGATCTCTAAGGGTTTGGATTCAAGCGGTCTTGGCGCGGGCACTCCATCGAAAGCGTTCGATTTCCCGAGCCGGTTTTCCTTCGCGCTTCCATTTTGACACTCAACCTGATTCCATTTCGCGTGGAATGCGTGTATGAGATCATGGATGTAAAGCGCTTGAATCGACCTTTCGAGCATTGCGCAATTAACAGCAGCATGCCGGCCTCCCCTTCGTCGATTCTTGAGTATTCTCTATGCATTCGGATCGCTCGATGGATCCGCCGACGATTGATAATGCGAGGGGATATACGCTTGAACGTTTTTTCTTGAGATCGATATAGAAACTTGTAACCTAAACTTACAGCACCTAGCCAACGGAGAAGTGTTCCGGCATACCTGATTAGAGAGGAACCACCTTTGGAGAACTCAGTGTCGAACCTCTGTGAAGCAGACCGAAAGTATCAGATCCACTCATTACACCACCCCATTGATTCCAACCAGGCATTAATTTTCGTAAGCGGGCGCGGAGTCATGATTCAGGATATTGAGGGGAATCAGTATATCGACGGACTTTCCGGACTCTGGAATGTGACGGTGGGCCACGGCCGTTCCGAATTGGCTGAGGCAGCCGCGGCGCAGATGCAAACTCTGGCTTACGCTTCTGGTTACGCGGGGTCCGTTACTATACCATCGATCACGCTGGCGGAGCGCCTCATTGCGACGCTGCCGAGCATGGGCGCTGTTTTTTTCACTTCGGGAGGAGCAGAAGCAAACGAAACGGCATTCAAGACTGCTCGCTACTACTGGCGAGTCCATGGCAGAGAGGGGAAGTTCAAGATCATCTCTCGCATCCACGGATATCACGGTGTCACGCTCCAGGCAATGAGCGCCACGGGGATCGCGGAATACTGGAAGATGTTCGGCACCCCCGCGCCTGGCTTTCTTCATATTCAATCCTGTTATCCGTATCGCTTTCACGGAGCCAAGCCTGGCGAAACTATAGGTGAGGCGGCAGCTCGGGAATTAGAGGAAGCCATCCTGCGCGAAGGGCCTGAGACGGTTGCAGCATTTATTGGAGAACCGATCCACGGTGCGGGCGGTGTTATCTATCCGACAGACGACTATTGGCCGAGAGTGCGCGAGATCTGCGACCGCCATCAAGTGCTTCTGATTGCCGATGAAATCATTACAGGCTTTGGACGCACGGGACGCTGGTGGGGCCTCGAGCATTGGAACGTCAAGCCCGACATTCTTTCCTTCGCCAAAGGCGTCACCTCAGGCTACGTCCCGCTGGGCGGAATCGTCATGACGAAGGAGATACAGGATACTCTGAATGGCGTTGAGCCTGCGAACCGCTGGATGCATGGATACACCAACTCTGGACATCCAACTTGCTGCGCTGTGGCCCTGAAGAATCTTGAGATCATTGAACGCGAAGGATTGGTCGAGAACTCGGCAAAGATGGGTAATGTCTTGCTGGCCGCTCTGCAAAATGCATTTGCCGATCATCCCAACGCGGGGGATATACGCGGGGGCAAGGGGTTGATTGCCGCCGTGGAGTTTGTGGAAGATCGGGCCAGCAAAAGAAACTTTGCGATTGAGAAGCGCTTTGGGGCCCGGCTTCGACTTGAAATGCAACAACGAGGAGTCATTACGCGCACGCGACCCGCGGCGGGCGAGCATCCAGCGCCTGGCGATCAAGTACTATTCGCGCCACCGCTCACGATTACTGAGGAAGAGATTCTCCGCATGGTTGCCGTTACTAAGGAATCGGTTGAGAAGGTGCTCGCTCTCTGATTGCACACATCAGAGCCGCAACCTCTCACATCGTCTGCTTTGAAGCAGTCGGTGGATGACGGTCCGAAATTCGCGGAATGGTCGAGCGGGATACAGAACCGGGATTTCGATCTCCCTCCGCGACTCCATCCCTTTGTTGGGCTTGAGCCTGTTCAAGCGCGAGAACCGCATATCCTGTAGCTGCGTCGCTCATGAATTGTCCCATGCCGATGTATTGATTGCGGAATCCGTTCAACGATGACGCCCACCAGCTCCCTGCCTGACGCTGATGCGCTTCGAGCCAAATCAGTCCGCGGCTCAATACCGGGTCCCGTGAATCCGTTCCGGCTGCCTCAAGTGCCAAAACCGCCAGACCTGTTGCGCATCCGTCGCTCACATCGGCGCCGCTGGCACGCTTAAAGAAGCTCAAAATTCCGCGCTTGAATGCCACTTGCTTATCGAGCGATGAAAGCGACCATCCGCCATCAGAGCGTTGCAGCTTAGCAATTCTCTCGATTAGCTCAGAGCGCTGCGCCTCGCTGAGGAGATCGGGCATTTGGCTCGACGCCCATAAGACATAGAGTTGGTTGATCGGAGGCTGAACTGCATACTCTCTCTGCAAGTATCCACGCAGATGATCAACATGTGCCTGCGCCGCCGGGCCACTGCCATCCAAATTTGACCTCATGCCCTCTGCCATTGCCATCATTGCCGCACCCTGGTATGCAGACTCGGTTGCCTCCCACGGGGCCTCATGAAAATTCTGCCACTGCCAGCCGCCTGCGTTTTCACCCGTCGTTTCCTGCAGCGCCCATGCGTTATCGAAAGCACGCTGTGTTATCGGACCAAGAGAGGGTTGACTTCGGCTATAACTTGCCAGAATCAATGCATTCAAGATTGCTTCCGTGGCATGAGAAGGGAGCGCGTGTGCCGAGTCAGTGTAATACGGCTTCAATTCCGGCCAGTCCGATACCCGCTTTTCGATATCGTTCAACAAATCTCTTTCTCCAGAGGTAAGTTCGGTCTGGCCAAGTTGTTTCCGGAGCAAAGGTCGCGCAAGCGCATAGGGCAAAGCAGTATGACATGACACGCAAAATGTTCCATGGTCCAATTGTGCGTTCGGCCATCCCTGCCACCACGCCTCGCGAACATCAAGATAATCGGCCGCTGCCGTCGGGCTCCAGTTGTTGCGGTAAGACCTGGCAGCGGGAACGCCAAACAGGCGTGAGTGTGAAACCGACCAAAGAGCTGCGAGAGACACGCCAACAACCAGCGTAAGTCCTGAATACAACAGCGCACGCCTCATGCTTCGCCTTGATTGCTAAAGTGTCTAACTCGCGCCTAAGTTCCAAGTTAGCTGCTCAGGTCAATGATTTCAGATTGCAAGTAGCGCAGGATTGGCCATGACTCAGTCATGCTAACTGGCTGCCGCCTGACGGGATGGGGATATGCTGGGCGATGCCGCAGGCTGCGGCTGACTCGCAAAATCTCTCCCCCGTTCCCGGTGCATTTTCTGCGACGCAATATAGTTAAGCCAGTTTCCGTAGATCGTGGCAGCCGCTGAATGCCACCCGTTTGCTGGAGTTGCCGCAGACAAGGCCGCATCCAATCGAGCAAGCGTTTCTTCATTCGAATGCGTGGATATTCCGGCTTGGATCTCAGATAGTTCTTTCGCGCTTTCGCTGTCAAAGTAACCAGCTGGAATGAGTGGATACTTAGTGGACTGGCCGCGAAGAAAGCGGTCCGCATCGCGGCGATATTCCAGCAAAAGAGTGTCCGGATCGTATTCCGGGTGGCCTTGGAAAAACAAAAACAGGCTGCTTCCTTTCTTCACAAAGGAATCAACGCCCGCAACGCCGGCCCGCGTCAGCACTTGATAACCACGATTTGTTAACTCTGTTTCAGGTATTCCATTCCAGCGCGAATGCGGTAAACGGAACTGCGATGGAAGATCAGCGGTGATTGGGTGGTCGGAGATCCTGGAGCAGTCAAGAATACCGCAGTGTTTCTCGCTGTTCCGCACGCGCTGAATTCCGTCCATGTGCAGGACGGCCGCATGAGCCGCAAGACACGACCAGATGGTGGAAACGGTATTCTCGCGAGCCCATTCGAGGGTCTGCACGAAGCTGTCCCAGTACGGCTCGTCGGCCAAGTCGGTCGCCAAAGGCTCGCGACCGGTCACAATCAGCCCATCGACCTGACGGTGCAACAGGTCTTCAACGCCTGAATAGTAGTTGCGGATTCGGTGTTCTCCCAATGCGCCCCTGGGCACTGTGGGCATCGAATACAGCGACACGCAAACATGCACGCCGCCAGACGCTGCATCGAGGAGCGAAAGGAACTGACGCTCAGTCGCCTCGAGGGCTCCGTCGGGCATATTGTTCACCAAGCCGATGGTGACAATACTTTCCCAATCTTTTCCGCACGCAGAAGTCGGCCTTCCACAAGAGGTTTTAGCGCAAGGCTGCGGGTTAGAGCCGGCTGGGCTTGAATTCAAGCAAACGGGCATTGGGGGTTCCTGCGAGGCTCCATTTCCAGACTGAATAAAACGCCTGGGGTTTACTGTGTTGCTGCAAGGGCCTGATCGAGGTCGGCAAGAATATCGTCAATGTGCTCGATACCAATACTGAGCCGAATCATTTCGGGAGATACGCCGGCCTTGCGTTGCTCTTCGGGGGACATTTGCCGATGGGTTGTCGAAGCTGGATGGCACGCGAGTGACTTTGCGTCGCCGAGGTTGACCAGCCGGGTCACCAGCTTAAGTGCATCGTGGAATTTAACCGCGGCCGGATAGCCTCCGTTGATGCCGAATGCCATGAGTGAACAGGCCTTGCCGTGCAGATACTTTTGCGCCAACGAGTAATAAGGACTATCGGTGAATCCGGCATACTTGACCCAGCTGACGCGGCGATCGTTGCGCAGGAATTCTGCAACGGCTTTTGCATTCTGTGTATGGCGTTCGACTCGCAACGCTACAGTTTCGATTCCCTGCAGCAGAAGAAAAGCGCTCAAGGGAGATAAGACCGCGCCTGTGGTTCGCTGATAAACGCTGCGGCATCTCGCTATATAGGCGCCCTTTCCGAATTGGTCTGTGTAGACAAGGCCGTGATAAGAAGGATCGGGTTCGGTAAAAGTAGGAAACTTCGCAGCGTGTTCCTTCCACGGAAAATTGCCGCTGTCCACAATGGCGCCGCCCAGGGTTGTTCCGTGGCCGCCCAGAAACTTGGTGAGCGAGTGAATAACAATATCGGCGCCGTAGTCGATAGGGCGAAGAAGGATCGGTGTTGCGACGGTATTGTCGACAATGAGCGGCACGCCATGCTTGTGCGCCACGCGCGCCAGTTCCTCGATATCGCAGATATTGCCCGCAGGGTTCCCGACACTTTCGCAGAAGACAGCACGCGTATCGTCATCGATGGCCTTTTCGATGGCGTCCGGATGATCCGACTCTGCAAAGCGCGCGTTTACGCCTTGGCTTGGAAGAAGGTGCGCAAATAAGGTGTGTGTAGTTCCGTAAAGCTGGGGAACCGTGACGATGTTGCGTCCCAATTGGGTGACATTGGCGAGTGCATAGTAAACGGCCGCCTGGCCGCTACTTACGCATAGCGCTCCAAATCCGCCTTCCAGCGCTGCAACTCGGCGCTCCAGGACGTCGGTTGTCGGGTTAGCGATCCGCGTGTAGCGATACCCTTCAGCTTCAAGATTGAAAAGCGCGGCGGCATGTTCGGCGCTATCGAAGGCATACGATACCGTCTGATAAATGGGCACAGCGACTGAACGCGTCGTGCGCTCTACCTCATAACCGGCGTGGATGGCAATCGTTTCAGGCTTCATCGTCTTTGTCTTGGAGATCGTCTAATGACAAGTTGGGAATGATTGCTGCTATTCGACCCGGCTTCCCACATTGCTCAAGGTCACGGCTCCATCTTTCAGCGCCAGTTGAGTGATTCGATCGACGGTCTGCTCGATATCGTTTTCGTTCGTTTTGAAACTGGTAATGCACGCACGCACCACCGGTTTCCCTTTGATCTCGGTTTCCGACATCCACGCAACCTGATTTTCCCGAAGAGCGGACAGGAATTTGGGTACATCGAGGCCGTCACGCGTAAAACAAACGAGTGGCAGCGGAGTCGCATTCACCACGGTCCAGCCGGCAGCAGCAAGAGATTTCCGCAACAGATTGCCCATGCGTGCCTGATGCTCGATCATCGCGGCCTGACCGGCTTCGCCACGCTCAGCAAGGCTCAGAAAGAGCTTGAGTCCGATGAATCTGCGGGACCACTGAACGGAAGTCGTGTACGGATCGAAGGTCGCGGCATCCGCGCTGCTCGGCATGTAGGCAGCTTCTGTTCGAAATGCTCGCTGCACTGTTTTCGGGTGCCGGCAAAAGAACATGCCGCATCCCATCGCGACGGAAAACCATTTATGGGCATCGCATGTGATGGAATCCGCCAACTCGATTCCAGCCAGATAGCTCCTGAGCGATGGAGCAAGAATCGCTGCCCCGCCCCAGGCCGCGTCCACGTGAAACCAGATGCCCCGATCGCGACAGACAGTCGCCAGCTCGGTTAAGGGATCAATGACTCCTGCGGTCGTGGTCCCGGCCGTGCCGACCACCATGAGTGGAGTAAACCCGCTCTTCCGGTCGCTCTCGATTCGGCTTACGAGCTCGCCGACATCGATCTTAAGGTCGGAGTCTGCTGGAATTCTTCGCAGCGCGTGCCGTCCAAGGCCCGTCATGTGTGCGATCTTGTTGAACGAATGGTGCGCCTCATCCGACACATAAATCGCCGGGTTCGACGGAAGGCCGCGGAGACCTAATTCACCATATTCGGGGAAAGTGTGCGTCAGCGCCGCGATGACGGCAGACAGGTTGGCCTCCGCCCCGCCGTTGGTGAAGGTTGCCGCTGTGCTCGGCGGAAGACCGAATTTCGATGCCAGCCAGCCGAGAGTATGCCGCTCAATTTCGTTTGCCGCCGGCGAGGTGCGCCAACTGGCGAGTTGCGGGTTATAGGTTGCAACGAGCGAATCTGCAACCACCGAGGAAAGCGTCACGCTGGGGTTGAACAATCCGAAATATCGCGGATGAGTAATCTGCACCTGCCAGTGGCGCAACATATCCTCGACATCGGCCACTGCTTCTTCGAGAGGGATGGCCTGGCTGAAATCGTAACGGAAGTTGAGATGCTCTCGAATCTCCGCCGCGGTCACATCCGGATACACCGGCCCATCGTCGATCGCCGACTTTGCCGCTTCAAATTCAGCTCGAATTGGATCAATGAACATATACGTCGTGAATATCTCAGTGCATATGGCCGCTTACAGTTTCTGGCCTGGCCCCGTTGCGCTTTCCTGCACGCTCAATCCTCCACTTGCTCATCGCCTCGGCGCATTGGTGCAAGAGAGGTACGAGCAAGTTTTGGCGCAACTCAGAGCCGGATCTGGCCGGACTGTATGCGACTGTACAAAGCCCGATCCATCGGTTGTAGAGCTTGCGTCTCCGGGTTGTTGAAATAGAGGGCATCGGATGTTAAGTCTGGGTTATATCCCTGGTTTATCAATTCAGACTTCGAATACTTGAAGGTTCCTGTAACTTCGAATTTGTCCAGGAGCCTGATAAACGCCGGCCTGGCATAGACGGGAAGAGTGCGAGAAAGATGCAGCCGAAGCGCGGAAAGATCGGGGTAACTTTCGCAAGCAATAGCGGCCATGCCGGTTCGGCCATCGGCACCGGAGACTTTCACTCCGTAAACGATTGCATGCTCTACGCCGGGGAAGGTCGAAATCGCGTCGGCCACTTCAGTAGTCGCGACATTTTCCCCTTTCCAACGAAACGTATCACCGATGCGATCGACGAAAAAGAAAAAGCCCTTCTCATTCTTTTTCATCAGGTCGCCGGTGCGAACCCAGGCATCTCCTTGCTTGAAGACATCGCGCAGCAATTTATTTTCCGTCGCGCTCCGATCCGTGTAGCCTTCAAAACGGCTGCCGGCCTGTGACGGGTCGCCGAGCAACTTGGCCAGCGCTTCTCCCGGTTCATTTAAGCCGCACGGGATGCAAAATCCCTGTTCGTTGCGAACCGGCTCTCCACGCTCGGCGTCAAACTTGATCAGCACGGGAGAAAAGCGATGCGCAAGGTATGCCGGAACACGGCCAATCGCTCCCGGCTCTCCTTCAACGTTAAACAAGGAGAGACCGCCTTCCGTGGAGGCGTAAAACTCGAGGATTCGGGGAATCCGAAATCGATTTTGGAAATCCCGCCAAACTTCGGGCGACATGCCGTTCCCGCAGGCCAGCCGGATGCGGTGATTGCGTTCGCCACCGGAGTCCGGAGCGTGGACAAGATACCGGCAGAACTCGCCGATGTATTGAAACATCGTGCAGTTCCACCGAACTACATCGCTCCAGAACTGGCTCACCGAAAAAGTGTCGCGCACCGCAACGCAGCCGCCGGCAACAAGAGTTGCGCCGGGGACAACAACGCCTCCAATGCTGTGATACATCGGCAGGCAGTTATACATCCTGTCGTCCGGTTGGATGCCGATCATACCGGCAAACCAGTAAGACCACTGCAGGATCCTTGCGTGGCTTACATTGGCGGCTTTTGGCATTCCGGTGGTGCCGGATGTATAGATATGCAGCGCTAAGTCGTCAATGGAAATCTGTGGCCGCTCGTTGGCCGTTGAATCCGGCGATAGCCGTTCAACAAAATCATCAATCCGAGAACACGAAACGTGATTGACGCCGTGAACCCATATTGCAGGCTTGCAGTCGAGAGCCGGGAGAGCACTGGTGATTGAATCGACTCGTTCGCCTGCGACGATGATGTGCTGCGGCTGGACCACGTTAACGCAGTGCGCCAGCGACGCACCTTGAAGATTGGTGTTGAGCAGGGCTACAACACCTCCCGCCGCTGTGATGCCGAGCCATATCGCGAAGTACTCGGGGCGATTGGTCATCAATAACCCAACAACATCGCCCTTCTTGATGCCTTGCGCCATGGACCACCGGCAATATTGGTTCGAGCGCCCGGCCAGTTCGCGATAGCTAAAGCATTCTCGATCAGACAGCAATGCCGGTGAGTCGCCGTGGCGAGTCGCAAGCTCCTCAATCACGGTGAGCATCACGCGATGCGGGTTGCGAGCGATCGGAGCCGTCAATTCGAGCGCGCGCAGCCATGCGTGGGAAGATTTGACGGCTGGCTGCTGCGCGATGTCGATCACTTCGGTCACGCCGTGCTCCCTGCGTCGACTGTGATTACGGTTCCTGTTATGTTCTTCGACTTGTCGCTGAGCAGGAACTCGACGGTGTCGGCTACATCCTCGACATCTGCCATGCGGCGAAGGGCACTGCGCCGGACAATCCGATCTCGCTGCTCCTCGCCCAGGCTGCGAGTGAGTTGTGTATCGATAAACCCCGGAGCGACGGAATTGACATTGATCCCTGCGCGCCCGACCTCTCGCGCCAGTGAGCGTGTAAAACCGACGAGCGCCGATTTTGACGCGCCATAAACAGCCAGACCGCTATAGCCTGTGAATGCCATGATCGAGGAGACGTTGACAACCCGCCCTCCTCCATCGCTCATCATCCCGCGAATCACGGATTTGGTGAACACAATTGGAGACAGTGTGTTCACGCGCAGAAGCTGCTCAATCTGCGAAATCGGCATCATGGCCAGCATGCCCTCGTGGCTGATACCGGCATTGTTTACCAGGCCATAGATCGGTCCATGCTCTTTCCGCGCTCCAGCGACAAAACTCGGAATCTTCTCGATCTCCGCCAGATCGAAAGACTGAAAGGTCAGGGAGTCGGGGTTTGTGGTTTCCACCTCTTCCCGCACCTGGCGAAATTCGCTGCCCTCACTGCGGGCGACCGCAATGACGCGATACCCAGACAACGCCAGTTTTCGGGCGATACCGAGTCCCAATCCGCGGCTGGCGCCGGTCACGATGACGTTACGCATTGCGACGCATTACCTTGCCGGAATCGCCAATCGGAAGTTCGGGAACAATATGGATCGCGACCGGCACTTTGTGCGCCGGAAGAAGCTCGCGACAATGCTGAAGAATGTCCGCCTGCGCGGCGTGTTCATCGTGGTTCCGCAACGAACCAGGTGTCTTTAAGACAACATCCGCAACCACTAACGCGCCGGTAATAGGGTTCTTCTTTGCGCGTACCAGACACATTTGCACGTCCGGATGACGGCTTATGGCAGCTTCAACCTCTTCCGGATACACTTTAAGGCCGCCGATATTGATTACGCCATCTCGCCGCCCGGTGAAGTAATATCTGCCATCGCGCAGTTCAACGGTATCGGCCGTGTCGATGAAGCCTGTTTGATCTTTCAGCACAGGCACCCGATCGCCAAGATAGCGGCGCGCCGCGCCCGCCGACCGAATGCGCAATGTATCGTCCTCGACCTTCAGTTCCACCTGTGGATCTTCATTCAGTGTGGATGCTGGGAAACCTGCGCCGTCATCCTTGACCTCAAAAGCTACTCCCGCTTCAGTGGAAGCGAAGGCATGAACCATCCGAGCCTTGGGATAAGTGATCCGGAGACTGTTGAGGATTGCCTGATCGACTGCCTCTCCCGAAATGCGCACATATTCCGGCTTGAGGAGCCGTGCCGCGTGGCTCATCAATGCACGCCTCCAATGGGAGGGCGTACCTGAAATATGAGTTACGCCAGAGGAGCCGGCTCGGGCAAGAAAATTCGCGACCGGTTCCTCGCTGCTGGAAAGCACCAGCGACGCGCCGGTAAGAGCTGCGCGCAAGAGTATCTGGAGTCCTCCGTAACGCCGAATATCATAGAAAGTGCTCCAAACGACCTTCGAACTGCTGTCACCGCGAGGTTGAATGGCAGCGGTCAAGCTCGTCAGGGTGTGGACAACAAGCTTGGGCCGTCCCGTTGTGCCGGAAGTCAGAAGGATCCATTCCGTCTCGTGCGTCGCTTTTGGGTTGCGATTGAATGGCTGCAAATTGCGGCTGCAGGGACAAAAGTAGAGCGAGCGCGACAGGTCCATGTCCGGAATCATCCGGTCCGAGACGACACTATCCACCTCCGCCGCCTCGATGACGTAGGGAAGATGTTCCACCGGCCAATCGGGCAGCCAAAGAACAATGCGCCGCGCGATCCCATCCAACTCGATCAGCGCGGAAGCAGTCGTGAGCTGAGCCGTAGTGGCAAGCAGCACGGAGCGCCCTTCCAGCTCATCGCCTCGTCCATAGAGAGACGACCTTCTAAAAAGATCGTCGAAAGCGATGCGCCCAGCGGGATCTTCGATGAAGCGGTCGGGCGCCGCCCCGGATGCACTGATGGCGGTTTGAAGAGTCGTGATGGTTTCCTGCTGCATGATCGATGTCTTTAGCCGCACTATGGGAGGGAGAAGATGAAGGGGATTGGAGAGCCTGAAACTGGGGTGCTCAGTTCAATGGGCTGTGGGGGGAAGTGTAGTTCGGTCAAAATGCTCGATCGATTTCGCCTCCAGAGCGAAAATGAAATCATTTTTGCAACGTAAGTTAACGCCAGCTTCCAGTTCGTCGGGGTTTCCGGAAATCCAGCGAAGACGAAGTTGGGGAACAATCATCATAATATGAATTTGCATCTCAGCCCGGGCCAGTAAATCACCAATACATTTTCTTGGACCCGCCGAAAATGGAATGGTTGCCAGCGGATGCCTTGCCGCCGAACGGTCCGACTCGAAACGATCCGGGTCGAAAACATCCGGATTATCCCAAAGAGCCGGATTGCGCTGTATCAGGTAGGGGGAGATGTAGACCTCTGTGCCGGCTGGAACAAAGTAATCCCCAAGCTGGTCGTCATTCAGAGCTCTCCGGGTCATCAGCCAACCAGGGGGGTAAAGCCGCATTGCTTCTTCGATGACCTGACGCGTGTAAGCGAAACTAAATAGGTCGTCGAGATTGGCTAGAGAAGGATAAGCAGACAGTTCGGCGGTTAGCTTTTCCTCCACATCTGGGTGCTGCGATAGCAGATACCACGTCCAACTGAGAGTGCTTGCGGTGGTCTCATGCCCAGCGACGATCAACGTGACAATCTCACTGACCAATTGACCATCCGGCATCGCCTCGCCTGTATCTCGATCTCGCGCTGACATCAACATGCCCAGAATGTCGGTTTCGGCAGCTCCGCGCTCTCGCCTCTCGCTCATCAGATCTCTCACGATCTCGCGGAGAGGCTTGAACGCTTGTGCGAATTGAAGATTGCGCGCTGGTTTTAAGGAAAGGATATTGAAACTTGGTGCAACCTTTTCATAATCGCGGCCAAAGATGGAGCGAAGCACAATTTCCAGAACCCAGAAGCTCACTTCACGTGTAACATTGATGCTTTGCCCTTCCCGGGCGGCGGCTAGCCATTTGCAAAGCAATACGCCATTTGCATCCTGAATCACTTTGATCAGCCCGTTAACGGCATCGCGATGAAATGCAGGCTGAACCAGTTTTCGCTGGCTCTTCCAGAGCTCGCCCTCGCTGACCATGAGTCCCTGACCGAGCAGAAGTTCGACGCGCTTAATTGCCTGGCCTTTTCTATAGTTCTGCCAATTCTCACGCAATACGTGATCCGCATAGTGGGGATTACTCACCACATAGACCTCTGAGCCATACATGGATGCTCTGTAGATATCGCCGAATTCCTTGAGATTCTCCATCATCCAGTCGAGGATGTCGCGAGAAGGAGAATACTTCTCGGCCGGACCTGGCGGTGTGAGTTTTGTGTCTGTTGTCATTAGGAATTACCGATCTGATATCTCAATTTCTTGTACGTCTGCATCCGAATGCATCGCCACCGAATGATCTCTTAGGGTTTCTTAATCCAAAAATGGCATGCGGATGGCCCCGCCAGCATATTGCGCTACGGCACCGCCGCGCAAAAGTCGTCTAACCTCGGATGCGATTTGGAGAAATAATGAGTGTAGTTATCGAAACGTGAAGGCTCGAATGCTGGAAGATCGCGTCCTTCAACGCATAGAGGAAGCGCTGGCTTTCGAAGTCTCGGACTTCTCCCGCGAGTCCGAATTGGGAGAAGCGAGTGGCTGCAAAGCCCTGGAAAAGGCCTTCATTGAGATATCCTGTCTGAGCGCAACCCCACATCGAGCGACGGGAACGGCCGGATTCCCCTGCACAACCGTCATCGGCGGTATCGACTGAGAGACTACGCTGCCGGCTGTGACGACGGCACCATGGCCGATTACGACGTTAGGAAGAATGATTGCCCCGGGGCCGATGAATGCCTCGCGCTCAATCTTAACTCCTCGAAATTGCTTGAAATGGGCGACGATCGTTGCCCTGATGCTGATCCAGTTCAATGGGCGGCCGCGCCCTTCACCGCGCGGAGGCTCCGCTCACTGGTGAAGGCTCTGGCTTTTCCTGCGCACTCGAGGCGCGATGAGGAAGCGGCTGCAATCGCCTGGAGAAAGCTTTCATGGAGATATCCTGCCTGAGCGCAACCCCGCATCGAGCAACAGGAACGGCCGGATTCCCTTGCACGACCGTCATCGGCGGTACCGATTGAGAGACAACGCTGCCTGCAGTAACGACGGCGCCATAGCCAATAACAACGTTGGGAAGGATGATTGCTCCTGGGCCTATGAAAGCTTCGCGCTCGATTCTGACGCCTCGAAACTCCTTGAAATGAGCGATAATCGTCGCTCTCATGCTAATGGATGCGCCGTCCTCGATCGTGATGAGGTCGGGTCGTGCAGTATCCAGCAAGACGTCGTGGCCAATCCAGACCCCTTTCCCAATCTTCACACCTCGCGCCCGATGCATCATAGGGCGGAGCGTTCGCGCACCGGGCGAAACTCTGGCGAGCAACTGGAGGGTGCGGCTGAGCAGTCCGCGAAGTGTGCTCTCGTCCGGCTCTTCCCAATCACCGGCGATAGTCTGCTGTTCGTTCATACGCGATTCGCTATCCATTTCATCAACCCGCTGTGCTTTGGCCCAACCCGAGTTCAATTGCTTTCTCCCGAAAAACGGGCCTGAGCTGCGGCTAACCGCTGCGCCGGCAGAGCACTTACTTTGCCGTTCCTTCATAGAGCTTCACAAACTCGCCAAATGTAACCGGGAACAGGGAGTCGTCCGCGCTGAAGGGATCTACACCGAGCGAGTCTTCAAGCCGCGTGACGATGATTGCAAAGCAGAGGGAATCCAATCCGGATTCAAGAAGTGGCATGCTGTCCGTGAGAGGAGGCAGGTCCTTTTCATACTCATGGGCAACCTTGGTGAATGCCTCTACAACTTCCGATCGTGCGTCCATTGAATCCTTTCTGACCCGAAAACAACACCCGCCAAAGATCGCGGTTGAGATTGACAAGTGCGGCTCACCGTCTCCACGGCGGCGAGCCCGAGCCGCCTCAAGGTGCGCGCGAGGGACTGCGACAAATCCAGCCACGTCGCCCGAGACCCGGCCGGCTATCTCATCGGTCTTTCTCTGCGGTTTTGATCCGCGCCTTACGCGGAAACCGGCTCTGGCCGATAGTAAACAATGCGGTTGATGAGTGTGCGAAGGGTATTTACGCCCTCTAGGAGATCGGTACCCGGTTTAATGGGATCGGTGGCCATTTCGATCGCAACCGCCTGAAACAGTCCTGCCGTGTGGGCAATATCGCACACACCGTGGACATCCGTATACTCCATCTCCGTGGAGCCCTCCGCGGCTGCGAGACTCGCCAGGTAAGGCATGAACTTTTGGATGAAGCCTTCAAAGAAGGCCATCGCCAGGAGTGACTGCACCGCCGAAAGCTTGCCGAGAAAAAGACGCATATTCGTCAGGTCGTCATGCACCGCGAGGGCGTCTCGGTCATTTGGAAAGGCGTGTGCCGCCATTGCGAATTTCCGCATCATGTGCGGATGGGAGTCTCTGCACTCTTCGTGAAGATTGTCCAGAATGATCGGCCGTGCATCTTCCGCCTTGGTTGCAATCATAGTGGCCGTCATAAAGTAGATGAAATTGCCTTCCAGAACTGAAGTGTAGCGAGCGATAATGCCGCGGCGCTCCTGGCTGGTCAGCTGTTTCGGGTTGGGCAGCTTGTCGATCATGTCGTCGATCATTTGCGTAATGGTCTGTTGAACTGACGAGTCAATCGCGGCCGAATTTGACTGTTGGGGATGAACCTCTATTGTGCTCATTTTCGATCTCCTGTAATTCATGGACTTACGTTGAAGACGCGAACCCGAGAAGCTCTGTCCGGCATACATCACGCTAACGGCAGGAAGCGTTGTCATTTACCGGTAGGTTTTTCGGGCCCAGAGTGGCGGATCAGGTGACTTCAGCAATATGGAAGATACGGATTGCAGTCGAAGCAGTGGATCAAATGTAATTCAGCATTTAACGACGTTCGCAGATACGATGCCCTTGGTCGCATTCCTGGTATCGACCACGAGTTTCGCTTTCGCGGCGATTTCAGAATAGTCGTATTGCGAATGATCAGTAACAATCACAACACAATCAAATTCCGGGATCTTTTCAAGTGGCGTGCTGGTCATGTTCAATGCGTATTTGCGGCCTTGAGTGACAGATGGGAAAAATGGATCATTGTATTCAATATGCGCACCACGCTTCTGCAAAAGCTCGATGATCGTCAGCGAAGGTGACTCTCGCAGGTCATCTATGTCGCGTTTGTACGCTAGACCGAGAACGAGTATTTTAGAGCCACGAAGTGCTTTCCCTTGCTGGCTCATTGCCTCGACGATATTCTCGACGACGAAGTACGGCATGTCCATATTGACTTGGCCGGCGAGCTCGATGAAGCGGGTATGGAAATCAAATTGCTTGGCTTTCCACGAAAGATAAAAGGGATCGATCGGTATGCAGTGACCGCCCAGGCCCGGCCCAGGGTAAAAGGCCTGGAAACCGAACGGCTTCGTCTTGGCCGCATCGATTACTTCGAACAAATCGATCCCCATACGCATACACAGCTGCTTCAATTCGTTGACCAGTGCGATGTTGACGCAGCGATAGATATTTTCCAGGAGCTTCGTCATCTCGGCTGCCGCGGGCGATGAAACAGGCACTGTGCGGTTGAAGATGGTTGAATAAACCGCGCGCGCTAATTCAAGCGCGACCGGGCCGCACCCGCCCACAACCTTGGGAATATCTCGACGAGCGACTGTGTCGTTGCCGGGGTCTTCCCGCTCCGGCGAGAACGCGACGTAGAATCCAGAACTCTCCAAATCCCTCGCCACCTTCAGGCCCGAAGCGTTGCCCGCCTCCAGCAGCGGCACGACAACTTCCTCGGTGGTCCCCGGATAGGTTGTGCTCTCCAGGATAATAAGTTGGCCATCGTGAAGATGCGGCGCGATGCTGCGGACGGTCTCGGTCACGTAAGAAAGATCGGGTTCGTGATGCTCGTTTAGAGGAGTCGGCACACAAATGATCACAACATCCATCTGCGAAACCTGGCTATAGTCAGAGGTCGCCTTGAACCCGCTCTTCTGAGCTATCTCAATTTCAGTACCGGGAATACGCACAATATAGGATCCGCCCTTGTTCAGCGTATCGATTTTGCGCTCATCGATATCGAAACCGGTGATAGCAAAGCGCTGCTCACTGAAGAGCAGGGCAAGTGGCAGTCCCACGTAGCCCATACCGACGATACCGATTTGGGCCTCATGCATCTCGAGCCGATTCTTTAGCGCAAAGGTTCTATCCAGAGAAATCAATTTCATATTTCACCTTCAAAGTAGACGTTTAGAGGTTGTCGTTTGACCGGGTATCGCGATCCTTGATGGGTGTAGCTAGTTCAGGTGATCACCCACTTGGGCTGAGGTGACCCCCGCGGAGACCGCGATCGCAATTGTGACTGCAGCCTCAGAGTTGATTAATGCTGTTGATCGGATGCTTCGAAATACGTACCAAGACCCTGCGAAAGTGAGTCACCGGCTCAAAATTGTTGAACTTGGACATGCTGACTTGAGTATTGAACGGGGCTGCAAGTGCGCCGCCTGAATCGGCGCCAAAAGGCAGGCAACTCATTGTATTTGATCGAGATGGCCTTCAGCGCCATCTCGACGGAGCGGTATCGATCTCAAACAGGACAACGTTGACCTGAAAAGAGTCCCTTATCTTTACTTTACGTTCAAACTGAATTCATGTCCTTCTATGGAGTCCAACGCGCCATTGAAATGCGACACCTAACCTATGTCGAAAGAGAGTCTACAAGATCAAAATAGTCTTTCTTCTTTCGCGCCCAACCGTGCCGTTCAGAATATGCGTAGCCTCTAAGAACTAGTGAAGCTCGCAACTCGGGGTTCCGGATAACGTCGAGCATTGCATTCGCCATGGCTGCGCTGTCACCCGATGTAAAAAAATGAACCACGCCCTCATCAAAATAAAAACTATCGATCTTGGTCCGCGACACCACAACCGGGACTCCCTGCGACATAAACTCCATAATCTTCGTGCTGTAGGCCTCATTGCCGAATGAGTCAGCTCGCTTCGGAACAACCCCGAGGTCCGCATTAGCAATTATGCCGGCCATTTCCTCCAGCGAAACCCCTTCAAAGAATTTCACACTTTCCTCGAGCCCTAGCTGCTGCGCCAATCGTCTCAATGTCGCTCCGCCCCCTCCCGAGCCGGCATAGATATGAAACTCTGCGTTTGGAATTTCCTGTCTCACCTCGACGAATGCATTTATAGCAATATCCAGCCCTTGATGCCATTGCAGGCTTCCTGGAAATAAAATGATGCACCGATCATCCACCCTTGTTCTTTCGTGACGAAAAAACAATTCATCGTCAACGTGATTAATGAATACAGAGCACCGCTTTCTTTCAATCGAGCGTGCCGTCACGGTCTCAAACCACAAATCATTCGAAATGATCACATGATCGGCAAAACTCGCAGAGATCCTCTCCGTGAGTTTTAGAAACCAGACATAGGCCGCTCTCAGCCTAGTGGAAAATTTATTCGCGAACAGTTCCGGAACGAGGTCGTGAATGTCAAGAATTATCTTGGCGCCGTTCATCTTGGGATACCAAGATGCAAAGACCAGAAAGTCTGGCATATTGTGCACGTGCACTACATCGTAATGCACTTGCCTATGCAAGGAAATCAGCTTTCTTGAGGATCTTAGGAGGAAGCCTAACTGGCGGAACAGATACGTCCACATGTTTCGTTCGTTTTGCTCTCTGTGCTGAACGCGATAAATCCGAACGCCGTTCAGTACCTGCTCAGGCACCCCTTGAAAACCAGGACTGCTGAGAGCAATAACGTCGACCGAATCACCGCGCTTCGCCAGTGCCTCAGCATACCGTCGAACACGGTTGTCACACTCATAGGTCGTATAAGCCAACATACATATCTTCTTGAAGCTGAGCGCTGACTTTTCGTCGCTACTGGTTTGCTCTGAAATATTGGAAGCTTTCATGAAGGCACTTGTCCGGCTTGTTAGTACAGTGAGTTATGCGAGCGCAGAGAACGGAAGAGCTGCCAAGGATGTATTCCTCACATCCAACGGATCAGGTCGTTAGAATCGATACACCTTCTGCGATTGTGACGACGCGGCACTGACCGCGTGTTGCACGTGTCACCGCAAAATCCAGCAGTTCAGGTGTGCAGCCAAATCTCGATGGAGTCGGGCTCACATCATGCGAATAAAAAATAAGCCAGCTCTTCCGACGCTCATTCTCGCAAATCAATTGGTCCACGCGCACTGATTCAGCAAGGTCGCCATATAAACTATTCGCGCGGAGTAGATTCAGGTCGGCAGTCGGCCCGTTGAGGCCACCAAAAATCCCTCGTGAGCTGGATACAGTCTTCCCGACCCGCTGCTTGGCCGTGGCCGTGACTTCCCCGAACGGAAAGGCGAAGTTATTCGGTCCATCTTTGCCGACGAAATCTCTAACAGCGTGTGCCCCCTTTAAAACTTCCTGCCTGAATACCTCATTGGCCACTGAGCGGCAAGACACATGTCCGAAAGTGTGACTTCCGAGTTCGTGCCCGTCTTCCAAAAGAATGTCAATATCCTGACGCCTGAACATATCTCCCAAATGATTGACGCTATTCATCAAGCCCATCGCTGCGTAATACGTACCTCTTACGCCTTTCGACTTCAGTATCTCTCCTCCGATCACGAGCGCGGAACGAGGAAAATCATCGAAGGTGAAAGTTATGAGAGGACCTCGATCGCGCAGGGAGACCTTACGAGGATAAAGCGCGCACAGGAGGGATCGACGCGCACTCGACAATCCTTTCAGCGCACTCATGCATTTTGTCCGACTGCATCATCACTCTCAATAATGGCTATAATCCCTTCGTCTTGGATTTGCCTATTCCCTCGCGACACCAGCGTCGTCACGCCATTTGACTCTGCTATTTCCTCAAGCTCGAGATCTGCGAACACACGGCCCGACGGGGCATTACGAGGAGTTTTACGATAGTTCGCGAAGAAATCCCTGCCCGTGGGGCCAGTGTATTTGCGGATGATATATGAAAGAAACGCGTGCTCGACCCTTTTCGATTGAACACGACAGCTGAACATCAAATCCGTCATTCGTGGCTCACGATCATCGACGATACTAAATCCAACTATCCCATACAAGCCAAACTGATCCTTGCAACTGATGACATATGTTGAGAGATACGGAGTCTGCAGGAGATTTTTCAACACACCACGGTCATATCGATTACCCGAGAAATTCATCTGGTTTGTGCGCTGTGTTAGCTCATGTACTCGCTCCAGATTCGCTTCAGACATCGGACAAATAGCCAACTCAATTCTGCAATGCCGCAAAAACGCTATGTAATCGTTGCCGAAGTCACCCGCAAGCGACTGTCGCGCTGCGTCGACCTGGTACATGCTCCGCCTTGCTCTGCTTTCGGCGGTGACGGAAACTTGGCACTCCTTCATATCCGGAATGATCTGATAATCACGCGCGTTCGCGACGCGAACTCCTGGGCAGGCAGCTTTCACTTGCTGCAATTCAAATTCCGAATCATCTACGAAGAGAAACGAATCTTCTCCGATATTGAGTCGACGTGCGATCTCATGAATAGCATCACTCTTCGGCCCCCATGAGATCTGCGGAACGAGAAAGTAGTCAGAAATATTGAATCGCTTGAGGGCGTTGAGGGCGTCGTCGCAGTTGTTTTTGCTGGCAATCGAAAGCAGAATTCCTCGTTCGTCAAGAGCCTGCAAAACTTGCGCGATGCCGGGCTTCAGTGATAGTTGGCTTGGGCCGTGCTCGGTCAGAATGCCCTCCCAAATGGTTTCATCGAGATCCCACACGACGCATTTCACCGGGTTGAGATTCCTATCCACTTCCCCCTTTTCCCGCACAAAATCAATCAGGCCGAAGTAAAGGGTTAGGATTCCGTCCACATTGTTAGGAATAAGTTCAATGCTAAACGGCTCCGAGAGCTTTAACACAGCGCTTATCTCTTCCATGGGAATGCGAATTCTATGAAAGCCTGGAGTAAGTACAAGGAGTTTTTGATAGGAAATCCTTACTTGCTCGCTAGTTGCCCGCATCGTCAGTGACAGGGTCGCTTCGCCGAAGTTAGGATTGAAACATTCTAGCAAGAAGGATGTCGGCGCCGGTTCATTATTTACAGGGCGACTCGCAATCGCTTTTTTGAACTTATATCGCCACCCCTTGATGCGAGTGCTCGATGAAGGAGGCATCGGAAGGTTGTAAAGGAATGTTCCAATTCGATAGTCCCTTCTTTCACGGGCGTCACTGACCTTAATCGGACAGAGGTGAACGTTCCCTGGCGACCAAAGCTTACCCCATTGCTTAAATGAGATTTTCAGCAGATATGAATTTACGGCCTCCGGGCAGTTGACCCTGACCATCCCGTCTACAAATCGACGACACCTGCCATCCTCACGTGGATGATACAAGTCACAAGTTGAATAGCATGTTGGCCAGACACATTCGGTACAGTGCTCACTCCACGGTAATGTCGTGCGTGCCAAAACACTGTTCCTAAGATCCTTCAACTTGCCTCTCACGTCAGATGGAATGGCCTGCGCGGACTCAGAGCTGTTATTTGCCTCTGTTTCGTACATCGCCTAGCTCCGATTCACTTCAAAGCGGTTGATGGGCTCCGAGATTGGATTCCCGCCGGACAGACCTCGAGGATCGGTCTTTTGGAGCAAGTAGATAAATTCATTCCCCACCCAACGGTTTCGATTGTGATCGGCGACGCCAAAGATGCGTCGCGTGATATGGTACATCTCTTCTTGATTTGCAAATGTCGAGGCACCGATCGGCGGTAATGCGTACCGAAAAAGTCGTGAAGGCAGCAGATTGTTCTGCCTACACCACTCCAGGACGTTTTGTCTCTTAAGACGATTCAGCCGATAAGGCGCGGGTTTGATCAATCTAAGAAGCGTTTGATAGATGATAACCGGAGCGCTCCACAAGTGGAAACTATCGGTAAACTCCAGGATCACCCACGACCCAGGTTTCGCGAGCTGTGCCACCTTTGCGATAACTGCGGATGGCGAGTCAACATGAGCCAGGACTCCAACACAAAGGATGAGATCAAATGTGCCAGGCTCGATCTTGGCACTCACGAAGTCGCCCTCAATCAAATCGACGTCGGCCGCACGCTCCACTGGAACTCTATTTCGAGCGAGTTCAATCATGTTTCTCGACAGATCAAGCATTGTCAGTTTCTGACAGCGAGGTAACAGTGGCAGTGACAAAGCGCCGTTGCCACAGCCAATATCCAAGGTCCGGTCGATCGTCAGCGTCTCGGTCAATTGCCTGACCGTCTCCGATCGGATTTTAATATCAAATTCTCTTGGACCAAGATATTTCTCTGGTATCTCAAATAGAGACTTCACACTTTCAGTCTTGGAATTCATAGGGCCTTTTCAAAATGCGAGCACAGAATGGTTGAGCACCGCCACAAGGCCATCACGGATTTGCGACGCGTTGTTTCGAAAGAGGTTGGGTTGCTTCGATTACATCTCTCTCAACCCCAGATTGAGGACTTCCCGAGCAGACATCTCAATTGCTGACGCCGGAGGTAACGGATTGCTAGTTGGTCATTCACTCGTGGAACTCTTTTCAGATATCCAGACAGGAATCCATACAATAGCCCAATTGAGCCGAGCAAGTATGGCTTCCGAAAAAGGCGCAAGATACATTTGCACATCATGAAGAGGGGATGGTATCCACAGATATAATTGGCGCGCCCATACTTAACCAGGCTTGGCCAAAGTCCATCCGCGGATCCGGTGTCTCGCTGATGAAGAAGGTGGAGGTGCGAGAAACTCCTGGTAGACCATCCAAGACTATTCGCCTTTACCTCGTCGATTGTGTCCCATCCGGCCGCTGGAAAGAGGCCACCTATGTCATTCCAACAGGTCTTGCGATAGATCTTGCTTGCTCCTCTGACATGGAATGCCGGAGCCTCTTCGAAGATCTTCTTCCCGTCGGTCATGTAACATATCACCCCACCACCAATTCCCAGCACCTGATCTTTTTGAAACTCATCGAGGCTTTTCTCAAAGTACTCCGGCGCGAAAGTAAGATCACCATCAAACTTGACGATATAATCCCACTCGTCGGTGACGAGTGAACCGTATCCTTCATTGAAAGCGTCAACAACACCCCCGCCCGGCTTACGAAATCCTCGATCACTTCTGTGCACTGCCCGGATCCACGTATAGCGGTTTGCGTAATCATCGATAATCGAGCCTGTCGAGTCCGTAGAACCGTCGTCGACGATTACCCATTCTTTGGGTAGTAGTGTTTGCCGCACCATGCTCTCTATAGTTGATACTATGTGCTCTCCCTCATCCCTTACGGGTGTGATGACGACATAGCTTACGTTCACGAGTGACATATCTGGCTCCAAAATTAGCTCACGTGATTTGTTCATATAATTTGCCAGGAAGAGAGGAATAGATACATCAAGCATTCGCACTGCCTTGCGCTCTGAGCTATCGATCGACGCAATCGTGACTTTAGCGCACCATCGATGTCACTTTAGCCCAACTGGGCGGCATATTCTTCGGAATTTCGATGTCTTCGAAAATGCTGCTTTCTCTTGCACCGTGACTACGAACCCATTCGGTCATTTTTCGAACGCCGTCAACGAGCGAGGTTTTGGCGCGCTTACCGAACACGCGCTCGGCCTTTGTGTGATCGGAAAAGGCAATCTGCACTTCATTCCGCGGGGGAAGATGGCTTGTATTGCAAGGCTTTTGCATTGCTTTTGCGATTACTTCCGCTAGTTGGTTTACTGAGTACGGCTCGTCGGCGCCGACGTTAAAAACTTGATTTCGTGCTCCGGGAAAATTAACAGACTCGGCAATTATTGGCGCGACATCGTTGATATGCGTAAACGCGCGCTGCTGCAAACCATCACCAAAGACTGTCATCGGTTCCGCGCGAAGAAGCTGATTCATGAATATCCCAACTACGTTGCGATATCGATCTCCGATGTTCTGCCGCTCGCCGTATACATTGTGAGGGCGGAAGATAATATAATCCAAGCCGAACATCTCATGACTCACACGCAGTTCTTGCTCCACTGCCAACTTGGCAATACCGTAAGAATCTTCGGGGACCGGGATCATATCCTCAGACATTGGACTTTGACCCGCGCCATAGACAGCGATGGAAGATGTGAACACGAAACACTTCACGTTATGGTTCACGGCTGCGTTAATCAGATTAACTGACCCTATCAAATTGTTGTTGTAGTTAAATCGCTTGATAAAGTGGCTTAGACCTTCTGCGGCATAAGCTGCCAAGTGGTATACATAGTCGAAGGAAAATCTGTCGAAAAGCTCGTCAATCAGGCAGTGATCCTGCACTGATCCCTTAATGAAAGTTGTCCCTGGGGGAACATTGTCGCGAAATCCTCCACTCAAGTCGTCTAAAACAACGACGCTATGGCCGAGTGAAACTAAGTGTTCCGCGACGTGGGATCCCATGAAGCCCGCCCCACCAGTGACTAAAGACATGGTCGACCTTGCCATTTCGATTCCTCCTCAAATTTCGAGATCCTGCGTTTGACGCCAAAGCATCTGCCTAGATTGCACAAAAAGCACCTTAGTCTGAGCGAGGTTCACTTCCATGTAGAACGAATTGAATGGGGTCAAGTTGCTGATTCCAGACCAGCACCGCGCGATACATTTCCATCCGACGATCCGCCGCATCGCTATGGTGTATCCAGTTCCGAAGTCCATATCCAAATTGTCTTAGGCGGAACTTCACGAGCAAGACGCGCCGGTATTGCAGCGCACCCTCACGGCCGTAATGCTTGTAAAAATAGCGGTACCCGTTCCTACATGTTTCGATCGCAAACCTGATTGGAAAACGCCCCACCGACTGCCCCCCAAGGTGGGTGATAGAAGCGACCGGAGCGAATTTAATTTTCCAACCCGCGCTCCATACCCGCCGGCACAGGTCCACTTCTTCGAAGTGATAGAAAAACTGTTCATCAAAGCCGTTTAAGTGCTTGAGCAGCTCGCCGCGAAACATAACGCAGCAGCCAGACTGCCAGTCTACTTCCCTCTCCGTATTTCCTTCCCAGCCTTCATACTCATCCGACAAGACGAGATACTTTGATCTTCCAAAGAACCGCAATCCCAGCGCTGACACCAAAAGACGAAAGATTGTTGGAAAGGGGCGAGCTGAGCGCTGGTACGTTCCGTCCGGATTGTGGACTCGGCAACCGAACGCACCAGCCTCTGGACACCTATCAGCATACTGAATCCATCGATCGAGCGAGCCCTCATGAACGATCGTGTCTGGATTCAGGATGAGTACATAATTCCCAGCGGCTTCCCGGATCCCCGCGTTGTTTCCTTTGCCAAAACCGAGGTTTTTCCCGTTCTCCAGCACACGCACCGATGGGAATTCTTCCTTGATCTTGTCAACCGACCCATCTGTCGAGCCGTTATCCGAGACAATGATTTCGTAATCCACCGTATGTGTGCCGTCAAGTATCGACCGGAGGCAGTTCTCAAGGACCTTCCAGTCATTCCAGCAGATAATAACAATTGATAGCTTCATCGTTTTCTCGCCATGGTCATCGCTTAATAGACTCATCAGTATGTTTTAAACAAAAATATTCCTTGCGGAGGTTGCGGTCGCCCTTTCACGCGCCACCTCAACTGCTTCGTCGGATAGCATCTGACGGCCCACAGAAATACGATATTCACCCCCCGGCGCCATATGCGAACGTTTCGGCTGAGTGACTTGCACGGCCACAGTGGCAGCCGGAATCATTGCGAATGTTACGTACAACCAGTACTTCATTTGATCGAAATAGCTAATGCCAAAAAAGGCTGCGATGTGCGCGCACAGGATGCATCCGATGGTCCACTCCAGCCATGCCTGTTCCCCGCGTTGCTCGCTCTTCATTGCAGCGCCGATCCTGCTGAAGCATCGCTGCAGGATCAAAATGAAAAGAATTAATGTCGCAAGACCCCCTTGCACGGCTTCCGCGACGAATTGGTTACACAAATCGTAAGTGAAGTAGCCCCATTGATTGTTACTGTTGGTGCCTACTAGCCACCAGCTACTGAAGTGGCGCACGGTTTGGTCAATCAAGTTGGCGCGATCCCAACCCGTTGACCCCCCTACGAAATCTACACGCTGCAAAACAAACCAAACGGGTGCCTTCATAGTCAGGGCGAGGCCCAGGATACCGGCCACCATTCCCCAGCGCATCCAACGCGTGTACTTCCGTAGCGGCCAGAGGCATAGAGTTCCGATTCCAACTGCACCAGCACCGATTCCAGTGCTGGAAGCAGCGGTGATCATGATGATCGTAGCTCCGACCAGACCTGCAATCGCAGCAATCTTCGCCTTCGAGGTGGTCCATAGCCAAACGAAAAACGGTATCAGCGTCCCTCCAAAAGCGCTGGCTATGATTTCTTGCTGGAAGACTCCACGGCAACGAACCTTGCCCTCGCGAATCCTTGGCAAGACATTCCCGCCCATCAGGAGGGCAAAGACATTTTCCACCCGATAATGCTCGTAGAGCATGCATCCCGCCATAATCACCGCAATCACGACGAAGACTTTTGCAATCAGGATAATGTCTCGGCGATCGCGGACTAGGCAGCGAATAAGAAAATAACCGCCGAGCACATCCCAGAGAAAGCCACCTTGGTTGATGACTGCCGCGCCCTCACGATACAGGAGCACAAATGCGGTGGTCTGGCAGAGCATACAAAAAAGAAACGCCTTGTCGATCCTCGTGAACCCGCCCTTGAGCACTGGATAGGATCGCGATGCGACTAAGAATCGAAGGCAGCCACAGAGAATGACGATTCGAATTGCGAAGAGGTGAATACCGCCCAGATAGATCTGCTGTCCCAGCGGAACCAGGTAGGCAAAGAGCAGGAATGGAACAATTGCCCACCTGCGTGGCATTACGAGCAGCATCACTATCGCGATCAGCATCGCAACCAAGCCAATAGGGCTCAATGTTGAGCTTAAAGCGCCCGCGCCAAATGTGATGTTGGGATGTGGAATCATGCGAATGCATCCTCACCGCCAATGTCGCAGATCATCCCGTGTTTAATCCAGTTCCGAGACCGCCGGTCGAATTGTTTGACGACCTTTGCGGGGCTCCCTACGGCGACGCAATATGCGGGTATGCTTTCCGTAACAACGGAGTTCGCGCCGATCACGCTATTCCTGCCAATTGAAAGCTTCCCCGATGTACACACGATTGCTGCTCCGTAGCCTATCCAGCAATTTGGCTCGATGATTACCTCGCCGCCTGCAGTCAAGCCCTGGGCGTGTATCGGAAGATCGGGATTGCGGAACTCATGGCTATGATCGGTTATGAGTACCGCCGGCCCCAGCATTACATCCTTGCCGAGGTGAACAAGATTCTTGGCGGAAATCATGCACCTACGGCCAATCCTGCACCCATCGTCGAGCATCATCGCCGAAGAGGTTCCGATGCCGGGCTCGGGAACGTTGAGCCAAACGTCCCGCGCAATGTAGACTGAATTGCCAACTTGAATTCGATGAGCTACCGATCTCCGAATATCTGTAGAGTAATGAATCGAAACCCGGCGGCCAAAAGCTGCGAATGGGTATGTTAACGACAACCAAATTGTTTTGAGCTTGGTTAAAGCAGCACTAAGCCACGAGATCGGATCTTCATCGAGACTCCGATTCATTGTTTTGTCGGGTTTGGCTTCCTCATGTTTTGGAGTTTCAATCATCTGCAATCTCGGCTAATCCGCGACGACCACGCTTGTGCTTCGTCTCATAAGCATGTCCAGCAAGGCGCTTCGTTCATTTCTGGAAATGGATTTGGTGAATACTAAAATCGGCCAGGCAGTGATTAAGCATGCGAGTGTTACCTCAACTAGCCTGATTAAAGCTGCCACGCGCTCGGGCTCGAGCCACGGAATCGGTGTCATCCCGACGAGCATGCCCGAGCCAACGATCAATAAAGTCGCCAAAGAAACCCGCAGGGTATCCGATGCAAGGGCCTTCCAGCTGAAGGCATGGAGCGCCTTCGCCATTGCAAAGAACATTAGGACATCGCCAAGTAGCTCCGCTCCTGCTATCCCAACTAGGAAACCTTCGAGTCCAAGGGTTCGGCCGAAGATAGCAAACGTCGCGACTAGCGCAATTCTCAATACTTGGCGGAGGTTGTCCCAAAGGACGCGCCCAGATGCACGGTAAAGGATCAACTGGACGAGCGAAATCGCTCTCAAAAAAGCAGCGAGAGCTGTCAGAAAAACTACATCACGAATTCCTGGGTTGCTTTGTCCCGTCCAGGCCAAAATCAGTGTCGCCCCGAATGCGGCAACGTACGCCATGGGCGGTAACGACGCTGCAAGAGTCACCTTATACGATTTTGCAAGGAAGAGACGTATTCGCTCGGTGGACTTCGTCGCCAGCACCATCGTTCCCCCCGAAAGAATCGGAAGGGTAAGCGCATCCTGTCCGATTAGAAACGAGCTGGTTACCCTGAGCGCCAGTGCGAAGATGCCGGCTGCGACGGCGCCGAAAAGTCTCAAGATGGCTACCGAGACGAGAGCGCTATATAGGAGCTCCAGGACATTCACCATCTGGTAACTCCCTGCAAAGCGAATGAGTTCCGGAAGCGTCCTAGTAGAATAGTTTGCTAGGCTGATCCGAATCTGGGGTAAAATTTGCCTCGATGCCAGATAACAACAGAGAACGTATATCAGCTCTGAAATGCCCATTACCAATGTCATTGCTATCAGCCCAAAGCCAAAGTGAAGCAGGGCGATAATTGCAACAGCCTCGCAAACTGTGAGGACCGTCGCGAACTTTCTCGTCAAATCGATACGGTGGCCGCCCATTACAACGGCCTCAAATGCGCCCGCAAAGTTACTGACGATGTAAATAATCGCAAGCAAGGTTAACGACGTCGACGCGGAAGACAGGAATTCCTTCGGTACGCCGCTCGCCTTGGCTACCTGGTGAGAAAGAGCTGCGGCCGGAACAAGACAGATCCCCGAAATCGCGAGAAGTGAGATGCTACCCGTGCTGACGAGTTTGCTAGCCGATTCAAAGTCCCCGTTTCCCGTGGCCTCAGCAACATATTTCTGAAATGCAGACTTGATTCCCGCGCTGCCAAAGCGCATATACGCGGCCGTCACCATGATGATCGACCAGATTCCGTATCCGCCGAGGCCGAGATGGTGGATCACCACAGGGACAGTAATCAGTCTTGTGCCGATCTGAGCGGCATTCGACAGAACACCGAAAATGGTGTTCCTTCCAATCGTGGCCGCGAGATGGCGGTCCGAGGAGATTGCGCAGCTCACGCTTGGTTCGCTCAAAAGGATTCTCTTCGAATCAGCAAATTGCCGAGGATTCAGATGGATCGAGTAGTCGAATGTGGAACCACAGTCGTCTTGATGCAACGATTGCTGGCAAAAAGGAGGTGCACCGCATTTCGATGTTCTGCGGCGTGAAGATGGGAGCCCACTAGATTAATGAGAGAATCGATGGTACCTGAGCGATATGCTGTCCACAAATCTCGTCGTAGCTACGGGTAAGTCGCGACCAAATCTATCGGCGAGTTTGGCGAATTGGCTGCTCCTGTTCCTTCGTAGGCTCCAACATTCCATGCAGTCGTCAACGACCGCGCAACGCAACCCGTGCCGCAGGAACCGTTTGCGCCGAACGTAGCCGGTGCACCGATGTCAAGTGCTGTGATGCCCAAACTCGTCAGGTTTGTTCCTGCCCCAGCAGCGGCGGACCCGACAGGCAAAGTGAAGTTAGCATTCAGGGCAACACTTGCATTCCGGCCATCAGCATCGAAACCACATCCGGATTTCCACTTGGAAAACGGTGATCCGGATGCGCATCCCGGCGGGCCGAAGAACGGGTTACCTCCCGGCGACATCTGATAAAAGTTATAATCCGCCGTTGCAATGTCCCCACTCACTCCGTCTGTGTAGACATAAGTGCCGTTGCCCGAGAGAATGAGGTTGTTCTCAAACACATCTCCGGCGGTTTCTTCAAAGTCTACCGAGGCCGGGCAATTCGTTGTTGGAGAAATTGTATTGTTGAAGACGTGTTGATTCGAACTGGCGATCCCTGTCCCCGTCCAGATTCCGATAGCGCCGCTTGCACAGGCACTGTACCCGCTTACATTCACAACGTTGTTGAATTCGAAGTTGGAGTATCCATAGGACTCCATGCCGAAAATGGTGTTGTCGGTCGCTCCTGCGTCACCGTGGAAGTAGTTGCTGTAGACCGAAACTCCTGTGTATTCCGAACTGGAAGCTCCCGCGCAATTTGCCCAGAGATGGGTCGCATCATGATGATTCACGTCGCCTACGGCATCCCATGGTTGCATCGCGGAGAAGTCGTTGTCATAAATCGCGCTGCTCGAATTGGAACTACTTAAAATGGCATTGCCACTGCAAGCGTTGAATCCGTAATCTCCAAAAACCACGCCGTGATCCATGTTATAGATCGTGTTGTTGTAGGCGAGGAAGCCGGTTGAAGTTGTGTATCCATAGCCGTACTCAAAAAAGATTGCCCACTTCATGTCATGCACGGTGTTGTTGTTTACTGTCAAATTCGATCCGCCGAATAGTTGGATGCCATAGGTATCTTGGCCTCCTGAGTCAGTGCAATTCGACACAGGCTCCGTGCAAGTGTGCTGGTAGATATTTGACACGGTGAGATTTTCCACCGTCACGTTAGATACGGCACTGCCGCTACACAGCCCAATGCCGCCATCCTGCTGGTAAGAAAGCCCAGTCCCGTTTGCCGTTGCCTCGATCGTTCCGTTGGCCCCGCCGTTGACTGTGATATAGGAGCCACCGTTGAGATTCACCGCACAGCCGCTCCAATACGGCGCCGCAAGAACCGCCCCGCTCTCAAAGAGAAGAGTAATCGGGTTGCCATTCGCGCCAGATCCATGAAACGAGAGATATCCACTCGCTCCGGCAGGAGCATTAAATGTTCCACAAAGATGGACGGTCGTTCCAGGCGCGATCTTTCCCGTTCCCCAGTTCGAGGAGGAGTTGAAATAGCTGACCGCATAAGCGTCTGCGCAGTCAGCGCCATTGTTCGCGCCCACAGCCGCCTGGGCGATATAGATATCGTTCGCCTTGCAGGTGCTCATTGATAAAAAGAGCGCAACGATTGCTGCGATTGAAAGAGTCCGTGACCAGTTCAACATGACATCCACCCATGGCGTGCGCGGCTCAATGCCTGAATAAACCCGCTTAGAGCAGTTCATCGGCGCCAGCACGCACGCGAATCAGCAAATAACTAAAAATTGGTGCTTCTGGTTGAAACTCTAGCACTATGGCACCTCGATGACGAGGGGTAATCAACCCAAATGTTACTTTGGTGACATGAGCGGAAATATCGGGCCGTTGTCCCCGCATCTCAGCTCTCCCCGCAAATTGCTGAAGCAAAAGTCTTTGCGGCCTTTACGGTGGACTGCAAACCGGAAACCCAATCGTATGCACCGGCCAGCTTGGCCTCGAGTAGTTTTGTGTCGTCCAGATCATTGATTGGAAGACGCGGCAGAAAGAACGGATCGCTATTGGTATCCGCTCGTCCTATGACGGTACAAACACCATTTTGGTAACCTCGGCCGACCAGTAAATCTCGAAGCATGTCCTTGAACTCGATCCTCGCTTGAGGGAAGGCGTACGGATAAGCGAACGAATCAACCGCACACCCTACCCTGTCCTCAATTGTTTCCTTGGAATCAGCTATTTCCGTGTCGATGCGTGCCCGATCCAAACTGGAGAGCTGCGGATGGGATACGGTGTGGGACCCGAACGAGATTCCATATTTGTGCAATTCGCGCACTTCGGTCCAGGTCAAGCAGTCTCGCCCTTTGAATTTCAGGGTCCGGTCTCCGATATAACCGGTTGGCAAATACACAGTTGCAGTGAGATTGAATTGGCTCATGATCGGGAACGCATTTTGGTAGAAATCGCTGTAACCGTCATCAAAGGTGATCGCCACTCTCTTGACATCTGAATCGAAAGGCGATTTGAGGAAACTCATTGTTTCAGCTAAAGTGCATGACCGATAACCGTTCTCGTGCAGGCATTCCATTTGAGAGGAGAAGACCTCTGGTGACGTTGTGGTCCGGTAATACCCATGCAATCCAGATTCATCTTCACTCGAAATGCTGTGATACATAAGCACGGGTATCTGCGGTTGCTTTTTCGATGCGTATTTCATCAAAGGTGATGCAACGTACAAGGTCACAAGCCTGTCGAGGCGGCGATTTACGGACTCTTTTGCCAAGTAGTACTCACAGGGAGTTTCGGAGTTTCTTGTGAACGGCTCTAAGCCGACGAGGGGTTAAACGGTTAATGCAACTGGCGTCGTCGCAACCTGGTTCTTATCGGTTTGTTTGCGATTGGTCTTGCCATTAAAAGACAGAATCTCTTCAGCGACCTTGGCCTGCAGCGTCCGCATGAGTTGCGGGAACATAGGCAAGGAAACAATCTCGCCGGAAACTCCCTCGGCCACAGGAAAGTCGCCCATACTATAGTTGAGCGAGGCGTACGCCTTTTGAAGGTGAAGCGGAACCGGGTAGTGAATTCCGGTGCCAATGCCACTGATTTTCAGAAAATCCATCAAGCGGTCGCGATCGGAGGTACGCATGACATATAAGTGGTACACCGCGCGCGACCAAGAAGGCTCATAGGGTAGGATCACGCCGTCGTGGCCAGCCAGAAGCCGATTGTATTCTTCGGCGTGTTCTCTCCGCTGTTTGTTCCATCCAGCCAAATGAGGCAATTTCGCATTTAGGATTCCGGCCTGGATTGCATCGAGTCTTCCGTTGTATCCCTCTACATCGTGGTAGTACTTCTTTGCTTGGCCGTGATCGCGAAGCATCCGGATCTTTGCCGCGATCGCAGGATCGTCAGTCGTTGCAGCACCGGCCTCGCCACATGCACCCAGGTTCTTACCCGGGTAAAAGCTGAAAGCGGCTGCGCGGCCCATCGAGCCGGCTTTCATCCAGCAATTGTGGCGCTTTGAAAAGTATTCTGCTCCATGTGCCTGGCAAGCATCTTCAACAACCATCAAGCTGTATTTGTCCGCCAGACTCAGGATCGCGTCCATGTCGGCCATTTGACCGTAAAGGTGGACCGGCACGACGGCGGTGACTGGCCTTCCGCTCCGCAGACTGATCAGCTTCCCGGCACTGTTCCGGACGCACTGCTTTTCGAGAAAGCGCTCAAGCATTTGCACCGACATGTTGTAGGTGCGCTCGTCGATGTCCACGAATTCCGGAATCGCGCGGGCTTGGGAAATGGCCTCTGTCGTAGCGATAAACGTATTGGGAACCGTGATGACGACGTCGCCTGCTCCGACACCGCAAGCCATCAACGCAAAGCGCAGCGCGTCGGTTCCGCTGCTGACAGCCACCGCATGCCCTACGGAACAGAATTCCGCGAAGGAGGTTTCAAAATCCTCTACCATCGGGCCGCCGATGAACCCCGCGGTTTGCAGGGCTCGGCGAAATACCTCCGTGAGCTCCCGTTCCAGCTCAACATGCGGCGTAATGAGATCAAGGAATGGAATTTTATTTGTTTCTGACATGGGCCTCCTCACTTCGCTTTTCAATTGACCGCAGAACCCGAGCCGGATTGCCAGCCACGATCGTGTTGGGCGGGACATCCTTAGTCACCACGCTCCCGGCGCCGACAATCGCATTTTCACCTATGCTCAAATTGCATAAAAGAGTAACGCCTGAACCAATCGAGGCGCCCTTGCGCACCACGGTCGGCCGAACGTCCCAGTCCACTCCGGTCTGTAGCATTCCATCGCTGTTCGTGGAGCGGGGGTACGTGTCATTGGTAAACGTCACTCCATGACCAATAAAGACGTTGTCCTCGATGTCCACGCCTTCGCAAATGAACGAGTGGCTTGAGACCTTGCAGCGCTTCCCGATACGCGCATTTTTCTGAATTTCGACGAATGCCCCGATCTTGGTCTCGTCGCCGATTTCGCATCCGTAGAGATTGACAAATTTCGACAGCTTTACGTCAGCGCCCAGCTTTACGTCTGCCGCAACCGAGATGAATTCGCTCATAGCCTGACAAACGCTCCCTTCTGGTTCAGCGACTGGCTGGCGGCTTCGAGCATCTTAACCACACGAAGGCCGGCATGGCCGTTGTTAAATGGCTCTTGTCCGGTGGAAATGCACTCCACAAAGTAAGTAAGTTCCTGGCGGAGCGCTTCTACCTGTTCTAGCTGGGGCGACCACATATCACCCGATCGATAACTCACCAGAAGATCGTAAACGCCCTCTCGGCTCGTGATCTTCACGCCCTTGTCGTAGACCTTCACTTTTTCGTCGGCCTCAAGATCGTTCCAGACGATCATCCGTTTCTCACCGCCGATCAGCGTCGTCCTAACCTTGACAGGCGACAACCAGTTCACGTTGATGTGCGCGATGATCTTTTCGGGAAAGTAAATTGTCATGAATGCCACGTCTTCATGGCCGTTTAGATGTCCTTGACCGGTGGCAACCACCGCCTCGGGACTGGCTTTGATGAGGTGATCCATGATGGAAAGATCGTGCGGCGCAAGGTCCCAAAGAACATTCACATCGTGCTGAAAGAGGCCCAGGTTCACGCGCGTCGAGTCATAGTAGTAAAGGTTCCCGAGCGCGCCTTCGTCGATCAACTGCCCAATCCGCCTTACCGCGCCAGTAAAAAGAAAAGTGTGGTCAACCATCACCTTCAGGTTTTTCTGTTCTGCCAGATTGACAAGCTCTTCTCCTTGCGCGACGGTGCTGGTAAACGGCTTCTCGACAAAAACATGCTTTCCATTTTCCAGCGCGGCTTTGGTCAACTCATAATGAGTCCAGACAGGTGAAACAATTGCCACCGCATCGACTTGAGGTGAAGTAATCACTTCCATTGCGCTCGCTGTTACGTTCACCCCGGGATAAGCCTTGCGGGCGCGCGCTTGTGCTGTCGGGCTGACATCCGAAATCGCCCGCACAACGACCCCATCAAGGCCAGCGAGATTCCGGACGATGTTCGGACCCCAGTAGCCGTAACCAATTACTCCGAAGTTCATGACTGACTAACTCCTTCTTGGCGCTGCCCGATGCGAGCGACTTTCAACACACAAGGGTCCTTAGCTGCTTGAGCTATGTTTAATTGCTGATGAGAGAGTGATTGTTCCGGGAAGGCCTATTAGGTCAGCTTCGCAAGCCCGGTCCGGACCGCAGAAAGTCGCCGCTGAAAGCTACAACCAATCAAAAAGTTGGTCGATTTTCGCCGCGAGGATCAATATGCGCCCGAGCCCTTGATCACCGCCCCGGGGGTTCGCAGCAAAATCTTCACGTCCAGCCACGGAGTCCAGGTTGAGGCATAACGAAGATCAAGACGCACCATCTCATCGAATCGCACACTGCTACGGCCCATCACTTGCCACAGGCCCGTGATTCCCGGTTTCACTGCCAGGAGCCGGTGACGATGCCAGGTCTGATAGGCCGCCAATTCGTAGGGAATCGGAGGGCGCGGACCAACGAGCGACATTTCGCCCTTCAGGACATTGATAAACTGCGGAAGTTCATCGAGACTGGTTCTGCGCAGGACCCTGCCGATGCGAGTAATTCTTTTATCGTTCGTGAGTTTGTAGACATTTGCGCTGCTCTCTTGTGGCGCCGTTTCACCGGGCGTGCTGGCGATGAGCCGAGTGACAAAGTCCTTATGCACGTTGCAATCGTTGTTCACTAACATCGACCGGAATTTGAGGAAGGTAAAAGTCTCGCCGTAGCGGCCGACCCTTTGCTGGCGATAAAAGATCGGCCCCTTCGACGAAAGTTTGATGGCCAGCGCGACGGCGAAGAATAGCGGTGCTAACAGGATTAGCATGGTCGAGCTTCCTGCAATATCGATTGCGCGTTTAACAATAAGGACTGTGCGCTGACCTTTATCATTGCTCGCCAGGTCGGGATAAAGGGCAGTATTTGTCGGTGGCCCTGGTTTTTCGTGGTCCCAGTCGTCAGGAAAAAGGTGGAACGATATCCGCACCTGGTTGAATTCATCGGCCGTAAGTTCTTCCTGAAGGGCAGCGCTGACTTTGGCAAGAAATGTGTCCAGGACCGCACGCTTGTCATTCACGATGAGCCCCGTGAATAAGGTCCCGACGATTGCGCCATTCTTGTACCAGCCCACCAGGTCCGTATCTCTGCTTGATTGAAGCAAGGCCGCTGTGACGCGGTTTAATGTGACGCTGTTTTTCTTCGGGCCGCGATCGCTGACGGCTTCGAGCAGCATCAGGACAAAGGGGGCCTTGGAGCGTTCCGTGCGCTTGCGTTCAATGGCGATCATCCGGCGGAAAGTCGTTTCGTCGAAAGGTGTGCGGTTGACCGGGGCAGTCTCCAGCAGGGGATCAGCCGCGTTCGATGCTTTGGGTTGGTTTGATCGTGTCACACCATACTCCTTTAGTGCCGTGGGTCTCGATGTTCATCATCATCCGTTTGCTCGGGCGGAAGACCGCCGCCCGTTTCCCCCATCCCCGAACTTTGCAACGGCGGGAATGCGAATGATTTAACCAGCGCCCGATGCAGAAGGCGCTTGGCGTTTAATGGATCTGTTTCGATCGGTGAAGATAGGTGCGAAGTCAAAGGGCCGCTTGATTCTCAATAGGTGTTCTTAGGAAGCAGTCGACGGCGCGTCATAGTACCCGCTGTATGCCGATGCCACGGCCCCATTCACAAGTGCGCCGAGCAGCTTTTGCTGGTCGAGCGCTTCAAGCCCCTTTTCCAACTCGCGTTTTTGGGTTGTCCCTTCGCGCGTAACCAGGAGAACCCCGTCGGCCATACGCATCCAGATGCTTGTATCTGCCAAAGGCAGCACGGGAGGCGAATCGATGATAATCCAATCGAAACACTCGCTCAGCCGCTCCATCACCATCTTCAGCTCATGCGACTGCAGGAGTTTGAGCGGGTTGCTCGGAGTTCTCCCAGCCGGAAGAATCCAACATCCCGCGTCCTCGAGTCGGTATATGCCTGCAAGCTTGCGCCCCTCGTCCTTCAGACATTCCGAGATTCCTGAAGTCGCCTCAGCCCCGAAGATCTGAAGCAGCGATGGACGCCGCAAGTCGCCTTCCAGAAGCAATATTTTTTCGCCGGACACCTGCGCAAGAGCGCATGCAAGATTAGCTGATATCGTGCTTTTGCCCTCTTGTGGGATCGTGCTCGTAATCAGCACTGTCTTGAGCGGCCGGATTTGGCGGAGATCCCTTAAGCGGACGCCCAAGAGTCGAATCGCTTCGGCAGTTGGACTTTCTCGATCGGTCACGCATACCAGCCGGCTTTGCAGGGCAAGCGAAATTTTGAGCGAAGGTGCCTTGTCCAGCAGTTCTGAAGCGGCGGCTTTGGACTTGCCTTGCGCAAGATGCAGTGCCGGCTTGCCGTTCGCAACCACGGATTCGGCGTTGGAAGAACCCAACTCATCCTCTTCGCGTTTTTCTGGCGGGTCGATGTCCGTCCGGGAACCAGCAACTTCCCATTTCTCCGCAGCTCGGCGTTCAGCACGCTGTAAGAGTTCGGGGCCTTGAGGAAGCGCGGAGGCATCATCTCCTGACCGCTCACTTTCTAAGCGCTGTAATGCATCAAATATTCTGCTCACTATGTTTACCTCTCCAAGCGATGCTCTGGTTTCAGCCGTCTACGAAGTCTGCTGCACGGGTACAAAGGCATCGAGGCGGAATTCGGTTGCGACATCCTCTACGATCCGCGCGGACACGGTCGTTGATTGCCTGGCATAGGCGCTGATCAGCGCATTCTCGCAGATGGTGTTGATGAGGCGAGGATATCCACGTGAATAGGAGTAGACCTGGTCGATCGCCTGGGCAGAAAAGATTGGTGGCTGACTGGAGTCCGCGCCGGCAATCCGCAGGCGCTGCTCAATATACTCCTGCGTCTGCTTGGCGCTGAGAGCTCCAAGCTGAGTCCTGAGAGCAATGCGCTGTTTCAGCTGCCTCAGTTCGACGGAATCGAGTTTCTTGTCAAGCTCCGGCTGGCCCGCCAGAATGATCTGCACCAATTTGTCCTCCGCGGTTTCTAGGTTCGAAAGGAGTCGAAGTTCCTCCAACGTGTCGGCGGACAAATCATGCGCTTCATCCACGATCACTACGCTCGTCAATTGCTTGGAACCACGCGTGACCAGGAATTTACTAAGATCCAGCAGCAGGTCGCATTTGTTCTTCCCGGAAGCAGGCAGCCCAAAATCGGAGAGGACGTATTGCAGAAAGTCCGTGGGAGAAAGTCTGCTATTGAACAGGTACGCGTAGGCAATATCCTTGCTGTTCTCCAAAAGCCGCAATAGGCACCGCAACAGCAACGTCTTGCCCGTGCCCACTTCGCCAGTGACCACCACGAATCCCTTGTGCCTGCGCACCCCGTAATAAAGCGCGGCCAGTGCCTCGTTGTGCCGGGGTGTTGGCACAAAGCAATGGGGATCCGGAGTCAGATCGAATGGGTTGCGCTTGAGATGAAAATGAGCTTTGTACATTTGGAGTTGGGCCTAACTGCGAAGAAAACTGAAAACGGAGCCGGCAAGAATTGTGCATACGACAATCGCGGATGCGGCCCAACCCAGCACCAGTTTCTTTTTTGCTCTCCGTTCATCCGCCGGACTTACAATCTCGGGTATCTCAGAAATGACCGCAATTGGCAAAAGCGCTTTGATTGCCTTTTCAGTGTGCACGCGATCATCCATGAACTCAAATCCGCCCACAACGATAACGCCCAAAGCTAGACCGGCCGCGAGGCCGAACGCACAAAACTTAAGCCGGTTCGGGAAATCGGGTTTGGAAGGCAAACTCGGAGGATCGAGCACGGTAAACCGCTCGCCCTGCTGCATTTCCTCCATGCTCGTCGCCATTGCGGATTCATCCTTCTTTTTAAGCAGGTCATCGTAATTGGCTTTGGATTGCTCATAGCCGCGATTCAAATCGTCCAATTCCTGCTCCGTCCCAGGTTCCGCGTTCAGGCGGCCCTGATATTCACCGATCTTGGCCTTCAGGCTGGCGATTGAGCCTTCCCGATTTTGAATTTCCAACTGATTGGCCTTCAATTGACTTTGCGTCTGTTGTGCCGGGCCCGTGAGAGTTGGATCGTCAACTGCGGAACTGTCGCCCGGTTGCCTCGATTCCCTGCTCCTCTTCGCCGCCGCCACGAGGTTATTCCTGACAGCCTCAAGCTTTGCGATCTGGCTCTTCGTGTTTACGACATCGGGGTAGTTGTCTGTATAGCGGGAGCTGAGGTCGGCGAGCTGGGCCCTCAACTTCTCAAGTTGGTTATCGATCGAAGTCAAATCTGACGGTGTTGCTCCGTTGCCGCCGTCGCCCCCTGCCGGCCGGATTCGGGTTTCAGAATTCCGCTCTTGTTCTAACAGTGTCTGGAGATAAACCCTCTGTTGCTTCGCCGTGTTCAGAGCATCTTCTTCGTTTTGAAGCTGGGAATTAAGACCACCTAGAATCGCAAGGTTACTCTGTTCCTGCGCGGGCAAAGCTCCCTCGTGACCGCCTTCAAACTCCCGAACTTTAGCTTCCTGGTCAGCAAGGCTCTGACGTGCATCCTCCAACTGTTGTTCGAGGAAGGAGGTTGTCCCCTCTGACTCCTGCTGGCGAACTTTGTTGTTCTCGCTGATGAAAAGCTTGGTAAGTTCGGCCGTCACTTGTTGCGCCAGGCGCGGATTGCGCGCCTCGTAAGAGATGGTGAATGAGGAAATATCTTGCCGCGTTGGATCGCGCAACAGATCGACCGAGACATCTTTGCGCAGGTTTGCAATTTTTTGGTCATCCGTCATCTTTGCTTGAGCGCCCTCGTACAAATGAAGGCTTTGAATAATGAGAAGAATTCGCGTCCGGCTCAGAATCTGCTCGCTCATGCTCGCCAATCTTGACTGCAGATCGTCATTCACATTGGGCGCCACATAATTCTGCGGCATCGTCGGCTGCTCCACCAGGATGGTCGTGCTCGACTTGTAACGAGGCGGCAGAATCCAGGTGGCGCTCCAGACAACTAACCATCCAAGAAACAGGGCGAATAAAAACTGCAGATGCCGCCGGCGAACGATCCCTGTCAGTCGCTGGATGTCGAATTGCCCCGTTTCCTGCTCTTCAATCACTTCCGGCATGGTTATCTCCCCAGGGGCTTTCTAAGCTGATAGGTGATAGTTAAGGCTTCACGATTACTGTCCGGAACAGCATTGGCCGCCGTGTTGCCATTGTAGTTTTCATGAAGATGCTGATATTGGAATCCTGCATTCCAACGCTCGCCGAAAGAGTGTTGCAGCGTG
The DNA here is from genome assembly GCA_963828325.1 of uncultured Acidobacteriaceae bacterium. GTDB lineage: Bacteria > Acidobacteriota > Terriglobia > Terriglobales > Acidobacteriaceae > Telmatobacter. The sequence goes on from CAWHEK010000026.1 coordinate 298,020, forward strand.
CCTCCCGCCGTCAGAGTGTTGCCATTTTGAATCGACGCGGCGGATACAGGCGTGACCGAATCGATGGTGGAATAGCCGACTGACAGCGCCCCGGTCCATGTGTTTGCAATTTTCCAACCGGCGGACGCAGAAGCCGCATTCGAATTGTAAGCGCCCAACAATCCCCCTCCGGCGGTCACAGTGCGAGTAAAGCTGGCGGCGATGCTCCCGCGCTGGCCTTGCCACCCCAAGCTCGCGGTGCCCGATGGCGACCAGGAGTTGAACTCGGCAAGCCCCGGCTGAGATATATCGACCCGCTGGACACCGCCGGAGATAGACAAGGAAAACGCTCGATTGAAAAAAACGGTGTAGAACGGAAGCAGCGAATGAAGCTGTGTCTCGCTCGTTCCGGTCGTGGTCGTGGGTTCAGCGATGATGCGGCTGTACTCATATTGCACACCGAGATACTGCGAGCGCGATAAACGCCGATTGTAAAACACTAAGCCTGACGTCTCATGCGAATTGAAAAGACCTTGCGCTTGCGCAGGGTTTGGAAAATCGACAGTGTTGTACGAGCCTCCGCCACCAACCATTGCATTGAGCGCGAATTGATAGCTTAAGACGCCATCGACGGTATTGATCATCTGCTCTGCGTAAGGTGCGATCACTGTAAGCGTGGGCGTCAGCGTTGACCCGGTTACTGGGCCGGAGATCAGGTCGGGCGAGTCGTACACATTTGAAGTTCTGGTGAAGTTATCCTGGACGTTGAACGCCAATTTGGGGCTGAATCTGTATTCAAATAAAGCCGTCGCATTATGATCTACCGAGTCCAAGGCGGTTGTGGGTTCGTAGAACGTGAAACTTGGACTATAGCTGAACTCCGCTTTCTGGCGAGGTGCGGTGCGATCCAGCGAAACATTAGGAAGGATCGAGTAAATCTCGTCGCTGACAGAAGCCAACCCAGCGCCCGGGAGCACATTATCGATGTATGCAGGCGAGAAGGTTACGCCGGCTCCAAGATAATTCGACCGCTCGTCGGATAAAGCACCACTTGGATAAGCCATCCCGCTTACGGGCGGCGGCGTCATCATTTGACTTTCATCAAGAGCGCCTTCGTCACTCCCCGTTGCGCTCGGCTCCACCTGGGCGAATATCGGAATCGTCGCGGCGAGCATGACGACCGCAAACATTCCAATCAGAAATCTGAGCCGTAGAAGCATCCGGGCGCCTTAAGGTACTACGACCGTGTCGTGTGGTCTGAGTTGAATGTTGAGGCCCGTATCTTTCTTCCCCCTCTTGCCCTTGACAAAGTTCTCATAATTAAAGGCGATTCGTGTCTCCGCACCATTTGGACCTTGGCGGATGATGTAAATGTCCTTCTTCTTCGCAAATTCCTTCAATCCTCCCGCAAGCGCAATCGCATCCACAACCGTCGTGTCGGCGTTGAGTAAGAAGGAACCGGGCTTGGTAACTTCTCCCAGCACGTTGAACTTACGGCTGTTGATCGTCTGAACAATCACTGTAACTTGGGGGTCAGAGATGTAACCAACGAGGACAGCCCTGAGTGCTTCTTCGAGCTGCGCGGGGGTCCGTCCCTCCGCTTGGATCTCTCCCACCAGCGGCAAGGAGATTCTTCCATCCGATCGCACCGTGACCTCTCGCGTTAATTCCGTATCCTTCCACACACTGATGGCAAGAACGTCATCGTCGCCGATAACGTACGAGTCGTCGGCATGCAGACGACCGGGCTGCGTGGTCGTGGTCCCTTGAGGATCGGCGTTGGGGGGCTGGCTTGGATCGGCGGCCGCCTGTCCCCATGAAACCGCTGACAACGCCATGCAAGCCAGCAGGGCCGGCATGAGCACCAGGTTGCGCGAGCTTTTGACGAAATATAGGCCCATACCCTTGGTTGGACGAATTGAGAATTCTGATAACTCAGTTTTTACCATCGAAGATTTCCTGATTGCGCTCATTTTGAAAGAGCCAGACGTGGCTGATTGCCAGATGTTTGATTGGAAGCAAATGCGATTGCGGCCAGCTCGGCAAGAGCCTTAAGAAGCCTGCGCCCGCGGTGTGTTTCCGGTTTGAATTCGGTTCAGCCCGGTCGACAAAGATGGCGAGCGCAATTCGAACTTGTCGGGCGCTGAGCACGGTTCGACGTCGGACGCAAGGACTTCAACAGATACAGATTGCGCAAGCATGTCAACGGACAGAACAAGGCGGAGAAGATTCTTTTTGCGAGTCAAGATTCCTTCAACTCCCTCGAGAGGTCCGCGCTTTACCCGAACTCGAGTGCCGCATTTCAAGAACGGATGGGGCTCGACACCGGAAGGCCCCTCCACGGCTCTTTGAATCGCCTCGATCTCTTCATTCGGGATCATCGCGACTTGTTCGCCGCGATAGAGAATCATGTGGATTCCCGGAGTCGTTACGACCTGCAATTTGCGATTTAGGCTTCCACGCACAAACACGTAGCACGGAAACAATGGCAGCGAAAGCACCATTGTCCTGTCCTTCCAGCGCCGCGTTGAATCGTAGAGCGGCAGAAAGACCTCAAAACCTTTCGCGCAGAGCGTATCCGCGACAGCCTTCTCGTGTTGGTGGCGCGTGTACACGGCCCACCAGGGGAAGGCTTGTTGCATTACGGTTTCTTCAGTTCCAACGCCCTGCATATCGGATTTCCTTTGGCATTTTCAACATCTTCTGGGGCAGATCCGAAGCAACTCATCGAGACGTAGCTTCGCCCTGTGAGTCACATCGCTGGGCTGATGACTCCGTCTGAGATGCCCTGTTTCTCCCCATCATTGGCCTTTAATTTGGGGAGAGTTGCCCGACAAAATCTGTGGACAAATACTGTGTCTTCATCATCATGGCCCGTCGACTAAGTGACAATGCCCCTATTGTGCTAGCGCCTCGACTCTCGGTAACACATGCAAGGCTCCCTCTGGTAACGACCTCTGGCAATTCGATCCAAAATTTGTCGGTTTCAGGTTCAAATTCCCGATCCCCCAAATTCGATTTGCGATCCCCAAACTCATCCCTGTTTGCTTGCTGCCTCCACGCAAAAGCTTAATGCGGACGTGGAGGCCCTCGATGAGTTCTGCGCCTTTGCGGCAGGCCCACTCCGCGCAACTTGTAAAGCAACGCGCGATAGCTCATGTGAAGTGCTTCAGCCGTCTTTCGCCGGTTCCAGCGATTTGACTCGAGCGCTCTTAAGATCAGTGTGCTTGTTGCCGTTGAATCAGCCCGTCCGGTTCCCTCCCCGAAAGAGCCGATTCGAGGCTGCGTCAGGCCATGATGCGCTTCGATCCGTCGCCCCAGTTCCAAAGCAAGTGCCTGATCGTCACCGAGAATGATGGCCCGCGCTAACCAGTTCTTCAGCTCGAGCAAATTTCCAGGCCAATCCCACTGTTTCAGCAGCTGCATCGTATCTGCACTTAGTTCCGGAATGCTTCTTTGAAACTCGCGAGATAGTTTCCGGAGAAAGTACTCGCACAACGGCGGAATATCGTTCTTGCGATCCCGGAGTGGCGAAAGGCGCAAATGCACAGCTTCAAGGCGATCGAAGAGCTCCGCGCGAAAACTGCCGGATGCAACTGCCCCGCCTAAGTCGACATTGGTTGCGCACACCACTTGCGCACGTCCTATCTGCTCTCCCCGCCCGCCTGCTCGTGTATAAGTGCCATCCCGCAATAGACGAACCAATTTGTCCTGCAGGTCCAGGTTCGCGTCGCCTATCTCACGCAGGAACAGCGTCCCGCCGCCCGCCACTTCAATCAAACCAAGCCGATCTTCCGTCGCCCTCGAAGAGGATTCCTGCTCGCAGCCAAAGACCTCCCTTTCGAGCAAGCCGGCCGGCATCGCTGCGCAGCTCAACTTCACAAACGGTCGATCGTGCCGATGCGATCGCGTGTGCAGAAACTGCGCAATCATTTCCTTGCCCGTTCCGCTCTCACCCTGAATCAGAACAGGACCATCGCTCGAGCGAACACTCTCAATCCGGTCCCGGATCTCGCGCATGGCCGGCGTACCGCCAAATATGACGGCTTCCGACGGCAAATCCGCCAGGGCGATACGAAGCGTTTCGTCCAGTTTTGTGGCCATAGGTCTTGGGAAAGAACGGCTGCTTCCTACAGTGCAATCAGTGAGCCAAATACGCAGTCCGAACAAGAAAGTGACAAGACCGTAAATAGCTGCATTTATGACTAGTTACTGCGATTCCCGACTGCAATATCTAATCCGCACTCGACCAAGTGTGCAAACTTTTGCATATTTTGTACCATTTGTTTGCAAACTCATGCAAAAATGCACTTTAAGGGCCGGTTTCAAGGCGCACACCCTATAAGAACGATCGAAGCCCATTCGCCTGGCCATCAAGCGTCTGTTTGCCAGGTTTTGCCGGCCAAATTGAGCGGGAGGCATGAGCCATCATTACTGAGCATCCGGAGAAATAATGCGCCTCTCCGCTAGGAAGTTAGACCACGTTTTTCCGGGCCGATTGCTCGAGCGGCTGCTTGGGATCGCCGGCGGCCCAGGGTCGGAGGTGATGCTGCTGGATCTTATAAAGAAGCCCGCGATAGCTCATGTTGAGATACTGTGCGGCGCGGCGGCGATTCCACCCAAAAGTCTCCAGCGCGCTTTGAATCATCTTCGCTTCCGTGCGAGCCTTCACATCGCGAACAATTGACCGAATGCCCACGCATGGAGCCGGCGCATCGCTAAGCTGACTCTGTGATTCAGTCGCATCGGAGGCGGCGGCTTTCGTTTCCAGTTCCCTGGTTGCGGCTTCCGCGTCGCGCATTACGATCGTCCGCGTTACGAAATTCCGCAGCTCCCTCAGATTTCCCTTCCAGTCGTATTGGAGCGCCGCATCCATCAACCGCGAAGGAAGGCTGCTTCCAAACCCCGCTGTCAGTTCCACCGGTGAGCGTCGAATGAACTCTTCAATCAGATAAGGAATCTCTTCGCGCCGTTCACGCAACGGCGGAACTTTGATGGTGAAGACGCTCAAGCGATAATAAAGATCCTCGCGAAATGTCTTTTCAGTCAGCGCATCTTCCATCAGGACATTGGTCGCCGCGAGAACTCTCACATCGACCTTCGTGGCCTCCTGGGCCCCCAGGCGCGCAAATTGCCCATCCTGAAGCACATGAAGGAGTTTCGCCTGCATCTGAACGCCAATTTCGCCAATCTCGTCAAGCAGCAAAGTGCCGCGGTTGGCCTGTTCGAATTTGCCTGCCCTGTCGTTGATGGCGCCCGTAAATGCGCCCTGCCGATGTCCGAAGAGCTCACTTTCCAGTAGGTCCGCGGGCAGTGCCGCGCAATTCACTTTCAGGAATTTCTCGCGCGATCGCCCGGAATTCCTGTGAATCAACTGCGCAATGACTTCCTTGCCGGTGCCGCTTTCGCCCAGGATCAAGACATTGACATCGAGATCCGCCAGCAGCTTCACTTGGCGATGGATTTCCAGCATCTGCGGCGAAGCAGCCAGAAAGAAATTGCTGCCGCTAAGCTCTTCGAGATAAGGCACGGCCGGCATGTCTTCGGGAATAGGCGCGGAAGGCGCAGCATTGTGCGACGTGATTTCGAGATCGGCGCACGGGGACGCAGATTTGCGGACCGGACCGGCCGTTCCCTTGGCAACGGTCAACGATTCAACCATCCGCTCCACGTCTTCGCGCGTCAGCGGCATCGTCAACGTTCTCTCAACACCGAGCCTGCCCGCTTCTTCGCGCAGCTGCCGTTCGCTCAATTTTGTAATCAGGCAAACTCGATCAATTCCTGCGAAGTTCAAAACCTGGAGGAACCGAGGGGTACCCGGCGCGCAAATGTGCGAAGGTTCGCAAAGAAACAGGTCAGGATCAAGCCCGTTGCTCAGTAGCGCCTGGGCCTGGGCGAATCCGGCCGCCTCAATCACTCTATGGCCGGCGCCCTCGAGAACCATTTTCACCATGGAACGCGCTTTGGCGTTCTGAATGTTTGTCAGAACCAGAAGGAGCGGTTTCACCAAGGCCTCTTTCTCACAATCCAAGTACTACAAAAAGGGTCGCGCGATCGTGTCTTGCCAACAGACATGACCTCGAACCGGCGAGACCAACCAGGGGGGGATGTGTGCAAGGGCCCTTCAGCAGGAAAAAATTACCCTTCGGCAATCACGCGATTGCCCGGAAAACAAATGATTGCTTGTAAGAGCGGGGGTTCAACCTCTTGAACGGGTTTTGAACTGCGAACTGCCTGAGGGATCCTTTTTCATCATAGCGCCCGACGACCCGTGCTGACTTATCCCTTGCCCATCGGCGACCTCAACGGAACACGGAACACCCGTTCAAAGAACCCGAAGAGCGCGGAACAAGACCCCAAATGCCGGTTCGAACTGACGACGCCTGCGATTTCGAAACTACGTTCGCACCCTGAACATAGGAGAGAAGGGGCCGAGTGTCAACGGCACAATGGTCATTCGCCTTGCGCCCGGGTAACTCCCGTTCGTAACCGTCTCCGTTAACTCTCTTTACAATGATCTATGCTATGTGGATAAGAAGAAACGAATTGTTCAAGTCATGGCAAAGGTTCGAGTTCTTAACCAAAACTTCATTGAATCGGTCTTGACCGCGATCCTTGGAAAAATCTCGAATCTGCCAGCAGCCTTCCCCTTTTCCGCTTTATCCACAACCGTCCACAGGGCTCTTTCAGCGCCTGCTTTAGGGCGCGCGGGCGGTGCCCCGATGGGTCGCCGGCCGCCTCCCTTTGGATCCTTGAGCCCTATCCGGCGTCCATCCCCAACGGCGATGCCTTATCGGGCGCCTGCGGCCTGCCACGACCCTGCAGCGGCAATATGCGCCTGCTCATTCCGTCGTATTCTGGATTAAAGTGGGACCGTGCCATGAAGACTTTCACCCTCAATGAAGCGCAATCCCTGCTCCCGGTGCTTGAATCGCTGCTGAAACGCGCCGTCGAAGGCAGGCGTTCGGCACAGTCCGTAGAGTCAGACCTCAACGGCTTGGCGCAGCGGATCTTTCTCTCTGGCGGAATGAAGATTAACCCTGCTAGCATCGCCAGGCAGCGCGCCGAGATGGAGGAGCTTTTGAAGCAGGTACGCGAAAGCGTGGCCGAAATCGACGCCATCGGTGTCCAGGTCAAGGATCTCGACTCCGGTCTACTCGACTTTCCCTGCCGCATCGACGATCAAGTGGTGCTGCTCTGCTGGCGCATGGGCGAGCCGGCAATCGAATACTGGCACACCGTTGATGCCGGCTTTCAGGGACGCCAGCCCGTCGATGAGAGCTTCCGCCGCCGCGCCGGATCCGGCGGCCGTCCCAATTAGAATCTCGCCCTCGCGACCTCAAAGCCGCGACCGTCGCCATATTCAACCGTTTGCGCCGCATGAATTCCCGCATTCGTACGCCCACAATCGAACCCCCGAATGCAATCCCGCAATACGATCCAGCGCGCCAATCCCACTCGTCGATGGGCTAACCTTGGCACGCCGCAATTCATCTAAATCTACAGAGACCCTCCGGATTGTTGTCCTCGCGGAGGCACCCGAGCAAGGTGTTCAATGACGTTTTCCGCGGCTACTGCGCTCGCAAACCGTGCGCGCTGACCGTGCCGCGGAGTTGCGCCTGCGGAACACTACGCACAATGAACCAACACAACACTGTGCGCAAATCGCGGCAATTCGGGCGCAACCTTAGAAACTCGCAACCGCTTTAGAGAATAAGGAGATCTATTTATGAGAACCAAAGGCATAATCGCCGTTTCGATTGCATTGACCACGGCCGCTCTTCTCTACCCCAGCCTGGCGGGCGCTCAGAATTCGGCATCAGGTCCCGCTAACTCGCCGCGAGCCCAGGCCGCAGCCTCGCAGATGGTACCGGCGGAAGCCACCCTCGATAAGCCCATCGATGCCAGGAAGGCCCATCCCGGCGAAGAGTTTAAAGCCACGCTCAGCGGCACAGTTCAGCTCAAGAACGGAACGGAATTGCCCCGCGACACCGTGCTGGTTGGAACCATTGCCGCTGACCAGATGCAATCCGGCGGCACTTCCACTCTGGCGCTTCGCTTTACCAAAGCGCAGTTGAAAGATGGAAAAATCATTCCCATCCGAGCCGACATTATGGGAATTGCCGGCCCCAACAACGGCGATCCGACTCAATCCTACTTCACCAGTTACAACATCACGCCGTGGGACGGCGCAACCACGCGCGTCGATGAACCCCGCGCTATCTCAGGCTTCGATTTTCACGGTCGCATCGGCGGCCAGGATTCCGGCCTGTTTGAATCGACAAAGAAAGACGAGATCAAGCTTTCCGCGGGAAGCCAGATCGCGTTGGCCATCGCCGCCCAGTCCGCATAAGCTCCTATGCCCTGCGCCGGCGTGCGCTCGCTCGCCCGGCTCGCGCTTGAAGTGTGCATGCTCTGCCCCAGTCGGCCGGGTATGCACATCCGCGCGGTCAAGTTCATCATTCGCCGGCGTCACCTCGCAGAAGTCTCTCTCCGCAAGAACGCCATCCTGAGCGAAATCCCTTTCCGCGCGTCTTTGTTTCAGTGGCGTAGCGTGTTTGGCCCGCAGATCGGCGTCCAACTGTATTTCAGAAGCGCCGACAAGACAAACTCATCGCCGAGCGGTACCCTTTTAGCAGTTCTTTTTGTTCCGAACTTTTTCTGGTTTTTGATCGGAATCTCGTCCCGGATTCCAGGCCGGCGAGTTTTGCCGAATCGAATACAACGGATTCTGGGCGAATTGCCCATAGCCTGTGCGCGAGGAATCACGATGAAGAGCGTGCGTTGGGCAGCACTTTTACTGGTCCTCACCGCGCTCGCAGCCGGGTGCAAGGGCTTTTGGGACCCGCCCACATCCTCAGGCGGCACCACTACGACCACAACCAATCTCTCCAGCGGCCACTTCTATATTCTCGATAGCACGACCAGCCAGATCGTTTCCTATTACATCAACGCCGGTGCGCTTACCCTGGTCGGCACTGTCGCCGTGCCTACCGGGTCGATTGCCATTACCGTAGCCCCGAATGACGATTTCCTGTATGTCAGTACTCTCCAGGGGATTTATCTCTACACGATCTCTAACGGCGTATTAACTGAGGGCAATTCTTCACAGCCCATCACCAACGACCCCGCAGTCGCAATGCAGGTAGATTCCACCAACTCCTGGCTGGTCGAAACTTCAGGAACAGGAACTCTGAACGCTGTCCCTCTCATCAACACTGGGTCCGCTATCGGCCAGCTCAATAGCGCACGCGGCGACTGCCCGGGCCAATCCGTCGTAAGCATCGTCTGCAGCGTTCCGCTTACCGGCTCCACGGTTCATCAACTGGCAATCTCGCCTAACAATCTCTACATCTTTGCCGCATGCGCCACCAACGGAACCGAGGCGTTCGGCTTCGATGACACCAGCGGCGGCAGCCCGTTCGGATCCGGTGCGTACGACACCATCACCCCGGTAACCAATGGCGCTGGGGCCGCTCTCTCCCTGGCTGTCGACCCTTCGAACCGAGTGCTCTACGTTGGCGAAGCCGACGCCGTCAGTTCCAATGGCGGCCTGCGCGTCTTTACCATCGGCACCAACGGCGCGCTGGCCGAGATTTCGGGCTCGCCTTACGCCAGCGGCGGCGCTGGCCCGCACGCGATTCTGCCTATCGCCGACGGTGACGATGTTTATGTCGCAAATTGGACTGGAAGCACAACCGCCGGCAATATCGCAGGCTTTTCCATCTCCGATACCAACTCCACTTTCTCGTTGACCCCGTTCAGTAAAACCGTCGCCACCGGCGCTGAGCCAAATGCTCTCGCCCAGGATAGCGACGGCAACTTTGTGCTGGCCGTCAATGCAGGCGGCAGCCCCGGCTTCGAAGCCTATTACTTTGACACCACGACCGCCGGCCAACTCGACACCACTATCACTTCCAGCTCCTACGCCGGAACCGCCCTCGCCGCCAATCACTAGCAGTAGCCGCGCGCTCCGGTCCTCCTAGCTCAGCTAGCTTCGCCAGCCCCGCTGACCCCGCTATCGTCTAGTCCCTGGTCCCTGCCTTTTCCCTAGTCCCTGGTCCCTGCCTTTCTGCTATCCTCATCTTGTCCGCCACGAGCTGTGCTCAGTCGTCCTCCAATCCATTCCGATTCATCATTCCGGCGCTTCACCCGCGCTTTTTTTCGGGCATTGGCAGCGCTTTGCTGCGTTATCTCTGTCGCCGGATGCTCGCGCTTCCACCACGAGCATCATGAGATGGTTTACGTCTCCGTCCGCACCACCTACCTCCACGATCGCGTTGCCGCCGTCTCCAACCGGGTTTGCGAGATCCAGAACGGCCAGCCCCTTCAAGTCCTCGAACATGGCAAGCGCTTTCTCCGGGTCCGCACCGAACAAAATCAGACCGGATGGGTTGAAGAGCACGCCGTAATCGACGAGAAAACCTACGACGGATTCACCCAGCTCACCCGGCAGCACAAAGACGATCCCGCCGTCGCCACGGCCACTCTTCGCGACGACCTCGCCATGCATCTGCTTCCCGGCCGCGACACGCCGCGTTTTTACCTGCTCTCCGGCAACGCCAAGGTGCAACTCCTCGCCCGCGCATCGGCTCCCAAAACTTCCGCTCCATCGCTCGCACCCATCTCCATTCCGTCACCGAACGCTGCCAAACCCGCGCCGCCATCCAAGCCCATTCGGCCGAGTTTGACACCAGCGCTGCCCAATGCAGCAGAGGCCGCCCAGCCCGAGCCTCCCGTCCTTGAAGACTGGTGGCTGGCGCGCGACGCGCAAGGCCGCGTGGGTTGGCTCCTGGCAAGCCGCCTCGATATCGATGTGCCCGACGAAATCGCGCAGTACGCTGAGAACCAGCGCATCGTGGGCGCCTGGGTGCTCACCAAAGTCACTGACGACGACTCCGACGCGCCCAACCACCAGGTTCCCGAATACCTCACCTTGCTCGATCCGCTCAAATACGGCCTGCCATTCGACTTCGACGAAGTCCGCGTCTTCACCTGGAGCGTCAAGCACCATCGCTACGAAACGGGATTCCGTCTGCATCCGATCCAGGGCTTTCTGCCGGTGCGCGTCTTTACCCAGAACACGCCCAAAGGCAGCGTTCCCGCGTTCAGCTTCGTCATCGCCGGCTCGAGCGACATCCGAACCGATCCCGCCACCGGCATCACGCGCCCCGCGTCTCCGCGCACCATCACCTACCAGATGATCGACACGCAGGTGCGGCGCATCGGGCCAGACATGGCCCCGATCCCGATCACCCACGAACCGGGGGAGATAAAGCCGGGACCGAGGGACCGAGGGAACAAGGGAAAAGGAAGGCACTGATCCTGAGGCTGCTCCGAGGACAGGTTCCCGCAGGCTGAAGTCGCGCCCAGTCCGCGCTATTTACCTTTTGGTACCCCGCCCACCCCCCCACCCCTTTTTGGGGGTTAAGAGGTTTGAGTGGTGCGCGCAGCAGCGCCGTCTCGCGCCGCGCGTCCGCGTGCATGTCGCGTTACGATATGGACACCGCAGATCGCCAAAGGAGCGCACAATGAAAGTCTTCCTAGGTTGGTCCGGCGAAGTCAGCCAAGCCATTGCGCTGGAGCTTCGGGAATGGCTCCCGTCCGTCATTCAGAACATCGACTCGTGGATCTCGTCCGAAGATATACGAAAGGGCGTACCCTGGGGCCCAGCAATAGCGAAACAGCTCGCCGAAGCTAAGGCCGGCGTGTATTGCCTGACGCACGACAACTTCACGCACCCTTGGATCAACTTCGAAGCAGGCGCGGTTTCAAATACGGCCTGGTCCGCGAATGTGTGCACCTACCTCTTCGGTGTTGCGAGCTCCGGGATCACAGGGCCGCTCACGCAGTTCCAGGGGACCGTCGCGACGAACAGAGAGGACAACCTGAGACTGCTCGCCACGATCAACAGTGCCCAGGGCGAGGGCGCTCTGGAACAAAAACGATTAGAGAGGGCATTCGAAAAATACTGGCCCGAGCTCGAAGCCAAGCTCACCAAAATCTCGGAGGCCAAACACTCCAAGGCATCGAAACGTCCCGTCGAAGACATGGTCGAAGAGACGTTGGGGCACCGCGGTCATGGAGACGAATGTGGCGCCCCTGTAGGATTCTTCTATCCGGCGCAATGAGGGAAGGGCGTTCCAACCGGATGAGGGATTCATGGCGGAAGGTGTTTTGGAGTTGCTGTCAGCGAGGAACGGTCACTTCCTGCTGGAGTCGGGGCATCACGGCGACTTCTGGCTCGATCTGGAGGCTCTGTGCTACCAACCGCATCGCGTGCGGGCGATGGCAGCCGAGCTGGCAAAGGCCATTTCAGGTTGGGATGTGGATGCGGTTTGCGCGCCTCTCGTTGAGGGGGCGTTCGTAGGGCTGTTTGTGGCGCTCGATCTGAATGTCGACTTCACGTACAGCGAGCGCTTTCGGCGACCGTGGCACGAGGGCCTGTTTCCGGCGGGGTACATGATTCCGGCGGCGCTGCGCGAGAAGGTTCGAGGGCGGCGCGTTGCGATCGTCAACGACGTGATCAATGCGGGATCGGCAGTGCGCGGAACTCTTGAGGACCTGGAAAGCTGCGGCGCGAACGTGGTGGGGATTTCCGCGCTGCTGGTTCTGGGAACTGCTATCCAGGAATACTCGTCGGCGAAGGCGGTTCCATTGATTAGCACGGCTCAGGCTCCGAATCATTTGTGGACTCCGGAGGAGTGCCCTCTTTGCGCGCAGGGCGTTGCGTTGGTGGATGTTGAGGAGTTTCGGGAGAATCTTTCGGCGTGAGGGCGGTTGGCCTGGATCCCGGGATGCAAATTGATCTCAACAATGGGTGCCCCAGGTCCCTTGCATTCGGGGACCTGGGAGAGCACGGACTTCATCCTTTCTTTTCCTTGAATCTGTAAGCTTCGGGCAGTTGGTGACCACGGCTCGCAGCGGTCCATGCGGACTCGACCTCGACGATACCCACAAAGCCGGACGCGTAATGGCGGAAGCTTGACCACTGCCAGTCTTCGGGCCTTTTGACCAAGCCTCGCACGACGGGATTGCGGTGCATGTAGTCCAGCTTTTCTGACACCTTCTCTGCCGCCCAAACATTGAAGTCGTAATAGCGAGCTTGCCAGTAGGGGCGCTCGGTGCGGCGCAACGAGACGGAGAGTTTGAGCGCGTGGATCACCCTGGCGATCGTGCCTTTGAGCGGTTCGCCGATAAGCAGATGAACATGTTCGGGCATGACGACGTAGCCGGCGACGACGAACTTCGAACGCAGGCGGGTTCGTTCGAGGGCATTTTCGAACAGACCGCGGGCCGAAGGAGATGCCAAATACGGAGCACGATGAAAACAACTGAAGGTGATGAAGTGGAAGTTCCCGGTGTGTTCGAAGCGAATAAGTCCACGGGGCATCGGTCGGAACCCTCACTGGGTGAAAGAACTCGCGGTGTCCTCGGTTCGTGCTATCCCAGGTCCCCAAGTGCGAGGGACCTGGGGCACCCACTGTTTGGTGGAAGAACCAAAAGCCCCCCAAGATCGCGGCGGCGGTCAGCATCACGCGCCGGGCTTGCCGGTTCCTCCGCTGGCGTATCCGGAATCCGAAGTGCCGGAGTCCACAGTGGTCGCGTCGATTTTGTCCATGAGCAGCGAGCCCAGGCTCTCAAGAATTCCCTGATTGCCGCCGCCGCCGAGCACAAGAATCTTGGGCACGAAGGCGACATTGCCGACCGAAAGCGCCTTGACGGCATTGACCAGAGCCGTGGGCCCTTTGCCGAGCGCTCCTACCTGCCGCTCGTAGGCCTCGGCGTTGGCCAGGCCCACCGCGCGAACTTCGGCGCCTTTCGCTGTTCCGGTTTGCTCAATGTATGCGGCTTCGCCCTGCGCCTCTTTCATTCTGGCTTCGGTGCGGTTGGTCTGGATATCGACTCCGACCTTTGACTTGGCGAGGTCGACCTGCATGTCGGCCGTGCCGCGCGCCTTCTCGGTCTCGATGCGCTGGTCCTGGGCCTGCTTCTGCATCTTGAATGTTTCTACTTCCTGGTGCGCGACTTCGCGCTGCGTGAGCACCGTGACCAGTTGCTCGGGGTACACGACGTCCTGGATATAAACGCCGCGCGTCTCGATTTCATACTCGGCGAGCTTTCCCTGGATATAGGCGAAGGCTTGCTCCTGGACGCTCTGGCGCGTCTGGATGAACGTAATAGCTTCCATGCCGCCGATGCGATCGCGAAAGAGATTGCCAACTGCGGCCTGCAGAACTTCGTTCACCAGATTCTCCATGGAACCAACCATGGAGATAACGCGAGGCGCATTGGTGTCGGGAACGTGAATCAGAACCTGGAGGTCGATGCTGAACACAAAGCCTTCGTTACTCTTGGCAATGATCGGCTCCAGGCGCGCATCGAGGCCGTGAGCTCCGGTCACGTCTTTCGCCCAATCGAGCTTGATGATGGACGTAAGCACGAGCTTGGCGTCGTAGATGCGTGGATTGATGGGATACTTGCCCGTGCGCAGCGCTTCCTGCCAGATGCCCTGATGGCCGGGCCGGACCAGCGAGCCGAACTTGAAGTTCGCGCCCGACGTGTCCTGCGTGGGCAATCCGACATAAGCCTTGATGACCGCGACCTGGCCTTGCTCCACAACCAGCATGGGCACTTGCTCAACGCGAATCAGGAATGGATTGAGGTTGTATGCGCCATAGAGCAGTGGGTCGTGCTGCAGGCCGATTTTTCCGCCGGCCTGTAGGAACCGCTGAAAATCCTGATAGTTGTTGTGCTGATCGTTCTTGCTCCCGAGGATGAGGCTCATCAACTCAAAATCGGTGACGCCCGCTTTGGCTTCAAGCTCGCTGACGTCTTTGAATTCGCCCAGGCGGCTGGCAATGGCGCCGGCCGGCAGAGGCTCGCCGTCCAATGCGGTCACCACCCCGATCATGTCCACCACTTTGCCGCTGTCGCCGGTCGGCTTCGGTGCGATCCGCGTTACATCGAGCTGCCAGTCTTCCAGGCCGAAGGCGCGGAATCCCAGCTGCCCGCCGGCAGCCAATTTTTTGTATTCAGTCGACACAGGCACGCCGAAAACCTGGGGCTTGGTAATCACCAGGAATGCCAGCGGATGAAGCGGCGCCAAAGTTCCCGGAGAGAGAACCGGCCTTTGCACGCCCTTCTCGCCGTTCTTCGAGACAAACGACCGCAGATCGGAGAAGTTGCCGAAGGCCGCATCGTACCGCGCGGATTTCGCCCCGATCGGCATCGGCTTACCCACCTGCGCAATCACCACGCCAATCTGGCCAGCGGGCACCTGCACCCAAGGGTGTTTCGTCACGGCGTACATCGGTCTCAACTTGAATCGCAGCCCGGGCATAAGAAGGTCGGCCTCGTAACCCGCTTCACCCAGAAACGCAACCGGGTTGTCGCCGGGCAGCTTGGCGCCGAACCTTTTGCGCACCAGTCCAACCTGTGTGGGACCGATGCTATACGTCGATACCGCGGCGGTGGCAAGCACGAGGAGTACGACCAACAGCAGAAGAAGAAGCACGAATGCGATCATGACGGCACCTTCCGACATCGAGCATTATTTATGTCCTGGCTGAGTCGCTTGAATTGTACCCCCGAATGGCGTGCCGCGTGTGAATGCAACGAGCGTTCGCTTGCGTCTGACAAATCCCGAACCGCGGCTTTGGATCGCCGGATAGGCCAATGGCGGAATAAGCGGCGGAGGGAGCAGAGGCCTTCACAGGCTGCCGGGTGCCCCCGGTCCCTCGCATTTGGGGGCCGGGATACTACAGACCCCCACTCACCTCCGCCGTCTCATCCCGAGCGAAAGAAATGCGCTGCCCCATCCTTCGCAGTCATTCTTGAGAAGGCTGTGATACCACGAACCCCACCTCAACGGGCCTTGTATCAGGGCACGAGCGGGGAACCCACGCAGCACTTGGATCGCGAGCCCCAAAGTTTTGTATCAGGGCACGGCTTCAGCCGGGCCGACAAGGTCCGCCGCCAAACAGGTCCCGCTCCCGTCCTACAAGCGGCCGAAAAAGTGAAATCAGAACACGGACTGAGGGAATCGCGGAAAAGAAAAGCGATAAGCAAACAGGAGCTTTGCACTGCCCGAATG
>CAWHEK010000027.1:0-23508 GCA_963828325.1 uncultured Acidobacteriaceae bacterium
CCGGAAGAAGAAGTGATGTAGCGTGGAGCTTCGAGACCGATTACAAGCTTTCCGCGGGCGCGCCAGGTTCCCTGATAGCGGATTGCATCCGGGACTTCGGCGAGCGGGTGCTCGCTTGTCGATCGCGGGCTTCGCGTTTGCCATTGGCCACAAGCTCGCCAAGGAAGAAAGTCTTCTCGATTGCCCTAGGGCCATGAACACAACGAATTTCTGGGTCGAGAATCTGGAACGAACCAGGGCGGCGATGGAGCCCGGCGAACATCGCCAACAGTGGCTTTTGCCCGGCGAGGATTCCCCCGCCGACGTGAATGCCGCGCGGCGTCAAGACGCGCTGGCAAACCGAGAACGGGTGACTGCCCGCCATATCGAGGATCAGATCGTAGCGCTCGGTGCCTTGGGTAAAGTCTTCTGTGGCGTAGTCGATCACGTGATCGGCTAGGCGAGATCGAACGATGTCTGCATTGCGAACGCTGCAAACGGCAGTGACGTGCGCACCGAAGATTTTGCCGAGCTGCACTGCGAATGTGCCTACACCGCCCGACGCGCCGTTGATGAGGATGTTCTGGCCGGGCTGGATTTTGCCGTGCTTCCGCAGACCCTGCAACGCTGTGAGGGCCGCAACGGGGCAGGCGGCCGCATCTTCAAACGAGACGCTTGCCCGTTTTGGCGCTAGTCTCGATTCCGGGCGCTGCGGCGTATTCAGCAAATGCGCCGCGGCAGTTTCCGAAGACAGATTCGCCCACCTTGAATTGTGTGACGGCGGGGCCGACGGCCTCGACGACGCCCGCCGCAATGGACCCCTTGGCTGCTTGAGCTGGGCCCGCGAAACAAGAGACGGAAAATGAGCGGGCCGCCCTTGAGCACGTGGACGTCAAGCGGATTTACGGCTGCGGCGTGAACCTTCGATCAGGACTTCCTGATCGCCTGGAACGGGCTTCTCAATCTCCTCGCAGGTGAGGACGTCTGGAGGACCGTTCTTGCAATACACGATTGCCTTCATCGAACAACCTCATTCCCGATGCGGCTACTAGAAACTCTGTCGGCAAGGATTGCACAAGGGCGGTCGTATCACAACCGGGAGTGATAAGTTGGCAGAGTCGCAGATGAGACGTATTTGAACCCGCCGACCATAGCCGCTGCCACGCCGCGGTTTGATGGCGTCGACCTGCTGCGCGGCCTCTCGATCATTGCCGTGATCCTGCTGCATGGGCAGATCCGTCTGTACTACACGTATTCAATCTCCATCCAAACGCTCTTGCCGAAACGCATTTTTCATGTGCTGTTCTCGCAGGGCGGCAATGGGGTTACGGTCTTCTTTGCGATCTCCGGCTTTTTAATCACGCTTACCTCGCTGCGCCGCTTTGGCTCGCTTGCCAAGATGCGCGCGAAGATCTTTTATCGCATCCGCTTTGCACAAATAACATCTGTGTCTTTTCTGCTCCTGGCCGTTCTGAGCGTGCTCGATCTGATCCATGCCGAGGGGTTCGTGATCAACCCCGCCCGCGAGACCTTGCCGCGAGCGCTGTTTGCGGCACTTACGTTTCAGGTGAACTGGTACGAAGCGATCCACGGCTATTTGCCCGCGAACTGGGACGTGATGTGGTCGCTCTCCATCGAAGAGATGTTCTATCTTTTCTTTCCGCTGGCGTGCGTTTTGATAGTGAGGAGGCGGCTCGGAATGCCGGTGTTCGTCGCGATGCTCCTGGCAATGGTCGCGATGGGACCCTTCGCGCGCACCGTCTGGAGCACGAACTGGATATGGCAGGGCACTTCGTACGTGGGCGGAATGAGCGGAATCGCGCTCGGCTGCCTGACCGCATTGCTGATGGACTGGCTACAACGGAAGAACCCGAAGTGGATGGGCGGAAAGCGGCTGCTGGCTATTCAAATTGCGGGGGCCGCGGTGATGTTGTTGATCGTCATCTGGCCGCCGTGGCATTTGATGCACTTTCTGGGACGAAGCGGCACCGATGACACGGCGCTGGGGTTGGGCACCTGTTTGGTCATGCTCGGGAGCGTGCTGCGCGGACGCGTGGGGCGCGCATGGACTGCGCCGATCCGATGGTTCGGGCGGCACAGCTACGAGATTTACCTGACGCACGAATTTATGGTGGTGTGGGTGACGCAGCTTTATGTGAGGGTTCATCGGGGGTCGCCGTTCATTTGGATTGCAGCGGAAGTTGCGCTGGCCGCGGGGCTTGGGGCGGTGGTGGCGCGGTGGTTTTCCGAGCCGCTGAACCGGCAATTGCGCGGGGCTGCGCCACCGTCGAAGCGTTCTTAGTACACTGGAAGCTGTTTCGAATCCGTCTCCAGCTTTTTCCGGTTCTTCCCGCAGGGGCTAAAGCCCCTCACTTTGAAGCGCTTTATCGGCCCGACTGAAGTCGTGCCCTTGTTACAAAGCCGATTGTGAAACACCTTGTAAGAAGTTCTTCAATTTTGTTGAGAGCGTGCGAGGAGTTCGTTGATGGCGTCGATCATTGTTCCGGCAAATCCGAGTGAGTCGCGAGCGGGGCGCTTCGGCGTCTACGGCGGGCGGTATGTGCCGGAGACGCTGGTGGCGGCGCTCGATGAGCTGGAGCACGCATACGGAGAAGCAAAGGCCGACGCGGCTTTTCAAGCGGAGCTCAGCTCCCTGCTGAAGGATTATGCCGGGCGGCCAACACCGCTCTACTTTGCCAAGAGGCTGACGGAGCAACTGGGCGGGGCGAAGATTTATTTGAAGCGCGAAGACCTGCTGCACACGGGCGCGCACAAGATCAACAACGCGCTGGGCCAGGGGCTGCTGGCGAAGCGCATGGGCAAGAAGCGCGTAATTGCCGAGACCGGCGCGGGACAGCACGGCGTGGCCACGGCGACGGTGTGCGCACTGCTGGGACTGGAGTGCGTGGTCTACATGGGCGATGTGGACATGGAGCGACAGGAGCTGAACGTGAAGCGCATGCGCCTGCTGGGCGCGGAGGTGCGCGGGGTTTCGTCTGGCTCGAAGACGCTGAAGGACGCGATCAGCGAGGCGATGCGCGACTGGGTTACGAATGTGCGGACGACTTACTACCTGCTGGGGTCGGCGCTGGGCGCGCATCCGTATCCGACGATGGTGCGGGATTTTCACCGCGTGATCAGCAAGGAATTGAAACAACAGATCCTCGAAAAAGAAGGCCGGCTACCGACCGCGGTGATTGCGTGCGTAGGCGGCGGGTCGAATGCGATCGGCGCGTTCTACGAATTCATTCCCGAGCGGCAGGTGCGGCTGATTGGCGTGGAAGCTGGCGGGCGCGGGCCGGCGCTGGGCGAACATGCGGCGCGATTCCAGGGCGGTGCGCCGGGAGTACTGCAGGGGACCTATTCGTATGTGCTGCAGGATGACGACGGGCAAATTGCGCTGACCCATTCGGTTTCAGCTGGCCTCGATTATGCATCGATTGGGCCGGAACACGCGGCACTGCATGACTCAGGCCGCGCCGAGTATGTTTCGTGCGATGATGCCGCGGCGCTCGATGCGGTGGTGAGACTTGCGCGGACGGAAGGGATTTTGCCGGCACTCGAAAGCGCGCATGCTGTGGCAGAGGCGATTCGCATGGCTCCCGCGATGGCCCCCAATGACATACTGGTGGTGAACCTCTCTGGACGCGGCGATAAGGATATGGGGATTTTGGCGCGGGAGTTGAAGTTGTAGCTGAGCAGACAGTTTCGGTTTCCCAAGTCTCAAAATCGAGACCCGGGGCACCTCCGGCGCGCTAGAGTTTGAAAAAGCAACCGCAGATCCTTCGACTACGTCCGCCCCGGCGGACTCCGCTCAGGATGACATTCAGGTTTGTCGATAAGTTTGGGTAGAGGACGATAGTTTGTAATGCCGATTCATTTCGATCACAAGCCGGGCCTGGTTGTTTATCTGACCGCCGGCGATCCCAGCCTTGACGCGACACGCGAAATTGTCATCGCGGCGATTGATGCGGGAGCCGACGTGATTGAGCTTGGCGTTCCGTTCAGCGATCCTCTGGGCGACGGCCCGATCATCCAACGAGCCAGTGAACGCGCACTTGCGCGGGGCACGCGGCTCACAGATGTGTTGCGAGTGGCGCGTGAGATTCATGTTGCACGTCCCGCCGCGGGCCTGGTGATCTTCAGCTATTTGAATCCAATTCTGCGCTATGGCCTTGGCAGGTTTGCCGACGATGCCGCGGCGGCCGGCGTGGATGGCGTGCTTACCATCGACATGATTATTGAAGAGGCCGGCGAATATCTTGCCGAGTTGGCGCGCGTGAATCTGGCGCCGGTTTTCCTGGCCGCGCCGACGAGCCCCGACGCACGGCTTGAGGCGATTGCCAGGAACAGCAAAGGCTTTGTGTATGCCATTTCGCGCGTGGGCATCACGGGCACGCAGCAAAGTTTGGCGGCCGATGCCAAAGCGCTGGTCGGGCGGATTCGCCAATGGTCGAAATTGCCGGTGGCTGTGGGGTTCGGCATCAGCAACGCGGAACACGTAGCGCAGGTGGCGGAGTTTGCGGATGCAGCGGTGATTGGCAGCGCGATTGTCGCGTTGATTGAAAACTCGACGGAAGAGACTGCTCCGGGGGCGGTTTCGCGATTTATCAAGGGCCTGGGTTTGCGAGACGCGGCGGCGGCCCGGTGAGAAAGACAGCTTCAAGCCTCTAGCTTTTCCGGTGGCGGGTTTGGCTGCGTAGGTTTGCGCCGGCAGAATGGAGCTAGCGGCCAGAAGCTGGCAGCTGACGGTTGGCTTTTCAGAGGATGCAATGACGATCGAAGAAATGCGAATCCGAATCGATGCGCTGGACCGGCAGCTTGTGGAACTGCTGAGCGAGCGGGCGCGGGCGGCGCAGACCATCGGCAACCTGAAGGCCGCGACTTCGCTTCCGGTTTACGAGCCGGAGCGCGAGAAGATTATCTACGCCAATGTGCGCGCGGCCAACAAGGGGCCGCTGCCCGACATTGAGTTGACGCATATCTACGAACGCATTATTGACGTGATGCGGGCGTTGCAGCGGAACGAGCTGGCAAGCCAAAGAAATGCCCAGGCCACCCAGGCAGAGAGTGGACAAATGGGCGTCGCCGCGGGCAGCGCGCCCGAGACAGGGAAGAAACAATGATTGTCGCCATGCAGGAGAAGGCCACCGAAGAGCAAGTGAATGCCGTGATCAGCGCCATGGAAGAGGCCGGCGTGAACGTGCATCGAACAACGGGAGAGTTCCAGACGATCCTGGCGGGAGTGGGTCCGACCGCGGGCCTGGATCTGACGAAATTTGAGATGCTGCCCGGCGTGTTGAACGTGCACCGCATCAGCGCGCCCTACAAGCTGGCGGGGCGAGCGTTTCGCCCCGAAGGGACCGTGGTGGAGTTCCGCAACGGCGCGAAGATCGGCGCCGAGAAGGTTGCGGTGATCGCGGGTCCTTGCGCGATTGAGAATCGCGAGCAGATTTTTGCGATTGCCGCGGCAGTGAAAGCCGCAGGCGGCGGGTTTTTGCGCGGAGGCGCGTACAAGCCGCGCAGCTCGCCTTACTCGTTTCAGGGGATGGGGATTCCGGGCCTCGAGTTGATGCGCGAGGCAGCGGAAGCGAACGGCCTGCTGGTTGTGAGCGAGGTCATGGAGATTGCGCAGATCGAGCCCATGATGCCGCTGGTGGATTGCTTTCAGGTGGGCGCGCGCAATATGCAGAACTTCAATTTGCTGCGTGAGCTGGGCCAGGTGCGGAAGCCGATTCTGCTGAAGCGCGGCATTGCCGCGACGGTGGAGGAGCTGCTGCTTTCAAGCGAGTACATTCTTTCTGGCGGCAACTACGACGTGATTTTGTGCGAGCGCGGCATACGAACGTATGAGACTGCGACGCGGAACACGATGGACATCGCAGCGATTCCAGTGATCAAGAAGCTTTCGCACTTGCCCATTGTGGCCGATCCATCGCACGGCACGGGGCGGCGAGACATGGTTCCTGCGATGGCCAAGGCAGCCGTGGCCGCGGGCGCCGACGCGATACTCGTCGAAATTCACCCCAACGCCGACAAAGCAGTCTCCGACGCGGCGCAGACGCTCTATCTGGATCAGTTTGAAAAGCTGGTGGGCGAGTTGCGAGTGATTGCCACTGCCGTTGGCCGGACGTTGTAAGCTTACGGAGCAAAGAGAGCCCGCATGATCGAGCGCATCTCCATTCTGGGCACTGGGTTGCTGGGCACGTCAGTTGGACTGGCGCTGCGCGACGCGGGATTTCGCGGCTCGATCACAGGATGGAATCGCGGCGCCGAGCAAGGGCAGATCGCGCTGAAGATGGGCGCGGTGGATTCGCTCGCCGCCGATGGCCTGGAAGCTGCGAAAGCGAGCCAGGTGACAGTGCTCGCCGTTCCTATTTTCGCTACGCTCGACTGGATGGAGAAGCTGGCACCAGTGCTCGGGCCAGAGCAACTCGTCACGGATGTGGGCAGCACCAAGGGCGTGATTTCGGAGGCGGCGGCGCGGCTCTACAACACGCCGGAGCGGGCGGCGTTCCTTCCAGGGCACCCGATGGCGGGAAAAGAACGCGGCGGCGCGAGCATGGGTGATGCGAATCTTTTTCGTGGCGCGGTGTGGCTGTTTACCGATGATTCGGCGGCGCAGCGGTCAGCGAAGTCGGCGGAATTCGTGAAGAGTTGGCGCGAGTGGGTCATGGCTATGGGCGCGAAGACGCTCGATCTCGATGCGAAGCGGCACGACGAATTGGTGGCGTGGGTGAGCCACCTGCCGCAGTTCACGGCGACGGCATTGAGCGCGCTGCTTGAAGAGGAAGTGGGCGATGCGCCCAAACTCAAGGATGTGGGCGGACGCGCGCTACGCGAGATGACGCGCCTGGGCGCGAGCCCCTACTCAATGTGGCGCGACATCGCGCATACGAATACCGAAGCTGTGGAGCGCGCACTACTGGCGGTATCGAGCAGCGACTGGCCCAGCTGCGGGGGAAGCTGCGCACTCCCGAATTGCGCAATGAGTTTGAACAGGCCGACAACTTATCAGCGGGATCAGTGGGAGCGTTCGTGTAGATGCTCAGTACACGAGAACTTTGGCGACTTTGCCATTGACGAATCTGACCACCCAGCGATGGTCATCGCGCATGTAGTACCAGATTTCTGTGCAGGCTGTCGTCCGTCGTGTACTTCCACCTTTTTCTGATCGGGGTCTCCGGCACTGAGCAGCACCATCTGGTAGGTCATGCCCTGAATAATGTCTTTGGCACGAATAGCCTCCTGGAACTCCGGTGAGATGCCTTCGATCTTCACGTTGACTTAGAAATCTTGCCTGTATCCAGCACGCGCGCCATCAGCGGCAAGAACGCATCAAGCTGAAGGTCGTTGTCCGTGACGTCCCTCTCATAACGGATATTGATTCGTGAGCCGCCGGCCCGCATAAGACCCGCACCCTTCTTTTCGGCATTCTTGCTGGCGCCGCTGCCCTCGCCGCCTCCGCCAAGGTGAATCTCCACGCGGTCGCTATCCACCTTCACCTCGGTAATGGTCACCCACTGATCGCGCGCGACGCCAACGCCTTTGTCTTTGAGGAATTTGGCCAGTTCTTCATGTCGATCCCTCGATCATCAAGCCGCTTATCGGTCTTGGGATTGACGTACCAGGTCGATGCCCGTCTTTGTATGCGGGCATATCCATCAGCGCATTAACATCCTGCCAGCAGAGTTCTTTGCTCAGTCCGTCTTTTACAGCATCGATCATTTCGGCCATCAGATGGGTACGGAAGGCGAGGAACAAGAGAACCCAGAAGAAGCAGAAGGCGGCGTTTTTTGACAGGCAGCTTCATGTCGGACGTCTCGCTTTCTAATCTGCGTGCTCACGGCACAATTACGCAGTCACGAACCGGTGAGTTTCCAGAGCCCATGAACCCTGGAAAGGAGGAGGAAGTTGCAAATTTTATGGCGATTCCGGCGGTTGTGTGGACCCGCGGTCAGGAACTCGATTTAACCGAAGGATCGAACAGGTGAGTCGAGGCGAATGAGCCTGTTCGCACCGTCTCAGCATCCAGCTACCCCATTCGTTCCATCGGCGGGTATGCACAGTTGCCGTGCGCCTCTCGGCGTTTGTGATGGGACCGGGACACGCCCGTTTTCGGGCCACAGCAAAGCTGTTGGCGGCGAATACGGACCTTGCGGCCGCGAGGCCCTTGGGTGTTGCGGATGCGGCGCCGTGGTACAGAACGGCGCCTGCCATCCTCAGCTACGTTACTGGCGCGATCGTTCTTGCGTGGACCCTCGTCGAGATGCGAACGCGCGATCTGAAGCGCCGGCGCAACGAGTTGGAGCGCCTGGTCGAGACAGAACCGCGGAGTTGGAGATCGGAGGCAGGGACTTCTTGAGAGCGCGAGAAGCATTGCCGTTCCAGGCGGCGCACGATTCGCTGACCGGGCTGTGGAGCCGCAGCGCGATCCTGACGAACTGGCTCGCGAGATCGAACGCGCGAGGCGCGAACGCGCCGTGCTCAGCGTCATCATCGGGGATCTGGATCACTTCAAAGTGATCGATGAAACTTACGGCCAACGTTTCGGTGACGTTGTGCTGCGCAAGTCCGCCCGTCGGTTCGTCGGATTGATGCGGGACTCGATGCCGCGGGCAGGTATCGGCGGCGAAGAATCCTCCTCGTTATACCAGGATCAGGATGCGGCAAAGAACCCAGCGCGCTCGCACCAACTGGTGGAAGTGCTCGCTGCGCGGCCTTTCGAATGGAAAGAAATCGAGATCAAAGTTACGTGCAGCTTTGGCGTGACTGTGGCGCAACCCTGGCTCGATCACACCACGATCGACGACCTCATTCGCCGCGCCGACAAGGCGCTCTCCGAGGCAAAGCGGAACAGCCGGAACCATGTGGAAATCGATCCGATGTTTAAGGCCGCCGAGCTTGAGCGCTAGAGCTCGATGCATGAATGGTCTGAGACGATGAAGAAATTTCCCTCAGGGGCTAAAACCCTCGATCGTTCTGCTGGCTTCATGGGACGATGAACTCGTGCCCTTTCAAACCAGCGGCCGAAATGACTTTGTCCGAGGCCGTACAGTCGCGCCCCTTCAAAGCCGGATTTATGCAATGAGTTCTGATCCGGGCTCACTTGCCGTGGAAGGTCACCCCTTCATCTCGACGTCATGGGGCTGCTGGCTCTTGCTCCGCGCCAATAAAGGAACAGGCCGATGAGGATCGGGCCCACGGTCCCCGCAATCACATCGACGAGAGACACTTTGACGTTCGTATCCCCCGGGGGCACAAACGACGAGCGATTCCGACAAGGACCACACAAAAGCCGGCGAAGCCGCAGATCCATACACCAACCACGCCGCCCGGAACGAGACTGCGTATGGATTCTCCCGCCGGTCCACGCAGCTTGCCAGCTTGATGACGGCAGCAAACATGTAGAGGAATAGTCTGAAGTAGAGAATGATCGCCGCATCGACGAGGACCTCGTAGGCGCGATTACCCCACGATTTTTGATCTGGCTCAGGAAGAGGACTACGGCGGAAAGCACCGCCTGCACGAGGATTGAAATGTAAGGAGTCTTCCAGCGCGAGTGAATCTGCCGAATGCGGCGGGAGATAGCGATCAATGCCGACCTGAAAGGCACGCGGGCAACGCCGGCGACCGTGGTACCGACGCCGCCGGCGTTCCGGCTATAACCAGAATGGCCGCAATAACGCCGATGAATCCGATCTGAGAGTTGCGGCGCCCAGACCGATGGCGTGAAAGACGCCGCTCTTGGGGTCAATGTCGGCGGCGGGAGCGAGGGACAACACGGCAAAGGTTCCGGCAATGTACATGACAGCGATGAGGGCGCCGGCGCCGAAAACTGCGCGAGGCAGCGTGCGGCGCGGATCGCGGACTTCTTCGGCCATGCAGGAAACCAGCTCGAGGCCGGTAAACGCGAATGCAATCTGCGACCAGAAGTTGACCGTGTCCCAGTTCCAGGTCGGCATCATGTTGGCGATTGTGAAGTGCGTGACTGAACCATGATGCGCGTAAATGACAACGGCCACGAAGACCAGAATCAGCAAGGGCACATAGGTTCCAACACCGCCGGCGTTCTGTAACCATTTGCCGACGTTGAGGCCGATGATGTTGAGCAGGACCGCGACGATCAACATTGCAACGGAAACCCAGAGCAGGAACGGTTGGTTTTGCGCGGACTGTCGCCTGATTGGCGAGATGTAGGCGCACATGGCGGCGCTGGCCAGCAGTAGGCCGGGAAAATAAAAGATGGTGTAAATCCAGTAGGACCATCCTGCGATGAATCCGTGAAAAGGACCGAACGCGTCGCGAGCCAAGGCATAGATGCCTCCCTCTTCAGGGAAGCGGGAGGAGAGCTCATTGATCGCCAGCGCGCCGGGCACAAAAAGAAAACCACAGCCAGCCCCACAGGCTAATGGAAGAGTGCCGTTGTGTCCGGCAGCGGCAATCCCGCGAGGCCCTCGAACGGCAGCAATATTGAAGAGCATGACGTCCCAGAAGCCCATGGCTCTTCGCAACTGCGGTTTTGAGTCGCGCGCGTCGGGCGCGGGAAGGGTCATGGGGTCACCTGGGGCGGAGACGGTATGAGGAAATGGTAGTCGGCGCGAGCCTCTAGCCTCAGCTCTCAGCTGGTATTTCCGGGGCCCGGCTGTTTTGGCAAACCTACCCTTTGTTTTGTGAACCAGATCCATGAAGCGGCGATGGATCAGAGCTGGCGGCCAGAAGCTAATGTCGTGTCCCCGAAGTTCGCTGCATAGTCTAAGTTCGAAATGCAGGTCCTTCGACTGAGTTCGGCTCGGAAAAGGAGCCGATTCCGCTGAGGATGACGGGTGATTTCTTGCTGCGAATTTCAGGGACAGGATACTTGGAGCTGTATTCGTTCGTCGCGGATCCAATGCTCGGTGCGGCCGAGCGCGGGATGAGGAAGTAACCGTGCAGGCGCAACTTTTTGCCGCCGTCTTCAAGCGCGAGCGAGGCGCTATAGATTTTGCCGGTCTCGGGATCGAGGATCTGTCCACCGGACCACCGGCCGCCATTCTGCACAAATCCCGACATGATTTGGAGGCCCACGAGAGGGCGGTCTTTCAAGTCCCCGCTGCAGAGGTAGCAGGTGGGATGCGGAACCGGGGGATCAAAGAGCTGCTCGATGGTTCCGAAGAGCTTTCCGTTCTCTTCGCGGATTTGGATAATGCCCGTTACCTTGCCCGTCGCATCGTCGACGGTCTTCCATCGGCCCACTGGGGATGGCTGCACGGAATCCGGAGAGGGGAGGTCTTGCGCCAGTGCGAGCGGAAGAGAAGCAGCCAGCGCGGGGACGGCGAGAAACAACATCCGGGAGATGACGCGGAGCCGGGGAAGGGTCATGGCTCAGGTTGCGTGCAGGAATTCGACTCGTCGTGCACAAACAGGTTTGATGCGGGCCAGGGTCGCGCGGAGGGCCTACTCGGATTCTTGCGCGGCTTCACTCGCGGTATCGACGCCTGCTTCGGGCGGACCGGAAGGGACAATGTTGGATGGGTCAAGCGGTACAAGGCCTTCCGCTCTGGCCGCATCGAGCAAGGCGGCCGATGAAGCGACAAAAGTGATTTCGGTGCCGGGAAACATATCGCGTGCGGTAAGCGCGGAGCCGAGTTGCAGAGCCTCGGGCCAACGCAGCGAAGTGCGGTCAAGAAGCTGGCGCGCCGATTCCGGCACCCCTGGATTCAGGGGCTGCTGGACCATTCGCCCTGCTTCAATGCGCAGCATCTCAAGCGCCGTGGCGGCGGCTTCAGGGGCGATTTGCCCGGAGCGCTCGCGCTTCCGGATCGCCGCATAGACCTCCAAGGCGATGCGGCGGAGATCAGCTTGCGATTGTCTTCGACGGTCTCAAGCAGGCGGATCAACGCATCGGTGCCAGGTTCGCGCACAAACAGCTTGGCGAAAGCCGTCGCTTCAAGAAAGTAGAAACTCACTAGTTCCCTCGATCCTCATCGATAGCGACGCCCACGGGCTCACCCTGCATCTCAACCGGATGGAAGCGCTGCGCTTCCTCGGGGATGCCGGCCTCTGCGCGGTTGAGGCGAATGGTCGTGATGGGATATGCCGGAGTCTTGGGGTTGGCGATTTTGCTGGTAATCACGACGCCGCGCTGGATGGCCTCGGCCAGCACGGTTTGGCGCGTTTCAGGATGCTGGTTCCAGCGAAAAGCTTTGCGTGGGAGAAAGGAATCGCGGAACCACTTGAGCGCGATAAATGCGTGACCACCACGCTCGGCCTCAGCCAGCGCGGCGCAGAGCTCTTTGACGCGGGCATCCAGATCGGCGGGCGATGCCAGTTCCTCTTCGCCCTCTTCCTCGGCGGCGCGGCTTGCACGGGGCACGTGGGCGAGGCGCGGAGCGGGATCTTCTCCGTCGATGCGTTCAAAGTAGATGCGTACTTCGTCGTCCTCGGGGGACCATGTGTCGGCCAAAGCACTGCGGCGCTTGCTGCGCCCGTTTTCACTGCATAGCTCGACGATGGCCTGGTACCCGGGAGGGGCCAGAAAGCGAAGCGCCCGCACCAGCCCCGGGTCCTGCGAGTAGGCCAGCTCGTTTAGCGCATCCTCAATAATTTCTTCAGCCGCGGGGATAAACGGATCCCGTTATCCACCAGGTTTTGCGCAGATCTCATCGCCTTCATTTCTTCTCCCTATACAGCCGCCCGCAGCCGCGGAGCCAGCACATTCACCGGCCGGGTTACCTAAACGGCTCGGAGCTGCGCCGCGCGCATCGAACGCATTGATCGATTTAAGAGTCCCGAAACCCTTATTGGAGCAAGGAAACGGGCTCCAATTTCTCCACTCAGAACAATATGAATTCACGATGATTGCGGCTACGGCTGGATGTGATTGCCTCTGAACCTAACCAGTCGAGAGGAAAAACAGGCCTACGGGAAAACCTGGAAGCTACGATTAATGTTCCATCATAGGCACGCTCCTGCAACCTGACAACATTTATTTACCGTGGATAATGCGGGGGGAATCTATACAGAAACAAGGCACTTGGCCCGGCAAGTCGCGGATTCCTCCGGCCCTGAACACACTTCCTAAACGGCGCTGCACCGGCGGTTGCTTCCATCTGGCGCTGCGATTCGTAAAATAGAGTACATGCTTCGCTGTTTGCAGTTGCTTTGTTGTATTTGCTTTGCAACTTCCCTTCTCGCCGATGCCCAGCCATTCGATCTATCGGACCAAAAGTAGATATTCACGTCAAGCGCGGCGACGTGACGCTCCCGATCTCCCAAGTGCCCAACTTAATGCCCGGAGACCGGTTATGGGTTCATCCGGACCTGCCCGAAAGCCAGGCTACAAATTTTGTGCTGGTTGTAGCGTTCCTGCGCGGTTCCACCAATCCGCCGCCTCCGGACTGGTTTACGCGCGTTGAAACGTGGACGCGGGAAGCTCGCGACGAGGGAGTTTTCGTCACGGTTCCCGAAGGGGCACAGCAGGCGTTGTTGTTCCTTGCACCGGAGACAGGCGGCGACTTCAATACGTTGCGCAGCGCAGTTCACGGCCGGCCCGGCTCGTTTGTGCGCGCCGCCCAGGATCTGCACGCCGCCAGCTGGGAGCGCATGCGGCTGGAGGCCTATCTGGACGATGTGAAGGTAAGCAGCCAGTTCGATCCCCAGGAGTTGAAGACGCGTACCGAGATGGCGGCGCGCAGCCTGGGCATCAAGATTAACGAGAGCTGCTTTGAGAAACCGGCTGAAGAACAGGCATCGTGCCTTTCGCAGAGTTCCGAGGGATTGGTGCTGGACGACGCCAACGCCCAATCGCTGGTCAACCAGCTCGTGAACGGAAGCACGCAGGACCTGATGAACCAAATCAGCTCCACGACCCTGGCGGGCGGCGGCCTTTATAGCCCCTACGTGGGCGCAGTGGTGGATATGGCAAAGATTCTTTCGTCATTGCACACCGCGCACTTCCAGTACATTCCGGCACTGGCATTGCCGACCGCCGACAGCCTGAATCTGCGGCTGAATATGCCGCCCTCGTTTCGCAATCCGATGTCGGTTGTGGTGATCGCGCTGCCTCCGGTGGGGACCGCTCGGCCGGAACCGCTCCATCCCGTGAGTCCCGACGATCATTTCTGTGCGCTGAAGCCGGGATTGGTGCTGCCCGCCGCGGGAGCGCCATTGTTCTTCGCCACAGATTTGGCCCACGATCTTGCTTTGCACCTGGAGCCAGACGATGGGAAGGGGAAAGCAGTTGACCTTCCGGTGCAAATCGACGCCGACAAGGGCGGACTGGTTCCGACGGAAAAGATTCCCGCGTTGCCCGGAGGAGACTTCACGGCCACTGTTCGCGGTAAATGGGGATTCGACGGCTGGGTTGGACCGCAATATCGACTGGTGACCGCGCGGCCCGGCGAGTGGAGCGTGGACGCTACTGACCGATCGGCCCTGGTGGTGGGCCGCGACGATAGCGTTGTCCTCGACGGCCTGACTTCAGACTGCGTGGAGAAAGTGACTGCGCAGATCGATCAATCCCCGGCCATCACGCTCGCCTGGAAATCGCCCAAGCCCAGCAAACTGGAGGTCACGCTACCGCTTAAAGAGGCCGAACCGGGAGACGTGCATCTGGAGATCGGCGAGTTCGGAATGGCCAAGCCCGATCGCCTGAAGATGGTGGCCTACGCTGCTGCAGCATCTCTCTATGGCTTGACCCTGAATTCCGGAGACAAGATTGCACTGCTGAAAGGGACTCGGCTCGATGAGGTGGCTCAGGCCCGTGTGGGAGACGTAACGTTTACGCCTTCCACGCTGGACCGCGTGGAGAACCTCGATCAGTTGCAAATGAACAGCGCTGGATCGACGGACAGCCTGCAGGCCGGCAAGGAGTACGTCGCCCTGGTGGATTTGAAGGACGGCCGCACGCTGAAGGCGCCAGTAACCATCGATCAGCCGCGCCCGAAGGTGACACTGCTTAACGAAGGCATTCAGGAGGATGACGCCGCGCCCATACCCGTGGAAATGAGCAGCCCCTCGGACTTGCCCGTGGATGGCCGCCTGGTCTTCTTCCTCAAGTCCGACGTTCCGGCTGACTTTCCGCGCGATGAAAAGATCGAAGTGGCGGCGGCCGACTCGAGCTTTCGCACCACGCTGGCACTGAGCGATGGCAGCCTGATGCTGGAAGATGCGCAAACGGCAGAGGCCACGCTGGAACCGCTGGCGCGCTTCGGTTCCTCCGCCTTCGGCCCGATACGCGTGCGGCCAATCTCCGCAGGCGGCGCGACCGGCGACTGGGTTGCGCTGGGGACGCTCGTGCGCGTCCCGGGTTTCAAACAACTGCGCTGCCCGCGCGCGTTGGCCAAGCCGTGCGTCTTGAGCGGAACCGATCTTTTTCTGGCAACGCAAATTTCAGCGACGGCGACTTTCGACAGCCCCGTGACGGTTCCACCGGAGTTTACCGGGACGGAGCTGGTTGTGCCGCATCCCGTGAAGGGCGTCCTGTATTTGAAGTTGCGCGACGATCCGGCTAACGCTGAGACGCTGACGCTGCCGGTAACACTGATGGCGGGGACCGCAACGGTCGTGCCGCCAGCGGCAGAAAAGCCGGCGGTTGCAACTCCAGCCGCGACGCCGGTTACACCGCCGGCTGCGGATGCTTCGGCGGGCGGCGGGGCGCAAACTCAATCGCCCGCGGTGAATCAGAACTGAAAGAGCCGCGAAATTGCGCACGTTCCATCCTTGCGGCAAAAACGTCAGCGCCGCAAGGATGCCGCACCATTTCGGGGTGGTTTGAGAGTGCGAGAAGCAACCGCAGATCCTTCGGTCGCCGCGACGACCTCAGGATGACATTGCTTCATCTGGGTTCGCGCTTTCCCAGGTCCCTCCTCCACGGCGGACGAGGGACCTGGGGCACCCAAAGAGTGGGGATACAAATCCCACCCTGGCCGGAAAGACAAAAGCCCGGCGAGGATGGGGCACCCTCATTCGTAATGGGGCAGCCACATTCGGACATGAACAAGCGGGTCGAAGTCTAGTTGAAGTAGCCGCGGTTTTTCTCGGCGAAATCCGCCTTGTCGGCCGGCAGCTCGTCCAGCGAGAAGATCGCGTTCTGCGCGCAGATGGAGGCGCAGTTGCCGCAGTCGATGCACTCATCGGGATTGATATAGACCTGGGTAACCGTTGCGGCGGCAGGGTCATTCTGGGCGGGCGCTATGGCGGCGGTGGCGCACTCGGCCACGCAAACAAAATCCTTGGTGCAGGCATCGGTGACGACATAAGCCATGGGAACGTTGCTCCTCGATCGCGGGCGCGCTCTGTTTGGCGCCCTTCTCTAGAAGTTATCGGCAGAGTCTTGTATGAGACCGTGATCCGAATCACGTTTCGAGCGCTAACGGCCTGGAAATTATCCCAATGCGGTACAGCAGAGATGGCTTTGCAGGGTTTCGGTTGAAACAGTGTGCAGGATCAGAAGATTCGCACGCGAAGGCCGGCGTTTACGCCCAACGAATTCATGTTGCCGAAGGTGAAGTTCGGCCAGTCCTGATACTCGACGTCGACGGCGCGGACCGTGATCCTGGGCGTCCAGTGGAAGTCCAATCCGCCGCCTCCAGTCACGACCAGATAGCGGCCATGAGCGTAGTTGTACGGAAAATTGAAGTCGCCGAAGCCGACAAGGCCCTTGGCGTAGGGTGCGAAGCGGCCGACATCGAAGTGGTAGCGTACGCCGATGGAATAGGTTTCGGCGTGGACATTTGCGGTCTGGAAGTACTCCAGCCAGCGAGCCTCCGCCTCGACGCCGAAGCGGCGTTTGGTGTCAGCGTCGACAAAGGCCGTGATGCCCGCCATCTTCCGCTGGCCGTACTGAAGGTAATATCCGGAGCCCGTGGCGCCGGCCGAGACGATGAGACCACCCTGGTCGCCGGCAGACTGAACCTGAGCCTGGGCAAGGCGCGGTGCAACGCCGAGGATCGCCAGCGCGAGAACCGCGGCTAACAGGATCCCGACACTCGGCTTTCTGTCCCGCAAAAAACTCAAAACAAGCAAGAAGTTCATCTTTCTCCAATGCCCGCTCGGCGACAACCGCCCGCGGATCTATTTCGTGATCGTCAGCGAAACATTCTGGTACTGCTGGGCGTCGCTGGTTGCGCCTGTTCCAGTTACCTGAATCGTGTAATTGCCGGGCGAGGCCGTGCTCGTGGAGTAGCTGCTGCACCCGGTGACCAGCAGCGCGGCCGCTGAAAGCACGAGAATCATAGATGCGGTGAGAATGCCGGCGCTGCGCTTGCGCAGGCGCCAGAAAACGAATCCGAAGAAGACACTCAAGGGCAGGAACAGGCCGGCCAGAGAAACCTTTGAGCCGCCTGCCGGACGGTTCATCGCTGAACTTCCTCCGCTCAGTGGATTGTTGGTGTCGATCGTGAGTTGAACGCTGGCAGTTAAACCTGGCGTCAGCTTCACACTCGGATTGGAGAAGTGACAGAAGACTCCCGCTGGAAGTGAAGCGCAGCCGAGGCCAATCGTGTCAGCAAAAGCGCCGTTGGAGGTGATGTTGACGGTGACCGAGGCGTTCTGGGAGGTTGCCATGGTCACACCGGCGGGATTCACGGACAGCGTGAACTGAGTCGGTGTGCCGGAAACCTGGATGGCTGGCGATGAGGAGGGAGCATGGTCCGTGTCTCCGCTGTAATTGGCGATGATGTTGTAACTCACGCCGCCGGTGAGGTTCGGCGTAAGTGTTGCCACGCCGCTTGCATCCAATGTGGCCAACCCGAGCTGCGTGGTGCCGCTCACGAAGGTGACGGTGCCGGTGGGCGGAACTCCGGCGGCGCTATTCAAGACCGTCGCAACGAGGATGACTTGCGGAGTGGAGCCGGTGGTGGTGGAGGAACCGAGGCTGGTGGTGGTTGGAATGAGGCCGACGATTTCATTGATCGCGGTCGACGTGCTAGGCGCGTCAGCGGGGTCGCCCTGGTAGCTCGCGGTGATTGAGTAGGTTCCGGGCGCCAGCGTGGAGGTGGTGAAGGTGGCCGTGCCCGCCGCCAGGTTTGCTGAGGCGAGTGTGTTGCCGTTGGCGATGAAGTTCACGACGCCGGTGGGCGTTCCGCCATTCCCGGTAACTTTTGCGGTGATGGTGACGGCTGCCCCCACCAACGCCGGATTGGGCGTGACAGTAATGGCGGTGGCGGTGGTGGCCAGCGAGACCGTGAGCGACACGGGCAACGATGTGCTGACAGCGTCATTGGCGTCGCCGTTGTAGGAGGCCGTGATGGCGTAAGTGCCGGCTGCCAATGTTGCGGTGCTGAAGGTCGCGATTCCCGCGGGGCTCAGCGTCCCCGTACCGATCACATTGCCGTCGGCGAGAAAGTTCATGCTGCCGGTGGGTGTGCCGCCGTTGCCCGTTACGGTTGCGGTTAGGGTGATGGTCGCCAGCACCAGCGCCGGGTTGGGCGCGACGACGAGTGCGGTCTGCGTGGTTGCCTGCACCACGTTGAGGGTCAATGGCGCTGAAGTGCTGCCCTGATTATTTGCATCGCCGCTGTAGGTGGCTACGATCTGGTAGCTACCCTGCGCCAGCGCCGGGGTGATGGTCGCGGTGCCGGTGTTGCTGACGGGCGCGCTGCCCAATTGCGTGGTTCCCGAAGTGAACGTGACGGTACCCGTGGGCGTACCTGAACCCGCGGTCACCGTTACAGTTGCCGTGATGGTTTCCGGTCCGCCGGCGATGCCGGGGCTCGGCGCCGCTGTGACGGTGGTTGCGGTTTGCGCCTGCTTAACCACCTGATTGAGCGGCGCGGACACGCTTGGCCCGTTATACGTGTCGCCGGGATAAGACACCGTGATGGTGTGCGTGCCCATGTTGAGAGTGGTGGTGGTAAAGGTCGCGATGCCCGGATTGCCGCTGAGCGTTCCGGTGCCGATCTGCGTGCCGCCATCGAGAAAGCTCACCGTTCCCGTGGGCGCCGTGGTGCCGCTGGGAGGAATGGTCGCGGTGAATGTGACCGAGTTGCCGTAGAACGATGGATTGAGGCTCGAGGTCACAGTCGCTGTGGTCGGCCCCTGAACATCCTGATTGAGGACTGTCGAAGTGCTGTCCTGAATCTGCTTGGCGGCGTCGCCATTATAGACGGCGGTGATTTGATGGACGCCGGCTGTCAGCGTTGAAGTGGCAAACATCGCCACGCCGCCGGCGCTGAGGTTTTGCGTGCTGAGCAGCGTGGCTCCGTCCATGAAGCTGACGGTGCCGTCCGGAGTGACGCCCCCGCCGCCGGAGATGGTCACCGTTGCCGTGAAGGTGACGTTCTGGCCGACAGCGGAGGGATTCGCGGTCGAGGTCAGGTTGGTCGCTGTGCCTTCAAGAACGGTCTGGATGACAGCCGACGACGCGCTGGTGAAGTGCATGGTGTCGCCGCTGTAGGTGGCGACGACGGAGTGCAGGCCGACGGCCAGCGTTGAAGTAGAGAAGGTCGCGACGCCGGATGCGTTAACGGCAAGACCGGTGGCCAATGTTGTGGTGTTTCCGCCAAAGGTGTCGGCGATGCTGACGGTTCCTGTGAGGTTTCCGGTTCCGGCTCCCGTGACGACGGTGACCGTGAATGTGACGCTCTGGCCGAATCCGGAGGGATCGGGGTTGGAGGCCATGGTTGTGGTGGTGGAGTTCACGGGTTCGGCGGTCCCGACCAATTGAATGTCGAGGGGCGAGTTGGCCGCGACGATACTCGGCTGGGAATTTTCGTAGACGTCGATGTTGGGCGTTTCGGTTTGATTACTCGTCAAGGTGGGGGTGGCGGCCGGCGCAAAGACCGCGCCGATCGTGCAGTCAGCGTTGACGGCCAGGGATGAAGGATCGGTGCAGGAGTTTGCGACGGTTGGATCGATGGCCGCGTTCACCTGAGGAGTGATTGCGGTCAGGTCGAGCGCGGCGTTGCCGTCGTTTTCAACGATTTCGTCCTGGGTTGCAGAGGTACTGCCCTGGCGAATCGATACGGTGGAATTGTCGGTGAAATCGAGCGCGACGAAATTACCCTGTATTTCGCGCACCACCATGTTGAGTGTGTCGGCAACATAGAGGTTGCCGAACCCATCGAGATAGAGACCGACCGGCCCGTAGAGTTGGACGCCCTGGAATTGACCGCCGAGAAAATCGGTGCCGCAGCCACTCTGAGCGACTGTAGAAATGAAGCCCGTGGCCGCGCTAACCTTGCGGATGGCCGCGTTCTGCGTCTCGGCAATGTAGACATTGCCCGCCGCATCGACCGCGACGCCCGACGGCGACCATACGTCAGCCTGGTTGGCGGCAACCGGGGCGGCGGTGCACGCAGTGGCGCCTGCGTTTCCGGTACCGGCAAATGTGGAGATGGTGCTGGCCGGCGTAATAACGCCACCGACCGCCATCACTTTGCGGACGCGCTGGTTGGCGGAGTCGGGAATGTACATGTTGCCGGAGGCATCGAAGGCCACGGCGTAAGGAAAGTTGAGCTCGGCGCTGGTAGCCGCGATTCCGTCGCCGTTGTAGCCGCCTGTGCCATTGGCGTTGGTAAAGCCGTTACCCGCGACGGTTGCGATGTTGCCCGTGGCCGCGCTCACTTCGCGAACGCGCTGGTTGCTGGTGTCGGCGATGTAGACGTTCGCTCCCGCGTCGAGGGTGACGCCTTGCGGCTGGTTGAGCGTAGCCTGCGTGGCCGGGCAGCCGTCACCGACCGCATTGCTGGCAGAGCCGCAAACCGTGCTTTTGTTGTTGCCCGCGACGGTAGTGATGATGCCGGTGGCCGCGCTGATCACGCGGATGACGTTGTTACCGCTGTCGGCGATGTAGAGATTTCCCGCGCCGTCAAGAGCGAGGCCGGCAGGATTGCTCAGCGTGGCGCTGGCTGCAGAGCCGCCGTCGCCTGTGTAGGATGGGTTGCCGTTGCCGGCGATGGTGGAGATGATTCCTGCGCCGGCACAGGTGGTTCCCTGAATGGTGGCGCTCGTTGCGCTGGCGCACACCATGCGGATGCGATTGTGCAGGCTGTCGGCGATGTAAAGATTTCCAGCTCCGTCCAGCGCGATGCTGCTGGGCAGATAGAGCTCGGCTTGTGTCGCAGGCTGTCCATCATCTACTGATGTGTAGAGACCGCTTTGGCCTGCCACCAGCAAAAGGTTGCCGCTTACGAGCACGCCGAGGCCTCCGGTTCCCGTTCCGGAAAGGTAGGCGGTGCCCAGTACGGCTGGGCCTGCGCCGACTGTGGGGTTCCCGACCAGAACGACCGCTCCGAGACGCAGCCCCGGCGCCGCAGGTGCGAATGTGACGGATGCCGTGCAAGTAGCTCCCTGTGCCAGGTTGGCCGATGCGCAGTTTCCTGCGCCTGTGCCCGCCGCAAAATCTCCCGAGGGCGCGCCGAGGGTAAGAATCTGCACGCTCGTGACCGTGCCCGCTGCAGACGCCGTTACAGTGATGCCTTGACTGCCGGTGGTTGCCCCAACCGGCTGCGCGCCAAATTGCGCGTGCGCGGCCGTGAATGCAAGCAGAAAGAAGGACCCGAGGACGATAGCGCGGCCTGGCAGCGACCGGCGAATCAAAGTGCGGGTCGGAAAATGGCCGCGGTTGCAATGGTCATCAAAAGCCGCCGGAGCGGGAATATTGCGGTCGATAAATTCGATCTCGTGGGGTCCAGTCTCGTGTTGCATACACGGCTCCGTTCACGGTCTCTCTGTGAGTCTTTCTCCCAACCGGAGTGCTCTTCCCGGCGCGAAAACAGCGACCGGAGGGAACGTGACCGGCAGTGGGACGCCGCCGATTTGCGGCCAACAGAAGCGAGAGGAATGGCGCAGATTCCGGGCCCAAATCGAGAGCAGCGACTTATCGTCTCATAATTACCTTTGTGTATAAATGAAAAGTCATGGGTAATACAACGATAGTCGTATTCGTATCTTTGGTTCCCATGAATGGATTACCTTTGTACCTTTGTGGGCGAATGATGGCGGCTGCAGGCGTATTTGGTTGCACTTAGCTGCAATAAGTGCCGCCCGCATCCCTAAGTCCGAGTTAGTCGAGGTAACCGAGCGGGTCGTCACTACATCAAGGCCCGCTGTTCGGGGCGCGCACTTTTCCATTGAGCCCCAAAACTTGCCTGTGCTAGCCTTGCGCTACTTTCCCGCGGGCACGTTGGGTGCGGCCTGGACTTCCCCAAAGATCTGAAAGTGAGGTTCTGACGATGGCAACGGTGTCGCGTAGTGCAACTGTGCGTCCTG
The DNA here is from genome assembly GCA_963828325.1 of uncultured Acidobacteriaceae bacterium. Lineage (GTDB taxonomy): Bacteria > Acidobacteriota > Terriglobia > Terriglobales > Acidobacteriaceae > Telmatobacter. Next base: position 22,174 of record CAWHEK010000027.1, read on the forward strand.
GCGCTCACTTTGCCGGGCGCAACGGCCTGGTAGACAAGTATTTCTATTTCGCGATGTCGCTGTTGATTGCGGCGATCGTGGTATACGGATTCAGCCATACTGTCGACCAGAATCTGTTTCACGCCGCTCCGCCACGCCCGCTATTGCTGTGGTTTCACGGAGGCGCGTTTTCGGGGTGGGTGCTGTTCTTTATCTTTCAGTCCGCGCTGGTGCGGACGCACAACGTGAAATGGCACCGCTTTTTCGGATGGTTTGGCGCGGGGCTTGCCACGTCAATGGTGGTGTTGGGATTAACCACGGCCGTTGTGATGGCGCGGTTTAATACGGGCACGCTCAAGGAGCCGGGCGCGGACGCATTCCTCATCGTTCCGTTCTTCGACGTGCTTGCGTTTGCGACGTTGTTTGGATTGGCGGTCTGGTGGCGGAAGAGGCCCGAACTGCACCGCCGATTGATCTTCATCGCCACGTGCGTGTTGCTCGCGGCGGCTTTCGGGCGATTGCAGTTTCTGGCGGAACACAATCTTTTTTACGCGGGCGTGGACGCTGTGATCCTGCTCGGCGTGGTGCGCGATCTTCTGGTGAGCCGGCGGGTGCACCGGATCTATCTCATCACTCTGCCCATCCTGATCGTGTGCCAGATTGTCGTGGTTCACACCGTGACCAGCGGGTCAGCCTGGTGGCTGAGGATCGCGGACGGGGTGCTCGGTTGATTGACTAATAATGAGATAAACTGCCATAATATGTCATCGCAATGACCTCCATGAACATTTCGCTGCCCGATCCGCTGAAGGCCTATGTAGAAGAGCGTGTGTCCTCGGGCGACTTCGGGACACCAGCGAATTCGTTCGCAGCCTGATTCGTCAAGACAAAGAGCAGCGGCGCGCACGGATCGAGGAGTTTCTTCTCGACGCTCTCCAAACCAAGGAGATCGCCGTTGCCCCTGAAGAGCTGCAAGGGCGCACTCTCGTATCGGTTCTCCGGGAGAAGCTCGCGCGTTCGTGATGCGATTGCACGTTTACGAAGCTGCTGCGCACTCGATCATCGAGCAGGCGGACTATTACCAGGAAAAAGCTGGCCCAGCGCTCGCCCTCACGTGGGAAGCGGCAATTGACGAATCGATACGCTCGATTCTGCGATGGCCTGAGATCGGGTCGCCATGCCGATTTCGATCGCCTTCCCTTGCCGGATTGCGTTGGACTTCAGTGGAGGGCTTTCCAAAACACATGATTTTCTATCGGTACGTCCAAGCGGAGCAAGCTATCCTCGTTGTCCAGATACTTCACGGCGCACGGGACATCAAGTCCCTCTTTGGCGATGATGAAGGCACAAAATAAA
>CAWHEK010000028.1:0-70383 GCA_963828325.1 uncultured Acidobacteriaceae bacterium
TGCTCGCCAAACACTCTCTCGATCGCCAGCGACTCATTGCCGTCGCCCGCCGGCGTCGACGTCGCGTGCGCGTTGATGTATCCCACTTCTTCGGGGCGAATCTCTGCATCCTTCAGCGCGGCTCGCATGCTGCGTTGCGCCCCTGTGCCTTCTGGTGCGATTCCCGTCATATGATAGGCGTCGGCGCTCATGCCGTAGCCGATCACCTCGGCCAGAATCTTCGCTCCGCGCGCCTTGGCAAACTCCAGCTCCTCCAAAATCAAAATCCCCGCGCCCTCGCCGATCACAAAACCATCGCGGTCCTTGTCGAAGGGGCGGCTGGCGTGTGTGGGATCGTCGTTGCGCGTCGAGAGCGCTCGCATCGCAGCAAATCCGCCCACCGACATTGACGTGACCGCCGCCTCCGCGCCCCCGGCAATCATCACATCGGCGTCGCCATGCAGAATCATGCGCACGGAGTCGCCAATAGCGTTGGCGCTCGTTGCGCAGGCTGTGGCTGTCGCCGATATCGGGCCCTGCGCGCCATAGCGGATGCTGATATTCCCCGCCGCCATGTTCACAATTGCCGCGGGAATAAAGAACGGCGACATCTTTCTCGGGCCGCCCTGCAGCATGTTGTTGTGCTCGCGCTCGATGACCTCGAATCCGCCAATCCCCGAGCCGATGAACACGCCTACGCGCTCGGCATTTTCCGGCGTAATCTTCAGCCCCGACTGTTCCATCGCCTCTTGGGTCGCGCCAAAGGCGTAGTGGATGAAGCGCCCCATCTTGCGCGCTTCCTTCTTGTCCACAAATTTCAGGGGGTCGAAGTTCTTCACCTCGGCAGCGAAGGTGACCGGGAATCCGGTAGCGTCAAATGCCTTGATCGGCGCCATGCCGCTGGCGCCGGCCAGGATTTGCCGCCATACCTCGGGAGCGGTGTTGCCGACACCGCAGATCAGCCCCAGGCCTGTTACTACCACTCTGCGGTTGGTTGCCTGGGTCAACGCTTACTTGCCGCCTTTCGCATTCTTGTCGATGTAGTCGATGGCGTCCTTGACGGTCTTGATCTTCTCGGCGTCCTCGTCGGGAATCTCCATGTCAAACGCCTCTTCGAACTGCATCACCAGTTCGACTACGTCGAGCGAGTCGGCGCCCAGGTCTTCTTGAAAGCTGGCGCCGGGGGTCACTTCGGCCTCGTCCACCTGCAACTGCTCGACGATGATCTGTTTCACTTTTTCTTCAACAGCCATGCGTAACTCTCCTCGTGATATTGGGAACTTAGAAAAACGCTCCGGGGATTTGGAACCACCGCCCCGCGTGCCTACAATAACGGCCCGCGGCAGGACATGACAACCACCGCGCCAGGAAATCTGCGCATGGCCCCGAATCTTCAAGTCTACTGGCAGGGCCTTGGGGTGTAAAGGCGTCTCAGCGGGGGGAAACGATTGAAGAAACAGGAAATAAGCAGTATCGGATTCATCAACCCGGCCAGACCTCGATATGCACAAGCCACAGGCGTATATTCGGCGAAGAGGGAGTGAGCCGTCGATGGTCGAAATTGCTCTCGGAGTCTGCATCGTTTTCGCGTTTGTCCTGGGGCTGCTCTTCGGACGCTCTTCGGGCCAGGCATCCGTAAAAGCCCAAGCCAAAGCTCAACTTGAAACCATCGACGTCCTCAAAGCCGACAAAGCGCGACTCGACGCGCTCTCCGCATCGCAGGCAACCGAGAACCAGCAACTTCGAGAAACCATTGCGCGCGCTGAAGAGCGCCAGGCTGCTCAGGAGCAGAAATACACCCAGATGAAGGCAGATGTCGATAAGGCATTTGCCGAACTCGCCTCCAAGGCCCTGCGCGATAACAACGAGAGCTTCCTGACCCTTGCAAAGCAGAAACTTGGCGCCCAGAACGACGAGGCGAAGAACACGCTGGTCCAGAAGGAAGAAGCCATCAAGGCCTTGCTGGATCCGTTGGGGAAGGCGCTGCAAAGTCTCGATGCGCAGACGCGGGAAATGGAAGTCAAGCGCTCCGGCGCCTATTCCGAAGTGAAGACGCTGGTCGAGAACATTCAAAGCTCTATCCCCGCGTCGCTCGAAGCGCTGAAGAATGAAACCTCGCAACTCATCACTGCGCTGCGCGCGCCAAAAACCCGCGGCAACTGGGGCGAGCTGCAGCTCAAGCGATGCGTGGAGTACGCCGGAATGATCGAGTACTGCTCATTCTCTGAGCAGGTTTCCTCTCGCGACGAAGACGATCGGCTGCTGCGTCCCGACATGACCATTCAGCTGCCCAATGGCCGCACCATCATCGTTGACGCTAAGACGCCGCTCGACGCATTTCTCGATGCCGGCGAGGCCGCCGATCCAACCGCGCAGTCGTTGCGCTTCGCCGCCCACGCGGAGCGCGTCAAATCGCATCTGCGCGAGCTTTCCGGCAAGGCCTACTGGAGGCAGTTCGAACATACCCCAGAGTTCGTCGTCTGCTTTTTGCCCAGCGAGGCGCTGTTCAGCGCGGCCCTTGAAGCCGATCCTTCGCTGATCGAATTCGGCTCGCTGGCCAACGTCGTCATGGCCACGCCGACGACGCTGATTGCGCTGTTGAAAGCGGTCGCCTTCGGCTGGCAGCAGTCGCAGGTGACAGAAAATGCCAAAGCCATTCAGGAAGCGGGCCGGGATTTATACAACAAGCTCGTCAACGCACACGAGTATTTCAGCAAACTCGGCGCGGCGCTTGAAAACGCGGTGGGACAGTACAACAAATTCGTGGGCGCGGTCGAGGGGCGCGGCGGCGCGTTTTTCCACGCGCGCAAACTCGGCAACCTGGTCCACGGCAATGACGAGATCGAACAGTTGGAATCGCTGCCGGCGGAGCCGCGCCTGCTCGCGGCCGAAGATTGGGCGCCCGAGCCGGAACTCGCGTTGACGGCCAACGCCGACGATCCCGGCAAATCCGAAACCTAGCCCGCGCAGAGATTGCCCCATCCTAAACGCGCACACCTGGGTCCCCGGGGACAGGTCCTCGTCCGTGGGGTGGTTGGGCGTTTCGGGTGGGATCGCACGCTGTCGTGCGGGCATCTCTGCCCGCATCACAATCCTCCCGGAGGGAGGGCCGAAAATAGCCCAGGGTGGAGTCCGCCGTGGCGGACGAAACCCAGGGTGTGCGCCACAACAAAAACGCCCGCCCCGTAGGGCCGGGCGAATCCATGACTTGCAATGAAATGTTCGGCTCCGTCGCAGTCGACGACTCGCCAACACGCTACGTCCCCCGCAGGCGGACCCAACTTGCCAACTCGCGAACTTGCTGGCCTACCGCTGCGGCGTCACCCCTCCCGCAGCCCCCGTAGGCGGCGCCGGCGTTGCAGGCGCGGCCGGTGCCGCGGGCGTTGCAGGCGTCGCACCCGCCCGGGTCAGCGTCATTTCCATCCCCGGAAAATCGGCCGAGTCGCTCTTCGTCGCCATCTTGATCGTGTCGCCGTTCACCGTGCAATCGTGGTGAATCACGATCCCGTTGAACGAATCGTCAAACGTGAACTTGTCCCCGTCCACTTTGCCGTTGCTGATTGCGATGGGATCGCTCCCCGGCAATTGCACGCTGCCCGTCAGCGTCGCGCCGTCTTGCTTGAAGGTGAACGTGATCTGCAAGCTCGTTCCGTCGGGGGTCGTCGCCCCTCCCGTCCATGTGCCCGTCACATCCGCGGCCATGGCAGTCGCGGCGCTCAACATCATCGCCAATCCAGCGCAAATTGAAACCAATTTCTTCATCGATCCCTCCAGCCTTCTTCCCGGCTGACCCATCATACAGACGAACCGTGAAACCTGAACAGCCGCCTTCGTCCCTCGTTCCTGCGTTTGCTCGTTCTCTGGTTCCCTTGGTCCCTTGGTCACCGTACTTCCCCAAATGCCTCCCGCAGCCGCCGCCACGTCGTCTCCAGATCCTCCGGCAGAACCCGTGTTTCGCTCACCGAAGTCATAAAGTTGGTGTCGCCGACCCAGCGCGGCATGGCATGCAGATGCAGGTGCCCGGTCACTCCGGCTCCCGCCGCCTGCCCCACATTGATCCCGAAATTAAAACCGTGCGGCGAGTAGACGCGCTCCAGAACCCGCTCCGTCCGCTGCGCCAGATCCATCACTTCGTGCGCCGTCTCCACCGGCAATACAGCCAACCGGTCCAGGTGCGCATACGGCATCACCATCACGTGTCCCGACGTATACGGATAGGCATTCAGGCAAATGAAGCAGCTCTTCCCCCTGAGCACCAGCCCGCCAGCCTCTTCGGCCTTGTCGCGATCCATTCCGTTCGCAATGGCGTAGTCAATCGACGCGATCAAATTGCAGAACACGCAGCCCAGGTCGCCGGTCCACGCATCCAGAGACGCAGGCACGCCTTGCCGCACCCGGCTCTCCGCCGAGGTCACATACGCATAACGCCATGGAGTCCAAAGATGATCCATAAGTCCGGTCCGAGTGCGTTGCGGCCGCTCAGTGCTTCAACGGCTCGACCTCCAGCTTGTATCCCGGTCTCAGATTTACGTCGCCCCCGTTGGAGAAGAATGCCAGGGCAACGCACGAAATCGGAATCATGTACCACGACTTGAACACCGCTCCCGAAAGCCCGTCCGTCAGGTCTTTCGTCCCGATTCCCGCCCCACCGTCAAGCAGCATATTGGCAATCTGCCGGCCTCGGCCATTCTGAATCTTCCCTTCGTCTCGATCGTTTTTTGGAACCAGCGTTACCGGCTCATCGAACACCAGCATCATGTGACCGCGGCGAAAGAATCTTCGCGCTGGCGTCGATACGATGTGTCCAGTCAATACCCCTGAATCGCACTTCACCGAAAATGGCGTTCCCGTCACCATCCACGAGGAGGCATAAGTTGCGAGCGTACAACTCTCGGCGCAAGCCGCGCTCGAAATCGCCAGCACTGCCAAAGCCAGAATCTTCATCGCGGGCAATATCCTCGGCTGATCTCGAATAGCCTGAACTCGACGGATGATCGGCCTGGCGTTCGGTGGCTCGATTATATGACGCGCAATCCATACTCGGCCCTGGGGCCTCGCGGTTCGTTGCCGAGCTAGGGCCCATCCTCTGCGCCACGCCTTAACCCGTTTGCTTTGATCAACTCAATTGACGCTGGATTGAAGAGATTGCTACACTCAAGGCGTAGCTTCCTGCGCGGATTCCTGCAGTGAGTTGCGGCCGCCCTCCCAGCTTGCCGTTGCCTGCCGGCGTTTCCCAAGGAAACCAGCCGCGATCCAACCCAATGCACTCCGTTGGGGAGGACGCTGTTTCCTTCGGAAGACAGAACCGGCGCGTCATACGGCGCGAGGGCAAGTCTAGGGACTATAGGCGACCGGAACCCGGAATTACGGCACGGAAGCCACCCAGCGGCGGGAGCAATCCCTTCACTGGAGCACGCAGTCCCGGAGCAGCCTGTAATGGCAAACGTCCTCAATCCCGAAACCGAGAGCATAACCCTGAACACCGAATTGGAAACCCCAACCCTTGACCCTGCGACGGAGCTTGAGAACCTTTCAAGCGATGACCAGCCGTTGCCCGAATCCACGTCCAACCTTTCCTCGTCGAACGTCGACAACTCCTCAGTTGCCGAAACCACTTCGCTGGACGCCGATGCCCTAACCGAGCCTGTCGCACAGGCCGCACCATCAAACGAGCTTCAGGCCACACCTGAGCCGCCTGCCACACCTGAGCCGCCTGCCGCAGCTGAGCCGCCTGCCGCAGCCGCTGCGCCGCCCGCCTCCACACCGGGGCACGCGCCGGCACGCAACGCGCACACCGAGCCCGCCGACGATTTCTCCGAGGCCCTGGCCGCATTCGAGCGCGAACAAGCCGCCGAAGCCGCCGCTGTTGAAGCCTATGGAGACAAGGTCGTCTCCGGCAAGGTCGAAAAGCAAACCGAAAAATATCTGGTCGTCGATGTCGGCCTCAAGTCCGAAGGCCTCATACCTCTCGACCAGGTTCTCGACCACACCGGCGCCGTCAAGTTCCAGCCCGGCGACATTATTGACGTCGTCATCGAGCGCGAGGAGCCCGAAGGCGGCTACCTGGTCAGCTACGAGAAGGCCCAGCGCCTGCGCATCTGGGACACCATTGAGAAAGCCGCCGTCGACAAAACCCCCGTCATGGGCACCGTCGTCAACCGCGTCAAGGGCGGCCTCACTGTCGACATCGGCATGAAGGCCTTTCTCCCCGGCTCGCAGCTTGAGATTCGCCCCGTCCGCAATCTCGATACCTACCTCGGCCAGCAAATTGAAGTCCGCGTCATCAAGCTCAACAAGAAGCGCGGCAACGTCGTGGTCAGCCGCAAGGAGATTCTGGAAGAAGAGCAGAACTCCAAGCGCTCGGCCACCATGGAGCACCTCGCCGAGGACGCGGTCCTGACCGGCACGGTGAAAAACCTCACCGACTACGGCGCGTTCGTCGACCTCGGCGGCATCGATGGCCTTCTCCACATCACCGACATGAGCTGGGGACGCCTCACCCATCCCCGCGATCTGGTCAACGTCGGCGACGAGATCCAGGTCAAAGTGCTCAAGTTCGACAAAGAAAAGCAGCGCGTGTCGCTCGGCTTCAAGCAGCTCACGCCCGACCCGTGGCTCGATGCCACGGAGCGTTATCCTGTCGGCGCCAAGGTTCACGGCCGCGTTCTTTCCGTCACCGATTACGGCGCGTTCGTCGAGCTCGAGCAAGGCATCGAAGGCCTGGTTCACCTCTCTGAGATGACCTGGTCCAAGCGCCTCAAGCATCCCTCCAAGCTGGTCAAGCCCGGCGACGAGGTCGACACGGTTGTTCTCAGCGTCAACCCCGCCGACCGCCGCATCTCGCTCGGCATGAAGCAGCTTCTTGAGAATCCCTGGGAAAGCCTGATTGAAAAGTACCCGGTCGGCGCCATCGTCGAAGGCCGCGTGCGCAACCTCACCGATTTCGGCGCCTTCGTCGAAATCGAGGACGGCATCGATGGCCTCGTCCATGTCTCCAACCTGAGCTGGACCAAGCGCGTCAAGCATCCCTCTGAAATCGTGAAGAAGGGCGAAAAGGTCAAGGCCGTGGTTCTCGGCGTTGAACCGCAAAATCGCCGTCTCTCGCTGGGCATCAAGCAGTTGCAGCCCGATGTCTGGGAGAGCTTCTTCGCCACCCATCGCGTAGGCGACGTGGTCCACGGCAAGATTCTTCGCACCGCGCAATTCGGCGCGTTCGTTGAAATTGCCGAGGGCGTCGAGGGCCTCTGCCACATCTCCGAAGCCGGCGATCCAGTCGATGGCCATTCCCCGCTTGAGCAGGGTCTGGAAAACGACTTCAAGATCATCAAGATCAACGTCGAAGAGAAGAAGGTTGGCTTGAGCCTGCGCACGGGCGCGAGCAGTCACGAAGCCGAACATCCGGCCCGCGAAAGCTCCGGTTCCAGGCAGGATTCGAGGCACGATTCAAGGCGCGACCAGCCCCACAAGCCGCCCGTCTCGAGCTCCACCACCACGCTCGGCGACCTGGTCAACTGGAAGAACGAGCGCTAAGCCTCTCGCCAATTGAAACCAAAACGGCCATCCCGCCCGCGGGATGGCCGTTCCGCATTTGGAACAAGCGAGGGCCAAACGGGTCGATTTTGGGGCCTTTTGGAGGCTGTTTGGGGCGCAAACAGCGAGAAAATCGACGAAATCGCTTGAAATTTGTTGACGGATTTTTTTGATTTCTGTTGATGCTAAACGAGTTAAATCGATTTTTGTCGTCTCCAAGTGCTTAAAAATCACGCCTTCGCGGCCCGGTCGGCCGTAACTCCTTTGTTTTAGATCTCGCTTGCAGGGGTTTTTCCGCCCGACTTAGCGCCCGCGGCCTGAGGTTTTGGATGGAGGCTGTTCGCGGCAAGAGCGACCCTGGCCTGCGCCATGAACTGGGCAGCACTGTTGCGGGAGACGAGATTGATGCGTGAAGCGAAGTTGATGCAAGCAATGAAGTCGCAGATGTTTTCGAGGCCGCAAAGCGGAGGCATGGCGCGAAGATAGGCGTCATTGGCGGTTTCGATGGCGTCGTGCTGGCTGTCGGTTTCGGCGAGGCCGGCGGTTTCTCTTCTGAAGGCATAGTTCCATGCGTTCAGGCAGCGGGTGACGGCTGCATTCCTGGTTTCCCTGGTTTTGGCTTTGGAAGAAGGCCGGTCCGCATCGGTAGTGACGGCAGGAATGATTGCGTTAGTCATGAAGAGCACCTCATCTTTAAGGCTAGCGAAAATCGCGAAATAATCAGCCAACTTGGGGAAATTTATATTTCCAGCGGAATGAGGGAGATAAGGCTCGCGGGGCCTGGTGGAGCTCTTGACAAGAAAAAACAGGGAATAGGGAGTTGGGAGCAGGCAGGAAGGACATAAGGACATGGGGACATAGGAACGCAGGGAGCGGGGGCGCGAAAAGCAACCGCAGATCCATCGGCCGCCGCGGCGACCTCAGGATGACAGTACAAAGGTGGGGTGGGAGGCGTGCGATCCCACCCAAGCGAAGCTTGGATGGGGCACCCATTTTCGTGGTGGGTCGAGAGCGAAAGTCAACCGCAGATCCTTCGGCCGCCGCGGCGACCTCGTTGACTTGCGGCCTCGCTGACTTGCTGACTCGCTAACTTGCTGACTCGCTAACCCGCTGACTTGCCAGCACTAATCTTTCCGCTTGACCTTGACGCTGCGTCAGGGCCGACTATGATCGAAAGCCATGTATCGGATTGGCGAATTCGCGAAATTAGCCGGCGTAACCGTTCGAGCGTTGCACCACTACGATCGCATCGGCCTGCTCAAGCCGCAGCGTGGAAACTCAGGCTTCCGCTTCTATCGCATGGAAGACCTGGAACGGCTGGAGCAGATTGCGGCGCTGAAGTTCCTGGGCATTCCATTGCGGGAGATCAAGCTGCTGCTGAAGCACGGGCCGCTGACGCTTGCCGACTCGCTGCACATGCAACGCGAAGCCCTTGCGGAGAAGCGAAGGCTGATCGACCGCGCGGTGGTGGCCATTGAAGCCGCGGAAAAAGGGATTCGATCGGGTCAAACCACCGACTCATCCATCCTTAGAAAAATCATCGAGGTGATCGACATGCAGCCACAAGAAAACTACATGCGAAAGTATTACTCCGATCAAGCTTGGATCGAAAAGGAACGGATCGCCCGCGAAACTCCTATGGAGGAACGCAAGAAGAACGCCATGGCGTTGCGCAAAGTTTTCAACGAAATCGAAGCCGAGATTGATCTGGACCCGGCGAGCGAACGCGCGCAGGACCTGACCAGGCAGTGGCTGCAGCTGGCGGAGCTGGCGCATGGCGGGAACGAGGCGGTCAGGGCCGGCAATATCCAGGCGTGGAACGATTACCGGAATTGGCCGCCCGAAGATCAGGACCGGCTTCTCGCCGCCTTCGATCTCGACCTTAACGATCGGGCCGCTTCGTTGCTGCGCTTTGAATCGGCCACAAAATTCCTGGGACGGGCCGTGAGCCACAAGATGCGTTCAAGTATGCCGGACGTTCGCACCCTCTACGGACTCAAAACAGCTTAGCCGTTGCAAGAATGCCGTCTTGAACGGGCACGGCTTCACAGTCAGCGTGAAACTCCTTCGGAGGAGCACGAAGTGTCAGGGCACGGATTTATCCGTGCCAAAAAGCCGCAGAAAACGCGGGGGCTTCAGCCCCTGAAGGATGTTTTCCAGCCGGCCTGCTGGAGTTTTTGGAACAGGAAAGAGACTCTCATGCCGAACTCGCAACGTTCCGTTCTCGCCGCTGTCACACTCTTCTTTGTCGCGCCCCTGGTCGCTGAATTCCTGCTGGGCGATTTTCCCGCCACCTGGCTCCCGTTGCTCATCATCCTCGCGCCCATGTACGGCGGCGGCGCGATTCTCATTCGCGAGCTCACGCGCCGCACCGGCCGAGGCTGGCCCAGCATCCTTCTGCTCGGGGTCGCCTACGCAATCATTGAGGAGGCCTTCACCACGCAATCGCTCTTCAATCCTCATTACCTCGGAATGCATTTGCTCGCCCATGCCTGGATTCCCTCGCTCGGCATCAGTGCCTGGTGGACGCTTTTCATGCTCAATGTCCATCCCTTTTGGAGCATCGGAGTTTCGATTGCGCTCACCGAGGGCTTGTTTCCATCACGGGACAGCCTCAATCCGTCGCGCATCCCGGCGCCTTGGCTGGGAAATGTTGGCGTGTCTGTCGCCGCCATCCTCTTCGTTGCAGGCGCTTGCTACAACACCCAGTACCAGTTCCGTCACGACCCGTTCCGAGCTACGACTGCGCAGTTCATTGTGTCCGCTGTTTTCGTCGTTGTTTTCGCCGCCGCGGCTTTCCTGATCCCGCCGCCCACTCCCGGCCGCAATCCCAGCCCCACGCCATCTCCCTGGCTGATGGGCGGAGCGGCATTCCTCCTGGGCGCAGCGGTCTGCCTCTCGCCGGTCCTGTGGGACTGGGGTGCGGTCTTCCTCATGCTCGGGGTCGACCTGGTTTTTCTTGTTGGGCTGGGCCTGTTCTCGCAGTGCGAAGGGTGGACACCGATGCACACCTTCAGCGTGGGCGGCGGCGGCGCACTCCTCTATGGAGCGCAAGCCTTCATGCACGGCCCGGTTGTTCCCTGCCCCAGATGGATCGCCCTGGCCAGCCATGTGCTCTTTATGGTTCTTGCGCTTGTGGTTGTAGCCGTCGGGGTCAGCCGTATTAAAGGGTCTCGGGGGTCGAGCTCAGTCGCGATGCCGGTCGTTGCATCTGTTTGAGCACGATCACAATTCCCAGCGCCGCCATCACGCTTATGAGCGCAAATAGAAACACGCTGGCGTAGCCGTAGAACCCGATAATGGCCCCGGCGATGGGGCCGACGAGGAAGAAGGACACGTCGGAGAAAGCGGTATAGACGCCCAGGGCGGTCCCGCGATTGAACTCCGGAACCCGCTTGACGGCCTCCACGCCGATGGCGGGAAAAATCAGCGACAGCCCCAGCCCGCCCACTGCCGCGCCCACCATTGCCATCCATGGGGCCGTGGACTGCCACAGCAGAATCATGCCCACGGCTTCGGTGAAAAGGGAGGCGATGGCCACCGGAAAGCCGCCGAAACGGCTGATGGTTTTAATGAACAGGAGGCGCACGGCGATGAACCCGATGCCGAACGCGGTGAGGCACAGGGCGGCTCCGCTCCAGTGACGGCTGACGTAAAACAGGGTGACGAATGTGGCGAGAACGCTGTAGCTTACGCCGCCCAGCGCGAGTCCCATGCCGTGCGGCGCCACGCGGCCCAGGACGTGAGCGAATGGCATGTGCTTGCCCGGTACAACTGCGACCGGAGCCTTGCGCCACGCCATGACAAAGCTCACGGCGCCAATCAGGATTGTGAGCAGGCCAATGGAACCCAGGCCCCACTGCTGGTCCAGGATTACGCCCAGCGGAGCGGCCAGCGCCATGCCGCCATAGGTGCTGACGCCATTGAGCCCGATCACCTTTGCAGTATGTTCATGCCCGGCGCTGCTGATGCCCCACAGCGTGGCGCCGGTTGAACCCAGACTCTCCCCCACGCCCAGCACCAAACGGCTCACGATCAAAACCGCGAAACTGAGCCAGTGCGAATGGAGCAAAGCTGCCGCGGCGATGAGAAACGCGCCACTTGCAGTGCAGCACGCCATGCCCCACATCACCGAGATCTTCGCGCCGAGGTGGTCGGAGATGTGCCCGGCCCATGGCCGGCTCAAGAGCGTTGCAATGTATTGAATGCTGATGGCCAAACCCGCCAGCACCGTGCTGTAGCCCATGCGCAAGTGCACGAACGGCGGCAGCACAGCCAGCGGCAAGCCGATAGAAACATAACAGATAAATGTGTAATAGACGTATCCGGCGAGGCGCCACGTTCGGCTCCGCGCGGCAGACTGCGCAGTAACCCGCACATAGGCAGTCGAGGAAAGTGACATATCAGCCAATGAAACCTATGAGAAAACTGTTCTACACCAGTATACCGAAGAGTCGTTTTGCGAGTTTTGAAACTATTTTGCATCGGGAATGCGGGCGGTGCGGCTGCATCGGCGCGAATCTACCGGATGGACTTCATCGCCCACAAGATCCCGTTCTTGATGATCCCGTAGAGCAGCGGATTTCCGTAGTCTTCCTTGTTGTGGCCAAGCGCCAGGTAGAACTCGCGGCCGCCATCGAATGTGTGGTACCAGGCCAGCGGCAAGTCGACGGGGAACTTGGTTACATCGATCGTCATCGGTTCAAGGGTTGCAAGTTTTGTACGGTCAGTAACCAAAACGGGATGGATATCCGGGTTCAGGTGGTCGAGGAAGTAGCATTCGTCGGTCCACGTGAATTGCGCGGGCAATCCCTTCACGGCGGGAAAGTCTGGATCGGTGACGCGGACAGTGAACGGCTGCTGGCGAGGATGGGCAGCGAACTTGCCGCCGAGTACCGACCAGAAATAGGGCCAATCACGCTCTGAGCCGGAGGCTGAATGGATGCCGACAAATCCACCTCCGGATTCGATGTAATGCTTGAACGCGTCACGCTGCGTGTCATCGCTAAAGGCTTCATTGTTGCTGTTGGCGAACACCAGTGCGGCATACTGGCGAAGGTTGGCATCGGTGAAGACGCCCGGAGCGTCCACCTCATCGACCGCGAATCCAGCCTCGTCACCCATCTTGCGGATGGCCGCCACGCTGGCCGCGATATTGTCGTGTACGTAGCCTTTTCCGTCTGGCGTGTAGTTGCGCGTGTAGACCAGAATGCGAGGCTGGGGCTTGACTTGCGCCGCGGAAAATGGCGCGATGCAAAGAGCCACGAAGAAGCACACTGAGGCACCGGCGATCCCCTGACCACTGAAAAATGCGCGCATTCGCCCTCCTTGGTAAAAACTCCGCTCCAAGCCTAAATGGTCCCTTGCATTCCCGGCCAGTCGCTTGGCGGCAAGATATTCAATAGACTGGAACGGTATGGCCGGCTTTCACATTGAGCATTTTGGATGCAGGGCGGCGCGCGCCGACGGCGAAGCGATGGCCGGGAACCTGCGCGCGCTTTGTGAACGCGAGCCATTGGATTCCGATGTGGTGGTCGTGAACACATGCAGTGTGACGGCTGAAGCCGACCGTGCTGCGCGCGCCTTTATTCGCCGCGCGCATCGCAGGGATCCCGCGGCCAAAATTGTCGTCACCGGCTGCTATGCGCAGCGTGCTCCCGAGGAGCTTGCGGGCATGCCAGGGGTGGTCGCGGTGATTGGCAACAGTCACAAGGCACTTGCGCCGGAGATCATCTTCAGGATGGCTAAGGTTCGAACGATGCCTGATGCGCCAACTCAGGCAGCAGCCAATTTGCCTGCGCTTGTTCCTGTCGAATCGCTTCGTTCAGCGCCGCGATCCGACTCGATTCCAGGCTCAGCTCCTATCTGGGCTGACGACAGCTTCGCCCACTCCTTTATCGAAAGCGCGCAGCTCACGGGCGGCGCGCAGACGCGCCCTAATTTGAAGATTCAGGAGGGGTGCGGGAATCGCTGCACTTTCTGCGTGATCCCACAGACTCGTGGGCCATCGAAAAGCCTTCCTCAAGCAGTGGTCCTTCGCCAGGTTGAGGAGTTTGTCGCTTCGGGCGGCAAGGAGCTTGTGTTGTCGGGCATCAACCTCGGCCGCTGGGGTTTTTTCCCTGGTTTTGGACGAGAATCTCTGGCTGGACTGGTTCGCGCAATCTTCGAGTGGACCACCCTGTCTCGCCTGCGGCTTAGTTCCATCGAGCCGATGGATTGGGGCAACGATTTGATTGACCTGCTGCGCGAATTTGGCGGCGGGCGCCTGGCGCGGCATGCGCATCTCCCGCTGCAATCGGGCTCGGACTCCGTCCTGCGCCGCATGCACCGCCGCTATCGACCCTGGCATTACGCAGACAAGGTGTCCGCGATTTTTTCAGCGGCAGGTCCCGATCTGACCCTGGGCGCAGACGTCATGGTCGGATTTCCGGGAGAGACCGATCGCGAATTCGACGAGACACTCGCTTTTGTGCGGGCGCTACCTTTCGGGTATCTCCACCTGTTTCCCTTTTCGCCCCGACCGGGCACCCCGGGTTGGGCGCTGCACGAAGCATCGCCGGTCCCGAAGGCCGCTCGCGAAGAGCGTATGGCTGCACTCCGCGCCGTGGGCGAAGAAAAAATGTTGGCTCACCGCTCGCGCTTTATCGGCCGCGACCTGGACGCGATTACCCTCAACACGCCGGAAGCGAAGGGTAGTGCCGGCGACACCGCGGCACTTACGGAGAACTTCATCCCCATCAATCTCCGCGGTCACTTGTCCGGCGGTCAATTGGCGGCCAATCAACTGCTTGAGGTGCACGTGACCGGGCTAGATTCCGACGGCTCGTTGATCGGCATTCCCAGCCGCTAACCTCTTTTTTCGCAAGGCCAAGCCAGTGCTATACTCAGTTTGCGTCGCTCGTCCGCGGCCCAGTGGGGCGCCCTGTCCCGGCCCGTCCAGCACGCCTTCGGAGGAGTACCATCGCATTCGATAAACGAGCGGCAAAGTCCTTCATTCGCATCAACGATCGGATTCGCGCGCGCGAAATCCGGGTCATCGACGAAAACGGCGAACAGCTTGGCATCCTTCAGCCCTTTGAGGCACTCCGCATCGCCCGCGAACGAGGCCTGGACCTGGTTGAGGTTTCGCCCACGGCCGTCCCACCCGTTTGCCGGATTCAAGATTATGGCCGTTATCTCTATGAGAAGGAAAAGAGCGAACGCGCCGCGCGCAAGAAGCAAAAAGTTATCACCCTTAAGGAAGTCAAGTTTTCGGTGACGGTAGACGAGCACGACTACCAGACCAAGAAGAATCAGGCGGTGCGCTTTTTGACCGAGGGCGACAAGGTGAAGGCGAGCCTCCGTTTCCGTGGACGCCAAATGGCTCACCGCGAGCTTGGGTACAAGATCATCAACCGTCTTATTCTGGACATTGGCAGTGCTGGAGTGGTCGAATTCATGCCGCGGATGGAAGGCACCATCCTGCACGCGATCCTCGCTCCTGGGCGTAAAGACGCACCGAAGCCCAGGGCCGATTCTGCCGGGGCATCTCCGCAAGCCTAGTTGCCGATTTTGGGGCTTGATGCGTTGGGCGCCCGTGCGGTTGTCTGCAATGGGGAATTCTTTTTTTCGAGTGCCGAATTTATCTGTTAGGTACCCTTTATTCGAAAGTCGTATTTTCTTCACGATAGAATGATTGCAATTCTGTAAACGTGGGCGGCGGTTTTGCCGTCTACCCAATGTCAGATGGCTGCTTGAATTCGACTTCGGATTCCGCCGGCGGGGCCTCCGAACGAAATTGCCGTCCCCCATCCTGGAGTCGCCTGTGAGCCGCGTAAAACTGCTTCAGATTTTTCCGGTTGTCCTGATTTTAGTGGGCGCCGTATTGGCATTCGAGCGCCCTGCATACGCCTACGCCGACCCAGGCACGGGCCTGTTAGCCGTTCAAGCGGCGGGATCGGCACTGGTGGCCACGGGGTGGTACTTGCGCCGCAAAATCTACTCGCTCTTCCGTTCGGGCAACGATTCCGCACAGGAACCTATTAAACAGCCAGTCAACGCGGATGGTGAGGACTCGCCAAATCAGTGAACGGACCCCGCAAGTCTTCTGACCGAGAGTCTGCTCTGACCCCGATTGATCCTGAACTTGAATTGACCTTCCGCGATCCCGCCGGCGAACTCCGGCTCACAGCCGGTTGCGCGTTGCGGCGAATTCACCCCCCGGCCGAGGAAGAGACACGGGCTTTTCTCGCTTCGCGGCTGCGTGAGACTCTGGAACAAAGCGGCGACCTGATCCCCAGCCGCATCGCCGAACCCGGCTCTCATCCCTGCATCTCTTCAGGGGAACTCTGGCTGGAACATCCGCGTGTGGATCCGATCAGCTACCCGTGGGAGTGGTCGCCCGCCCAGTGGCGTGCCGCGGCCGAACTGACGCTGCGCGTTGCCGGCCAGGCGATCGACGCCGGCTGGACTCTGAAGGACGCGACGCCGCTCAACATTCTCTTTTCAGGCCCGCACCCCATTCTCGTGGACGTTTTATCCTTCGAGCGCCGCGATCCTCATTCCAGTGTCTGGCTGGCGTATGGCCAATTCGTGCGCACGTTTCTGCTGCCTTTGCTGGCGGCAAAGTATTTGAGCTGGCCGCTGACGGCAACTTTGTTTGCGCGCGACGGCTACGAACCGCGCCAAATCTATGAGGCGCTACCGCGCTGGCGACTGGTCAATCCCAATCTGCTCGATGTGGTGACTCTGGCCACGGTTTTTGATCGGCCGGGCCAACGACGCGCCGGCTCGAAAAAGTCTGCCGCGGCGACCGATCCCGATCTTGCGAGACACGTGCTGAAGAAACGCATCGCGCGGCTTGGCAAACAGATTGGCCACGCGGCCGGCGAGCGCGGCCAGAGCCAATGGAGCCGCTACGAACAAACAGCCGGCCACTATCAGGCTGCAGACGTCGAAGAGAAGCAACAATTCGTCAAAGGCGTACTGGGCCGATGCCGGCCCGAGCATGTTCTCGACATCGGCGCCAATACAGGCACCTATTCGTTGCTGGCCGCCGATGCCGGCGCGAGTGTCGTAGCCCTGGACAGCGACGCGGCAGCTCTCGAGCAACTCTGGCGCACCGCCGCCGAACGGAACATGCCGATCACGGCGCTGGTTGCAGACATCGCTCGTCCCACGCCGGCGGCAGGGTGGCGCAATCGCGAGCATCTGTCTCTGCTGGACCGCCTGACAGGTAAATTCGACATGGTGCTGATGCTCGCGGTGGTGCATCATTTGATCCTGCGCCATCAGTTGCCGCTGAACCACATCGCCGATCTCTGCGCCACGCTTACGCGGCGCTGGCTGCTGCTGGAGTGGGTCCCGCCTTCCGACCCCATGTTTCAGGAGTGGCTGCGCGGCCGCGACGATCTCTACGGTCATTTGACTGAAGATGATTTGACGAATGCTTTCGCGCCGCATTTCGCCGTTGTTGACCGCGCCCGGTTGGGCAACGGGAGGGTTCTTTTCCTCTTTGACCGGCTTCTCGGCCAGAACGTTACGGGTGTCGCCGCTGAGTTCGAGCGCTCGGACGGGAGCAAGGCATGATGAAACGAATTGCCCAGGCATGGGGCTTCGCCGCCATTCTGCTTCTGCCCGGCTACATCGACCTGACTTCGTCACTGGGCGATGAGCGCATGCACGTTCCCTGGCCACTGAGCCGCCTGGTTCTGGCAGAGCTTGTCGATCTTGCGATTGTGGGCCTCGTATTCGCGGGGCTGTTCGCGATCCTTCGACGCCTGAAGTCGTGGACCGAGATCCGGTGGTTCGCCCTCGCGGTCCTTCCGATCTACCTGCTGGTCTGCAATCTCAGAATCTTCCCTTTCAGAGTTCCGTACGCCTGGGTTGCGATGGTTGCGATAGCGTGGTTCGCACTTCTGGCGCTGCTGATTTTCCGCGTTCCCAGCATCGCACGAAAACTCTATAGCTTTGGTGACGCGGTCCTGGCGGGCGCCGTGGTGTTTGCACTTGTGATGACCGCGCAGCTCGTAAGCGCGGCCTTCTGGCATCCAGGCATCCAAGCGTTTGCGAGCGCCATTCCCGCCCAGCCTGCCTCCCGGCCGCGGGTGGTATGGATTATTTTCGATGAATTGGCGTACAGACCAGTATTCGAAGCACGCGATCCTTCTCTCGATCTTCCTAACTTCGATCGCTTACGCAGGCAAAGTACGGTGTACTCGAATGTGAAGCCGATCGGCTATCACACGCGGCTGGTTGTGCCGAGTTTGCTTCTGGGGCGCATCGTAACGAGTTCTACTTTTACGGCGAAGAATCAATTCCTGGTTCGAACGGATGACGACTCGCGCTGGGAGCCGTTCGACTCCGATGCATCGTTGTTCGGCCAGGCCAGGAAGCGCGGTATCTCGACTTCGATCGTGGGTTGGTACCTGCCGTACTGCCCCATCTTTGCGAGCGAGGCCACCGAATGCTATTGGGGAAATGACGACACTGAAGATGGCGCTCCTCCGGAAATCAATGCCAGTTTTGCCGAAGACGTGTGGTTCCCGCTGCGCATCGTGGCCGAACAACTTATTGCGCCTCGCGTCGCCGTGGCCGATGTTGCCCATTGGGAATCTCTGAGTCATGTGGCGAGCGTGAAGGATTTGAGCCAACACGCCCTTGCCACGCTGGCGAGCAGTCAGGCCGACATCATCTACCTTCACATGCCATTACCCCATCCACCGGCGTTTTGGGATCGCCACACGCATACTTACGGCGTGGGAGGATCCTATCTGGACTCGCTGGATTATTCCGATCGCTTTCTCGGGCAAATACTCGGCGTCCTCGAGGGGGAATCGCGCTGGCCGGAGACAACGGTGATCCTTCAGGGAGATCACTCGTGGCGCACGAGAATCTGGCGCACAACTCCCGGATGGAGCGATGAGGACGAGAGCATATCGCATGGAGGCGAATGGGATCCGCGGCCGTTACTCATGATTCATGCGGCCGGACAGACCGACGCAAAAATCGTAGCGTCTCCCACGAGCCTGATGTCTGTCCACGATTTTGTTGCTTCGCAAATCCAAACAATTGCGCGCTGAAATTCTTCGGGGCGGGCAGTTTCGCCGCCCGACTTCATTTTGGCAACGACATGGACCCCGCGATGCCGATTGTCGCTGACGGAGTTCCGGCTTCCGGCTGCCCGCCCGAGACATAAATCTCGTATTCGCCCGGGGTCACTGCGCGGTTCCCCTTTTCGTCCACTTCGCTCAGTTGGCGCGGAGAGAGTGTGAACTGCACTCGGCCCGATTCGCCTGCCCCTAAACGGATCCTCTTGAACCCCTCGAGCTCCAGCGCAGGAGAGACTGCGGTGCGCGGAGGCTTTATGTACAGCTCGGCTACTTCGTCTCCCGCGCGCCCGCTGGTGTTGCGCACCATCGCGGTCACAACCACCGAGGAACCAGCCGTGACTTTTCTGGCGTTCACTGCCGGCACGCCAAAACTGAAACGCGAGTAGCTCAGGCCGTATCCGAAAGGATAAAGTACCTCGCCATGGTAATAGCGGTAGGTCCGGTCTTTCATGGAATAGTCGGTAAATGGCGGTAAATCGCTCGTCGAAGCGTAGAACGTGACCGGCAACCGTCCTGCGGGATTGTTCTTACCGGTTAGCGTTTGCGCCATTGCGTCGCCGCCCTCTTCGCCTGAGTACCATGCGTCGATCAACGCATCCGCGTGCTCGCTGGCCCACTGAACCGCGAGCGCGCTGCCAGCAGTGAGGACAACGATCAACGGTTTGCCGGTCGCGCCCATCGCCTCGAGCAGGTGCTCCTGCGTCGCAGGCAGCTCGATACTGGTCCGGTCACCGCCCTCGAAACCATCCACGTGGACGTTCATCTCCTCGCCCTCCAGGTTCGGAGAAAGTCCCACGAAGGCGACAACCGCATCCGATTTGTTTGCGGCATCGATGGCCTGGCCGAGCAAACTGTTGGCCGGGGGTTCCCAGTTGAGACCGACGTTGCGATCGTTGGGAAGATGCTTATACTCCACGCGGATTGCGTGCGGGCTGGTATCGGCGAAAGTCAACCGCGCTTCCGCGGGATTGCTGGAGCTATCCATCACTAGCTTGTCGTCGATGTAGAGCCGGACGCGGTCCGGCGGGCGTGGGGGCGGCGGTGCTGCACCTGCTTCGCCCGTCATCGCGGCCGCCGCCAACGGACGCGGCCCGCGCACGCTCAGGGCGTAATCTCCGGGCACCGGCGGTACCAGCTCGCCTGTCCATCGCACTGCAAATGTCTGGCTCGGAAAACCTGGCGCGGGCGCAACGCGGTTCCAGTCAAAGTTGATCCTGGAGTCCACACGAACCAGTTTCGGCGTGCCACTGAAATCCGCATTGTCGAAGTACTCGCCCTCGAGGCCGGGTGTCTTAAGCGATGCGTCCGATCGCAAATAGGCCGATGGAATCGGCGCGGGCGTGCCGTCGGCAAGAATCGATCCAGGAGCGTAGATCACGTTCTTGTCGCCAAATTCTTTCCGCATTCCGTTGAGCGGTGAGACCGGATCGGGCGCTGTCCCGTTGTAGTTGCCCTCAATGGCCTCAAGCAAATCGGCGGTGGGGCCCACGACCGCGATCTTGCGGATTGACGCCTTGAGCGGAAGCGTGTTGTTGCGATTCTTGAGAAGTACGATCGATTCGCGCGCGGCCTGGAGCGCCAGCTCGCGATGCGCGGGGGAATTCACCTCGGAGTAAGGGATCGCATTGAAAGGCACTGACGCAGGCGGGTCAAACATTCCCAGGCGCATGCGCGCCGTAAACAGCCGAACGGCAGCCGCATCGATGTCAGATTCAGCCAGCAGATGCTCACTGACAGCTCTGGTGAGCGCTGCATAAGTGCGACCGCAATCGAGATCCGTACCCGCCTTCACAGCCACGGCGGCCGCCTCTTCCGGGCTGCCGGCAAAATGATGGCCGCGCGCGATGTCTCCCACCGCGTCGCAATCGGAAACCGTGTACCCGTTGAAGCCCCAATCCTGCCGTAGATGTTGCTGGAGCAGCATCGTGTTCGCACACGCGGGCGCGCCGTCGATCGCGTTGTAGGCGCACATGATGGAATCGGCGCGTCCATCGACAATCGTGGCACGAAATGCAGGCAGATACGTGTCCTCTAAATCGTGCTCCGAAACGTCCACGTTAAAACCGTGACGCAATGGTTCCGGCCCGCTGTGCACGGCGTAGTGCTTCGGCGTCGACACAAGTTCGAGATACTTTGGATTGTCGCCCTGCAGGCCCTTCACGAATTCGACGCCCATGCTCGCGGTCAGAAAGGGATCTTCGCCAAAAGTCTCCATGCCTCGACCCCAGCGCGGATCGCGATCGATATTGATATTCGGGGACCAGAACGTAAGTCCCGCAAATCGGCTGTGATCGTCATTGCGAATGGCCTCGTTGTATTTGGCGCGCCCTTCCACTGCAATGACGGTTGCAATCCGGTGCATCAATCCTGTATCGAATGTGGCCGCCAAGCCGATGGATTGGGGAAAATTTGTCGCGAATCCATTGCGCGCCACTCCATGCAGCGCCTCGTTCCACCAGTTATATGCGGGAACATTCAGCCTTGGGATTGCAGGCGCAACGTCCTGCATCTGGCTCACCTTTTCTTCAAGGGTCATGCGGCCAACCAGATCGCGGGCGCGCTGTTCCGGCGCAAGCGTGGGATTCAGATATGGACACGGCTGTGCGCCGCAAGGACTCTGATTCGCTGCCGCAGGTTGTGGGGCCGATTGTGCGGCCGAAGTGAGGGCAAAAGCGAGCAACGTCGCAAGAAGAATGGATTGTATTTTCATGGTGGTTTGGTCAAGAAAATCGCGCTGGCGGAAGACTAACACGCCCACGGCGATATTCGTCCCACCCTTTCGACCGTATACTGGGGATCAAGTCTGAGACTGCCGACAAACGCACGACCAGCCATCAATCAACTCGTTTGCTGAGCGTCCAGCCACGCCTTGTTCGAATGCCGATGGACATTGACAAGAAGGCCCGCGCCGAACTCAAGCACCAGCACCCACTTTGCCTGTGGCTCACAGGCCTTCCTGCGGCCGGCAAATCCACGATCGCGAATGCACTCGAAAAGCGGCTATATGCCGCGGGGCGTCATACTTACCTGCTTGACGGCGACGAAGTCCGGCTGGGCCTCAATAAGGATCTCGGATTTTCTGAGATCGATCGCATCGAAAACATCCGCCGGGTTTCCGAGGTGGCTCGGCTGCTTGTGGATGCCGGACTCATCGCGATCGTCTCTTTCATCAGCCCCTACCGTACTCAGCGAGATCACGTTCGCTCCATTTTCAAGCCCGGTGAGTTCCTTGAAATCTTTGTCGACACTCCGTTGGAGGAGTGTGAACGACGAGATCCAAAGGGACTTTATGCCAAAGCCAGGCGCGGAGAATTGAAGAACTTCACCGGCATCGACGGTCCGTACGAACCTCCTCTTTCGCCTGAAGTTCATCTGCAAACCACGCTTCAGACTCCGGCTGAATGCGTTGACTGCATCTATCAGATATTGGAGAGCGGGCCTTTCCTGGGCCTAAACTCATCCGCGCATTCTTCTTGACACAAGCCTCGCTCTCAATGAAGGTGATAGAAACGACATTTTGTGCATCTTCACGCGAGGAGTTCGCGCGGCCCAATGACTTTCAACCTTCACCTGTTCTGGCGCCAAACGGTGCGTTCCTTCCATCGGAGCACTGCAACGTTTGGACCCCTTAGCCGGAACCGCTTCATTTTCCTTTTGCTTTTTTATCCGATTTGGGGATGCATCCTGCTGGCGGGTTGGATCGGCTTCCTCGCCGATGAGATTTTCTTTCCGGGGTACCGGAAGCAGCCGGTCGAGAAGCCGCTCTTCATCGTGTCAAACTTTCGCAGCGGCTCGACATTTGTGCAGCGGACTCTGGCACGCGACGATTCCACATTTGCCTGCTTGCGCACCGCCGACATTTACCTGATGCCCTCGATCACGCAGCGGCGCATCTTCGGCCTGCTTTCCCGCGTGGATGCGCTTTTTGGCCGCATTTGCGAAAAGACTCTACGGCGGCTCGACACCATTTCGCTCGGCAAATTGAAGATTCACTCCTTCGGTTTGTTCGATCCGGAAGAGGACGAGCACCTGCTGTTCTACGCGTGGTCGAGTTTTCTTTCCGGCTTTGCGTTTCCTTATCTCGATGAGCTGCCACCATACCAGTATTTCGATACAGAGATTCCACCTGCCGAGCGGCAGCGCCTGATGGCGTTTTACCAGAACTGTATAAAGCGCCACTTGTATGCCACGGACGGCCAGCACTACATGGCCAAGAATCCCCTTTTTAGCGGGAGGATCGAATCACTTCTCGAAACATTTCCGGATGCGCGCATCCTTTATCTGGTCCGCAATCCGCTGGAGACGCTGCCGTCGACGATTTCGCTGTTTGGTTACATGTGGCGCCTGTTCAGCGACCCTGGGCAAAAGTATCCCCATTGCGATGAGATTCTGACCTGGACACGATATTGGTACGATCATCCGCTCGAGGTCATTGACAGAACTCCGACCGAGCAGTGCATGGTCGTCAGCTACGACGACCTGATGCAATCGCCCGATGAGGTCCTTCGATCCATTTACAGCCGCTTTGGCTATGCCAAGAGCGAGGACCTCGAAACGATTTTGCGTGATGCGGTGGCCACTGCACAGGCTCACTCCAGCTCGCATAAATATAGCTATGAAGCCATGGGCTTCAGCCGTGAGCAAATCGTGCGCGAGTTTGCGCACATCTTTGACCGATTCGAGTTTGACACGCGCGAAGCACTAGAAGAACAAATGATCGAATCGTCGGCCGTATAAAACCGAACATGTCGTCGCCGGCTGGTGGCCACGACTGGCCTTGCACACGATCCTAATTGCTTTTCCACTTCCAGTCGCGCACTTCCGGCAGATCCATTCCATTTTTCCTGATGTACAGTTTGTGCTCAACCAGCTTGTCTTTGAGCTCCTGCTTCAGGTACGCGCCCTTCTCCCAAATGCGGGGGATGCGGTCGATGGTGTCCATGACCAGGTGGAAGCGATCCAGGTCGTTCATCACCGTCATGTCAAATGGCGTGGTGATGGTTCCCTCCTCCTTGTAGCCGCGCACATGAATGTTGTTATGGTTGTTGCGCCGGTAGGTGAGGCGATGGATCAGCCACGGATAAGCGTGGAATGCGAAGATGACCGGCTTGTCTTTTGTGAACAGCGTGTCGAAGTCCGCATCGCTCAGCCCGTGCGGATGTTCTGTCTGCGGCTGCAGCTTCATGAGGTCGACCACATTGACCACACGCAGCTTCAACTCCGGGAGACGCTCGCGCAAAATGCTCACCGCAGCCAGTGTCTCCAGCGTGGGGACGTCACCGCAACAAGCCATCACTGCATCCGGCGGCCCGCCCTCGTCGTTACTGGCCCATTGCCAGATGCCAATGCCCTCGGTGCAATGTTTGATGGCCGCGTCCATCGTGAGCCACTGGGGCGCCGGGTGCTTGCCTGCCACCACCACGTTCACGTACTGCCGGCTGCGCAGACAGTGGTCCATTACTGAGAGAAGACAATTGGCATCCGGCGGAAGGTACACGCGCACAACTTCGGCTTTCTTGTTTACAACATGATCGATAAACCCCGGATCCTGATGCGTGAACCCATTGTGATCCTGCCTCCAGACGTGCGACGCCAGCAAATAATTAAGCGAAGAGATTTTTCGTCTCCACGGCAGGCCGTTTGTGACTTTCAACCATTTGGCGTGCTGGTTGAACATGGAGTCAACAATATGAATGAATGCTTCGTAGCAGTTGAAGAGCCCGTGGCGTCCGGTGAGCAGATAGCCTTCGAGCCAGCCTTCGCACTGATGCTCGCTGAGCATCTCCATGACGCGCCCCTGGAGAGCGAGAAACTCGTCGTTGGCTAAAGTCTCCGCATCCCATTGCCGGTTTGTGGCCTCAAAGACGGCGGCTAATCCATTGGAAATGGTTTCGTCGGGGCCGAAGATCCGGAAGATTCTCCGCTCCCCGTTCAACTTGGCCACATCGCGCAGGAATGGCGCCAATACTCGCGTGTCGCCGATGCCCTCTGTTCCCGGTGCAGGCACCTTCGCGGCATAGTCACGAAAATCGGGCATTCTCAGATCGCGGAGAAGGATGCCGCCGTTGGCGTGAGGATTGGAACCCATTCGCCGCGTACCAGCGGGCGCGAGCTCAGCCAGTTCCGGCCGCAGGCCCCCCTTTTCGTCGAAAAGTTCCTCGGGCCGGTAACTGCGGAGCCATTCTTCCAGTTGCTTCAGATGCTCTGGATTTGCCGCCGGATCCGACAGCGGTACCTGGTGCGACCGAAACGTGCCTTCCACCTGCAATCCATCGACGACCTTCGGGCCTGTCCAACCCTTGGGAGAGTTGAGAACGATCATCGGCCAGCGCGGGCGTGCCGTTTTCCCCTGAGTGCGCGCTTCCAGCTGAATCTTTTTAATTTCTTCAACCGCGTGGTCGAGCGCGGTCGCCATCGCCTCGTGCATCAGTTCCGGCTCGTGCCCTTCAACAAAATATGGCTTCCAGCCATAGCCGTGAAACAGTTGCTCCAGCTCCTCATGGGGAATGCGCGCCAGCACCGTTGGATTGGCGATCTTGTAGCCGTTCAAATGGAGGATGGGCAAAACGGCGCCATCGGTTGCCGCGTCAATAAACTTATTCGAGTGCCACGCTGTTGCCAGCGGCCCGGTCTCCGCCTCTCCGTCGCCAACGCAGCACGCCACGATCAATTCGGGGTTGTCCATTACCGCCCCAAACGAGTGACTGAGCGAATAGCCGAGCTCGCCGCCCTCGTGGATCGAGCCCGGAGTCTCCGGCGACGCGTGACTGGGAATGCCACCCGGAAATGAAAACTGAATGAATAACTTTCTAAGCCCATCTTCGTCTTGAGTAATATTTGGATAAACTTCGGTGTAAGTTCCCTCCAAATAGGTGTGAGCAACCACGGCCGGTCCTCCGTGTCCGGGGCCGGAAACATAAATCATGTCCAGATCGTATTTCTTGATGACCCGATTCAAATGGGTATAAATGAAGTTCTGTCCAGGCGTTGTTCCCCAATGGCCGAGGAGCATGTGCTTCACGTCCGCAATCTCAAGCGGCCGCTTGAGGAGGGGGTTGTCGTAGAGATAAATCTGGCCAACAGAGAGGTAATTCGAGGCTCTCCAATAGGCGTCCATTCTCCGCAATACGTCTGGCGACAATGTCGATTCCATGATCTATCCCCTTCGTTTTTGCTTTTTAGTTGCCTGCCTCCGGCCAACAGTTGCAGATGTGCTGCGTACACTCCAGGGAGCCGCACCTCGACTATAGTCTAGTTCCGTTTTAGGCGCGTGAACACAAATCACACCATCACTCCGACGGCAAAATCGGACTTGTCTTCCAAGCCTGATAGCATTTCATCTGTCAGCCGGTGGTCGAGCTGGCCGTGTGCTTGCGGCTGCAAGATTGAATCTGCCTCGCGCGCGAGTTTGCGGCGTTGGCTGATCGGAACGGGCCCTGCAGGCGGAGAATCAGAATGAGTTACCTTAAAAAATTCAAGATCGAGCCGGGCAGCAAGGTGAGGCTCAAGAAATTCGATCCGTCGTTTACCGGCGGTCACAAGACCCCGAAATCCGCGGCGCGAGAGATTGAAGATTATCAACAGAGACTCCGCGAGTTGCAGGACCTTCTTTACGCCGAGCACCGCCATTCGCTGCTCATTTGCCTTCAGGCGCTCGACACTGGCGGCAAAGACGGCGTGATCAATCATGTGCTGGGCGCCATGAATCCGCAGGGTTGCCGCGTGGCCGCGTTCAAGCAGCCCTCTGCGGAAGAGGCGGCACACGATTTTTTGTGGCGCGCGCACCAGCCGGCTCCCGCCCGCGGCGAAGTTGTAATCTTCAATCGCTCGCATTACGAAGATGTTTTAGTGGTTCGCGTTCACGATCTCGTCCCCAAGGCAGTCTGGTCTGGCCGCTACGATCGGATCAACGATTTTGAAAAGAACCTGGTTGCACACGACACCCACATTCTCAAGTTCTTTTTGCACATTTCAAAGGAAGAACAGCTGAAGCGTTTCAAGGAGCGCCTCGACGATCCCACCAAGCGCTGGAAGATTAGCGAGGCCGATTACAAAGAACGCGGTTTTTGGAAAGGCTACGTGGCGGCCTACGAGGATGCTCTCTCTCGCTGCAGCACTGCACACGCGCCATGGTTCGTCATTCCCTCCAATCACAAATGGTTTCGCAATCTTGCCATTGCCCGCATCGTCGTCGAGCATCTGGAATCGTTGCGCATGAAATACCCTAAACCCACCGTCAACCTTGAAACGATTCGCCGCGAATATCACTCCGCTGAGCGCGCATAGCGCAGCGCGAGGACACTCGCAAGGAACATGCACATGAAGAAGCTTCTGCTTTGCGCCATTCTGCTTGGTGCCTCATCTTTTGCATCGGCCTCATCCGTATTTACAACGCGGCTCGACGATCCAAAGGCGGTGTATCTAACTGCACAGGATTTCGGCATCCATGGCGATGGGGTGAGCGACGACACGACGGCGATTCAAGCGGCCATCGACAAAGCGGAAGGCGGCATTCGCGAGGGAATCGTGTTCATTCCTTCTGGCCGTTACCGGCTAACGCGCACCATCTATCTCTGGCCCGGCGTCCGGCTCATTGGGTATGGCGCGACCCGACCGGTTTTCGTTCTGGCTGACAACACGCCGGGATTTCAAACCGGCGAGGGCGTCATGCTCATGTTTACGGGCGCAAGTCCCGCCGCCATTCTGCGTTCCGGAAGGCGCGTCCCGTTTCCGCCGCCGGGCAGCGTTCCGCCCAACGAGCACATAGCGGATGCCGACGAGGACACGTTCTATTCTGCGGTGAGCAATATCGATTTTGAGATCGGCGCCGGCGACCCCGCGGCAATCGCCGTCCGCTTCCACGTCGCCCAGCACGCCTACCTCAGCCACATGGATTTCCACGTTGGCTCGGGGCTCGCCGCGCTCACCGAGGTCGGCAACGAAGCCGAAGATCTCCATTTCTATGGCGGGCGCTACGGCATTCTCACCGACAAAACTTCGCCGGCATGGCAATTCACGCTCATCGATTCAGTCTTCGACGGCCAGCGTGAAGCCGCGATCCGGGAGCACGAAGTCGGTCTTACCCTGATCCGCGATACTTTCCGCAATGTACCAGTGGCCATCGATATCGATCCGCATTACTCCGACGAAATGTGGGCTAAAGACTGCCGCTTCGAGCAGATTTCAAAAGCCGCGGTCATCATCAGCAACGAAACAAGCCCGCTCACTGAGATTGGTTTCGAGAATGCGGTGCTGGGAGATGTTCCGACCTTCGTGTTGTTGCGCGAAACGGGGAAATCAATTCCCGGAAAGGGCGAGACCTACAGGGTAGAGAATTTCAATTATGGCCTAATCGTGCCGGGCGAAGGAATGACCGGAACCATCGGCATGCGATACGATGCTGTCGCGTTGAGCGCGATGCCAGATCCGCTTCCGCCTGCGATTCCCGCGTTGCCGCCGACTTCAGAGTGGGTCAATGTTCATTCGCTCGGGGTGGTGGGAGACGAAACGACTGACGACACCGCAGCGATCCAGAAGGCCATCGACTCCAATCGCGTGCTCTACTTCCCGAGCGGCCATTACCGGGTGAGCGATACGCTCCGGTTGAAGCCCGATTCGATTTTGATCGGCCTTCATCCTACGATGACGCAGTTCGATCTTGAAGATTCCACGCCGGGATTTCAGGGCGTCGGCGCGCCGAGGCCCGTGATCTCAGCTCCGGCCGGTGGATCGAACATGATCAGCGGATTTGGCGTTTATACCGGCGGCACCAATTCGCGCGTAGCGGGCGTAATGTGGCAATCGGGCGAGGGCTCTTTGATCGACGATGTGCGCTTTCTCGGCGGCCATGGAACCGGCTTCAATCCCTACAACAATAACCACACCGCCGATTCGAGTCTGAACAAACGATGGGACGGACAATACCCGAGCCTCTGGGTGAACCATGGTGGCGGCGGAACGTTTGCGGATATCTGGACGCCAGATACCTTCGCGCAAGCCGGATTTTATGTTTCCGACACCAAGACGCCGGGCCACGTCTACGAGCTTTCGAACGAGCATCATGTGCGGAATGAAATCATCTTTGACCATGTTGAGAATTGGGACGTGAACGCGCCGCAGACCGAAGAGGAAGCCGGTGAGAGCCCGGAATCTCTATCGCTCGAATTCAAATGGTCACACAACATCACCATTGCGAATTACCACGGTTATCGCGTCACGCGCTCGCGCGCACCCTTCCCCGCCGCGGTTCGGCTTTATCATTCCGGAAACATTCATTT
Organism: uncultured Acidobacteriaceae bacterium; assembly: GCA_963828325.1. Classification (GTDB taxonomy): domain Bacteria; phylum Acidobacteriota; class Terriglobia; order Terriglobales; family Acidobacteriaceae; genus Telmatobacter. Next base: position 28,877 of record CAWHEK010000028.1, read on the forward strand.
CCGCAATGTGCACATCAATGCGGAGAGCGGCTATCCCATCTGCGACGACAACGGCTGCGGAACATTTCTTCGCGCCAGCAAATACCCCTACGAAAATGCTATCCAGGACGTGACTCACAATCTCGAGGTGCGCGAGCGTGAATTCGCAGTGCTCGACATTCCGGATGACCCTCGCACACCTGCGCAGGTCGATGCGCCGGCGGTTCTGGCACCCGGCGCCGAAGTGGAAAAGCTGGAAGACGGCTTCTTTTCGATTTCAGGGGCAGCAGTCGATGCTCAGGGCAAACTCTATTTTGTCGAACATCATCGGCAGAATATTTATGGCTGGTCATCGGCCGAGGGGCTGACGATTGAGCGCGACAACGCTCTCGATCCGGTCAATCTTGCGTTCGACAAGTCGGGTGATTTGCTGGTGGTCTCTTCCGCCGGCCCTGAGGGAACCGTCTATTCCTTCCGTCCTGGATCACCGGAAGATCAAATCACGATGCTCGCGCCGGAACCCGCCGTCGCCCATCCGGGTGCAGCGGTGATTCTGCCGGGAAATGTCTGGAACAACGGCGAATTTCGAAACCAGCTCGACTTCAACACGCTCACTTACAAAACGCTCGCTGAGATGTTTACCGAGGATGTGTCGACTCCCAAGGCGAAGGAATACGTTTCGCCCGATGGGAGCGTCGTTCTTCCAGCAGGGCGCGTATTCCAGCAGGGTCCGCCTGACTCGACGGGCTGGCGCTTCTCCGACAATCTTGACACCTACGGATTCATCAGCGCCCTCCCCGGTCAGCGCATTTACATCAGCAGCGCATCGGAAGATCGCACTTATAGCGGACGGGTCGGCGCCGATGGCACCCTGACCAATCTCCAAACCTTCGCGGAGCGCGGCGGCGAAAGCGTTGCCGTCGACGGCCGAGGCAACGTATATGTTGCGAACGGCCAAATTTTTGTTTACAACTCCGCAGGCAAATTGATCGGCCAGATCGACGTTCCCGAACGTCCAATCGACATTATCTTTGGGGGCGCGGACCGCCGCACTCTGTTCATTCTGGCTCACCACGCGCTCTACGCGGTTGCAGTAAAAGGCTGAGAATCAGCGAAAATTCTTTCCCGCGATCGGCGGCGTCACGCAACAGAACCAGGAGAGCACATGGCCCTGCATAATACGCGCAAGCTGAACGCCAAACCGACCAGCACGATCGAGTCGGACGCTTTGCATCGCAACGGTCAGACGTATGTGTTCCCTGAAGTTGCGCGCGATCCGCAGGTTGTCTACCGCACCATCCACGAGCAACTCGTGCTTGACGGGAATTCACAGCACAATCTGGCGACCTTCTGCACTACGTGGATCGAGCCCGAAGTCGAGCACCTCATGGACGAATCTGCCGACAAGAACATGATCGACAAGGATGAGTATCCGCAGACTGCGGCCATTGAAGAGCGCTGCGTTCACATGCTGGCCGATCTTTGGAACTCGCCCGAGGCGGCAAGCACCATGGGCTGCTCGACAACCGGCTCGAGCGAAGCAGCAATGCTTGGCGGGCTGGCGCTGAAGTGGAACTGGCGCAAGCGGCAACGCGCCCAGGGCAAACCAATCGATTCACCAAACCTGGTTATGGGCCCTGTGCAGGTTTGCTGGCACAAGTTCTGCCGCTATTTCGACGTGGAGATTCGCGAAGTTCCCATGGAAGGCGAACGTCTTCTGCTTACGCCGGAAGAAGTGCTGAAGCGCTGCGATGAAAACACTATTGGGGTGGTCGTGACTTTGGGAGTTACTTTCACCTTGCAATTCGAACCGGTGCGTGAGATCAGCGTGGCGCTTGACAAGCTTCAGGCGGAGACTGGCCTCGACATTCCGATCCATGTCGACGGCGCGAGTGGCGCTTTCCTGGCACCTTTTCTGCAGCCGGATTTGCTTTGGGATTTTCGTCTGCCGCGGGTCCGGTCCATCAACGCCTCCGGCCACAAATTCGGACTTGCGCCTCTGGGGGTGGGATGGGCGCTGTGGCGCGAAAAACACGACCTACCCGAGGAGCTCATTTTCGACGTCAACTATCTCGGCGGCAATATGCCAACGTTTGCGCTCAACTTCTCGCGGCCGGGAGGCGAGATTATTTGCCAATACTACAATTTTCTGCGCCTCGGGAAACATGGTTATCGCGAGATTCAGTCGGAGTGCTCCACCATTGGACAAGATCTCGCCCTCAAGGTCGCCGATCTCGGTCCATTTGAAATCATCTATGACGGCGTCGGCGGCATCCCAGGTCTTTGCTGGAAGCTGAAGGACCCTGCATCGAGTCCTTTCACGCTTTATGAAGTGGCCGATCGGTTGCGCGAGTGCGGTTGGCTCGTCCCCGCATACTCCATGCCGCCCAACCGCGAAGATCTGGTGATCCAGCGCATCCTGATCCGGCACGGCTTCACACGCAAAATGGCCGAGGAGTTAATGCTCGAATTGGAGCGCACCATCGAGCATCTGTCGCATCCATCGCACCGGCCAGTGCGAGCGGACGCCGGAGCCGGCTCTCATAACCATTCGGGCAGATGATGGCGCGGAACTGCATTCCGCGTCATCCCTGTCGCGCCATCGCAAGCTCTACGATCTCGCCGATCATTTGCGTGTAGGAGAGGCCCGATTTCTTCGCGGCCATGGCAAATTCCTGCCCGCTTGAAAGCCACGGGTTGGGATTCGCTTCGATTACATAGACGTCTCCCTTGCTCGATAACCGCATATCAATGCGGCCATAATCGCGAAGCTTGACAGCGCGATAGGCCTTGACCGCGACTTCGGTCAGTCTGGCTTCAGTCTCCTCATCCAGGTCTTCGGCGATCGCCGATTTCGTCAGCTTATAGACTTCCGTTTCTTTTTCGAACTTCACGTCCTGGCTGGCGATCCTGGGCACACCCTTGGGTAGCCTGGAAAGATCGAGCTCAACGAGCGGAAGCGCATGTGCGCTCTCGTAACTGCCGAGAATGGCCGCGTAGATTTCGCGCCCCTCAATGTACTCTTCGATCAACGCGGGAGAATCGAATTCGGTTTGAATATAGGAGACGCGCTCCATCAACTCTTTCACGCTATTGACTACGGCTGCGGCGTCGATGCCGATGGATCCATCTTCCGAGGTAGGTTTCACGATGAGCGGAAACGAGATGTCATGCGCATGATCGATGGCGCCACGATAAGAGGTTGCGAAGTAGGGTGACTGAATCCCGTAAAACGCGAACATTTTCTTGGCGATCGATTTATCCTGCGCGAGAATGTGCGCGTGTGGCCCCGCGCCCGTGTAGGGAATTTCGAGGATATCGAGGAACGCGGCAACATGCATCTCTTTCGTGTCATCGCCGGCGTAGGATTCGATGAGGTTGAAGATGAGGTCTGCGCCGCATTTAGCGAGCCCAAGCAGCGACTGCAAGCGGCCGTCGAGAACGTAATAGGACGGCTCGTGTCCCAACTTTTCCAGAGCCTCGAAGATCTCTTCGCGGTCGTGCTTGACGGGTCTTTTCTTTCGCCCCTTCCGCCTTCGCGGTACGGGGACTTCTTCAGGCTCATCTGTGGGCCCTTCTTCCCACAGATCGTACAGCACAGTCACTTTCAACTTTCTTCCGGTCATTTGACCTCCAATCGGAGCGGCGGCAGCGGCCGGCGCGCCTCAGGGGTGAGTAAACTTTCCGCGCACCAGATAATTCATAGCCAATGCGGTTGTGTACACCGTGAATTCAGTCAGATGCTCGGTTTCGCGACGAGCATCCACGCGCAGGCCCAGCTCCTCAACCCGCTTGCAAATGGCCTCCACCAGCCGTTTGACGATCGGCCGCTGAACGCCGCTCCAATACGCAACTTTGTCGATGATGGGCTTACGATTCTGGCGCAGTATTTCCTGGGCGAGCCGCACGCCCTTAGTTCGCCGGCGAGAGACGTTGAAGATGTCCGCCAAGTCCGCGTCGAGCGCCAACTCCTGCACAGGAACATCTTCTGGCGGGCTGAGGCGATAGAACTCGCCAACTGTCGATTCCATCTCGTCAACGGTAATGTCGGTGCGGCCGCGGCGCCGGATGGGTTCAAGATCGCCCAGTTTTCGCGCCATGCGATCGACGTATCGGAGCTTGGCTAGCGCGCTCCAGCCCTTGTAGCGCTTTCGCCATTGCGAGCGAGGCGTCAACCAAACGGCGAACGTTTCAGCAAAATCTTCGTCTGGATGTTTCTGCGCGTACCACCCCGCCATGTGACGGACAAACTTTCGTGAAAACGGTATGGGGCGGTAGTTATCGCGATATGCGCGGCGGAACGGCCCAAATAGGTCTCGCCACTCCGCCGACTTGTAAAGCTGATAAGCGTAGTTGAAAGCGTGCCCGGCCTCGTGACGCATGTACATCATGATTTCGCGAACGTCTTCCAGGTCGTTCATCTCGCGCTCAAGTTGCGCAAGATCAGGGTTTGCAAGGTAGAAGGGCACTCCAATGACGGGTTCGCCCGACGGGCATCCCCATTCGTCAGTGAGATAACACTGCGGGCGAAACTTGTGAATACCCTTGGCATCCAACTCGCGATAAAGTTGCTGAACGAATCTTTCAAGTGGAGACCCTTCAAGCTTTAGCCCAAGCTCGCGAATGGGTTTGGCGAGTATCTCCTGGAATTCTGTACGTGTTTGCTCGAAATTGCGCAAGGGGCTAATCAGTGTTCTATACCACTGAACCGGATTTGGCACAGATGGGCGTATCGCCTTTGCACATAGTATTGTGGGCACGCCTCCGCAACGCCAGGCGATCCGTGTGCAGGCTACTGCGACAAAGACTGAATTAAAAGGGGTTGGAATCGAGAAGCGGAAGAGGATTTTGAAGCAGACCGTGAGATTGATGCCGTTATTCGAGGCGGGAATTGCGAGCGGAGATCGGCCCCCAGGCTTGGGCTAGGCAGCCAGTTTTCGTTTGATCGGAGGCCGCGTGGAGCCTTTGAGGCGGCCACTCCGATAGGCGACGTATTTCGCCAACGTCCTGAACATGGCCTCGGGGATGTGGATGGGGGCGCATCTTAGGAGATAGCCAACCTCCGACGCGACAAATCGCAAACCTTCTCCATCCGCAGCTCCGAATTCCTCGAGGAGCCAGCGCTCGCGCTCGTGAAGAATTCCGATCTCGAGGTAACGGTGGAATTCGGCTTTGATTGAAAATGCGTGCGAGTGCTCGACAAGAGCTTCTGCCACGTAGGCGGTATGCCATCCGGCGCGATGGAGGCGAGCGACAGCAAGTGTGTCCTCGCCAAAACCTACATCGGATGAAAATCCGCCCACGGTCATGAGCGCACCTCGGCGAAAAGCGCCGAAAGTATTGGAAAAGAAAATCGATTTGAAGCCGAGAGTGGTTCGAGAATCCCAGGAACGCAACTGTGAAGCCGGTTGATAGTTGAAAAGGCGAGCGTGGGCTTCAATGGCGGAAGCACCTGGCCGAGGAAGTTGACGCCCGTATGCGGCGCCGATCGCCGGATTGTGAAACGCGGCGGCGAGACGCCTAAAAGAGTCGGCGCCGTGCGGAAATGCATCCTGAGTGAGAAAGATCAGGACGTCGGCGTGCGATGCGGCGAGGGCCGCTGCCTGGCGCGTGCCGCCATGGCTGAATTCGTTTCGAGCGATCTCAATGACCCTGAACCCCGCTTTTCGGGCAAGGTGCGGGGTGCCGTCGGTCGACGATGAATCGACCACGATCACTTCGTCGGGTGTGAGGCTCTGACGTATGATGCCGCGGAAGAGTTTCTCCCATATCGGAGCCGCATTCAAGGTGGGGATGATAAGCGCAACATTCATTGAAAAGATAGATGAGCCGGGATCGAATCCGGTTTGCTGGTGTTCCCGGCCAGAGATTCAAGATGGATGAAGCTCGGTTCCGCTCACGCATTAAAAGGCATGAATTATGTGGGCGATCAAGAGATTGATCCTCACCTTAAGGAGCCGTAATAGACTGTGCCGCTGGCTGGCGTTGTGCCGGTGCCGGCGGTAATAAACCAGAGGCTCATCGATAAACACCGTCTTCCCGCCACGAGCGTCGTTGCAAGTGCCGATCCAGACGTCGTGCAAAAACAGTTTGCCGCTGGGGAACGGAAGAACCTGTCCGAGGAATGCGGCGCGGATCGCCATCGCAGAGCCCTGGTAGTGATTCTTGATGATGTTGCGCCAGAAACCGGGAAGACACCTGCCGAAGCGGTTCACACGACTGTCAGGGATTGCCTGGCCGTGTTCATCAATCAGTGCAACCCTGCTTGCAACTACTTCGGCTTCCGGATGCAGTTCGAACTCGCGCAGCACGCGCTCAACTTTGGTTGGAGCCCAAAGGTCGTCGTCGTCGGAAAGAAACAAAATGTTTCCAGTCGCGCAGCGAAGCGCATCCTCAAACGTAGATACGACTCCCGCGTTCCTCTCATGCGAGAAGACCCGAATGCGGGGGTCGCGCATTTCGATGATCCGCGCGACCGTGTCATCCTGCGAAGCGTCATCGACGATTACGATCTCGTCATCGGGCGCGAGTTGGGGAAGGATTGAAGCAATCTGCGCCCCGATGAATCTTGTCCCGTTGTATGCGGCCATGCAAACGGAGACCTTGGGCCGTGATTGGGCCGCGGGAACGAAGGCGGTCGCGGGTTGCGGTTGCTGGCCGAGAGATTCGCGCCATCTGTTTAGCCGGGTTTTTCTCGATCGAAAGAGCCTTAAGAAGAGGAATTGTCGAGTCACCTTTCTCAGGTCATTGCGGTCGCCGCGAATCCAGTGCCGAATCATCCGCAAAGCGAGCCGGGCAGTCCGCTCGCAACCTGCCAGCCAATTCATATACAGATCCCAAAGGGCGGTTTCCGAGAGAAGTGTTCTCCGATAACGCTTTTCGCTTAGCAGCCTATTCATCTCAATGAGCGAAAACTCATGGCGGAGCTGAATGTTGCTTGCGATGTAAATGCGCTTCCCATGCTGATGCAATCTACGAAACATGGCCGTATCACTGTACTCCAGCGGAAAGCGCAAGTCGTATCCGCCGATTTGCCGGAGCGCGTCAAGACGCAGCATCGCGCCCGAGTTGAAGGCGAAGACCGCCTCATCGGGTACGCCGCAGAATCCAGAACGATACCAGCGCGGAATCGCGCCAAACGCGAAACGATAGGGAGAGAGTTGCTTTCGCCCGACGGCAATCAGCGGAACGACGGCCCCAATGTCGCAACGGCTGGCGCAGATCTGCGCGGCACTTGCCAAGCGTAAGAGGTAGTCGCCTGGCACGGCTGAATCCTGGTCCAGTGTGATCAACCATTGCGATCCGTGATGAGCAGCGATCTCGAGTGCCTGATTGTAGGCCGGCGCCAGACCGGCGTTCCGCGGATCATGATAATACTCGACGTACTCGGGGAGATGCGTACGCAATTGTTGCGCCGAGCTGTTGTCCCAGAGAATGATGGGAATCGACGATTCGCCAGCCATGAAACCGCTCCGCGCACTTATAAGGCTGCGGAACGCAGGCGATTCTTCTGGCGTCATTCCGTAAAGCACAATTACCGCAGTCGCCTGTAACGAAGCTAAGGAATCAGCCGTATTTCCTAGGTGGGGATCCTTTCGTATCTTGGGAATTGAAGTCATGATCTCCAATTGAAGCACCGCTTAAGGACGACTGCCTGAAGGCAGACTTGGATGATGGTTGAAAGCAGGAAGAACATATTGGTAAAGAAGAGCAGGGTCATCGAAGTTAGAAAGATCGCCAGGATCAGCACATGCCTTGGATATGAGCGCAGAACCAGCCAGCCACAGCCGAGGCCGATTAGAAGATTCGCGAAGTAGACACCGAGGTAGGAGAAATCCAGCGCATATGACTGCAGGTAGGTACTCGCGTTGTCAATAATGTTCACGTTATTGTAGAAATCTGCATACGGGTCTGACGTGGCCATGAACGAAGGGAGCAATGAGTAGAGGAAGGCGAAGGTCGGTCCATGCGCGGCCCCGTGCTGGAGGATCCAGCAGAGATTGGAAAAGGGGATCGAAACGTAGGAGACCACCCACAAAAACGCCATCGGATAATCGGAATACTTGTCGCGAATCTGCAGGTAAGCAATGAACAGGTCGTGGGCCGTGCGAAGGTTTCCGATGATCGTCATTCCCGCGACGGCAATTGCAATCGCTCCCAATGAAAAGCAAGTACTGGCGCTTTCGGCTTTTGCTCGATCTGAGCGACAGAAGAAAAAACATTTGCAGAAATGTAACGATCATGATTCCCCGCGCAACGTACATGGCGAGGACGCCGAGTCCGAAGGCAATGAATAGATACCTGCGTAGCCGCGACGGGTCAAGAGTTGCATTGACGGCAACGCAAGTGAGCAGCGGGAACAGAATCTGCTTCAGCTTCCCATAAGTCAGGTAGGAGCTTGGATCGCTGATCAGTGGCGGCGGGCCAGCCATAACCCAATTCAGCCCGATCAGTGCCAGCGCAAAGACAGAAAACAGCAGGTTCAAGCGCCACAGCGCCGTAACATCGATGCTGTAAGCAACCGTTTTGTCCGGTGATGAATCGCGCTCCAAAATCGCAGTGCTCGCAAAATAGCCGAGAAGAAGCGCCGTAATTGAGATAACAAAGATCACGACTGGCGTCGTGAAGTAGGGATAGATAACGTAGGAGATATGGAAGCAGAGACAAATGAGCATCAGACCCCAAACGGCCAAGAAAAGTGCAATCGGATTGCAGTAAATTGGCAGTTCCTGGCGAGGCCTGAAAACGCCTTCTGTGATCGTGTGATTCGATCGCGCTCCGCCGACGTCGGGCCACCTGCCCGGAATAGCAAGCGACGGCCAGCTTGCGCGAGAATCCCCATTTGGGCTAACAGGAAAGTCGCTCATCGGGCTCCACAAAGCATTCTTGCTGCACTAAAGAAGGATTACGACGCGTAGCCCCACGATCTGCGCTTGGAGAGAAAGATCGTCGTCGCTGAGGCCGTTCCGCAGACGCCAAGGACGACGAATGACGCCACGGCGACGCCAAGTGTCCCTGATGTTTTCGCGAAGACGATCACGCCCGCGGCCGTCGCCGCTGCAATCAAAATCGACTGCATCAGAAATGGTTCGCACTTATGGGCGCGAAGATAGATGGCCTCGCTCTGGACGATGTGGCCGCCAATGGATGTCAACAGGAGAAGCAGGAACACAGGCCAGGGAACAATTCGATCACCGAGCTTTGAAGCAATGTGAGGAACCGCGAGCACTCCCAACATGACCACAGCGGACGCGCCTGAAAGTAAAAGCAGTGACTGCCGCAAGGCGCGGAAGAAGAGCGCATCGAGGCCGACGTTATCGCGCTTTGCGATCAGGCTGCCGAAAGGAGCTGCTTTGGTCGTCATCCAAACCAGCATCATGCCGCTCATCTGCATGACAATGTTGATGGAGAGCCCCATGCGGCCTGCTTCAGCGGGCCCGCGGAACGCGAAGATGACCGGCGTGAAAAGTTGAAAGATGAAATAATCGCAGAGCCAACTCACGGCGATCTTCCATTGAAACGGCCAGACCTCATGGCGCCAGCGAATTCCGAGATTTCCGACGCGCGTGCGCATAAGGGGCGCAAGAAGCGAACGCCGCGACCAGAGCATAATGACTGCCACCGCGGACTGGCCAAAAAGAACCAGAGCGGGAGCGTAAAGGCCATGATGCATGATCATCGCGGTCCATGCGGCGAGTGCGCTCACAACCGATTGAAAAAATCGCACGCGCGACACCGCAACAACCTGCCCGCACCCTTCCAGAAAAGACAACACCGGACTGAGCGCAAAGATGATCATGCATCCCAGTACCGTCATGCGCAGCGGCCAGAGCCACAGGTTCGGATCGTTCTCAATCCGATGCAGGTTGAAGAATCGCATTCCGACGGTCAAAAGCACAGCACCCATTAACAGGCATGCAGTGGAATACCAGAGGACTGTTCGCTGCAAGAGCGAGGCAAGCCGTGCGCGGGCGATTGGATCGCCTGTGATGGCGCCATTCGGATGGAATTGGAGATGGACTCGCTCATGTGCTGCGACCTGAAGAATAACGAATGAGAATCCAAGCTCAAATATGCTCTGCAACGCGACCACGCTCCAGAGCGCGTAGTAGTATCCCTGGACCGGTAGCGTAAGGAAGTGCAGGATCAGCAACACATTTACAACGCTGCCGAGAGCCTGAAAGATGCGCCCAAACACGGTGAAACCGACCGCACGGTCCACGCCGATGGCACGCGCAATGCGCAAGACTATGCGCGGCGCGGCAGGAGATTGAACCGCGGCCGCCTCCAAGATCGGACTTGTTTCTGTTGGCACCATTTTCAGTTCGAAGGCGTTAGAATGGCCGGCCATTATCGATGCATCGCGTCGTGATAGCGAGGGTCTTCTGTGGGTGAGCTGCCGGACTGTTCCACCGCCGGGCGGTAGCGACCAGATCGGCTGTTTGCGCAGGTGGGATCCGCACCCCGGAACATCGCCTCTTTCAATTGCGCGAGCTGACCTGCCTGGATGGGGTTGGCGCGCATCCTCGTCAGACGAACCTGTAGCAACGCGATCATGATCGCAAGCGAAAGACCGAACGCCGCCGCACCGAGCGTAATCCAGCCGCGCTTGGGAAATGATTTGTGTTCCGGAGTGACAGCCGGATTCACAATCTGCAGGAACCCACCTTCCCTGGCCTCGTCGATCTTGGCGATCTCGAGTTGGCGGGCCAAAGCTTCGAAGATTGCTTCGTTGTATTTGACGTCGCGGAGTTTGCGCGCATATTCGAGCTCGGCTGCTGGCACGTTTCCTTTAGAGAGAAACAAATCGTCGGGTGAGGAGTCACTGGAGCCCGTGAGTTGATTGAATTGGGCACGCAGACCGGCCAGTTCGGTCTCCTGTTCCTGCAAATCCGGATTACCTTCGCCGGCGTAAGCCTTCATGGCTTCGATCTGTACTTCCTTGGCAACCATTTGCGCACGGAGCGTTGCTGCCGATCCGATCAGCGCGCGTGACTGGGCGTCAATCTGCACGAAACCAGTGGTGAGCTCGGTTTGCTTGAGTGCTTCCTCTGATGCCGACAGATCGTTCTTCGCCTTTTCAACCTGTTGCTCAAAAATCACCCGGCGTTGCGCGGCTTCCGTGATGGCCAGGTGCTGGGAAAGTGAACGAAGAATCTCGACGTAGCCGTTGGCAATCGCGGCGGCTCGTGCTGGGTTGCGGTCCTCAAAGGAGAGGCGAATCAAGCCGTCTTTCTTCGATCCATCAATTGTGGTGCGCCGCTCGAGCTTCTTGCGCGCCTTGTAATAGTACTTCTGGCCATACTCGCCAAGCAGGCCATATTTCTGAATGACGGCGTCTTCGATCGATTGGCTCTTCAACATCGAAACATACATTTCAATCGTGTTTCTTGAGCCCATCTCACTGGCCAGGCTCGCGATGGAGCCCAGGCCACCAAGTTCCCCAAGAGCTGAACTTAATGAGGAACCTTGCTGCGGAGGCAAGATCAAAATCGTCGCCGTGAACTCCTCGGGAAGGATGAACGAGACAACGCATGCTACAAGCGCGAAAGTCAACGTCATCCATGCAATGAACTTCTTCCGGCGAGCCAGAACGACCAAGACGGCGAGGAATGCCGATTCATGCTGCGGCTGCGGGTCAGCTGAAATCGGCGCATGGTGCGACTCAAGATCCTGCATTGCCGATGGAATATGGTTCTTCATGTCGAGGAAATCATTTCAGGATTTGAATTGCCGCCGCACCAAGAGCAAATTGAGAAAACACCGATGACCAGTCGGTAAGCCCACGCAGGAACGTGGCTTTATTAATCGACGTGGGCACAACGATGGTGTCGCCGGGATAAATCGGCAGCCGGTTGAACTCGTCGCCTTCCCAAAGTGTGTGAGCTAGATATTGGCGGCTGACGACTGAACCATCGGCCCGGATGATGAAGATCTGCCGCCGGTCAGCGCTACGGTTTGGGCCACCCGATGTCTGCAGGTAGCTACCCGCATCGTGGTGCGGAAGATAGACAAACGAATTTGGATCGTATACCGAGCCGACGACGCCCACAGTGGATGGTAAGGGAGGCACAATGAACCGATCACCGTCCTCGAGCGAAATATCCGGCAAGGAATCGATTGTGGCGTGCGACGGATTGATGTGAAGAACAATGCGGCCCGTCGCACGCACTTCGCGGAGCCGGTTGATCAACTCGCGCTGGCTCGCCTCCGATGCGCTGGCGGCGGCCGCCTGCTGCGGGCTTACAACTGAAGCAGCCAAGTTCGATCCGGTGATCTGGATTTGATAGGAGAGCGCCGAAACATACTCGTCGAGGCGCTGCTGTTGTTCAAGCCGCGTGCTCTCTCGCGTAAATTGGGAGCCGTAAAGATACGCTTGATCCGTCAGGCCGCCGGCGCGTGTTACAAGTTGGCGCAGAGTCTCGCCGGGTTGCACGCTATAGACACCGGCGTGAACAAATTCACCCTCCAGCCGAACGTACCTGGCCTGCTGAGCGCGTGGAACTCGAATATCCGCGTCAGAAAAGACGGTAATGACGTCTCCCGGCTCCAGGTCCAGGTCGGCGCTTTCATCGTGATCGAGAACAACAGCGCCAAGATTGAAAGGAATCAATCTCGGTTGAAGAGTTTGGGGATCAATACGTTCAACAACCGCGTAACTCCAGTCAATGTCCGGAGTGGTGCGGACAACCTGCGTCTGAATGGGAAACTGCGGCGTGGTGATGAGGCGGGGGCCGACACCGAGAGTCTCCGGCGTTCCGCCTGGAGCGGAAGCCGGAACTACTCCGCCAGCGTTTGATTCGGGGGCTCTGTCGCCCGACGCCGCGAGCGGCCCATATTGAGCGTGAGGGCTGCCTGCTGTTTGGGTATCCGCTGGAATGCCCTGCATAAGCTGGGGAAAGAGTCCACTGGGCAGGGCTTGAGCATCCTGCGGAGTCACGTTGGCCCGTGGTGTAAATTGCCCCGTCTGCCCCTCCGCATGCGAAGGGATTGACGAGGCCGGCGGAAGCAGAGGCTGGAAGTCGGCGATGGGCAAACCGAGCTGCTCGCGCCGCAACCAGTAATCGTGGGTGAGCAACGCTTCCTGATCCGGAATCAGGTCGTGAATGCGCATGCCGCTGCGCCACGCGAAGCGCCCCGGCTCCGCGACGTTGCCGCGCAACGTGACTGTCTTTGCAAAGCTTGGCGCACGCTCGCGGACACGAACCAAATCGCCGTCGATGAGAGGAAGAGCCAAGCCGGCACTGTCCATTGCCACGTCTATTGCAACGCGCGACTCGGTGCCGCCGGACTGATTCTCTGTGCGCTCAATTTCGAGCGATGAATTGTCTGCCGCGGAGGACACGCCGCCCGCGAGCGCAAGACTCTGGGCGACGGTTTCTTTGCCGCGCAGTTCATAGATGGCGGGGAGTTCCACGCTGCCGACGATTGCGACGCGCGGCCCGGCCGGAGGAAAGTAGATGACATCGCCGCTCTGAAGCGGCACGTCTCCTGACTTGTCTCCGCGCAGTAGAAGGTCGTAGAGATCGAAGTCGGAGACCAAGGCCGCGCCGCGCCGAAGCTGAATGTGCCGCAAAGACCCTGCGATGGTCGGGCCACCACACGCGAAGATCGCGTTGACCAGCGTGCTGAGCGAACTGATCGTATAACTCCCGGGGCGCTGCGCCTCCCCAGTTAGAAAAACCTGGATAGAACGAAGCTGGCCGAGATTTACATTCAGGTCAAAGTTGCGGAACACATAGGCATAGTGCGATTTGAGGAAATCCTGCAGTTGGCCGAAGGGCAATCCTGCAACATGAACCTCGCCCACTTGTGGAATGTAGATTGATCCTGAACGATCCACCGTGAGGTGCAGATTCTGGCCGATCTGCCCCCAGGTGCGGATCAGGATTTCGTCGCCGGGTCCGATCGTGTAGTCCGGGCCTACCGGAATTCGCTCCACCGGGGCGAAGGTATCGGGAACTTGCGTGAAAAGATCTTCGCCGTAGATGGGGACGATGTAGCCGACAGAACCGGCGACCAGGATCTGGAATTCAGTGAGTGGCTGCGGCTTGGCGGAGACTCTCTGCGTCGCCTGATTGGCTCGTGGATTCCGTGTTTCGCCCCCGTTATCGCTGTAGACTCGCTGGCTATTTCGACTGGCAGAACTTCCGGCGAAGTCCGGCAACGCAGACTGCATTCCTGCGCCGCCGTAGGGCGCCGGCTGATCGCCCGTGGAGCCGATTGATTCGCAGCCGGACTCCTCACCCGATGCCGGCGAACAGGCCGCGTTGTTCGACTCGGAGGATTGACCGCCCAGCCCCAACGATGAGGAACCGGTTTGCGCACCTATACTGGCGGCGGCAAGGACAAGAAAAATTGTGGCGAAAAAGCAAATTCGTGCAGTCATTCTCTCAGTGTTTTGTTGTTGTTGAGCGGCATTATTTCTGAAAGTCATTCAAGGGGGTACGTGGCCGGTCCGCGCACTTGAAGCGCGCACGCCAGCTAATAGGCCCCACGCATGGAGATCACAACAGGAATGGTTCGCGCAAGAATTACGAGATCTAGAAAACAGCTCCACTGGCTTGCATACTTTCTGTCGAACAGGACTCGCCGGCCATAATCCACGTCGCTTCGCCCCGAAACCTGCCACAAACCGGTGATACCAGGGCAAAAGAGATCGTAACAAGGCAGATCTCGCCCGTAGAGCGCCCCCTCCGCCTCGATGATCGGACGCGGACCAACAATCGACATGTTGCCAACGAGCACATTCCAAAGCTGAGGCAATTCATCAAGACTCGTCCGACGTAGAATGCGGCCAACCGGAGTGATGCGCGTATCGTACGGTCCTTTTGTGAGACGATTCATTGCGGGGCGCGGCTGCTGCCTGGCGCCGATGTTGAACACATTGGACGGCGGCTGCGAGGTATACATCGACCGGAACTTGATAATACGGAAGGGAACACGAAACCTGCCTACCCGCTTTTCGCAATAGAAGACGGGGCCTGGCGAGCTCACCCGAACGAGCAAGGCAAGTGTCAATCCGAGGGGAAACAGAACGATCAGCAAGAACAGTGACAGCACGATATCCAGCGCGCGCTTAAGAAATCGATAGCGGAATGAGAATGCCCGCCGAAATGCTGATGCAAGATAACCCGGTGCCGGTTTCCAGGGGTAAATAACCGCCCTTAGTTGGACGGGCGCGGAGTTTGCGAATTGAGTTTCCTGCCCATCGGATTCTACGGCGCGTGCTGCGTTGCCTACATTCATATATAAGGTCCTCATTCCTAAATGTGTAATGAGTCAAGTCGCCCATGCCACCTCGGGCGACAAATCGTGCTTCCGCGTTTCATGGAGTTGAGAGCCGTTCGAGGTAATCGAAGCGGCGCTTCAAGACTGACAGATTGGTTGCAGCTTTGACCGATTGGACTTGACGGATTGCGACGCCGAGAAGATGCCTGAATTGCAATCGATCGGTTCCAGACAATCTGCATTCACTTCCACGGCAATGCTTTGCTGAATCAGTTCCAACGTGATGACCACGCGAAAGCTGTTCTTATGACGAACGACGACTCCCTCGATTCCGCTCAATGCGCCGCCGCGCACCCGAACCCGCTGACCGGTCGCGAGCATCGGATAAGGCTCGACGCGCATCGGATCGAGCGCGGTGCGCATCGTCTCAATTTCGAATTCCGGCAGAGGCGTCGGATGCGATGGCGCGTTACCCACCACCCAAAGCACTCCGGGGACTTCGAGGACGGGGACCCGTTGTTCACGTCCGATGCGCACGAATACGTATCCCGGAAAAAGTGGCTGGTCCAAAATCACTTTCGAGCCATCTTTCCAACGGCGCTGCGTACGGAACAGCGGCAAATAATGCTCAATTGCTCTGTGCGCAAAGTGGGATGCGATTCGTTTTTCGTGCCGGCACGTTGTGTAAACGGCGAACCAATGCTTGGCTGATGGACTACCGGCTCCTTGTCCCGAATGGAGATCGGTTCCTCGCAGTTGGAGGGTTTCGGCCATGGCTTCGCCATCCTCACTTGGGTGGGGTGAATTCCCCTTGCATTAAACCGTAAGGGTGCTGAGCCCGTGTCGCTTCCAACACCGTCAGCTCGTAAGAGTTTTCCGGCAACAAATCCCACAAATTGCTTGCAGTTCGGGCGGTTGCGTTCGTGGGGCCGGTTCGAACCAGAATTCAAGATCGGCCACACGATTTTTCCAGCGACACATATAACGACGGGCGCCCGATCTTCTGAAGCCGATAGTCTGAATCGGAAGCCTGACTAGCCGCAGTTACAAAAGAACAGACGCAGAATTGCGCGATTAAGTTATCTGTGCGCCGGATCGAAACGACGTATCGGAATCGGACCTGCGGCCTTTGCGCGCGCCGATAAATTATTGTATTGGCTGGATTTGCATTCGAATTGATTGCGGGGTTCACCATCCCAAGTGAAGCGAGGATGAACAAAAGACAGGGTGTGATAGCCCTGTCTTTTGAAATCGGGCGGAGACAGTCCTCGGGATAGGCCTTTGGGAGGCTCTGATAGCGCGGTCAGGCAGACCTCAAAAGAGAAGTCAATTTGGCTAGCGAACCTTGCCAGAGTTTCTGATGCCAACTGAATTCTTCGGCAGAACCGAGTGAAATGTGGCGCAACTCCAGTGTGCTGGTGCGAAAGTTTCCACGTAGCCTGAAATCGACAACGCTCTGTGCCCAGCCCCGAAGGTCGTCCCTTCGCCAACGCAAGCGCATCTTCCGCTGGTGGCAAGACAGGTAAGAGCCGACGATGCTGACAGCGATGCGGCCCGCAGAGTAATGGTCGAGACGGAAGCCGTTGGCATTCTGCGAAGCCGTTAGCCTGGAACAGGGCGTCTGATCGGGCATATCGATCCATGCCTCGAGATATTCCGGCACGGTGAGAGCCTGGAAGATGCGGCGCGTATCAGCGTCTACCGCGACGGTCATGGCAATATTCCAATTCGCACCATATTCCCGGCCCGAGAGCGTATCGCTCGTGGGAATAGCCAGCTCGGGGGAATCGAGCACGCTTTCCATGATGATGAAGACCTCTATTGCGTTACGGTGCACATCGCCAGCCAAACAATGCGCCCCACGCGACAGAGTGACCAAGGTGCATGTCGATGGGATGAGGTGCGCTTTCGATGGGGCGGGCGCATAACCATGCAGCGGCCGTCTGAAGATTCGGCCAATTCGAGCATCTTGAATCCTGAATTCTTTGCCTCTCAACTCCAAATAAGAGAATTGTGGGCTGGAAGACGCGAAACCCGTGATGAAATGCTCTTTTTTCGAGCCCGACGCCAATTTTATTTGCACAAGAACATGCAGGCGCGCCGTGCAGCTTTCTAAAATCGGGATCTCTATGAGCGATGGAGTTGCTGATTGAGCGAAGACCGGTAGCTTCGACCCAACCCGACCTTTTGGCCTGTATCCATAACGACGACGGAATCGCCGTTGGATTCTCTGCGCACTTCTTTTACATATTTCAGATTCACAATGGACGAGCGATGCACGCGCAGGAATCCGCGAGGGTCGAGTCGCTCTTCCAGTCGCGCCATGGTTTCCCGCAGAAGATGGGTTTCAGTCGCCGTGCAGAGCCGCACATAGTTTCCTTCGGCACAAATCCAACGAATGTCAGAGACAGGAAGAAACAGAATGCGGCCTCGCGATTTGAAGACGATGCGATTGGTGTAGAGGCTAACGGCCGGACCGGATTTATCTCCCGGGCTGCCTCCCGGCTGCCGGGCAACGGACTGTTCGCGAACGCGCTGAATCGCAGCGCGAAGCCTCTCCGGCGTGAAAGGTTTCAGCAAGTAGTCCACCGCGTTGACTTCAAACGCGCGCACTGCATACTGATCGTATGCGGTGGTAAAGATGACGCGAGGAGGCGGCGTCTCCGTCCGCTCCGACAACGCTCCGAGAACGTCAAAACCGTCCATGCCGGGCATGTGAATATCGAGAAACAAAAGCTCGGGAT
Source organism: uncultured Acidobacteriaceae bacterium (assembly GCA_963828325.1). Classification (GTDB taxonomy): domain Bacteria; phylum Acidobacteriota; class Terriglobia; order Terriglobales; family Acidobacteriaceae; genus Telmatobacter. The sequence goes on from CAWHEK010000028.1 coordinate 46,831, forward strand.
TGGCGGCACGCACCAACTCGATGGTTTCAAGCGCGGTTGCCGACTCGCCCACAATTTCAATGTCCGCGTCATGGCGAAGCAGTTGCCGCAATTTCTGCCGGGCCAGAACTTCATCGTCTGCCAACACCGCATGAATCATCAGGCACCGAACCTTGTGAGGCTTTCAGCGGGGCTCACCGAAAACAGCAGTGGGAAGGCAATCGAGACTTGAACCTGAGTCCGATCAACCTCGCGAATGGAAAACGCGGAGCTCTCACCGTAGTGCAAGCGCAGCCGGTTTCTTACATTGGCCAATCCGAGGCCATATCCGTTTGCATCGCCGTTCGACCTGGATTTCAAGCCCAAGCCACTATTGATAATCACGGCCTCAAGGACCTGCCCATTCTTTGAGACATCAATCGAGAGGTATCCGCCACGGTCCAGCTTTGACAGGCCATGGACGTAGGCATTTTCAATGATCGGTTGCAGAATCATAGCGGGCACCAACGCATCATGCAGTTCCGGATCGACAGAAAGCGTCCGTGTCACCCGCCCGGCATAGCGTCTGTCCTGCATGGCAAGATAAGTCTCCGTGAACTCGATTTCGTCGTGAAGCGGGATCAACTGAATATCGCCCCGATCCAAGGTCATACGGAGAAGGCTGCTCAGTTGTTCCAGCAGACCGTCGGCGGCATCGATATCGGTCCGCATCAAGCTGGAAATGCCGTTCATGGTGTTGAAGAGGAAGTGCGGATTCAGTTGCATTCGCAATGCGGCAAGTCTTGCGTTGGCCAACTGCACTTCAAGCTGGGCGGCAACGGTTTCCTTTTCACGAAGCAGCTGATAGTAGCCGATTCCGCGCAAGAAAAAGAATGCAGACCAGAAGATGGCCATGCTCTCAACGAAGTCGCTCTTGAAGTTGTATGCAACGCGCGGCCAATACGTCATTGGAGTATGGTCAATGGGCAAGTGTGGGAAGAAAACGACCCACACCAATTCCTCAACCAGGCAGGTTAATAGGCTAACCGGCACGACGATGACCGCGATTTGCATGGCGCTCGCATGCTGAATGAAGTCCCGAAAGAGGCGCCAAAGGACCCAGCAGGTGACTCCCCAAAGGAAATATTGCGCGCCCCAGGACTCGAATACTATCGCGGGACCAATACGGTACCCGGCGCGATGGATGTTGAGCCACTCCTGCAAGGCAAATATGCTGCCCAACAGAGTGAATGCGGCGACGAAGATTGCAGGATGCATCAAAATCGACTGCCGGCGTGAAGCGGCCGTCAACTTTGGCGAAGGAGAGTCCCCCTGGTTCTGCTCCGGTCCTGGCACAGGTCTCCACTCACAAATGAAAGATCGCAATCAACGCCGGTGTCATGGACGAGGAATCGATCGTAAGTCTTCTCCGGCGGCGCTCCTAGTTTGGCAGGACAGGGAGCATCAGCACGGTATGCGTTCCGTTTTCCGGGTCCACAAGGGCATATTCGGGATACTTCGAATGATTTTCCCCTTCCCTATGGACGAATTCAAGGACAATATGGTGCTGTTGATGCCAGTTCTCCGCCTGTGAATCAAGAGAGGCGGTTTGAACCGGCCCCAAGCTGGACGAGAGCTTATCCAGGTCGTATTTAAGGAGCACTTTGGCTTCGTCCCCTCCTTGAAGTACAGCAACCCTGAAATGACGGTATGCCGCCCCGGCATCAAGCGGAACTCCCTTACCATCCCGGGCCAGCACGCCCAGCAATGTGGAAGCTTTCCAAGTGCCTGCATTCGCCGCATCGTTCAGAAGGGCTATTGCTTCGCCTGGCGATTTTGCAAGGGCTGGATTTTGAACCAGCAGCAGTCCAAGGGCGTAGATCGCGGGAACATAACCCTGCGCGGCAGACTCCCGCAGCAGAGATGCTGCTCTGGGAAGGTCATGCACGTGGCCCTGACCTTGGGAAAAGAGCAAGCCCAGATCGAGTTCCGATTGCGGGTTGTGCATTTCGGCGCCTTTCCGATACCAACCTTCTCCCGCAAGCTTATCCTGCGGGAGACCAACTCCAAGAGAGTACATGTCTCCAAGGTAGCAGGCTGCCAAACCAATGCCCTTTTCTGCGGCCTCGCGAAAGAGCTGCGCAGCAAGCGGTTGATTCTTTTTCACGCCATTGCCCCAGAAGTACAGGATCGCCAGATTCACTTTTGCCCGCGGCCACCCATTCGATGAGGCGAGCTGATACCAGTGAGCGGCGCGCTCGGGATCTTTTGAAACGCCGATGCCGGCGTCGTAAAAGTAACCGATCTGCATTTGCGACTCAGCATCTCCGGCCTGAGCGGCCTTTTGAAACCAGTAAGCAGACTGTGCGAAGTCCTGCGTGACGCCACGTCCATCGAGATAGTCGTTGGCAAGCTTGATCTGCTCTTGAAGGGAGTGCGGCTGTGGCCCCGCCGAAGCGGCCGGAACGTCGACTGCGCCGAGCGGGTCGGCATACGCGCTTGACGTGAATAGGAAAGAGACGCAGAAGGCGAGAGCCAGAATGAGGGAACGCCTGTGATCGCTGATTCGCACGCGCATCATTCATCCACTCCAATGTCAGTCAGGGGCCGAGGTCGCTGGTCCGCCGACTGTTTGCGACAGACGCAACGCGTGCTGAGTAGACCGCCAGTATCTCAGAAAGTCATTTGTTTGGAATGGCTTACAGTGATCTCTCGCCCCTGGGATCGACCGAGCAAACCAACTGAATTGCCGTCAGTCACTCGCGGAATGCGATTCGTCACAAATTTGAGAATTCATCACAAATCGAAAAATCGCAGGGATGCGGGATGGGAAAAACTTACCAAATGGGCGGCTGGAATGCAGATGCAATCGCTCGACCGGCGCAAAGCGCGACGGGACCCAACACCCGGCGCGCTCCGCGACGAACGAAAATACGAGGCGCATTTAAAAGATGACTTTGCCCCCAAGGATCACGAATCGATTGCCCGAGCTCGATCCGGATACGCTTCCCGAAGTGTTCTCCGCATTGCTGGTGAAGTTACTTGCTCCCACGAAGGGATCCCCAACACCGCGGAACTGCTGGTTCAGCACGTTGTAGGTTGCCATGGAAAGCTGCAGGTTGACGCGCTCAGTGATGAGAAAGGATTTCACAATGGTCGCGTCGAAATCACTGTAGGGCTGCCCGCGGAGCAAGCTTCTGCTCCCACCCGGATAGGGATTGTTCACCGAAAGCGCGTAGGCCTGGTTGTTGATGATCCAATGCGTTTTAGAAGGATCGACGGGCGTGCCAGGAGAATAGACACCGGTGGGGTACACCGAGGTGTCGTTATTGAAACCATCGCTCCCATAGACCACGTATTCCGGCGTACCCGGAAGCGGCGCCCCCTGAGCCGGCCCCGGCGTCGGGTTCTGACCTCCTGTGTACGAATTCAGGTAGGCAACTGTATTGATCGGAGCGTTCTTGTTCGAAACCACCAGCCTGCAGGTATCAATCCCAGTTACATCCTGGTTAAAGGCCCCATCGCAGAAGCTGGTGTCGCCTGTGTTCGGATCGAGATCGATGGGTTGATACGGAGTGTAGACCTGGCCGCTGCGATAGCGGTAGATGCCACTGAGCAGGAAGCCGTTGGCGAACCGGCCGAGCAGGGTGTCGCCTTTGACGAATTTGGGCAGGTTGTAGGTGAATCCGATGCCAAGTGTATTGGGAAAGTCGTTTCCGCTGAGTCCGCGCTCGGCAACGCCGGGGTCAAGTGGGTTCTGAGCAAAAGCATTGGTGCTGCCTCCGGCCCCGGTGCTGCGGAATCCGTCGGTGGCGTTGTTCATGGCCTTGCTGAAGGTATAGGAAACCGTCGAATTCAGCCCATGGTAGTTTTGCGTGGTCAGGTTCAACTCGAGCGCGTTGTAGTTTGCCCAGCCGCCGTTGCTGGTCTGAATGAGATTCCCGTAATTACAATTTGGGCGCCCGAATCCGTCGGCTGAAGGATTGGAGCAAAGCGACAGGCCGGAATAGAACTTGGGGAAGGCCGAGACTACGGGGAGCAGGAACGGATTGGCGTCGATCGATTGAAAATCGTCGGTGGTCTTGGATCCGACGTAGCGCACTTCTCCAACGGCGGCATTGCCGATCTGATGCTGGATTCCGAGGGTCCAGGTTTGCACATAAGGCGTACGGAAATTGGTTGGGAAGGAGTCTACGACATCCTGGCCGGGGTCTCCGCCAATCGGCAGAGAAGGCAAGTTGAGCGAGCGAAAATCGGTGTTCAAGATTGAGCCGTTTGAAGGCAGACAGGCATTGGAACCGCAAAGAAATGCGCCATCGTTGGTCACCGGCGCTCCATCGGCGACGAGCAGAGCAAGGTTGTAGTACGCGGGGTTTGCATTGATGGCGTAGCCGGAGCTGACGACCAGTTTTTTGTCGAAGTCAGGATTCCAGGCAAAACCAACGCGGGGCTCGAAGTTCGTATAAATCTGTGGGACATAAGGCACGGTGCGAACGCTGAGCGGCAGCGTGGGATCCCAAAACGCTGTGGCTGGGTTGCTTTCGCGAGCGACGGTTTGGGAGTGCAGCTTATCGATTACGTCGCTGAAAAACTCCCAGCGCAGGCCGAGATGCAGAGTCAACGTGGGCAGAGCCTTCCAGTCGTCCTGGAAGTAGGCAGCAACGTCGGGCTCAGTGAAAGGGATGGTCAGATCGCCATCCGCCAGATAGGCGAAGCTGGACGCGCCTGACACGCCCGTTTCCGCTTCCAGCTGCGCGTCCGGCGCGCCCAGCAGGTTGCTGAGAGTTCCGTAGTTGGGCTGGCCGTTGTAGTAGAAGATGCCGGTGTCGGGTGAGTTCTGATAATCGAATTCGCCGCCAAACAGGAAAGTTTGGTGGCCATGAGTCCAAGTGGCGTTGTCTTGTACCTGGGTGACCTTCACCGTGTTGCCTTGCGGGAAGTCGGCATCTCCGCCAAAGTTCGATTCTTCGAGTCCTCCAGTGAAGTTCACTTCTGCCGGGCACACGCCGAAATTGGAGATCAAGCAATTGGGAAATGGGCCGCCCTGGAAGGCGACTTTGGAATCCTGGTAGCTATAGCGCAGCTGATCGACGAAGTTGGAAGTGAAGCTGTGCGTCCAATCAGCTCCGATGTCATAAGTCTCGGATGGTTCGTTGTACCAGTCGCCGGCCGCAATTCCGTCTCCGCCCGCCAGTCCTAAGGCGAGTTGGTTCTGGTAAAGGAATCGCAAGAAGAAGCGATCTTTTTCGGTGGGCTGCCAGTCGAGCCGAGCAAGTTGCTCCTGGTCATTGGTGGGACCAGTAATAGACCGTGTAACGCCGGCAACTTGAATGTTTGCGGTAGCGCCATTGGCGTCGGTAACACTTTCAAGGCAAGCACCAGCGCCCGTATAGGTGTCGCCGGCGGGGCATAGGCTCGCTGGAACCGGAATGGGCTGCGGATTGCCGGCCGCGATCGAATATGGGCCGAAGCCCGCGATCGTGGCTGCGCCTGGGTCGGCGGCAAATGTCGATTGAATGGCGCCGAGGCCAGCGCCGCCGGGAATGGGAGTAAGAAAGGGGAAAGATTCAGAAGGCGCTACACCGGTGCGCACCCTGTCCCAATAGGTGCTGAAAAAGAAAAAGAGCTTATTCCTAAAAACCGGACCGCCAATGGTTCCTCCGGGGCGATTCTCCACGTAGCGCGGAAGTACTGGGGTTGCAATCAGGAGCGGGTTCTTTTCGCCGTTGCTCAACGAACTCATGAATTGGCTTTGATAAAGATCGAAGCCGCTGCCATGGAACGAGTTGGTTCCGGATTTTGTGATGTAGTTCTCTACCGCGCCGGCGTTGCGGCCGTACTGTGCACTGTATTGGTTAGTGATCACCTGGACCTGGTCAATCGCGTCCTGGTTGCCAAAAAACACCAGCGTACCGCCGACTGAGTTGTCGTTGTTCGACTGGCCGTCGATTTCGTAGTTGTTGTAACGCGAGCTCTGACCGTTCACGGAATAGTTGTCGCCGTTGGAGTTGGAAAAGTTGTCATCGCCAACACCGGTTACGCCTGGAATGAGCTCCACTACGGTATCGAAGCCATTGTTCAGGGGCAGATTCTGCACGGCCTGCGTATCGAATGTCGTAGTGACCTGCGAATCGGTTGTCTCAAGCAAGGCGGCGGCAGAGCCGTTGACCTCAACTTCTTGTGCCTGGCCGGCCGCTACATGGAGCTTAACTTCGGCCAGATTCGTGGTAGCTCCAGCCACAACCTGGACGTTATCGACATCCTCATTGGCGAATCCGCCTGCGGTGATGAGCGCGCGATAAGTTCCGATGGGTACGGCGAAGAACTTGAAGGAGCCGTCGCCGCCCGACTTCACGTCGAGCTTGACGCCAGTCGCCAGATCGGTGATTTGAATCTGCGCGCCGGGAACAACGGCCCCAGATGGGTCGGTAACCGTCCCGGTGATGGTGCCTGTGGTGATCCCTTGGCAAAATGCAAGCGCGGAGATGCCGAAAGCGATCGAACCGAGAATCAACTTCTTCATGATTTGCATGTGATTGACCTCATCGGAATTTGGATTGCATCGAAACAGGCGAGCCAACTTGCCAGCCGGCTCGGGGAAGTGCGCTGAGTGGAGCAGAAACCAATTGGGATTCGCGGACTACATGCAAATTGTGAACCTCTGGAAGATGTTTTTTTCGCCGCCTACGTGATTTGGCGACGGCTTACACCTTTTCGCGCGACCTTCGTCACTGGCCTTCCATCTGTGGCCATGCAACTACGCTTCCGATTGCAGAGAATGATTGACTTTTTGTGACAGCCGTTCAAGATTCTGGGACGAACGAACGTCATCAGTGCATCGGTCACTGGTGGAGAGCTTCAAGGCCGATGCAAGGTTGGTATTCGTATAAGGATTGGTTTTTACCTTCCTAGAATCTGGAGATGGTGACGAAGCGCAAGAGGAAAGGGATGAAATGCACGGGAGGATGGTGAGGCGCCTTACGATGGGGCCTTGCCACGATCAAATCTTCGATTGCACTATGAAAGTTTGTAGACGGGTAGATGCTGACAGCCAGGAACGTGGCGGAAAACACGAGTTGTGAAGGGAGCGGAATTGCCTCGATCGAATCTGCGCGGGAGGTTAGCGTGGCAGATGATGAAGGAAGAGATCCTTCACTGCCGATTGGACATCATCGGAACGCTGGAAATGGAACCCGACTATTCCTGGGAGATTTCGCTTTGGATAGGTGTTGAGTTCTAAATTAACTGGCGGAGAGAGGGGGATTCGAACCCCCGGTACAGCTTTTGACCGTACAACGGTTTAGCAAACCGCCGCCTTCAGCCACTCGGCCATCTCTCCGGCCCTCAGTGGATTATACCGGAACCTGCATTCTTCCCGCTTTCGCTTTCCTGCGCAGCCGTTTAAATTCATCTGTATGCGGGCCATCTTCGACTTCGCACCGAAAAAGCTTCTTCTCCTGCCGCTCATCGCCGCCACGTTCTTTATGGTGTCCGGCGGTCCTTACGGCATGGAGGATATCCTCGGCGGCGCGGGTTATGGATGGGCCATCGTAATCCTTCTCGTTCTACCCATCATCTGGAGCCTGCCTACTGCGCTCATGATCGGTGAGCTCGCCGCCGCCATTCCTGACGAAGGCGGATTTTACATCTGGGTGCGCCGTGGCCTCGGGCCATTTTGGGGCTACCAGGAAGGCTGGCTCTCGCTCTCAGCAAGCATCTTTGACATGGCGCTCTATCCCAGCATCTTCGTCCTCTATCTGGGAAAATTCAGCTCCCCGCTGACTACCGCTCCGCGCGACTATCTGTGGTCGCTGGCTGTCGTGATTCTTTGCTGCGCCTGGAACCTGCGCGGCGCACCCCGCGTTGGCACGGACTCCGTCTGGATGTCTGTGCTGCTCCTCGCGCCCTTTGTCGTCTTCGTTGGTCTGGGTCTATGGCGCGGCCTCACACTGCATCCCGTCATCCAGTGGAGCCGCCCGGCGCCTTCGCCCGATGCAGATGCCGGACTTTCCACCGCGATCCTGGTCGGTTTATGGAACTACATGGGATGGGACAACGCATCCACCGTCGCGCGCGACGTCGATCATCCCCAACGCAACTACCCGCGCGCCATCATCGGCGCCGCGATCATCACAACGGTCACGTACGTTTTGCCGCTTGCTGCAATGGCCGTGGGAGGCCTTTCACCTCAGGGATTCACCACAGGTTCCTGGGCCATTGCCGGGGGCCAGCTCGGCGGTTCTCTCTTGTCCATGGCTGTCGTTGCCGGCGGAATCATCTGCGGCATAGGCATGTTCAACTCGCTGATGATGAGCTACACGCGCCTGCCTATTGCCATGGCCGCTGATGGCATGTTGCCGCGCATCTTCGAGCGCCGCAATCGTCGAGGCGTTCCATGGGTGAGCGTGGTCTTTTGCGGGCTCGGCTGGGCACTCGCTCTCAGCCTTCCATTTGAGAAGCTCATTTCGATCGACCTGATTCTCTACGGCACCAGCCTCATCCTTGAGTTCCTCGCCCTCATCGTTCTTCGTCTCCGCGAGCCGCAACTTCCCCGCCCCTTCCGCGCAGGCAACTTCACTTTCGCCTGCCTTCTTGGAGTCTGCCCCACCCTTCTCATCGCTTACGCGCTCTACGCATCGCGCAGCGAGAAGCTGGGCGATCCGGGCACCGCCCTGGCCAATGTCTCATCTCTTCTTTTTGCTTCTGGAGTTGCGCTGCTCGGGCCTTTGTTCTACTGGTGCACGGCGCGTCCGCTCGCACGTCGCCGGGCCCTCGCCGCCGTGCCGGCCGCCAAATAGCGCCTTACTCTTTCCTATCGATTCCCCTACGAATCTTGCCTATAGTCCTGCAGTCCCGGAATCCGTGCTCTTCTGACCCCTGACACCTGATCCGTGACTCCCGCCTTTTACACCGCTACTTTCTTCTTCGCCTCGTGATGTTTGGCCTTGCTCAATTCAAACTGCTTGATCGTGTGCATCACGCGATCCCGGGCGTAAGCAGCGTCGCGCCATCCCTTCATCTCCACGCGCTTTCCCTCGAGATCCTTGTAAATCGAGAAAAAGTGTGTGATCTCTTTCAGCATGTGCGGATAAATATCCGTGTAGTTCCAGATATTGGCGAAGCGCGGATTGTTCTTTCCAACCGCCAGCACCTTCTCATCCAGGATCCCCTGATCCAGCATCTCCAGCAGCCCAATCGGCCGCACCTCTTGCACGCATCCGGGAAAACTCGGCCCCGGCACCAGCACCAGTACGTCCAGCGGGTCGCCGTCGTCGCTCAACGTGGATGGAATAAATCCGTAGTCGCCCGGATAGTGCACCGGCGAGTGCAGGTTCCTGTCGAGCTTGAACACGTGCAGTTGCTTGTCGTACTCAAACTTCTGCGTACCATCCAGAGGAATTTCGATGACCACCCGAAAAACCTCAGGCGCCCGGTCGCCCACGGGCAGTTCCAGATAATTCACCATTTGTTCGACCTCTCTTTGGGAAAAATGCGAATAAAGATTCTTTTCCTGGCTGCGAGTAATTGAGAACTGGGCCCCTCGACGAACCGAGCTGACAGCTGAAGACCAGGAGCTAACGGCCGCTCCTCTATAATCAAGGATCATGAAGGCGCATGTCTACGTCACACTGAAGACCTCGGTTCTCGACCCCCAGGGACAGACCATTCACAACGCCCTGCGCAAGATCGGTTTTGCCGACGTCACGGCCGTGCGCCAAGGCAAGTATTTTGCGCTTTCGCTGGCCGACGGCCTGAAGTCTGATGCCGCCCGCGCTGAAGTGGAGCGCATCGCCCGCGAGGTTCTCACCAATCCGGTCATTGAGGAATACACCTACCGGATCGAGGAGTAGCGACTTCGTTCGGTCGCGCCTTGTGTCCCCTTATTCCCGCCTTCTGTTCCCATCTCCCTCCCCAATTGCTGAACAGCGCGCTGCTGCTCGGCCATTTCGGGTTGCCTGTTCAGGCAAAAAATTCCGGTAAAGTTTACCTTCCCGAAACACAAATTACACGCTTTCGCAATGTAGAAACCGCCCGAGTTTCCCACACGGCCCTCTATTCAACAGGCTAACCTGTTATTCATGAACAACATATTAATCTAAGAGCACCCCTCTCCCTGTGGCAAAGAGATTGCAGCGTTAGAGCCAGGAAATCCCTCGAGCATTGTGGTTGGTTGGATTTCCGGCGCTCTTCTTTTTGCGCAGTTCCAGGGGGTTGAATGAGAGACCCGCAGTTTGTGAATCTGAAGCTGGCCGTCGCCTCGCCCTCGCTCCTTGCATCCTCATTCCCCCAAAGGAACTTCACTTCCTCCGAACCGATTGGCGTGCCCGAAACGACACAGGCGGAATGGGCCGCCGAGGCGATTGTCAGCCTCAGACATGTTGTAGCAGGCATCAGCTGCGCGCTCCTTCTTGAAGCCGCGGTGGCGTTCGCCATCTTTGCCACCTGGAATCTCTGGCACATTCGCTAGGAGCCGTGGCTTTGCCGCTTTTGCGCGCGGCGTTTCGAATACCCAGTAAAAACCTGATACAGCGCGTCCGCTTTGGGCTTTTGAAACGGCTGAATTGCGCCCGCGTCGAGAATTGCGACGCGCCAGCCTGAGGGCGATAGGGCGACATTGCTTTCCGCAAAGAATTGGACGAGCGGCGTGTGCGCGAGAGGATGCTGCCACGAGGAAGCTCGATGCTCCCAATCCTGACCAAGCAGGGCTCATTGAGTCACCCGTTTGGGGAACGGTGGTTTGGGCACAAGTCGCTTAGAATGTAATCATGTGCGGGATCGTTGGCTACGTTGGCAAGAAGAAAGTCGTTCCAGTGATCATCGAGGGGCTTAGGCGCCTCGAATATCGCGGCTACGACTCCGCGGGCATTGCCGTGGGTCATCCGGGTGGCAAGACGCTTGAGCTTCGCCGCGCGGCGGGCAAGCTGGGGAATCTTGAAGAGGTCCTGCGCGAACATCCGCTGGACGGCACCTTCGGCATCGGCCACACCCGGTGGGCCACGCATGGCCGCCCGACTGAAGAGAACGCCCACCCGCACCGCGATTGCAGCGGCCGCATTGTCGTCGTTCACAACGGCATCGTAGAAAACTATCTTGAGTTGAAGCGCGAGCTCATTGCGCAGGGCCACAAGTTCGTCACCGAAACCGACACCGAGATCATTGCGCACTTGATCGAACAGGTGCAGAAGGACGCTGAAACTGCCGGCAAGCCGATCAAGCTTGAGGAAGCGGTGCGTCGCGCGGTGAAGCGTCTGACGGGCGCGTTTGCCCTGGGCGTACTCTCGGCTGCCGAACCCGACAAGATTGTTGCCGCACGCCTGGGTCCGCCGGTGATCATCGGCGTTGGCGATGGCGAGGCCTTTGTCGCGTCGGACGTTCCGGGAATCCTGCATCACACGCGCGATGTTTACTTCCTGGGCGATGGAGACGTCGCGATCCTGACTCCAGCGGGCGTGAAGCTTACCGACTTCGAAGGCAAGCCGATAAAGCGCGAGCTCACGCACATACAGTGGGATCCGATTCAAGCGGAAAAGGGCGGCTACAAGCATTTCATGCTCAAAGAAATCTGGGAGCAGCCACGCGCCGTCACTGACACTACGCTGGGCCGTGTTTCGCTCGACTCTGGCAAAGTCTTTCTCGGTGAAATGGAGATTAGCGATGAAGAGCTGGCACGCGCCGCGAGTATCAGCATCGCCGCCTGCGGCACCAGCTGGCACGCAGGCCTCACCGGAAAGTACATGATTGAACGGCTTGCCCGCCTGCCCGTGGACGTGGATTACGCCAGCGAGTACCGCTACCGCGATCCCATTGCGGGGCCCCGCACGCTCGGCCTGCTGATTACGCAATCGGGTGAAACAGCCGACACTTTGGCGGCGCAGCGCGAAATGAAGGCCCTGGGCTCGAAGACCGTCGCCATCTGCAACGTGGTTGGCGCCATGGTTGCGCGCGAGGCGCATGGGGCGATCTATACCCACGCGGGGCCGGAGATCGGCGTGGCTTCGACCAAGGCTTTCACCTCGCAGCTTGTCGCGCTGTTTCTGCTGGCAATGAAGCTGGGTCAACTGCGCGGCCATCTCGGTAAAGAGCAGTCGGTGACGCTCATCGAAGAGCTGAGCCGGCTTCCAGTGAAAATTGAGGAAGTGCTGCGCGGCCGCTCGGCGCAGTGCGAGGCACTGGCAAAGGAGTTCTCAACGGCTCGGGACTTTTTGTACCTGGGTCGCGGAATCCATTTCCCGATTGCACTCGAAGGTGCGCTAAAGCTGAAGGAGATTTCCTACATTCATGCCGAGGGCTACCCGGCGGGGGAGATGAAACATGGGCCGAACGCGCTGATTGACGAGACGCTGCCGGTAGTAGTGCTGGCCACGCGCGATGAGGCTGACCCGGAATCGAAGCTGCGGTACGAGAAGACGCTCTCGAATATTCAGGAAGTGACTGCGCGCAGCGGGCGCGTGATCGCAGTGGCGACCGAGGGTGACAAGACAATCGGCGGGCTGGTCGAGCATGTGATCTCAATACCGCCGGCGCCGGAGTTGCTGAGCCCGCTGATTGAGATTGTGCCGCTACAGTTGCTGGCGTATTACATTGCTGTTCGTCGCGGGTGCGACGTAGACCAGCCGCGCAACCTCGCAAAGTCCGTAACGGTCGAGTAGCCGAAGGTCGAGACACCTCGCTGAATATTCAGGAACAATTCGGACAGATCGATATTTATGTTTTCGATCAGATCCTCCGCGGAAATATCGACAAGAGCACGCGCGTGCTCGATGCCGGGTGCGGATATGGCAGGAATCTTGTGCACCTGCTTCGCGAAGCCTGCGAGGTATTTGCGATTGATGCGGATCCAGCCGCGGTTGAGCATGTTCGGCAACTCGCGGCATCGCTGAGGGTCAAGTTGCCGGCGGAAAACTTCAGAGTGGGTCTCATCGAGGAAATACCTTTCCCAAGAGAGTTTGCCGATGTCGTCATTTGCAATTCGGTACTCCATTTCGCACGGGATGAAAAGCAGTTTCGGGCGATGCTCAGCGGCCTTTGGCAAGCACTGCGGCCGGGCGGCATGCTGTTCTGTCGATTGGGATCGAGAATTGGGATGGATTTTGAGCGGGTCCGGGAGAATATCTTTGTCGTGGGAGATGGCTCGGAGTGGTTCCTGGTCGATGAGGAAATGCTGCTCGAATTGACAGAAGAGCTGAATGCAGTCCTCGTTGATCCGCTGAAAACCACAATTGTGCAGGATTATCGCTGCATGACGACGTGGGTGCTTCGAAAACGAAGAGTGTGACTGCCGCCGCTAATGCTGGTTGTATTGCATCGCCGCAGTGGCAACGGAGACCAGCCGCGCAACCTCGCCAGATGCTTTCACGGTCGAATGGCGTTGGCTCGTAAACCGACCCAACCCACCGTTCCAGGCCCCCGGAGTTTATTCTGGGTCCTGCCCTGCTCCCTTCGAGCAAGGGCCGACCTTACCGCGCCATGACTCGCTCATTGCCGTTCGCGCTCGTTCTCGCTGCAGCCGTGCTCCTTTGGCCATTCGCGTCCAACGCGGCTGAATCGCCACTGCATTCACCATGGGATGCCCAGTCTATAGCCCTCACTGACGCCGCGTACACCTGTCCAGATCCTCCGCCCTTGTCAAAGTCAATGAACGTGGACGGCTACTATTCTGACGCACATCACTCCGTTGTCGACCCGAAGGCTTTGGAGGCCGAGCGCAAAGCCACTGAAGCGCCTACGCATCTGGGCGAATGGACCACGCAGGCCGCCGATGCATTTCGCACGCATGGCAGCCGCGCTGCCGCCGCGTGTGTCTACGCGCTGCTTGATGCCGCGGCCCGCGCGCGCGCGTGGGCCGGCTCCATGCCCACGAGCCAGGGATCGTACGAGCAGAAATGGATGCTTGCCGCGGTATCGGTCGCATATCTCAAAGTGCGCCTCAGTGGCGCGGGCACACCCGACCAGGATAAAGAGATTCGCAAATGGCTCGGCTCTGTCGCGACAAGCGCCATCGATTATGTCGAGCAAAAAGAAAGCAATCCTGAAAGTGACGCATGGAATAATCACCGCTACTGGGCTGGCTTTGCCGTCTGCGCAGCTGGAATCGCCGTTGGCGACCGCAGCGACTATGAGTGGGGTATTGCTTCCTACAAGGCGGGAGTCGACCGGATCCAGCCCGACGGCGTGCTGCCACGCGAGATGGCCCGCGCCGGCCGTGCTCTGCACTACCACATTTACGCGCTCGCGCCATTGGTCATGATCGCTGAATTAGCTGAGGCCAACGACCTCGATCTCTATAGCTACAAGAATGGCGCAATTCATCGCCTCGTCCAGGTTTGCATCGCCGGTCTGAAAGATCCTGGAATTTTTGCGAAGGCGACGGGTGCGACTCAGGAAGACATCGACGTCGCTTCGGGCATCTACATCGGCTGGGCCGTGCCGTATGTGAAGCGCTTTGCCAATGCACAGCTCTCCGCCTGGATCACCCAGGCTCATGAACTGAGCTTCTGGCAGTGGGGCGGCCTTCCGCCCGGTGCAGGTTCATAGCGAGTCGCAAAATAGAAACGCGCATCGCCGCGCGCCTACGCTATTTGGCAGACAACTGTTTTTGTGCGAACGCTAGAAAGTAAGGCCAGTTGGGCGCGGGCGTATGCCCGTATTCATGCTGGCGAAATGCGATCTTGCCTGAATCGATCAGAGTCCCCATTGGCGGGAAAGTCGTGATGCCGAGACCTTCGCGGCCGAGAATCTTCCACGCCGGGCTGGCTGCTACGGCGGCAATAAACATTCCCTGCGCATCCTGCCATGCGTCGCCTGGCGCATATTCGGGAGTGGTGATGAGCGCGCCGCCGCCGATGAACACCAGCCTTGGCGCAAGGAGCGCGATGAATTCGTGGCTATCGACGGGCAGCTCGTTGGCGGAGTGGCCGACCGCATCGTAGCGCAGAAAATTGCCCGCAAACCAGTGGAATTCTTCATCGCCACAAAGATTGCCCAGCGACTCGCCGTAGTTGCGGCGAAACAGATCCGCTCCGCCGGCGCCGGACGAAGAAATGTAGCCGATCGCGAAACGCGGATCGTCGACCATGGCTACCAGTGCACCTTTGCCGCCACGGGAGTGGCCCATTACGCCGACCTTCGCTCCGTCGACATCGGGGTCGGTCTGCAAATAATCGAGGATGCGGCTATCCGCCCACGCCCACGCGCGCAGCACGCCCCAGTCGTCGAGCTGGCGTGGTTGGCCATGGTTCACGAGGCCGATGATGCCCTTGTCCAGGCCCGCTCCGTTGTCAGCTTGCACTGCGCTCGAGTTGCGCGCCACGAATCCCCAACCGGCTTCGAGCAATAGTTTCGCGGGGTCGGGAGGATTATCGGGCATCGCAAGTCGATGGACGATTTGCCCCGGCGCTGCCGGGCGCGGCGTGAACCGAAACGGACGGAGTGACGCGGCACCGATGATGACGGGAACTTTCGTGCCTTTTGTGCTCGCCGGGGTCACGACATCGGCTTCGATCGTGACCGAGATCGCCGGATATTCAGAATTGTCGACCCGGCCAATGATGTGCTTTACGATGGCCGGCACGCCGGAAACCGTCATCGGCTGCACACTGGCTACGCTCCATGTGACGGCGGGAATGTGTGCGGGATATTTTCCGTAGACATCCTCATCAAACGCGGCTTCGATTTCTTTGCGGCGTTTAGCCCATTGCGCCGGCGTTTTCACTTTGCCGCCGTTATTCATCACCAGGAGCGGCGGAAGATTGGGATATGGGTTGGCATTCGATTCGTCGTAGTTGGCGTTGCCTGCCTTCCCGATGTCGTAGGCTGTAACTCCAGGCTTCATTTCCGTAATGCCAAGCAACTTGAGTTCGCGGTCGCGCTCAGCCGCAGAGGCAGCATTGATCGCAGCGCGCTCCTCGGGCGTGGGGAAATGAAACTCCGGCGCCGTGCCTTGAGCAGGCGCAGCGCCTGGCTGGTTGGTCTGCGCTTGAGCGGCGGCTGAAGGCATAATTGCCGCAGTCACGAATGTGAAAACCGCAGCTGCGACGATGAAATTCGAGCGCGCGATCATCGAGTTCCTTTCGGGGGCCGGGAGTTTGCGTATGGGAATGGATTTTGTGGCAGGTTGAGTCACTCGATCAGTGTAAGGCCGGGAACGTCAAGAGAGCTTTCCGGATCAGGCGCGGCCCGCGAACTCGCGTGTCTCTGTATACACTTTCACTTTCTCGCCTTCCTGAATGTATAGCGGCGCCTTGATCTCAAGGCCTGTCTCAAGTCGAGCCAACTTGGTGACGTTGCCGCTGGTATCGCCGCGCGCGCCGGGTTCTGTGTAGGTGACGGTGAGTTCCACCTTCTCAGGCATCTGCAAGCCAATCGGGTTCCCGTTGAACTTGTGCAATTGCACTAGCGCGCCTTCAACCAGAAATTCCAATGCATCGCCCATCATTTGAGGGGAGAGGGGATGCGTCTCAAAGCTCTCCTGGTCAAGAAAGTAAGAGCCGTCGGCGTCGCTGTAAAGGTACGAGGCCTCGACGGTTTCGAGATCCGGCTCCTTGAATCGATCGCCGGCTTTGAATGTCTTATCGAAGACTGCACGCGTCAGCAGGTTGCGCATCTTGAGCCGGACCAATGTTTGTCCGCCGCGCGCAGTGGGGGTTGAAACCTCTGCTTCCATGCAGTAATAAGGAGTGTTCTCAAACTCGAAATACATCTTGCGCTTTACAGTAATGGCTTCAATCAATGCGGCCATAAAATCCTCAAAGAAAACTTTCGCGACAGGCCGCAGGTCAACGTGATCATCCCGTTACGGCCTTTTCAATTATAGGGGCGCGAAGGCTGGACTCTTCCGCGGATCGGGCTGGCAAAAAGATCGAACGATCGCAAGAAACAGGGTGCTCACTTGCAGGAGTGAGATTCATTTCCAAACGCAAAAAGCCCATCCTTTTGGAGGATGGGCTTCTTGTCGAATTATTGCCGGCGATCACCTAATCTCCCACACGGTTGCCCGTGCAGTACCATCGGCCCAGCGAGGCTTAACTTCCGTGTTCGGGATGGGAACGGGTGATCCCTCGCAGTATGGTCACCGGCAAAATCAGGCGCTTTCGGGGC
This sequence comes from uncultured Acidobacteriaceae bacterium, assembly GCA_963828325.1. GTDB lineage: Bacteria > Acidobacteriota > Terriglobia > Terriglobales > Acidobacteriaceae > Telmatobacter. The sequence continues at coordinate 63,886 of CAWHEK010000028.1, forward strand.
GTCTGAGCCCCGAGCCGAAATCCTGATCCCGCCTTCGTGGCGGGAGAAGGATCTCTGTGCTCGCCTTTGATGCTGGATGGCGCTTGGCGGGTGGTTACCCGCAGTAGGCCGCGACATCTGACGCGCGGTCTAGCAATCTTGGTGCACTTTTCGGAGTTCCGCAGGGCGGCTCTTTCTTGAGGAAAAATCCGCATCGCCTGACCAACTCCGGCAAAGGGCGATTGCTCGATCGCTCGATCGTCCCGGATGGTTTCTCCCCGGACGGTCAGGAACACGGACTGCAATCTGGCGCCAACAAAATCAAAACGAAATAGATTGGGTGACAAGGCTTTGTTAGAAGAGCATCCGAGCATGTTACTGCGCGGAGTTAATTCTATGGTAAAGCCAAACGGGCGATTAGTACTGGTAAGCTTCACGCATCACTGCGCTTTCACACCCAGCCTATCAACCAGGTCGTCTTCCTGGGCCCTTCAGGGAGATCTCATCTTGGGGCGTGCTTCCCGCTTATATGCATTCAGCGGTTATCACAACCGAACTTCGCTACCCAGCCGTGCCCTTGGCAGGACAACTGGAACACAAGAGGTTCGTCCATCCCGGTCCTCTCGTACTAAGGACAGCCCCCCGCAAATCTCCTACGCCCACAGCAGATAGGGACCGAACTGTCTCGCGACGTTCTGAACCCAGCTCACGTACCGCTTTAATAGGCGAACAGCCTAACCCTTGGAACCTTCTACAGCTCCAGGATGCGATGAGCCGACATCGAGGTGCCAAACCAATGCGTCGATATGAACTCTTGGCATTGATCAGCCTGTTATCCCCGGCGTACCTTTTATCCGTTGAGCGATGGCCCTTCCATACAGAACCACCGGATCACTAAAGCCTACTTTCGTACCTGCTCGACTTGTAGGTCTCACAGTCAACCACTCTTATGCTTTTACACTCGACGGCTGATTTCCAAACAGCCTGAGAGTAGCTTCGCGCGCCTCCGTTACAATTTAGGAGGCGACCGCCCCAGTCAAACTACCCGCCTAACTATGTCCCTCTCCCGGATTACGGGAGGAGGTTAGAGTCACAGCACTCGCAGGGTGGTATCTCACCGTTGGCTCCGCCAAATCCGAGAATCTGGCCTCAAAGCCTCCCACCTATCCTGCGCAGCGAGAGCCATAACCCATAGTTAAGGTGTAGTAAAGGTGCACGGGGTCTTTCCGTCTAGCTGCGGGTAACCGGCATCTTCACCGGTACTACAAGTTCGCCGAGCAACTCGTTAAGACAGTCGTACGATCGTTACGCCATTCGTGCAGGTCGGAACTTACCCGACAAGGAATTTCGCTACCTTAGGACCGTTATAGTTACGGCCGCCGTTCACCGGGGCTTCAATTCAAAGCTTCGCTTGCGCTAACCTCTCCTTTTAACCTTCCGGCACCGGGCAGGCGTCAGCCCCTATACGTCGTTTTCGACTTAGCAGAGACCTGTGTTTTTGTTAAACAGTCGCCGTACGCGCTTCACTGCGGCCCGCTTACGCGGGCGCTCCTTCTCCCGAAGTTACGGAGCCAATTTGCCGAGTTCCTTAACGAGCCTTCACTCGAGCGCCTTTGGATATTCTCCTCGTCTACCTGTGTCGGTTTGGGGTACGGTTCCCTTTGTTCTCCTTAGAGGTTTTTCCCGGCAGCGTGAAATCAGCAGCTGAATCCCATACGGGCCTGCTTTGCGCCTCACTGTTGCTCTGGTGGATTTGCCTGCCAGCGCCAGCTTACGCGCATCGACCGTCATAGCCATAGGACGGCCTGCTTATCCTTCTGCGTTACCCCATCGTGATATCGAACATTGGGAGGTCCGGAATATTAACCGGATGTCCATCATCTACGCCTTTCGGCCTCGACTTAGGGACCGCCTAACCCTGAGCGGATTAACCTTCCTCAGGAAACCTTAGACTTTCGGCGCGGAGGGTTCTCACCTCCGTTATCGCTACTTATGCCGGCAGGGTCTCTTCTCTACGCTCCACCAGTCTTCTCAGTCTGGCTTCACTGCTGTTGAGAATGCTCTCCTACCACGCATGGCTTACGCCACGCATCCGCTGCTTCGGTGTACGGTTTTAGCCCCGTTGTATTGTCGGCACCGGACCGCTTGACCAGTGAGCTATTACGCTTTCTTTAAAGGATGGCTGCTTCTAAGCCAACCTCCTGGCTGTCTGAGCGTTCCGACTTCCTTTCCCACTTAACCGTAACTTGGGGACCTTAGCAGGCGGTCTGGACTGTTTTCCTCTCGACGATGAGGCTTAGCCCCCACCGTCTGACTCCCGGATATGTTGTCGCTGGCATTCGCAGTTTGGTTGGATTCAGTAAGCCGGAAAGCCCCCTAGTCCATCCATCTCTCTACCACCAACGCAATTCATCCGAGGCTAGCCCTAAAGCTATTTCGGAGAGAACGAGCTATCACGGAATTTGATTAGCCTTTCACCCCTACCCACAGCTCATCCGAGCTTTTTTCAACAAACACCGGTTCGGTCCTCCAGTGGGTGTTACCCCACCTTCAACCTGGCCATGGGTAGATCATCCCGCTTCGCGTCTATTCCTGCCAACTGAACGCCCTGTTCAGACTCGCTTTCGCTGCGGCTCGCTTACGCTTAACCTTGCTGACAAGAATAACTAGCCGGCTCATTATGCAATAGGCACGCGGTCAGGCATTCCCTTGCGGGCATAGCCCTCCCACTGCTTGTAGGCACACGGTTTCAGGTACTTTGCACTCCCCTCGACGGGGTTCTTTTCGCCTTTCCCTCACGGTACTGGTTCACTATCGGTCAGAGACTAGTATTTAGCCTTACGGGATGGTCCCCGTAGATTCAAGCAGGGTTTCACGTGCCCCGCCTTACTCAGGTATCCGCTTCGAGTCTGGACTGCTTTCGCCTACGCGCCTGTCACGCTCTTTGGCTCCCCTTTCCAGAGGATTCGGCTAGCAACCAGATTGGTAACTCTACTGTTGCGGACCCTACAACCCCCGAAACACCGAAATGTTACGGGTTTGGGCTGTTCCGATTTCGCTCGCCACTACTATCGGAATCGAGGTTTCTTTCTTTTCCTTCAGGTACTGAGATGGTTCACTTCCCTGAGTTCGCTCACTCCTGCCTATGAATTCAGCAGGGTGTTCCTAGGGTTTGCCTAGGAGGGTTTCCCCATTCGGAAATCTCCGGTTATAACGCCTGTGTGCGGCTCACCGAAGCTTATCGCAGCTTGCCACGTCCTTCATCGCCTGTCTCTGCCAAGGCATCCACCGTGCGCCCTTAGTAGCTTGACCATAGAATTAACTCCAGCGCAGGGAGCCGCGTCGCCGCGGTCCTGATCAAAGTCAATCTGTGTATAAATCCGCCTGAGAACAACTCGGCTCGCGCTCACGCGCTCCCGAGTCGCACTCCTAAAGACACTCTTCTTACTTGAACACTTGCCTGAGTTAGTTAATTGCACTAACTCGCATGTGCTCGGCCTTGTATTTTTAACACGCTCGGAGTCAACACGGCTTGCACGCCTCACGGCGGACACGCCATTGCTCCAAACGCGTTACCCAATCTATTTCGTTGTCAAACATCGTCGCTTCCTCTTTTTTGCTGAAGAAGCCGAGCCCTGAGGCTCTTGAAACCTGCCAAAACCAGCCCCGAAAGGCTGGCCGGCCTGTCTCTGGGTCGGCGCCACATATTCCAACAACAAAAAATCATGTTGTTTTCTTATGGCGGCGAGCCAGATACAGCGAATGAGAATGTTGGTGGAGCTGACCGGGATCGAACCGGTGACCTCATGCTTGCAAAGCACGCGCTCTCCCAGCTGAGCTACAGCCCCACTTCAAAGGATGGTGGGCCTGGGTAGAGTCGAACTACCGACCTCACCCTTATCAGGGGTGCGCTCTAACCAACTGAGCTACAGGCCCGTGTCAGAGCTTGCCACGACTGGGAGCCCGGCGGCTCTCGCGCATTTCCTCGTTCATTCTCAAAATAGTTTCGAGGACAAGGTTGAACATGCTGAGCGGCTACGCCGCTCGTGACCATCGCAGGATGGTGATCAAGCAAAGAAGGCCCGATCAGGGCTCCCGTATCGACCGTCAGGGACGGCAGTTACGGGGTTGATAGCTATGGCATCCGCTGCAACCGATTCTCATCGGGAGCAGTCCGCTATCGCGGAAAGATGCTCACGCCATCTTTTCTCTTTTAGAAAGGAGGTGATCCAGCCGCAGGTTCTCCTACGGCTACCTTGTTACGACTTCACCCCAATCATGAATTACACCTTGGGCGGCTGCCCCCTTGCGGTTGGCTCACCGACTTCTAGTGCAACCCACTTTCGTGATGTGACGGGCGGTGTGTACAAGGCCCGGGAACGTATTCACCGCGGCGTTCTGATCCGCGATTACTAGCGATTCCAGCTTCATAGAGTCGAGTTGCAGACTCTAATCCGAACTGAGGCCGGCTTTTTCCGATTAGCTCCCCCTCGCGGGTTTGCGACGGTTTGTACCGGCCATTGTAGCACGTGTGTAGCCCTGGACATAAAGGCCATGAGGACTTGACGTCATCCCCACCTTCCTCCCCGTTATCCGAGGCGGTTTCGTCAGAGTGCTCAACTAAATGGTAGCAACTGAAGATAAGGGTTGCGCTCGTTGCGGGACTTAACCCAACATCTCACGACACGAGCTGACGACAGCCATGCAGCACCTATATTGCGGCCCCTTGCGGGGAAGGGATATTTCTACCCCGGTCCACAACATTTCGAGCCCAGGTAAGGTTCTTCGCGTTGCGTCGAATTGAACCACATGCTCCACCGCTTGTGCGGGCCCCCGTCAATTCCTTTGAGTTTCAGCCTTGCGACCGTACTCCCCAGGCGGATTGCTTAACGCGTTAGCTACGGCACGGCGGGATTGGGTACCCGTCACACCAAGCAATCATGGTTTAGGGCTAGGACTACCAGGGTATCTAATCCTGTTTGCTCCCCTAGCTTTCGTGCATCAGCGTCAGTTGTGGTCCAGTGAGCCGCTTTCGCCACAGGTGTTCCTCCCGATATCTACGCATTTCACCGCTACACCGGGAATTCCACTCACCTCTCCCACACTCGAGCCCGGCAGTTTCTCATGCAGTCTATGAGTTGAGCCCATAGATTTCACATAAGACTTACCAAGCCGCCTACGCACCCTTTACGCCCAATAATTCCGAACAACGCTCGCCCCCCTCGTATTACCGCGGCTGCTGGCACGAAGTTAGCCGGGGCTTCTTCTTCCGGTACCGTCATTATCGTCCCGATCGAAAGGAGTTTACGTCCCGAAGGACTTCATCCTCCACGCGGCGTTGCTGCGTCAGGGTTTCCCCCATTGCGCAAAATTCCCCACTGCTGCCTCCCGTAGGAGTCTGGACCGTGTTTCAGTTCCAGTGTGTCCGTGCGCCCTCTCAGGCCGGATACCGATCATCGTCTTGGTGGGCCGTTACCCCGCCAACTAACTAATCGGCCGCGACCCCCTCCCAGAGCGAATTGCTCCTTTGACCCGTGGGTATTATGCGGTATTAGCTAAGGTTTCCCTCAGTTATCCCCCACTCCAGGGTAGGTTAGTCACGTGTTACTCACCCGTGCGCCACTTTACTCATGGTATTGCTACCACTTTCTCGTTCGACTTGCATGTGTTAGGCACGCCGCCAGCGTTGATTCTGAGCCAGGATCAAACTCTCGTTTGAAACCTGATGTCGTCCCTCTCCGACGGAGGTCGAATTGGGGCGACCGGCCTGCGTATCTTCTCGCGAAGGACGCAGGCACCTTACTTGTGAGAATGACCGAACCAAACTCGATCACATCTCACGACTGGCATGTTCAACCAATTTGTCAAAGATCCTTAAGGATGGTCCGCCTAAGCGGTATCCCTTGGATCGAGGTCTGGACTTGCGTCCAGCTGTCCTCGAACTTGGTGCGCATCGCCTGATTTCTCCGCTAGCACAGCGGACCTCGGCGTTTTTGCGCGAACCTTCTGAAGTTATCAAAGTCCGTGTCTCAGGTCAAGGAAAGAATCCGCCTGAACCACTGTGGATAACCCGTTCGCACTGCGCAAAAAATCAAAGAGCGACCAGCAAAAATTGCTCAATCCCGCTCAGCGGGATTGCGGGAAACTAGTTCCCGGGTCATGCAATGGCTTGTTCTCTCTAGGGATTACCTACAGGGGCTTAACGGTGCACGTCGTGCAAAACTCGTTTGACCCAACGAACCAGCTTCCCACTTCCCTCAAATCCAAGACTCTAAAGTTTCCGATCTCGGATCGGGCAGGCCCAACGGCCACCGGGAGGCTCCACTGCTCACACTAACTTTGTTAGAGTAGCACACGCCACTCTAAGATGCAAATTCCTTACACCATCGCAGATCTGAGGTCTGCAACTCCGGAAGATTAGCATTTTCAAGGGGTTAGATTCAAGTGCCCCGGTCTGTGGAAAGTCGTGAATTCTGTGGGAAACCCGACCGCCAACCGCCCCTCACATGTGCCGCGGAA